>NZ_CP095845.1:3305000-3878994 GCF_025727575.1 Sphingopyxis sp. GC21 | reverse complement strand
ATCCGGGCGCCCACGCCGGGGCGCAAGCATCCTGTCCCGGGCGCGCAGCCCGAAGCTTTCCGAATCATGTCGATGTGGCGGCCGCCGGCGAAGGCCAACGACGCCTTTTTCTAGGCAGGGGGAGACGAGTCGATCAAGGGTGCGGAGCGTAAAAAATCTGAAATAAAATTCTTGACTCGCAAGGGGACGCGGAAACGCGTTGCAGGGCAATATTTCTTATATTTTTCAGATATTTAGTGCAGCGTAAAAACGTCATGGTAAACGAATCGCGATAAATCCGTCACTTACCGCGCTGCAACAGCTTTGCCATTGCGCTGTAACAAAAAAGGACCCGCGGGCGCTTGGCCGACGGGTCCTTTTTTGTGCCCTTTCGGGACGGTGCGGCGTGCGCGGATCAGGCGATCGCGTTCACGCTCTTGGTCAGGCGCGAATATTTGCGCGCAACCGTGTTCTTGTGGAGGACGCCCTTGGCAACGCCGCGCGCCATTTCGGGCTGCGCCGCTGCGAGCGCTGCAGTCGCGGCGGCCTTGTCGCCGGCGGCAACCGCGTTTTCGACCTTCTTCACGAGCGTGCGGATGCGCGACACGCGATTCTTGTTGATCAGCGTGCGCGCGCTGTTGCGACGGATGCGCTTTTTTGCCTGCGGCGTATTGGCCATAAGTTCCTCAAAATATCCAATCGGTTCAACGGTCGGAGCACAGCAGCAGCGGAGCAGCCGAATCGCGCGTGGACGGCGAATCAATGTCCGGATGCGGCCGGTTCCGGTTGACCGGACCCTGCTCGAAGGGTGGGCCCATAGCCAGCATGCCTCCGAAGGTCAACGCTTTTCGCTGGAAAAGCGGCATCCGATCACGCTCACCGCTGGCATTTGGGGCAATAGAAGGTGGACCGCCCCGACTGGACGATCCGCACGATCGTGCCGCCGCATTCGCAGCGCTCGCCCTCGCGGCCATAGACGCGCCAATCCTTGGCAAAATAGCCGAGGTCGCCTTCGGGACTGAGGAAATCGCGCAAGGTCGAACCGCCCGCAGCAATCGCCGCCGCCAGCACTGCCTTGATCGCCGGTACCAGCGTGCCGAGCTTTGCCCGCGAGACGTCGGCCGCAGGGCGGGTCGGCGCGATTCGCGCCATGTTGAGCGCCTCGCAAACATAGATGTTGCCGAGTCCCGCGACGATCGTCTGGTCAAGCAGCATCGCCTTGATCGGCGCGCGGCGGCCGGCGAGCGCGCGCACGAGATAGGCGGCGTCGAAATTGTCCGACAGCGGCTCCGGTCCCAGCGTTACGAACGCGGGAAAGATCGCGAGCGGATCGCCATTCACAAGATCGACCGACCCGAACCGCCGCGGATCATGGAGAAACAGGCGGTGTCCGGCGCCGGTTTCGAGCAGCAGATGATCGTGCTTGCCCGCCTCGCCGCCCTCGGTGCGCCACCGCCCCGACATGCCGAGATGGAAGATCATATGGTCGTCGCGGTCGGTCGAGACGATGCCATATTTGGCGCGCCGCGCGAGATGGGTGACCGTCGCCCCGGTCAGCCGCTGCGCAAGGTCAGCGGGAAAGGGACGCCGCAGATCGGGGCGGAAGGTGCTGACCGTGACGAGCCGCTGCCCCTCGAGAAAGGGCGCGAGGCCGCGCACGGTGGTTTCGACTTCGGGAAGCTCGGGCATTTCGCGCCAGCGGTATCTGGCATTTGCGCGCGCGGCAAGGCCCGGCTAAAGGCGCTGCTGAAAGAGGCTTTCCCCGCAAAGGCGCGCACCCGATGACCACCCCCGACACCGTCAGCTTCGGCTATGAACAGGTCCCCGCGACCGCGAAGACCGCGATGGTCGGCGAGGTGTTCAGCCGCGTTGCGCGCAAATATGACATCATGAACGACGCGATGTCGGGCGGGATGCACCGGCTGTGGAAAGACCGTTTTGTCCGGCGCGTCAAGCCGCGCGCAGGCGAGGCGATCCTCGACATGGCGGGCGGCACCGGCGACATCGCCTTTCGCATGGAGCCGTCGGGCGCGAGCATCACGGTCGCCGATATCAATCCCGACATGCTGGGCGTCGGCATGGAACGCGCGGCGGAGCGCGGCATCGACACGCTGGTATGGTCCGAACAAAATGCCGAAAAGCTGAGCTTTCCCGACCAGTTTTTCGACGCCTATACGATCGCCTTCGGCATCCGCAACGTGACCGACATTCCCGCCGCGCTGAAAGAGGCGCACCGCGTTCTGCGCTATGGCGGGCGCTTCTTCTGCCTCGAATTTTCGACCAACGAATGGCCCGGCTTTGCACAGGTCTATGACGCCTATTCGCACCATCTGGTGCCCAAGCTCGGCAAGCTGATCGCCGACGATGAAGACAGCTATCGCTATCTGATCGAATCGATCCGCCGCTTCCCGCCGATGCCGCGCTTTGCGCAGATGATTCGCGATGCGGGCTTTACCGCGGTGAAGGTCGAACCGATTTTGGGCGGACTGGTCGCGATCCATAGCGGGTGGAAGGCTTGACCCGACCCGTCACCCATATTGCCCGCCTGCTGAAGTGGGGCCGCATCCTGGCGCGCCACGGTGCGCTGCGCGGGA
Organism: Sphingopyxis sp. GC21; assembly: GCF_025727575.1. Lineage (NCBI taxonomy): Bacteria > Pseudomonadati > Pseudomonadota > Alphaproteobacteria > Sphingomonadales > Sphingopyxidaceae > Sphingopyxis > Sphingopyxis sp. GC21. Next base: position 3,876,421 of record NZ_CP095845.1, on the reverse strand, counting down.
TCGAGACCGCGCCGCAGACGCCGCCAGGGGTCAAGCGGCTGTGCCGCATCGCGCGGCTCGGCACGGTCCAGCCCAAGGTGCCCGATTATGCCGCCGCCTTCCAGGCGATCGGACCGGCGGCGGTCAAGCTGGGACAGACGCTCGCGACGCGTCCCGATCTCGTCGGCGAAGAGGCGGCGCGCAACCTGCTGACCCTGCAGGACGCGCTCGCGCCCGTGACCTTTGCCCGCATCCGTGCCGAGATCGAGGCGACGTTCGAGGCACCGCTCGAAAGCCTGTACAGCGAATTTGATCCCGAACCTGTCGGTTCGGCCTCGATCGCGCAGGTTCACCGCGCGGTGACCACCGAGGGCCGGCAGGTCGCGGTCAAGGTTCGCCGACCCGGCATCGACAAGCAGTTCGCGCGCGACATCGAAACCTATGAATGGGCCGCCGCGCACCTCGAGGCACTGGGCGGCGAAGCCGCACGGCTGCGGCCGCGGCAGGTGATCGCCAATTTCCGCCGCTGGACGCTGCGCGAGCTCGACCTGCGCCGCGAAGCCGCGTCGGCATCCGAACTGCGCGAGGCAATGGCGGCCGAGCCAACCTACGAAGTGCCCGCGATCGACTGGGACCGCACCGCGTCGCGCGTCATGACGCTCGACTGGATCGACGGGATCAAGATTTCGCACCGCGAAGCGCTGGTCGCGGCGGGGCACGACATGGAAAAGCTGGCGACCAATCTGGTCCAGGCCTTTCTGCGCCAGGCGATCGCCGAGGGGTTCTTCCACGCCGACATGCACCAGGGCAATTTGTTCGTGAAGGCCGACGGGACGATCGCGGCGGTCGATTTCGGCATCATGGGGCGGATCAACCGACAGGCGCGCTACTGGCTCGCCGAGATCCTCTATGGGCTGACCACCGGCAATTACCGCCGCGTCGCCGAGATTCATTTCGAGGCGCAATATGTCCCCGACTATCACAGCGTCGAGGAATTCGCGACGGCGCTGCGCGCGGTCGGCGAGCCGATGCGCGGCAAACCGGTGAGCGAGCTGTCGGTCGGGCAGATGCTCGACGGACTGTTCGCGATCACCCGCGACTTCGACATGCAGACCCAGCCGCATCTGCTGCTGCTGCAAAAGACGATGGTGATGGTCGAGGGCGTGGCCACGATGCTCAACCCGCGGATCAACATGTGGGATGTATCGGGACCGTTCGTGCAAGGATGGATTCGTGACGAACTGGGCCCCGAAGCCGCGCTGGCCGATGGGCTGCGCGAACAGGGGCGGACGCTGGCGCTGATCCCCGACATCATCCGCCGCCTCGACGCGCAATTGCCGAAGCCGGGCGCTGCTCCGCCCGCGCCGCCGCTCCCCGATGTCCGGCTGATGTGGGAAAAGGGCGAAAAGCGGACAGCATGGCGCTATGCGCTGACCGCGCTCGCCGGGGCGGCCGCAGGCGCTGCGATCCTCCTTGCGCTGGGCGGTTGATCGCCGCCGCCAAGGCCGATTGTGATTACCAAAGATTTACCTTAATTCGCTAGCGTTTTTGAGGACCAACAGGGCGGTACCGCTCGATCGAACCGAGGCATCTTCACCCGATATGCACCACGAAACCGCCCTTGCCGACCCGATCGTGTCGGTTGACACCCTCCCGCTCGAAGTCGCGGTCGTCGTCCCGACGCTCAACGAGGCCGCCAATGTCGAGCGGCTGGTCGAGAAGCTGACGAACGTCCTTGCCGGTCGCGGCTGGGAAGTGCTGTTCGTCGACGATAATTCGCCCGACGGTACCAGCGACGTCGTGCGCCGCATTGCCCGCAACTCGCGCCACGTCCGCATCGTTCAGCGCGTCGGCCGCCGCGGCCTGTCGTCAGCGGTGATCGAAGGGGTGCTGGCGACGGCCGCTCCGGTGATCGCGGTGATGGACGGCGATCTTCAGCACAGCGAAGACGCGCTGCCGCGCCTGATCGACGCGGTGGCCTCGAACGACGCCGACATCGCCGTCGGCACCCGCTACGTCGATGGCGGCGGCGTCGGCGAATGGAGCGCGCTGCGCGTGTCGATGAGCCAGTTTGCGACAAAAATCGGCCAGATCGCGCTGCGCACCAAGGTGAGCGATCCGATGAGCGGCTTTTTCGCGATGCGCCGCGAAGCCTTCGACGCGGCGCTGCCACGCCTGTCGGCGATCGGCTTCAAGATACTGGCCGACATATTGGCGTCGTCGCCGACGCCGCTGCGCGTCGCCGAAATTCCCTATCAATTCCGCACCCGCGAAGCGGGCGAGAGCAAGATCGGCGCGCGCGTCATCGCCGAATATGCCGAACTGCTCGCCGAAAAGACGATCGGCCGCTTCGTGCCGGTCCGGCTGCTCAAATTCCTGATGGTCGGCGGACTGGGCGTCATCGTCCACCTGTCGGTGCTGTGGGCGCTGCTGACCGCCGGCAACAGTTTCATGATGGCGCAGACCGGAGCGGTCGTGACCGCGATCGCGTTCAATTTCTTCCTCAACAACAGCTTCACCTACGCCGACCGCAAGCTCAAGGGCTGGGCGGTGCTGGGCGGACTGGCGAGCTTCTATGCGATCTCGGCGGTCGGCGCGCTCGCCAATATCGGCATCGGCACCTGGCTCGCCGGGCAGAATGAGCGTTGGTGGGTCGCGGGCGTCGCCGGGGTCTTGGTAGGCGCGATCTGGAATTTCGCCATGTCTTCGGCGCTGACGTGGCGCAAATAGCGCCGACGGCCGCCACCGGCTGGAACCGCTTTTCGGCCATCCCGCGGCTTTGGGCCGCGGCCGTGCTGGTCCTGCTCGCCGCGCTGATGGTGGCCGGATGGAGCGGCGGCGTGGGCGGCAAGCGGGTACAGCCCGCCAAGCCCACATCGATGAAGTTCGAAGGCATGGTCGGCGATCATGCGCTGTACCTCAACATCCTGCGCAAGATGGAGGCGGGCCAATCCTATTATCCCGCCGCGACGGAAACGCAGCGCGCGCATCGCTATCCGCTGCATCCCTTCTTCACCGTACGCCTGCCCACCCAGGCCGAAATCATGGCGGTAATCGGCCTGCGCGGGTCGGTCGCGCTGCTGACGTTGACCGGTCTTGCGGCGTTTCTTCTGTGGCGAAAGCGGTTGATGGCCGGTGATCTGCCGCCTTATGCGCGCTTCGGTGCGTTCCTCATGGCGGTCAACATGTCGCAGATCGTATCGCGCCAATGGGTGCTGATGCACGAAGTGGTGGCGGGCGTGCTGATCGCGCTGGCGCTCGCCCTCTATCGCCCTGCCCGTCCCTGGCCGGCGATGGCGGTGATCGCGCTCGCGCTGGCGATGCGGGAAACGGTCCTGCCCGTGGCGATGTTGCTGGGCCTGTTCGCGCTGATCGACCGCGATTGGCGCGCCGCCACCGGCTGGCTTGGTATCGGACTGGGCTTCCTGGCCTTGATGGCATGGCATGCGACGACGCTGACCGCCTTCGTCCGTCCCGGCGATATGACCACCCCAGGCTGGAGCGGGATGGGGGGATGGCCCGCCTATCTGTCCTTCGTCCATGTATCATCGGTTTTCCGCTTTCTTCCGGCTTGGACGATGGTGCCGGTGGTGCCGCTGGCATTGCTCGGCTGGGCCGCATGGCGATCGCGGCTGGGCACGACGATGCTGATCGTCCAGCTCGGCTATGCGGCGATGCTGATGCTGTTCGCCCGCCCCAACAATTTTTACTGGGCGATGCTGATCGAACCGACATTGTTCGTGGGGCTGATCTTCGCGCCCGCCGCACTCCTTGCTCTGTACCGGTCGATCCGGGCGGTGCCGTCCCCAGTTTCCGTACCCGCGGTCTGAGCGGTCAGAATCTGCGTGGATCGCGGGCGCGGACATCCTATAGGATAGGGTCATGACCCATCGGCGTATCCTTCTGATCATCGGCGGCGGCATCGCCGCCTACAAGGCCATCGAGCTGGTGCGCCTGCTCCGCAAGGCCGGCCATAGCGTACGCTGCGTGCTGACGCGCGCGGGCGAGCAGTTCGTCACGCCGCTGACGCTCGCGGCCCTCTCTGAAAATAAAGTATATACATATCTTTTCGACCTGAAGGACGAGGTCGAGATGGGGCATATCCAGCTTTCACGCGAAGCCGACCTGGTCGTCGTTGCCCCCGCGACCGCTGACCTGCTGGCAAAGATGGCGGGGGGCATCGCCGACGATCTGGCGACAACCTTGCTGCTCGCGACCGACAAGCCAGTGCTCGCGGCGCCGGCTATGAACGTACGCATGTGGCTGCACCCCGCGACGCAGCGCAATGTCGCGACGCTGCGCGGCGACGGGGCGACGGTGATGGAGCCCGACGCGGGCGAAATGGCGTGCGGCGAATATGGCCCCGGCCGCTTGCCCGAGCCCGAAGCAATCAAGGCGGCGGTCGAGGCGGCGCTGGTGCAAGGCACGGTTGTCCGACCGCTCGGCGGCCAGCCCGATTTCGCGCCGTCGCGCCACCGCCCGCTCTTTGGCCGACGCATCCTCGTCACCGCGGGACCGACCCACGAACCGATCGATCCCGTCCGCTACATCGCCAACCGGTCGAGCGGCAAGCAGGGCTTCGCGATCGCCGCAGCCGCCGCCGAAGCGGGCGCGGAGGTGCTGCTGGTCGCGGGACCGGTACCGCTGCCGACGCCGCCGGGCGTGATTCGCGTCGATGTCGAAACCGCGCGCGAAATGGCGGCCGAGGTCGAGGCGGGACTGCCCGTCGACGCCGCGATCATGGTCGCCGCAGTTGCCGACTGGCGCGCCGCCGACACATCGGCGCAGAAGATCAAGAAGGACGGCAGCGGCGAGGTGCCACCGCTCGCCCTGGCAGAAAATCCCGACATTCTGGCGAGCGTCGCGAAGAGCGCCAAGCGCCCGCCGCTGCTCGTCGGCTTCGCCGCCGAAACCAACGACGTGATCACCCATGCCCAGGCAAAGCTCGCCCGCAAGGGCTGCGACCTGATCGTCGCCAACGATGTGTCGGCGGACCCGATGGGCGGCGAGACGAACCGCGTTCATATCGTCAGCAAGGCTGGCGTCGAGAGTTGGGACCGGCTGCCCAAGGAAGCCGTCGCCCGCAAATTGATGGAAAAAATCGCCGATGAACTCGATACCCGCGTCCCGCTTGCCGATGATTGAGATCCGCCTCCAGCGCCTGCCCAACGGCGGCGGCCTGCCGGTTCCGGCCTATGCGAGCGACGGCGCCGCGGGGATGGACATCGTCGCGGCCGAGACGCTGACGCTGCGCCCCGGCGCGCGCCACGCGGTTGCGACCGGCTTCGCGATGGCGATTCCCGCAGGCTATGAGGTGCAGGTGCGCCCCCGCTCGGGCCTCGCACTCAAGCACGGCATCACCTGCCTCAACACGCCGGGGACGATCGACAGCGACTATCGCGGCGAGGTGAAGGTGATCCTCGCCAATCTCGGCGACGAGGTGTTCGAAATCAAACGCGGCGACCGCATCGCGCAGATCGTGCCCGCGCCCGTCCAGCGCGCGACCTTTGCCGAGGTGGAGACGCTCGACGAAACGGCGCGCGGCGCGGGCGGCTTCGGATCGACCGGGGTCGCGAGCGGCACGGCCGACGAACAGAGCGAAGGCGATCAGGATGCGCCCGCCAATGTCGGGTCGCTCACGGCGATGAAGATGCGGCGGCCGGGCGAATAGGTCTTGCTCAGCGACGCCGAACTCGACCGCTATGCGCGCCAGATCATCCTGCCGCAGTTCGGCGGCGCGGGGCAGGCGAAGCTAAAGGCGGCGCATGTCGCGCTGATCGGCGCGGGCGGGATCGGCTGTCCGGCGATCACCTATCTGGCGGCAGCGGGGGTCGGCAGGCTGACGATCATCGACGATGATCGCGTCGAACTTTCCAATCTGCAGCGTCAGCCGCTGTTTACCGATGCCGACATCGGCCGTCCCAAGGCGGTCGTCGCGGCAGACGCCGCGCGGCGCATCAACCCCCATGTCGAAGCGGTGGCGGTCGAGGCGCGGCTCGATACGGGCAATGCCGAAGCGCTGCTGACCGATGCGAGGCTGATCCTAGACGGTTGCGACAATTTCGCCACCCGCCTCGCGGTCAACCGCGCGGCGGTCGCGCGCGAGATTCCGCTGCTCAGCGCCGCCATCGGCGCGTTCGAGGGACAGATCGCGCTCTATGAAGGCTGGCGCGGCGACAGCCCCTGCTACGCCTGTCTGGTCGGGGACGATCCCGACCGACCCGGCATCAACTGTGCCGAAGCGGGCGTGATGGGCGCGCTCGCCGGAATGGTCGGAACGATGGCCGCGCTCGAAGCGGTGCGCGCGCTGACCGGCTGGGGCCAGCCGCTGACCGGCCGCCTCGCCATCCTCGACATGCTCGATCGCCGCTGGCGCGAGGTCGGTGTCGCAAAGGAGCCGACATGTCCGATATGCAGCGCCTGAGCATCATCGTCGCGAGCTGTGACGGTGCGCGCTTCTATGCCGCGCTGGAGACAGGGATTGCTGCCGCGGCGCTCGGCCGCCCGGCCCGGCTGTTCCTGCAGGGCGAGGCGGCGGCGCTGCTGCGTACGCCCGTCACCTTTGCCGGCGACGGTGCGCGCGAGGCGGTTGGTCAGCCGGGGCTTGCCGCATTGATCGCCGAGGCGATGGCGATGGATGTTGACCTGTTCGTCTGTCAGTCGGGTATCGCGCTCGCGGGCATGACGGCGAACGACCTGGTGCCGCAGGTGCGCGCCGCCGGCCTCGTCAGCTTCCTTGCCGACGCGCGCGCCGACGACAGGCTGCTGGTCTATTAGGGGTTCTTGCAGACCTTGATGGCTGTAGGCGCTGGGCGCTGACCGTCGGGTACAAAGCGCGCGAGATAGCCGCCCGCATGTGCCTTGTCGTCATAGGACAGAAGCTTGAAGCCCACCGCCTCGAATTCGCAGACGAGCAGGCGAAAGGGTGTCCCATGCTGGGCGATCGGACGATCGCCGTCGACGACGATCACCTGCCCGTCCTGGCGCAGCGACGGGCGCAGGCGCCATAGAAAGGCATAGGGCTCGCCGATCTCGTGATACATATGGACCATGAACACGCGGTCGAAGCTGGCCGCGGGCAGGCGCGGATCGTCGACCGCACCAAGTTTGAGCGAGACATTGTCGAGCCGTTCGCGCGCGACACGGTCGGCGAGCCGCTCGATCACTTCGGGCTGGATATCCTGCGCCAGCACGCGGCCCGACTGGCCGACCCGCGGCGCGAGCCGCACGGTATAATAGCCGTCGCCGGCGCCGATATCGGCCACCGTCATGCCGGGGCGCACGTCGGCCGAATCCATGATGTCGTCAGCTTCGTTGACGCGGTCCCGCGCCTCTTCGGTCGACCATTTGGTCGAGGTGATCGGCGCGACCGGACGGTCAGCAGGCGGAAAGTCGCGCGCGGTTTCGGGGCGGTCGCTATTCTCGCTCCACGGCGCCTTGCATCCCCCGAGCAGCGACAGCGCGGCCAGCGCGGCGAACAGCGGCAGCGCCGCAGGCCGGGCCGCGCGGCGGCGCATCAGTCGATATCCTCCACCTCGACCTTTTCGCCTGTCACCTTCTGCGACAGCGCCGCTGCCATGAAGGGGTCGAGCGCGCCGTCGAGCACGTCGGAGGGCGCAGTCGAGGTCACGCCGGTGCGCAAATCCTTCACCAGCTGATAGGGCTGGAGGACATAGGAGCGGATCTGGTGACCCCAGCCGATTTCGGTCTTGGCCTGATATTCGCCCGAAGCCGCGGCTTCGCGCTTCTGGAGCTCCGCCTCGTACATTCGCGCCTTCAGCATCCCCATCGCGGTCGCGCGGTTCTTGTGCTGCGACCGGTCGTTCTGGCTGGCGACGACGATGCCGGTCGGGATGTGCGTGATACGCACCGCCGAATCGGTCGTGTTGACGTGCTGCCCGCCCGCGCCCGACGCACGATAGGTGTCGATCTTGAGGTCGCCTTCGTTGATCTCGATCTCGATATTGTCGTCGATCACCGGATAGACCCAGACGCTGGAAAAGCTGGTGTGGCGGCGCGCCGAGCTGTCGTAGGGCGAAATGCGGACGAGGCGGTGAACGCCGCTCTCGGTCTTGGCATAGCCATAGGCATTCTCGCCCTTGACCAGCATCGTCGCCGATTTGATGCCCGCCTGTTCGCCCGCCTGATATTCGATCAGTTCGACCTTCATGCCGCGCTTTTCGGCCCAGCGCATATACATACGCTGCAACATTTCGGCCCAGTCCTGGCTTTCGGTGCCGCCCGCGCCGGCGTGAACCTCGATATAGCAGTCATAGCTGTCGGCTTCGCCCGCGAGCAGCGCCTTGATCTTGTCCTCTTCGGCGCGCGCCGCCAGCGTGGCGAGCGACTGCACCGCGTCATCGACCAGCGCCTCGTCGCCCTCCATCTCGGCAAGTTCGATCAGTTCGACCGTATCGCCCATCTCCTTTTCGATCGACCGCGTCGCGGTGATCGCTTCGTCGAGACGGCGGCGCTCGCGCATGACATCCTGCGCCGCCTTGGGATTGTCCCAAAGCGTCGGGTCCTCGACCTTCGCATTAAGTTCGTCGAGGCGGCGCACCGCGCGGTCCCAGTCGAGGAAACGGCGCAAGAGCGCCAGCGCGGCGTTGATGGTATCGACATGATCCTGCGCTTCGGCGCGCATGGTCTTTGCTCCTGAAACTGTAAGCGACGGCCATAGTGGCTCCGCCGCGCGAGGCAAGCCGTCAGATGATACCGCCGCGGTCGTCGAGGAAGTCGGCGTCGCTGCGCCGGCCATTGCCTTCCTGCACCGGGGCATCGGGTCGCTTGGCGGAGGCGGCAGGCTTGATCTCTTCTTCGCGGATCGTCCGGCGCGGTTCGCTTTCGGGCTTAAAGGCTTCCCAGATGATCGCCGCCTTGGGATCGGTCCCCGGCCACGCGCCATAGACGCGGCGGCCCGACTGGCGGTCGATGCGCACCATGCGGATATTCTTCGGCGCAATGAACGGCACCGGCGGCCGGTCGGTCAGCGATTCGAGGAAGAATTGCTTGAATACCGGCGCGGCGAGGCTGCCGCCCTGCGCATAGCCGCCCATGCTGCGCGGCTGGTCATAGCCCATATAGAGGCCGGCGACGACGTCGGGGGTGCCGCCGACGAACCAGACGTCGGTCGGGCCGGTGGTCGTCCCCGTCTTGCCGAACAGCGGCACGTTCAGATCGCGCAGCACCTGCGCCGTCCCGCGCTGAACGACGCCTTCGAGCATATGGACGACCTGATAGGCGGTCATCGGGTCCATCAGCTGCTTGCCCGACGGCGTGAAGCGCGGCATCGGCTTGCCATCCCAATCGTCGCTGTTGCACCCCTCGCAGGGCCTCCAGTTCTTGGGAAAGATCACCTTGCCGCGGCGATCCTGGACATAGTCGATCAGTCGCGGCTTGAGCTCGCGGCCGTGGTTGGCGAGCATCGAAAAGGCGTTGACCATCTTTTCGACCGTCGTCGACCCGGCGCCGAGCGCGGTCGACAGATAGGGTTCGTGCGTCCCGATCCCCATCGTCTTGATCGTTTCGACGATCGGTTCCATCCCGATCTGGCTCGCCGTCCTGACCGTCATCAGATTGCGCGACTGCTCAAGGCCCCAGCGCATCGTATGTTCGCCGCTGCCGCTCGCGCCGCCGAAGTTGCGGAAGCATTTGTTGCCGAAGCGCGCGCCCTGATAGACGCAGAAGGGGCCGTCGACGATCAGCGTCGCGGGGGTCATGCCATTGTCGAGTGCCGTCGCATAGACGAAGGGCTTGATCGTCGACCCCGGCTGGCGTTCGGCCTGGGTCGCCCGATTGAACGGCGACAGGCGAACGTCGAACCCGCCCTGCATCGCATAGATGCGGCCCGAATGGGGGCTTTCGACGACCATGCCGCCCGACACTTCGGGGATGTTCTTCAGCGTATAGACGCCGGGCCCGGTCGCCTTGACCGCGATCAGGTCACCCGGACGCATCGCCGAAAAGGCGCTGCCGCCCGTCTTGCGATAGCCCATGCTCGCGGCACCGGCGGGCAGGCGCCCCTCTTCGCCGTCGGCAAAGCCGATGCGCGCCTCGCCGGCCGTTTTGGCGAGCACCGCGGCAACGCGCCAATTGTCGTAGTCGATGCCGATGAAGCTCGACGCGAGGCGGCTGCGCCATTTGTCGTCGGCCTCGATCCGCGCGATCGGTCCCGACCAGCCCTTGCCGGTGTCGTAGCGGACGAGGCCGCGGCGCAGCGCGCCGGTCGCGGCCTGCTGCATCTTGTCGTCATAAGGGGTGCGCACCCAAAGCCCGCCGCCATAAACGCTGAGCGGGCCGTCCTCGGGGGTCTCGCCGAACTGGTCGATCAGCTGGCGGCGCACCTCTTCCATATAATAGCCGCCGACCTGCGCGACCGCCTTGTTGCCCGTTTCAGAGAGGCCGAGCGGCATCGCCTGCGCGGCGTCGCGCTGCGCCGCGGTGATCCAGCCGTTGCGGAACATTTCGGAGAGCACGAAATTGCGCCGCGCGATCGCCTTGTCGGTATTGCGCGCGCGGCCATAGGTTTCGGGTGCCTTGGGCAAAATGGCGAGGAAGGCCATTTCGTGAAGCGCGAGCTGGTCGACATCCTTGTCGAAGTAGGCGCGCGCGGCCGCTTGGACGCCGAAGCTGCGGCGGCCGAGCGGAATTTCGTTCAGATACAGTTCGAGGATCTGCTGCTTCGTAAGCGCCGCCTCGATCCGCTTGGCGAGGATCGCCTCGCGAATCTTGCGGGTATAGCTGACCTCGCCCGTCAGCAGCAGATTCTTCGCCACCTGCTGCGTGATCGTCGAGGCGCCGACCGGGCGGCCGTCGCGCTTCAGATTGGTCAGGATCGCGGTCGCGATGCCGGGATAGTCGATCCCGCCATGTTCGAAAAAGGTGCGATCCTCGGCCGCGAGAAAGGCGCGGACGAGAAGCTGGGGATATTCGGCATATTCCAGCTGGACGCGGCGCTCGCGTGCATAGCTGTGGACGGGCTTGCCCTCGCCGTCGCGCACCATCGTCGGCAGCGGCGGCTGATAGTCGCGAAGCTGGTCGACCGAAGGCAGGTTACGGGCGAAAATCGTCCACAGCAGCGCCAGTGCGGCCACGCCCGCCAGCGCCAGATAGCCGAGCCAGCGGAACCAGCGCCGCGTCCACATCTGCCGGAACCAGCCAATGACGGCGTTGCTGTCGCGACGCAGGCGGTAACGGAAGTGGGACGTGCTGTCGGCGACCATGATTGGCTTGCCTCTAAAGCCTGCTTCGCCGAAAGGGAAGCGGCTTGCGCCCGGACGGTCAGCCGTCCGTCGCGAGATCCTGGAGCGACGCCTTTAGCAGACGCGCAGCGTCGGCGAGCACCGCATCGGCGGCGACCCGATCTTCCTCATAGAGCATCTCGTCGGCGGCGAAGCCGATCTCGACCGCGAGGCGCAGCCGCCGCCAACAAGTCTCGCGCGGCACGCCGACGAGCCAGGGCAGACATGCATCGGTCAGCCGGTCGGTGACGTGGCGATGCGATTCGAGCCGGACATGGACGAGTCGCGGGGTCGCGTGGAGCGCGCGCAAGGTCCACACCGCGCCCGGCTCGGCGCGCGTTACCGTGGCGGTTTTGGCGAGCAGTTCGCCGATATGATCGGCCATTGCCGCGATGCCGCCGCTCCGGTGCCGCTCGATCCACGCCTCCAGCACTGCATTCTGCCGCTCCATCAGCCGGCGGCCCAACGCTTCGAGAACCGCATATTTGTCGCCGAAATAGCGATAGAGTGCGGGCGGGCTCAGCCCTGCCTCGGCGGCGATCCGGTTGGTCGAAATGCGTTCGATGCCCTCTTCGGCGAGGAGCAGGCCCGCGACATCGAGCAGCCTGTCATAGGTGGCGCGCGCGCGGTCCTGCTTCGGCGGCGCCTTCGCCGCGACGCTCATCGCGCGCGCCCGCGCGCACTGACCGGCCAGATGGCGACGAGCGTGTCGCCTGCGACGACATGATAATGGTCATAGAGATTGACGGTCGGGTCGCAGTGCGGGACGGTCAGCGTCACCGGATCGCCCGGCGCCATCCGTTCGCCGATGCCGGGCGCGACCAGCGCCGCATGTTCGTCGCCCATGAAGGCGAAGAAGCTGTCCGTGGGCGCGCCGCGCCGCACCACGGCGACCCCGCCGTCGGTCGACAGCGATTTGAACCCCGCGTCGATGGTGACAAGGCCGCTATGATTGGCGCTGACGACGCGCGCATCGACACCGAGCGCAACCTCGAACGGCGGCGCGCCGTCGCCGGTCAGATCGCAGTCGCAATATTGCTTGTCCATGAAGACGTAGGAGCCCGCCTGCAGCTCGGTAAAGACGCCGAGGTCGAGGTCGATATGGTGCGTTCCGGTCCCCGAGCCGCTGACGATTTCCGCCGCGAAGCCCGCGTCGGCAAGCGCGGCGAGGGCCGTCTTCAGATAATCGGTGCGCTCGGCGATCGCGGCGCGGCGCTCGGCATAATCCTCGATATGTTGCTGCGACCCGCAATAATATTGGACGCCGCGCCAGCGCAGCGTCGGCAGCGCGGCGATGGCGCGGGCAAGGTCGACGGCCTTTTCGGGCGAGGCGACCCCGGTGCGCGCGATACCGGGATCGATGTCGATCAACACGTCGAGCGTCGCGCCTTGGACCGCAAGCGCGGCATCGATCCGCTCCGCAACATCGGGATGATCGACCGTCGCCATCAGCAGGTCCGCGCGCGTGGCCAGCGCCGCAAGCCGCTCGATCGCGCGCGGCGCGGCGACCGGCGAGGTGATGAGGATGCCGGTGATGCCGCCGTCGGCGAGTGCCTCCGCTTCGCCGATCTTCGCGCAGCAGACCCCGGCGGCGCCTGCTGCAAGCTGGCGCTTCGCGATATCGACGCTCTTGTGGGTCTTGGCATGGGGCCTCAGGCCAATACCGCGCGCGGCGGCCAGCCCGGCCATCGCCGCAATATTGCGGTCGAGCGCCTCGATATCGAGGACGAGTACCGGCGTATTGAGGTCGGCGCGCGACCCCTGCCGACCGACAAGATGGGCGTGCAGGGTCAGATCGTCGCTCATGAAAACAGCGCCTCCAGATGCGGGTTCAGAAATTTGCCGTGGGGATCGGCAGCACGGCGGACCGCGCGATAGCGCTCGGCCATCGGATAAAGCGAATCGACATCGGCGCGCGTCAATGTGTGGCGCTTCGCCCAATGCGGCCGCCCCCCATGCGCCCGAAAAATCGCCTCGGCGCCAGCAAAATGATCAGCCCATGGCATTTTTGCATATTGATGCATCGAGATCGCAGCGACCGGCCCCGCGTTCATCGGGCTCATCCAGATATCGTCGGCGGCGACGGTGCGATATTCAAAGGGAAAGGTCACGGGCAAACGCCGGGCGCGAATCCAGCCGATCACCGCGTCGAGCGCGGCGAGGCCGACGGCGCGCGGCAGTTCATATTCCATTTCCTCGAAGCGGATCGTGCGGTCGGACGGAAAGATGCTGTGCGCGGGCCCGCGACGCTCGCCATCGAAGCGCGTCTTCATCATCGCGCGCTGGAGCAGCGGGGTCAGAAAAGGCGCGAAGGCCGCGACGTCGAGCGCGCGGCGGAAAGCGCTTTCGTCGACATCGCTCGTCGAGCGGGGCGGATCGCACGGGTCGCACGGCGTCAAAGTCTTCAGGATCACATGTTCGGCGTGCGGAAAAATCCAGAATTCGATGTGGCGGTGCTGCTCGGCAAGCTCGTCGTAGCTTTCGCGGATTTCGTCCCAGCGCCTTTTCTCGATCTGTTCGACCAGATGAAAGGCGGGGACGACGGCGACCTCGATCTCGGTCGCGATGCCGAACAGCCCGAGCGACAGCCGCTGGGCCGCGAATAGATCGGAGTTTTCCTGCGCGTCGCACCAGCGCGCCGCGCCGTCGGCGCCGATCAGCCGGAAGCCGCGTGCAAAGGTTGACAGCGAGCCGAGATCGACGCCGGTCCCGTGCGTGCCCGTCGCCATCGCGCCCGCCAGCGCCTGCGGATTGACATCGCCCTGGTTGGCGAGCGCAAGGCCGTGCTGCCACAACGCCTCGGTCAGCCGCTTGATGCTCCATCCTGCCGGCATGCGCGCGGTCTGACGATCGGGGGCGATACTGAGCTCGCCCGCCATCGCGTCGAGGCTCACGATCAGTTCGTCCGACTGGCATAGCGGCATGAAGCTGTGCCCGGCGCCGACCGCGCGCACCTTGGCGGCCTCGCGCACCAGCGCGGAAAGCGCCGCCTCGTCCGTCGGTCGCGCCACCGTTGCCGGGGCACGGACGCTACCCGACCAGTTGCTCCATCCTGCCTCCGCCGTCGCCATGTCGCTCTCCCGCCGCGAACCGGGCGAAAGCTGCGCGCACGTCAAAAGTTAGTCAAGACTAACTTTCTGGATCAGCGGCCGACTGCGGCGATCTGCCGCGCAAAATGAAGCTGGATGGCATCGCGGACGCCCCGCGCAACCTTCTTCTGCCCCGCCGCCGAGGCGAGAAATTCCGCATCCTCCTTATTCGAGATGAAGCCGGTTTCGAACAGGATCGACGGCGTATCGGGGGCCTTCAGCACGACGAAGGATGCAAAACGGTGCGCGGTGGTGCGGAAGGTGACATCGTCCGCCGCCTCACGCTCGAGCAGACGGGCGAAGTCCGACGCGACATTCATCGTCTCGCGCTGCGTCAGGTCGAGCAGGATCGACGAGACTTCGCCGCTGTGCGCGCCCAGGTCGACGCCGTTGATGATATTCGCCTTGTTCTCGCGCGCCGCAAGCCGAGCCGCCTCGCGGTCGGAGGCGACTTCGGACAGCGTATAGACCGACGCGCCATGCGCCTCTTCATTCTCGGCCGCGTCGGCATGGATCGAAATGAACAGATCGGCCTTCAGCCGCCGCGCGATGCCATAGCGTTCCTCGAGCACCAGAAAGCGGTCGTCCGAGCGCGTGAGCGCAACGCGGACGCGGCCGCTGGCGACCAGATCGTCGCGAATCGCGCGCGCGATCCCCAGCGTGATATCCTTTTCGCGCTTGCCGCTGTGCGGCGAAATCGCGCCCGGATCGTGCCCGCCATGGCCGGCGTCGATGACGACAAGCGGCAGGCGCGGATTATTCGGCCCTTCGATCTTGGGCAGCGCCGGCGCCGGCTTGGGCGCGCCGATCGGCACGGTGACGCTGTAGCGCTTTTCGGGCGGCTTGGCGCGAAAGTTGAGCGGCGGCTGCCATTCGGTGCGCGGCGTCTTGGCGGCGCGTTCGAACTCGTCGGCCGAGACGGGACGCAGGCGCAGCGAAAGGCTGCGCCCGTCGGCGGCGAAGCGCGCGTCGGTGACCACCGCGGGCCGCGCCAGATCGAGCACGACGCGCGCCGTGTCGGCGGCCGGCCGCCCCTGGCGCACCGCGCTGACAAGCCCGCTGCCCTGCGGCGAACGGCCAGGATCGGCGCCCAGAATGTCGAGCGCGATGCGGTCGGGTCCGGCGAGGACGAAGGCCGACGCGCCCGCGACGACGTCGGCAAAGCGCAGCGTCACCTCGCGGTCGCCGATTTCGACCGCGCGAATATCGCCCGCGATCGCCGCCGGCATCGACAGGATCGTCGCGATCAGGACAAGGATCAGGCCCATCACCCGGTTATGCCGCCCCCGGCGCGCGATGGTCCAGCGCTTATTCGAAAACATGAGCGCTCCGGCCGCAAAAAAGGATGAACCAGCCATTAGCCATCGCCCGTCAAATCCCGGTCAACCGGCACGGTTAACAGGCTATTCAGTATGAATTACGCGAAACGCCTTGTCGGCGCGCGCGAACATTCCCATGTGACTGCCGTGCTTTGGGTTGCCGTTGGTCCGTGCCGATGCTAGCACCCGACACACTGACGGTGTCCGACCCGATCCCGTCCGGCCTTTTGAGGGGAAAGGCTGACCCGCGCGATTCGCGGTTCATGGCCTCCCTGGCGCCGGACATGCGGGGAAAGGCATATCCGTCAGTCCACCCGGATGACCGGGCGGCGGCCGACCCCATTCCAGCGTCGCCTGCCATAACGGTCACCCCGTAACAGGTTGATGCCGTATGAGGCTTGCCATGCCCTCTTCCCATGCCGACGCAGTCGCATTTGCGCCGCGCGTCGACGTGACGGAAGACCGCATGCGCGTCCAGGACCGGACGCGGGCCACGCGCGGCAATAACGTCTTTTTCCGTTTGAACCCTATCGACCGCAGCCGCCCTCCACGGGCGGCGGCGGCCTTTTTGTTTGGCGCGCTGCGGCGCGCCTGGAGTAATAATAATGACCACGCGCATGTTGATCGACGCGCGGCACCGGGAAGAAACCCGGGTCGCCGTCACCAAGGGAAACCGCATCGAGGAGTTTGATTTCGAGTCCGCCGAGCACAAGCAGCTCAAGGGCAATATCTATCTGGCCAAGGTAACCCGCGTCGAACCGTCGCTGCAGGCGGCGTTCGTCGAATATGGTGGCAATCGCCACGGCTTCCTGGCCTTCAGCGAAATCCACCCCGACTATTACCAGATCCCGAAGGAAGACCGCGAAGCGTTGCTGCGCGAAGAGGCGGAGCATGCCGCCGAAGCCGCGATGCGCGCCGAGGAAGATCTCGACGAGCTGGAAGGCGATGTGGCCGATGTCGACGAGCCCGGCGACGATGACGCCGCCGTTGCCGCCCCCCAAACCATCGGCGAGGACAGCGACGATGATGGCCGCGAAGATTCCGCGGACGACGCCGACGGCGAAGATGGCGAAGAATCGCGCGACGATCGCGACGACAAGGGTCGCCGGGGCCGCGGGCGTGGCCGGGGGCGCAAGGGCGGCCGCGGACGCGGACGCCGCGACGAGGACGAAAATGGCGAAAGCCGCATGTCGCTGCGCCGCAAGTACAAGATTCAGGACGTCATCCGTCGCCGCCAGGTGATGCTGGTGCAGGTCGTCAAGGAAGAGCGCGGCAACAAGGGTGCGGCGCTGACCACCTATCTGTCGCTGGCCGGCCGCTACTGCGTGCTGATGCCCAACACGATGCACGGCGGCGGGATCAGCCGCAAGATTTCGAATGGCGCCGATCGCCGCAAATTGAAGGCGATGATCGACGAGCTCAACCTGCCGCCGTCGATGGGCTGCATCGTCCGCACCGCGGGGATGAGCCGCACCAAGACCGAGATCAAGCGCGACTTCGACTATCTCGCCCGGCTTTGGGACGAGATCCGCGAAAAGACGCTGGGGTCGAGCGCGCCGGCGCTGATCCATTCGGACAGCGACCTTGTGAAGCGTGCGATCCGCGACATCTATCACCGCGACATCGAGGAAGTGCTCGTCGAGGGCGAAGAGGGTTATAAGGCGGCGAAGCAGTTCATGAAGCTGCTGATGCCCAGCCACGCCCGGCGCGTGAAGCAATATGCCGACCCCGTTTCGCTGTATCAGCGCTATGGCGTCGAGGATCAGCTTGCGGGGATGCTCAATCCCGTCGTCCAGTTGAAATCGGGCGGCTATCTGGTCATCAACCCGACCGAGGCGCTGGTGTCGATCGACATCAACTCGGGGCGCTCGACGCGCGAGCATAATATCGAGCAGACCGCACTCAGCACCAACCTCGAGGCAGCGCACGAAATCGCCCGCCAGCTCCGCCTGCGCGACATGGCGGGCCTGATCGTCATCGACTTCATCGACATGGATCATGGCTCGAACGTCCGCAAGGTCGAGCGCGCGATGAAGGATGCGCTCAAGAATGACCGCGCGCGCATCCAGGTCGGCCGCATCTCGGGCTTCGGCCTGATGGAAATGAGCCGCCAGCGGCTGCGCACCGGCGTGCTCGAAGCGTCGACGCGACCCTGCCCGCATTGCGAAGGCACCGGCCTCGTCCGCACCGCATCGTCGGCGGGTCTCAGCGCGCTGCGCCTGATCGAAGAGGAAGCCGCACGTGGCAAGGGCAGCAAGATAATCCTGCGCGCGAGCCAGGAAGCAACCTTCTATCTACTCAACGAAAAGCGCCGCGAACTGCGCGACATCGAGGATCTGTACGGCGTCAGCGTCGAAATCCTGCCCGACGGAGAAACCGAAGGCGCGCGCATGGCGATCGAGGTCGGCGGCCCGCCGCCCGTTCAGCGCCGCAGCTTCGCCCCGATCGCGCCGATCGAGGATGATGATGACGACGATATCGTCGACGAAGAGGATATCGAAGAAGAGGAAGAAGAAGCCGAACGCCCCGCGCGCCGCGAACGCGAGCGTGACGAGGGCGATGCCGATGGCGAAGGCGGACGCAACAAGCGCCGCCGGCGTCGCCGCCGCGGTCGTCGCGGTCGCCGCGATGACGAGGGCAACGAAACCGCCGAGGGCGAAACGGCTTCCGAAGAGGCCGAGGACGGCGACGACGAAGTCGGCGCCGATGGTGCGGTCGAAACCGTAGCCGCCGAAGCGAGCGAGGAAGGCGAAGCCAAGCCGCGTCGTCGCCGCGGTGGCCGCGGTCGCAAGAAGGTCGAGGCCGAAGCCGAAGCAGGCGACGCGGACACGACCGCGCCCGAACCGGAAGCCGTCGAAGCTCCCGCCCCCGAAATGCCGCCGGCTGACGAAAAGCCGAAGCGCAAGCGCGCGCCGCGCAAGACCAAGACGGCGATCGCTGCCGAAGCGGCCGCTGCCGAAGCGAGCAGCGAAGCGCCCGACGCTCCTGTCGCCGAAGTGCCGGTAGAGGAGGCGGAACCTGCCAAGCCTGCGCCGAAGAAGCGCGCCAGCCGCAGCAAGAAGGCGGCCGCCGCCGAGGCGCAGCCCGCCGAAGCGACGGCAAGCGCACCGCAGGGCGATGCGGCGGACGAAGCCGTCTCCGTCCCCGCCGAGGCCGATGCCGACGGCGACGCCCCAGCGGGCGAACCCCGCCGAGGCTGGTGGCAGCGCACCTTCGGCAACTGACGCGCCTGCATCGCGTAAAAAGATGGGCCCCCGTGCAAGCGGGGGCCCCTTTTTTGGACTGTCACCGCGGCGGCGACCATCTCTCGCCTTGCGCCCGCGCGGCTGGCGCCCCAATAAGTCTCCATGGCTTCAGTCGAGGTTCAGACGCGCGGCGCAAGACAGGCGGCGATGATCGCCCCGTCCCCGTCCCACATCCTGGCCCGGCTGGGCGCCTGGCGCGCCGCGCTGCGCCTGTTGATGACGCTCCTCGCCATGGTGGCCGTTGCCGCGCGGCCGGTGATGGCGCAGTCGATGCTGCGCGACGCCGAAACCGAGGCGCTGTTCCAGGACATGGTCGACCCGCTGCTCGTCGCGGCGGGGCTGCGTCCCGGACAGGTGCGCGTCCACCTGCTCGGCGACCGCAGCATCAACGCGTTCGTGGCGGGCAGTCAGGACATCTATGTCTTTAGCGGCCTGATCGAGACCGCCGACAGCGCCAACGAAGTGCAGGGCGTACTCGCCCACGAGCTCGGCCATATCATGGGCGGCCACGCAATCCGCGCCAGCGACGGCGCCAAGACCGCAACGGGCATCTCGCTGCTCAGTATGCTGCTCGGCGCCGCGGCGATCGCGGCGGGCGGCGGCGACGCTGGAATGGGCATCATGATGGCAGGGCAGCAGGCCGCACTCGGCAAATATCTGGCGTTCAGCCGGGTCCAGGAAGCGACCGCCGATGCCGCCGGCGCCCAATATCTGTCGAAGGCGGGGATCAGCGGCAGGGGCAGCCTCGATTTCTTCAAGAAGCTGCAGAACCTCGAATTTCGCTATGCCGTCAAACAGGATGATGATCAGGCCTACAGCCGCACGCACCCGCTGTCTGGCGATCGCATCCAGGCGCTTCGCGAAGTCTATGTCGTCGATCCGGCGTGGGACAAGCCGAGCGACCCCCAGCTCGAGGCCCGCTTCCAGCGCGTGAAGGCCAAGCTGCTCGGCTATATGGAAGAGCCCGAGCGGACGCTGCGCAAATATCCCGAAAGCGACAAGAGCGTGCCCGCGCGCTACGCCCGCGCTTACGCCTGGCACAAGAGCGCCTATCCGCAAAAGGCGCTGGACGAGGTCGATGCCCTGATCGCCACCAATCCCGAAGACCCTTATTTCCTCGAACTCGAAGGCCAGGTTCTGCTCGAATCCGGTCGGCCCAAGGAAGCGATCCCGCCGCTGCGCAAAGCGGTCGCCAACTCGAAATCGCAGCCGCTGATCGCCTCGACCCTCGGCCATGCGTTGATCGCGACCGAGGATCCGGCCAATTTTCCAGAGGCCGAGAAGGTGCTGAAGACCGCCGTCGCGCTCGATAACGAGAATCCGTTTGCCTGGTATCAGCTTGGAATTGTCTATGCGAACCGCGGCGATCAGGCGCGCGCCGCGCTCGCCTCGGCGGAACGCTACAGTCTCGAGGGTGGACAGCCGATGCTCGCGCTGCGTAATGCCGAAATGGCGATGCAGGGCCTGCCGCAAGGGTCGCCCGACTGGATTCGTGCACAGGATATTTCGATGGTTGCGCGCGCCGAGGTAGAACGGACGCGCAAACGGCGCTAGATTCACGACGAAATTCGGGGATGCATCGCAATTTCGCGAATGCACAAGGGCGACAAGTGACAGACAAGAAAGACGAATATTACCAGCCGTGGTTGCGCGACCCGACGCCGGCGCCCGATCCCCTGCCGCGCGCCGACGAGGGGCTGGCGAAGCCGAAGGACGCGCCCCCCGTCGGCATCGACGTCGGCCGCTATACGCCGCAGCCCACTCCGGCGCGCGATCCGCGCGTCACGGGCGAGCAGCTGAAGGCGGGTGCGGCGCGGCTATGGAGTGCGATCCGGCACGGCGCTGCGGCCTTTGCCGACTGGACGATCGATGTCGGCGAACGCGCCGATATTCCCGCCCGCGTCGAGGCAATGGAGATACCGCGGCGGACGCGCGACCTTGCGCAGCGTTCGGGCCGCGGCGCCGCGCGCGCCGCGCGCGCCATCGGACGCGGATCGGCGAAGGCGGCGCGCAGCGCAGCAAGCGCGAGCGGCGAGGCGTGGGGCAAGATGGCGCTGGGCGACAAGGTCGCGAAAATTTCCAGCGAAGCCGGACGCGGGATCGGCGAAGTCGCGGGCAAGACGAAGGCCGGAATCGGCCAGGTCGCAGGTCAGGTTGCGCGCGCCGGCAAGGACGGCATCGGCGACGCCGCGAACAAGCTGCGTCCCGCCGCCGAAGAGCTTGCGCCGCCGCCCTCGGGGCTCGAACAATTGCTCGCGCGCGAAGAGGCAGAGGCGCGCGCCGCCGACGCCGGGAACGCGGGCGACCTGCCGCTCTTCGCCGGCGAAGCGATCCCCGCGACGCTGGCGGAAACGCCGGCCAAGGCAGCGGCAACAGCAATCGCGTCGGACGATGATCGCACCCCGCATGTCACGCCCCCGGCCAAGCCCAAGCTCGCGCGGACCAAGGCGATGACCGCGGGCCGCCTGCCGCAGCGCCAGGGAGGAATGATGGACGGCGTATCGACGCGAACCCTGCTGATCGGCGGCATCGCCGCGCTCGCGCTGCTCGGCGCGACCTTCTGGCTTGGCGGCCGCTTCGGCGGCGGCATGAGCAAGAGCGAGGTCGAGACGATCGTCGGCGACTATATTCGCGCCAATCCCGAAATCATCCCCGAGGCGTTGGAGGCGCAGCGCGACCGCGAAATGGCCAGGGCGATCGACGCGATCCGCCCCGCGCTCGAAAAGCCCTATGCCGGCGCTTGGGCGGGCAATGCCGACGGCGACGTCACGCTGGTCGTCTTCACCGATTATGCCTGCGGCTTCTGCCGGGCGAGCGTGCCCGACGTGGACCGGCTGGTCCGCGAGGACAAAAGGCTGAAGGTCGTGTTCCGCGAATTGCCGATCATCTCGCCGCAAAGCCGCGATGCCGCGCTGATGGCGCTCGCCGCCGCGCGACAGGGCAAATATGACGCTTTCCACCACGCGATGTTCGCAGCGAGTTCGCTCGACCCCTCGGCGATCGCCGCCGCCGCGCAGCGCGCGGGCGTCGTTACCGACGGCAGCGCCGACGCGACCGCGAACGAGGCGCTGTTCCAGCGCGAACTCGACGCGAACCTGGCGATCGCAACCCAGCTTCAGCTCAACGCGACCCCGACCTGGGTCGTCGGCAATCAACTTCTCCAAGGGCAGGTTGGCTATGACACGCTGAAGCGCGCCATCGCCAAGGCCCGGTCCAAGAGCTGAGCATGACGGCCGATCGCGTTCAGGCGACGATCGAACGGGCGATCCGCAACCCAGCGCTGATGACGGCCGCGCTCGCGCTCGCCGAGGGGCGACTGCACGACGCCGAGCCGGCATTGAAGGCGCATCTTAAGCAAGACCCCTTCGACGTGACGGCGATCCGTATGCTTGCCGAACTGGCGGCGCGGATCGAACGCTATCGCGACGCCGAAGCGCTGCTGCGCCGGGCGATCGAACTGGCGCCCGAATTTCTCGCCGCACGGTCGAACCTTGCAACGATCCTCCACCGTCAGGGCCGTTCGGCCGAGGCGGTCGAGGAGCTTGAAAAGCTGCAGCAGGTCGATCCCGACAATCTGATGAACGCCAACCTGAAGGCCGCCGCGCTCGGCCGCGTCGGCGAGTTTGACGAGGCGCTCGCACTCTACGAACGGGTATTGCAAGGCATCGATCGCCAGCCGCGCATCTGGATGTCCTACGGTCATATGCTCAAGACGGTGGGGCGACAGGACGACGCGATCGCCGCCTATCGCCGGGCGCTGGCGCTCAACCCCGCGCTCGGCGAGGTGTGGTGGAGCCTCGCTAACCTCAAGACTTTCCGTTTTTCGGACGCTGATCTGGATGCGATGCAGGCGCCGCTCGGCCGCGACGATCTGGCGGTCGAGGATCGTTTCCACCTCCATTTCGCGCTCGGCAAGGCGGAGGAGGACCGGCAGCGCCCGGCCGAGGCCTTTGCCCATTACGCGCGCGGCAATGGCTTGCGCCGGACCTTGCTCGACTATGATGCCGATCAGACGCGCGCTGCAGTCGATCATGCCAAGACGCTCTACACCCCTGACTTCTTTGCCTCGCGGTCCGATCATGGCGCCGATGCGCCCGACCCCATCTTTATCGTCGGCATGCCGCGCGCGGGATCGACGCTGATCGAACAGATATTGTCGAGCCATTCGATGATCGAGGGCACCATGGAGTTGCCCGACATCCCCCGACTCTTCGCCAAGGCGCGCGGGATGGGCGGAATCGCGAAACTGTCGGCACAACAGGCGCGCGACCTCGGCGAAACCTATCTTCGCCAGACGGAGATTCAGCGCAAGAGCGGCAAGCCCTTCTATATCGACAAGTTGCCGAACAACTGGCTGCATGTCGGCTTCATCCGGTTGATCCTGCCCAATGCGAAGATCATCGACGCGCGGCGACATCCGCTCGATTGCTGCTTTTCCAATTTCAAACAGCATTTTGCGCGCGGGCAGGCGTTCAGCTACGATCTTGCCGACATGGGGCGCTATTATGCCGATTATGTCGATCTGATGGACCATTTCGACGGCGTTCTGCCCGGCCATGTCCACCGCGTCTTTCACGAAGATGTGCTCGCCGATCTCGAAGCCGAAGTGCGCGCGATGCTCGGCTGGCTCGGGGTGCCGTTCGAACAGGCCTGCCTTGAATTTCACAAAAGCGACCGCGCGGTTCGCACCGCGAGTTCGGAACAGGTGCGGCGGCCGATCAACCGCGATGGCGTCGGCCAGTGGCGCGCGATGGAGCCGTGGCTCGATCCCTTGAAAGCCGCGCTCGGCCCGGCGCTCGACGCCTATCCCGCGCGCGGCGCATGATTGTTGCAATTTTGTCATAGTGGCCGGGAATCTGCGTTCTCCGGGGGTGACGCACGCGCGTCCCGATTGACGATCGAAAGAAAGCTGGCACACCTCTTTGCTTGCGCTGCGACATATGGCGCAGCGCAGAAAAGGGGGGTCTTGCATGCGAGTCCATTTTTCGCACCGGGCGTTGCTTCTGGCATCGCTATCCACAGCAGTCATGACATCGGGAACTGCGTTCGCCCAAGAGGGGCCGGGCGCGGCGAATAGCGACGAGATCGTCGTCACGGCGCAGAAGCGCGAGGAAAATCTTCAGGACGTTCCGATCAGCATCCAGGCGCTCGGCACACGCAAGCTCGACCAACTCAACGTCGCCAACTTCCAGGATTTTTCGAAACTTCTGCCCAGCGTGGCCTTCCAGTCGAGCCAGCCCGGCGTCACCACTGTCTATATGCGCGGCGTGGCGAGCGGCGGCGACGGCAACCACTCTGGTTCGCTGCCCAGCGTCGGTGTTTATCTCGACGAACAGCCGGTCACGACGATCGGCGGCACGCTCGACGTTCATATTTATGACATCGCGCGCATCGAATCGCTCGCCGGACCGCAGGGCACGCTGTACGGCGCCTCGTCGCAGGCGGGGACGATCCGCATAATCACCAACAAGCCCGACACCGCCGGCTTCGAAGGCCGCGTCGACGGCGAACTCAACACCGTCAAGCATGGCGGCATGGGCGGCCGGCTCGAAGGCATGATCAACGCGCCGCTCAGCGAGATGGCGGCGGTGCGCCTTGTCGGCTGGTATCAGAAGGATGCAGGATATATCGACAATGTGCCGGGAACGCGCAGTTTCCTGCCCGATCCGGGCGGCATCACGGTCAATAACGCACCCTATGTCAAAAAAGACTTCAACGACGCTGAAATCTATGGCGGCCGCGCCGCGCTGAAGGTCGATCTCGACGAAAACTGGACCGTCACCCCGACGCTGCTCTACCAGCATCAAAAGAGCAACGGCACCTTCGCCCAGGATCCGCGCGTCGGCGATTTGCAGGTGCAGCGCTTTTACCCCGACATGCGCACCGACAAGTTCATTCAGGCAGCACTGACGATCGAGGGCAAGCTCGGCAATTTTGATGTCACCTATGCCGGCGCCTATCTCGACCGCAAGGCGTATCAGATCAACGACTATACCGACTATGCCGAGGCTTATGACGCGCTCTATGCCGACTATGGCGGACTGGCCGGCTATTTCTATTTCCAGGACAATGCCGGCAACACGATCGACCCGCGGCAATATATCATCGGCACGGACCATTTCCGCAAGCTCAGCCAGGAACTGCGCATCGCTTCGCCCCAGGAGGAACGTTTCCGTATCGTCGCCGGCCTCTTCTATCAGCGGCAGAGCAACCGGATTCATCAGGACTATCGTGTCCCCGGCCTTGCCGACGATCTGTCAGTCAACGGCCTTCCCGGCACGCTTTGGCTAACCGAGCAGAAGCGCGTCGACAAGGATTATGCGATCTTCGGCGAAGCAAGCTTCGACATCACCCCGACGGTGACGCTCACCGGCGGAGGCCGCTTCTACAAATATGACAACAGCCTGATCGGCTTCTTCGGATTCGGGCGCAATCCCGACGGCCCGCCTTATAATGGCGCGGGCAGCTCACGCACGGGGGTCGCGGGCTGCTATACGACCACGGGCGACATATTGCGCGACAATCCGGGCGGGACGCTGTTCCCTGCCGCGGTGCCTGGCGGGCCGTGCACTAACCTTGCCGATTATGTGAACGGCAAGCTCGTTCCGAAGCGGACCAAGGACGATGGCTTTACCCACCGGCTGAACCTCACGTGGAAACCCAGCGACGATGTGATGGCCTATGCCACCTGGTCGCGCGGCTTCCGTCCGGGCGGAATCAACAGGCGTGCGACGATTCCGCCTTACGACGCCGACTTCCTGACCAATTATGAAATCGGGATCAAAACGACGTTGGCTGGCGGGCTCGTCCGCCTCAACGCAGCGATCTATCAGCAGGATTGGAAGCGCTTCCAATTCTCCTTCCTCGGCCTCAACAGCTTTACCGAAATCCACAACGGGCCGAATGCGCGCATCCGGGGTATCGAAGCCGACGTCAACATCCGCCCGGTCGACGGGCTGACGATCGCGGCGGCGGCCGCGTACACCGATGCCAAGACGCGCAACAATCTATGCGCGATCGACGACCCGACCTATCAATGTACCGCCGATCCTGACAACAGCATCGCCGCGCCGCGGGGAACGCGACTGCCGGTGACACCGCGGTTCAACGGCAATGCGACGATCCGCTATCAATTCCCAGTGGGACCCGGCGAGTTGCATCTGCAATCGGTCGTCGCGCATCGCAGTTCGTCAACTCCCGACATTCGCGTCGATGTCGCGAACGCGCTGGGCCGGATCCGCGGATCGACGACGGTCGACTTTGCGGTCGGTTTCGACTGGAGCAAATACAGCTTCGAACTGTTCCTCCAGAATGCCTTCGACGAGCGGGCCGAGCTGTCGCGCTTCTCCAACTGCGGCCAGTGCGACAGCCGGGTGCAGATATTGGTGAACACGCCGCAGACGATCGGCGCACGCCTGGGCGCCAAGTTCTGACCGGGTGACGAACCCCGCACAGCAACAGGGCGAGGCCGGGCAGAAGCTCGGTCTCGCCATGTGCGTCGCCCTCGTCATGGGCAATATGATCGGGTCGGGGGTGTTCCTCCTGCCCCGCGATCTGGCGCCGCTCGGCTGGAACGCCGTCATCGGCTGGGGCGTGACGATCACCGGCACCCTGTGCCTCGCCATCGTCTTTGCGCAGCTTGCACGGCGACTGCCCGGCGGCAGCGCGACGTTCACCTACGCCAATGCAGCCTTCGGCCCCGGCACGGGATTCACCGTCGCCTGGAGCTACTGGATCAGTTGCTGGACGGCGAATGCGACGCTTGCCGTCGCGGCGGTCAGCAATCTTTCGATCGTCATCCCCAGGCTCGGCGACAAGGGGCCGCTGCCCGCGCTGGTCGCGATCGGCTTTCTGTGGCTCTTCACGCTCATCAACCTGTCGGGCATCCGCCGCGCGGGCGAGACGCAGATCGTCACGCTGCTGTTGAAGCTGGTGCCGGTGATCGGCGCGGTGCTGGTCGCGGCTTGGCTGCTCGGCACCGGCGAAGGCCATGCCGCAGGGATGGCGCATACCCAGCCGGTCAGCCTGTCGGCAGTGAGCGGCGCGGCGACGCTGACGCTGTTCGCGCTGCTCGGCTTCGAAAGCGCCGCCGTCGTTGGCGACCGGGTGCGCGATCCTGAACGGATGATCCCGCGCGCCACACTGATCGGTGCCGCGGCGACCGGCCTCCTCTATCTCCTGTCCTGCACCGCGGTCACCATGCTGCTGCCCGTCGAAACGCTGCAACAGTCGAACGCCGCCTATGCGACCTTTTTCGGAACGCTGGTCAGCCCGCTGGCGGGTGATATCGTCGCGGTCTTTGCCGCGATCGCCGCGCTCGGCGCGCTCAACGGATTCGTGATGCTGCAGGGCGAAATTCCGCGCGACCTCGCCCATCGCGGTCTGCTCCCCGCCCTTTTCGGGCGCGACAATCGTTTCGGATCGCCGCAAATGGCGCAGATCGCATCGAGCCTGCTCGCGAGCATCGTCGTCTATGCCAATTATTCGCGCGGCCTCGCCGAACTTTTCACCTTCATGGTGCTCATCACCACTTCGACCGCGATCATCCTTTATGTCGTCGGCAGCCTGTCGGCGCTGCGGCTCGAACAGGCGGGCAGCCTGCGCGTCTCGCCGGGCTTTGCGGCGCTGACCCTCGTCGGCTTCTGCTACAGCTGCTGGGCCTTCTACGGCGCCGGGATCGAGGCGAGTTTGTGGAGCGTCGCGATGACCGCGGCGGGGCTACCCCTCTATCTGCTAATGCGGCGCCGCGGGGGAGCGGCCTCAGCGCCAGCGGGGCGCGAATAGACCGCGGTCGCGCAGGATCACCTGCGCCGCATTATGCCCCGGCGCGCCGGTGACGCCGCCGCCCGGGTGCGTTCCCGCCCCGCACATGTAAAGCCCCTTCACCGGCCCGCGATAGCCGCCATTGCCAAGCACCGGCCGCGCCGACCAGAGTTGATCGAGGCTCATATTGCCGTGCATGATGTCGCCGCCGACCAGCCCGAACTTGCGTTCGAGACCCTTGGGGCTGAGGCGCGTCTGCCCGACAATGCTGGCGCGGAAGCCGGGCGCATGCTTTTCGACCGTGTCGATGATGCAATCGGCCGCGGCTTCCTCCTCATCGTCCCAGTCGCGCCCGTCCGGCAATTCGGGTGCGAACTGCTGGCAGAAGAGGCTGGCGACATGGCAGCCTTCAGGGGCAAGGCTGTCATCGACGGTCGAGGGGATGAGCATCTCAACGATCGGTTCCTTCGACCAGCCGTCGCGCTTCGCATCCAGAAAGGCGCGGTCCATATAGTCGAGCGTCGGCGCGAGGATGATCCCCGACTGGTGATGCTCGCCCGGTTCGGGGAGGCAGGTGAATCTGGGGAGTTCGGACAGCGCGACATTCATCCGGAAGGTGCCGCTGCCTGCCTTGAAACCCTTGATCCGGCGTTCGAAATCGGCAGGCAGGTCGCCCGCGTCCATCATCCGTTCGTAAAGCAGCTTGGGTCCGACATTGGCGATCACCCGCGCCGCCGCAATCTCCTCGCCGCCGACGAGCTTGACCCCCACGGCCTTGCCGCCGTCGACGAGCACTTTCGCTACCGGGCTTTCGAGGCTGATTTCGACGCCATGATCGCGGCAGACCTTGGCCATGATCTCGGTGATCTTGCCCATGCCGCCGACGCTGTGGCCCCACGCCCCCTTCTTGCCGTTCACCTCGCCGAAGACATGGTGGAGGAGGACATAGGCGCTGCCCGGCGTGTCGGGGCTGGCATAGTTGCCGACGACGGCATCGAAGCCGAAGGCGGCCTTGACCGCCTCGCTCTCGAACCAGCTGTCGAGCATTGTACGCGCCGACTTGGTGAACAGGTCGAGCACATCGCGCTGCTGTTCGAGGCTGAGCGTCGCGAAGCGCCGCCCCTGCCGCGCGCCGTCGAGCAGCGTGCGCATGCCTTCGCCGACATTGGGCGGGACGCGCAGCGCAAGATCGCGGAGCAGTTCGGCGACATTTTCGAGCGCGTCATAATATTGCGGCAGCACCTCGGCATCGCGGGCGCTGAACTTTCGGAAC
Organism: Sphingopyxis sp. GC21; assembly: GCF_025727575.1. Taxonomy (NCBI): domain Bacteria; kingdom Pseudomonadati; phylum Pseudomonadota; class Alphaproteobacteria; order Sphingomonadales; family Sphingopyxidaceae; genus Sphingopyxis; species Sphingopyxis sp. GC21. The sequence continues at coordinate 3,847,513 of NZ_CP095845.1, read as the reverse complement.
TCGGCCTGCGTGCGTTCGAGCCCGGCGCCGAGTTTGAGATAGCCGCCATCCTCCTGCGGAAGGAAATTGCTGATCGGCCGCTCGATGACGCGATAGCCATGATCGGCGAGCTTCATGTCGGCGATCACCTTCGGCTGCAGTAGGCTGACCGTATAGCTCGCGACCGAATTGCGGAAGCCCGGCGCGAATTCCTCGGTCACAGCGGCCCCGCCGACGACGTCGCGCGCCTCCACGATACGGACCTTCAGCCCCGCCTTGGCAAGATAAAAGGCACAGACAAGGCCGTTGTGGCCGGCGCCGATGATCAGCGCGTCATAGGCTTTGGTCATGAAAAATCTTTCGCAAGTGGGGACTGAACATGCTGCCGCCCGAAGCCGAGGCCGACTATGCGGCCGGGAATCCGGCGCAGCAGCGGGATATGGTCGAGCAGGCGGATCGCGAGCGGTACATGATCGATCTTGCCGCGCAGCACAGGTTCGACGACGCGCCGGTGCGCAAAACGCTGCAGCGCCTGCATCTTTGTCGTGGGCTTCCATCGGCGGTCCTGCACCCGCGCGAGCAAGGGATCGGGGTCCGCGCCGGCGACGAGCGGCGCCGCAAGGATGTTCGCGGCGGCCACTGCATCCTGCACCGCAAGGTTGATCCCGACGCCGCCGACGGGCGACATGGCGTGCGCGGCATCGCCGATCGCGAGCAATCCGGGCTGCCACCAGCGGGTCAGCCGATCGAGCGCGACCGACAGCAGCTTGACGTCTTCGAAGCCGCCGATCGCGTCGATCCCGGCGGCGAGGCCCGGCGCTATCGAAACGATTGTCTCACGAAAGGCCGCGATACCGCGCGCCTCGACCGCCGCGAAGCCGCTCTTTTCGATGATCTGCGCGCACTGCCAATAATCGCCGCGCGGTATCGCGACGACCATGCCGCCTTTGTCGATCGTACCGAGCGGGACTTCGGTCATGTCCAGATCCGCCGGCATCGGCACCCGGAACCATAGCACATCCATCAGTGCGCCAAGATCGTCGAGCGGCAGCCTGGCGGCATCGCGCAGCACCGAGCGGCGCCCGTCCGCGGCGATGACAAGGCGCGCGGGCAGCGTTTCACCGCTCGCCAGCGTGACGCCGTCGACGCGGCCGGCGGCATCGTGGCGCAATCCCGTCGCTTCGGTCGACATGCGCAGGTCGAAGGTGGGATATTTGCGGCCTTCGCGCGCGATGAAGTCGAGCAGATCCCATTGCGGCATCATCGCGACAAAGGGTGCGGCAACGGGCAGATGCTTGAGCGTCGCGATCGTGTAGCGGCGCCCGAGCAGGTCGAGCGTCATCGTGTCGATCGCGGCATGCGGAAGCGCGAGCAGCGCGCCAAGCAGGCCGATGTCGTCGAACAGATCGAGCGTCGAGGGGTGCACCGTGTCGCCGCGAAAATCGCGAAAAAAGTCGGCGTGCTTTTCGAGCACCGTCACCGCCACCCCGGCGCGCGCGAAGAGCAGCCCCGCGACCATCCCGGCGGGACCGCCGCCGACGATCACCACGGGCGCCGTGCCGGTCAAGCGCGGCTCCACCCCGCCGCCGGCGCCTGCTCCAGCCGTGCTTCGGGGATGATCGCGCGCATCCGGGCACAGAAATGCTTGAGGCAGACTTCCTTGTCGCTGAGCGGTCCCATCTGGAAACTTTGCGATTGCATGCCCTGCTGGACGCGGGTGATCAGCGCCGTATCTTCGGCATTGACCTGACGATTGATGCGCCAGTTCAAATAGCGCGCGGCCTTCATCTCGCGGCGGGCATCGGGAAGCACGTAACTGATTTCGCGGATCAGGCAGCTCGTCGGGCCGGTCGGCAGCCACTGCATGAAATCGACCTGATCGGGGTAGATGTCGAAGGCGACATTGGGCCACAGCTTGAAATAGAGCCAGTGCCGCTGGTTCGCTTGCGGCAGGTGCGGGACCGGCGGCAGCAACCGCTGATAGAGCCGCTCGGACCAGTTCGCCGACGGTCGGTCGGCGAGGTCGCCCCACATGCGATCGACGCGATCTTCGGCTTCGACGCCATAGCTTTTTCCGAATAATCGCGTCAGGCCGGGGTGGGCGACGGGAATGTGCAGGCCGTCCGAATAATTGTCGCCGACATTCTTCCAGTTCACATCGCGCGGGCGCAGCGTGACGCGCCCCAATGCGCCGAGTTCCGCGAAACGATAGGGTTCGACCATCGCTTCATAGGGCGCCATCATCGCGGCGACCGACGGGCCGCCGTCGTCCTCCAGCCGCACGAACCAGAAGCCGCGCCATTGTTCGAGGCCGACGGGCGCGAGCCCCGCCTTTTCCTTGTCGAGCGTCGGATAGCTCGCCGAATCGGGAACGCCCGAGAGTCGCCCGTCGAGTTCGTAGGTCCAGGCGTGATAGGGGCAAACGAGCTTCTTCGCGCAGCCCGCCGCGCCGTCGACCAGCCGCGACCCGCGGTGGCGGCAGACGTTGGTGAAGGCGCGCACGACGCGGTCGGCGCCGCGCACGACGATCACGCTTTCGCCGCAATAATCGATGCTGTGCCAGTCGCCCGCCGCGGGAATGTCGCTGTCATGACAGACGACCTGCCAGCTCGGGCGGAAGATGCGCGCCATTTCGGCGGCGTAGAAATCGGGGTCGCTATAGGTCCAGGCCGGGAGCGACCAGCCGTCGAGCGGATCGGGATGCGAATCGCGAAGGGGTGCAGTTGCCATGGCTCGTTCCTTGTTATACACATGTATAACAATATGACCGCCGCTCGCCAAGCCTTTACGCGCGAAAGTGCCGACGCCCGCCGGGCCGACCTGATCGACGCGACCGCGGCATGTCTTGCCGAGCTTGGGCTGGCGGGAACGAGCGTCCGCGCGATCTGCGCGAAGGCGGGCGTGTCGCCCGGGTTGCTGCGCCATTATTTCGGCGGCATCGACGATCTGATCGCCGCAGCCTATCAGGCGACGAGCGACCGGATGGATGCGGTCTTCGCCGCCGCCACCGACGCGGCGGGCCCCGATCCGCACACGCGGCTGACCGCCTATCTGACTGCCAGCTTCCGCCCGCCGGTGACCGACCCGCAATTGCTCGGCGCGTGGACCGCTTTCTGGGCGCTCGCGCGCAGCGATGCGCGCATGGCGGCCATCCATGCCGATAGCTATGCCGGTTATCGCGCCCGGCTGCGCGACCTGCTCGCGCCGTGCGGCGCGCGCGACCCCGACCAGCTCGCGATCCTGCTTACCGCCATGGTCGACGGGCTGTGGCTCGAACTGTCGCTCGACGCGAGCAGCTTCGGCGCCGATGCGGCGGCGGCGATGGTCGAGCGGGCGGTGGCGGCGCTCATATAATCGTCGCCCCCGCGCGGGCGGGGGCGACGGCATAGGTTCGGACGATTATTTCGCCAGGTCGCGCAGCAGGCTGTCCCAATGCGCAAGCGCGCCGGGAATGGCGTTGACCGGCACCCTCTCGTTGAGCCCGTGCGCGTAGCTGTCGCTCGCCTTCGAAAACAGACCCGCGACGCCATAGCTCGGAACGCCCAGCATACGGAAATGATAGCTGTCGGTCGCCCCTGCGCTCATCGACGGTATGATCGGCAGGCCCGGGAAGCGGCCATGGACGGCCTTCGTCACCGCCGCCATGACATCGGGGCGCAGCGGCGAGGCGTCGCTCGCGCTCGCGTCGGGATCGGGCTTCACCGCCACCGCGGGGTCGGCGATCACGCGTTCGAGTTCGGCGCGCACCGCCTCGACAGGCACGCCAGGGAAGATGCGGCAGTTGATATTGGCGGTCGCCCGCTGCGGCAGGGCGTTTTCGGCGTGACCGCCGTTGACCAGCGTCGGGACGCAGGTGGTGCCGATCTGGCCGACATATTCAGGATCGGCGGTAATCGTCGCGATCGCCGCCGCGTCGGCGGGGTTTGCGGCAAAGGTCTTGAGCGCTGCGCCGATCGCACCGCCGACCTGATCGGCAACAATCGGCATACCGACCTTGGTCAGTTCGTTCTGCTGCGGCTTGAAATGATGGGCGCCCACCTTGGCGAGTGCATTCGACAATTGAACGATGGCATTGGTCGGCGACGGGCGCGAGCTGTGACCGCCGGGGTTCGTGACCTCCAGCGTGAAGTCGGCATAGGTTTTTTCGCCGGCCTGCAGAGCGTAATATTGCGCCTTGCCGTCTTCACCGATCAGGCCGCCGCCGCCGTCGCCGTTGAGCGCGAGTTCGGCGCCCTTATATTTGGCGGCGAGCGCACGCGTCGTCATCATCGACGTTTCCTCGTCGCCCGACAGCAGCAGGATGATCGAGCGCTTGGGCTTGAAGCCGTCCTTCCTGAGCTGCGCCATGGTGGCGACCATCATCGCGACGTCGAATTTATTGTCCTCCGACCCGCGCCCGAAAATATAGCCATTCTCCTCGACCGGCACGAACGGATCGCGCGTCCAGTCCTTCGCGTCGGCCTCGACGACATCCATATGGCCGAGCAGCAGGATCGGCTTTTCCTTCGTCGTTCCCTGCAGCGTGGCGGCGAAGGTCGCGGTTTCGCCCATCGGGGTGATGACGATGTCGCTGTCGGCATAGCCCGCCGCCTTCAGCACCTCGGCATAATAGGCCGCAAGTTCGGGCACCTTGCCGCGTCCCGCGACGGTCGGGATCGCGACGCTGTCGATCAGGATCTTTTTCGCGGTACCCGCATCGGCGGGTTTGGCATGGACGGGCGCGGCGGCCAGCAAGGCGGCGGCGAGGGCGAGCGGAGCGGTAAGGGTGCGCATGGTTCGCGACTATGGCGTCTGCGCGGGGGCGCGCAAGACCCGAAGTTGGGCAGATCCCCCCTGCCCCCCAATCGCCGCCCGCGGTCAAGCCGGCGCGAGTTCACTCGCAAGCTTGAGCACGCAGCGCCCGTCGAGCATTTCGATCAGATAGGCGGGATTCCCCGCGCTCCCGTTGCGCACGATCCGGCTACCCTTGATCGTGCGTTCGACGCGGCGGTCGAAGCGCTCGGCGATCACGCCGCGACCTTCGCCGCGGCCCCATTGCCAGCACACCATCGTGCCGACCGGAAAATCGCGGTCGGTCAGGCGCCGAACGAGGCCGGCTTTTCGCCGACGACTTCGAGCGCCGGAGGCGCCTTGGCCGCACCCGCGCGGCGGTGCGACAGCTTGCCGTCGACCTTGCCGCCATTTTCGATCGTGATCGTTTCGTAGGTCACGTCGCCGGTGATCCGCGCGCTGGCGTGGATGATCAGCGTCTTGGCCTCGATCGACCCGTCGACCAGACCCGCAAGCTTAGCGGTCTCGGCGACGACACCGCCCTTGATCTCGCTCGCCTCGCCCTGGACGAGGTTGGCGCATTTCAAGTCGCCCTCGATCTTGCCGTCGACGTGCAGGTCGACACTGGCCGACACATTGCCGGTGATGACCACATCCGACCCGATGATCGAGAAAGTGGTATGACGGGCGCCGGTCGCCATCTTAGCGGGCACCGGCGGAAGCGAGGGCGCCGACCCGCTGTCGGGCGTCGTCTTTGACTTTGAGAACATCGGCTTTGGCCTCCAGAAAACGCCGCGGATTGACCGCGACCCCGTTCAAACGGACTTCGAAATGCAAATGGCTGCCGGTCGAGCGGCCGGTGCTGCCCATGCGGGCGATCTGCTGCCCCGCGGTGACGCGGTCGCCCACTTTGGCGTTGAAACCCGACAAATGGGCGTAGCGGGTCAGGATACCCTGACCATGATCGACCTCGACGACATTGCCATAGCCCGACTTCTGGCCGACGAAGCTGACACGCCCGGGCGCGGCGGCGAGGATCGGCGCGCCGATCGGCCCCGGGAAATCGAGCCCCGCGTGCATCGCACCGGCGCCGGTGAAGGGATCGCTGCGATAGCCATAGCTCGATGAGAGCATCAGCACATGCGCCGGCTGACCCGAAGGAATCGCGACGAGGGTGCGTTCGAACACTTCCATACGGAACAGCGCGCCTTCGAGCGCGGCGAAGCTGGTGCCGAGCGCGCCCGCATTGCCGCCGCGGCGCTGGAAGGGGATGAGCGGACCACCACGACCCGACGAGGCGTCGCGAACGAGCGCGCGCGGATCGAGCCCGAGCTTGGCGACCGCGCTTTCGGCCTTGGCGGCGCGGGCGTTGACCGCGGCGAGCAGGCGCGACGAAAAGGCCTCCTGCCGCGCCTCGATGCGCGCGAGCGCCTGTGCTTCGGGGGGCAGGCGCGGATCGATGGCGCTGGTCTTGAGCGGCGTCGCGGCGTCGCCGTCGGCTTTTGCACCATCGGCCGCCTTCGCCGGCGCGGGCAGCGCTTCGTTGCCGAAATAATCCTGCTGCCACTGTTCGAGCTGCTTTTGCCGCTCGTCGAGGTCGGCGGCGATTTCGCCGACGCGGTCGCGATAGCGCGCGATGCGCTGCTCGGCAGCCGCGGCAGCCGCCTGCTTCTGCGCGACTTCGGCGCGCTCGTCGGCGGTGAGCAGCTGGTTGACGAACACGGCGAGCGTAATCGCAGCCCAAGCGAGCAGCACCGCGCCAGCGATCAGCGCAACGCGCTTTTGCCAAACGGCGCTAATACGCAGAAACCGGACATGGCCGTGCGTGCGAATGAAGATTTCATGGTCCTGGAACAGCGCATTAAAACGCTGGCGCCAATGGCGCAGACCCGTCGATTGGGAAGACAAGCTACGACCCCGTCTTGTTGTTCTGATGGAGCCCTCCGCCCCGACTTGGTGGGGCCTTTACCAGCGCCGGCGGGGCATCGCGACTCTTCAGCGGCCGAGTCGGGTTGAATCGAACCTGACTCGCGGTGAACGGTGTCAAACCGTCGCAACTATGATCGATCGGGCGGCATTTTCGCCGCGAATCGGGGATTATCGTTGACGGCTTGCTTACCATTTCGGCCTAGGACGAGGGGGTGACCCATATGCCCGATCTTGCCGTTCCGGCGGCCGCCGAGACGGCGGCTGACGCCATCGAAGCGCCCGCTTCGCGCCCCCGGTCGGCGGTCAGCGCCGGGGTCGGGATCGTCGGTATCCTGGGCCTGTTTTCCTATCTGCTGATCGCGCGCTACGCGCCCGAAATCGCGGCCTATCTGGGCGTCGACTGGGGACAGCGCGGGCCGATGAACGGCCCCAATTCGGCGATCGCCAGCGTCCTTGCCTGCGGCGTTCCGATGGTGCTGTGGTCGCTGTTCGTCGACAAGGTGCACCGCAATCCGTCGACCGGCATCGACTGGTCGCTGCGCCGCCCGTGGCGCGAGACGGTCGACATCAGCCTGACCAAGATCGCCGGGCTGTGGACGACCTGGGCGCTGATCGCCGGATTCTATGCCGTGATGCGCTATTATTGGGAGGGCAATTACGCCTTCTCGATGGACCTGCTCGAACGGGTGGTGCCGTGGCTGCTGCTCGTATCGGTGCCCTATATGCTGTGGCTCGACCGCCGCATGGTCGAACCGCGCGACGGCTGTTACCAGTTCGGACGCTGGCTGATCGCGCCGCGCCAGTCGGGCCGCGCCCAGCCCGTCGATGGGCGCGCGATCGCGCATCATCTGCGCGCCTGGGCGGTGAAGGGGTTCTTCACCGCCTTCATGCTGTCGATCGTGCCGGGCAATTTCTCGTCACTGGCCAGCGTGCCGATGCGCGACGTCCTCGCCAATCCCTATATGACCGGCATCTGGACGATCAACCTGCTCTATCTGGTCGATGTCCATGTCGCGACCGTCGGCTATATCCTGACCCTCAAGCCGCTCGACGCGCATATCCGCACCGCCAATCCCTATGGCATGGCGTGGGTCGCGGCGCTCGTCTGCTACCCGCCCTTCATTCTGATGAACGGCGGGCCGCTCGATTATACGGTGAACGGGTCCGACTGGGGCTATTGGCTTCAGGGGCACGACACGCTGATGACATTGTGGGGCGTGGCGCTGGTATTTCTGGTCGGCATCTACGCCTGGGCGACGATGGCGTTCGGCATCCGCTTTTCGAACCTGACCCACCGCGGCGTCATCACCCACGGCCCCTATGCCTTCACGCGGCACCCCGCCTATGTGTCGAAGAATCTGAGCTGGTGGATCGGCTCGCTGCCCTTCCTCGTCACATCTGGCAGCGCCGCCGACGCGGTGCGCAACACCATCCTGCTCGCGGCGGTCAGCGGCGTCTATTACTGGCGCGCCAAGACCGAGGAAAAGCATCTGCTCGGCGATCCCGCCTATCAGGCCTATTGGGCCTGGGCGCAGCGCCACGCCCTCGTCCCGCGCCTGTTCGCGAAGCTGAGTGGCTGCGCATTGCCGCGGATACGGCTCGATCCCGATCCGCGCGTCGGGCCGGTCGCCTGACCGCCCGGCGGACGCGCTATCAGGGAGCCTGCCAGCCCTTCGGGGCGGGCGTCTTGGGCTTGTAACGGCACAGATCGGCAACGGGGCAGCGCCAGCATTCGGGGGTGCGCGCCTTGCAGATATAACGACCGTGCAGGATCAGCCAGTGGTGCGCGCCGACGCGAAAGGGCTGCGGCGTTTCCTTGTCGAGCTTTTTTTCGACCGCGAGAGGCGTCTTGCCGGGCGCAAGGCCGGTGCGGTTGCCGACGCGGAAAATGTGCGTGTCGACCGCAAAGGTTTCCGCCCCGAAGGCGCAGTTCATGACGACATTGGCGGTCTTGCGCCCCACGCCGGGCAATTCGACCAGCGTATCGCGGTCGGCGGGCACTTCGCCGCCATGGTCGCGGACGAGAATTTCGCTGAGCGCGATGACATTCTTCGCCTTCGCGTTGAACAGCCCGATCGTCTTGATGTGCTGTTTGAGGCCGTCTTCGCCAAGGTCGACCATCTGCTGCGGGGTCTTCACGTCCTGAAACAGTCGCCGCGTCGCCTTGTTCACCCCGACATCGGTCGCCTGCGCCGACAGCACCACCGCGACGAGCAGCTGGTACGTGTTGCCAAATTCCAGTTCGGTTTCCGGACTCGGGTTGAGTTCGGCAAGGCGGCGATAGAATTCGAAGATGTCGGCCTTCTTCATTCGGCCGCGGGCGGGTGCGCCGCCTTCCAGTCCATCGCGACGCGCACGCGCCGTTCGACCGAAGGATGGTCGTAAAAGATCGTCTCCTCGACCGCGCCGGGGCGCGGGTTGCGATATTCGGCGGTCTTGACGAGCGCGGTGGCAAGCGCATCGGGCCGGTTTTCGGTCTTGAGCGAATAAAGGTCGGCCTCGCTCTCGTCGATGCGGATGAGCGTGTTAGTGATCGGCAGGGTGACGAGGCCGAACAGCGACAGGAAGAAAATCAGCACAGGAAAGCCGCGCGGATCGCCGATCTCGGCATCGCTGCCGAACAGCCGTGCGAGGCGCGGAAAGAGCCGGTCGGCCAAAAAGAAAAGCAGCACCGCGAGCGCCGCAAAGACGAAAACCATGCGCCAGATATGGCCGAGCACATAATGGCCGATCTCGTGCCCCGTCACCGCGCGCACCTCGTCGAGCGAGGCCTTGCCGATCGCAACGTCCGAGATCGCGATGCGCGCCGAATGACCGATGCCCGAGACATTGGCGGTGAAATTGTTCGATTGGCGCGATCCATCGAACATATAGATACGGTCAGCGGGTATGTCGGCCTTTGCCGCCATCTCGACGAGCGCATCGCGCACCGGCCCATCGGGAACCGGTGTATATTTGTTGAACAAAGGCTCGATCGCGATCGGCGCGACGAGCAGAAACGCCGAAATGGCGATCGCCGCCAGCCCGCCCGACCAGATCCACCAGCGCTTGCCCGTGCGCCGGATCAGCGCATAGACGCCGAGGAAGAAGAGCCCGCCGAGCAGCGCGGTGATGACGGTCGAGATCGCCGCCTGACCGAGCCAGTCGCCGAGCGGCTGGCTGGTGCGATCATAGGCGGTCTCGCGAATCCAGCCGGTGTAAATGTCCCACGGCAGAGTGACGAGCGCCGAAAGCAGGAAGAAGACCGCGCACAGCACCCAGGTCCGCAGTGCCCAGCCGCGCCGCGCCAGACGCGTATCGATGCGATCGAGAACCCGCAGCCGCACGAAAAGCAGGGTCACGGCCGCCGCGACGAGCAAGCCCCACAAGAGCAGCCAGTGATTGCCGTGCGTATAGGCGGCCGCCTTCGCCAGCGCCTGCGGCCCGAGGCTGTCGATGTAGCCCGCGGTTTCTGCGGCTGGGTTCATCGCGATATCTCCCCTCAACTTTGGCAGCGATGCCGTATTAGGAGAGCAATACGCCGAAATCGGCGCGCCGCAAGCCCGTTCAGAGGCCGAGCACCTGCGGCATCGTGTAGCGACCCGGCGGCTGGTGGATCAGCCACAGCGCCGCCCGCACCGCGCCGCGCGCGAAGATCATGCGGTTTTCGGCGCGATGCGACAGAGTGATCATTTCCTCCGGCCCGGCGAAGATGACATCATGGTCGCCGGCGATGGTCCCGCCGCGCAGCGATGCGAAGCCGATCTTGCCATGGCCACGCGCCCCGGTGACGCCATCGCGGCCACGTTCGGAGCAGCGGTCGAGGCTGATGCCGCGCCCCTCGGCGGCTGCCTGACCAAGCAGCAGGGCGGTGCCGCTCGGCGAATCGACCTTCATCCGGTGATGCATTTCCAACACCTCGATATCCCAATCGGCGTCGAGCCGCGCCGCCGCCTCGCGCACCAGATGCGCAAGCAGCGTGACGCCAAGCGAAGTATTGCCCGTCTGGAGCACCGCGATATCCTTCGCGGCATCGTCGATCAGATAATGGTGACGCTCCTCAAGCCCCGTCGTGCCGATGACGATGGGCTTCCTTGCGGTAATGCAGGCGTCGAGCGTCGCCTCCAGCGCCCCCGGCGACGAGAAATCGACGAGCACATCGGCGGCGGCAACGAGCCGTGCGACATCGCCGCCCTTGTCGACGCCGCAGCTGCGCTGCCCCGCCTCCGAAATCGCGGCGGCGAGCGCGACGCCCATCCGTCCCTGACTGCCGATGATGCCGATGCTCGTCATGACGCGTCCCCTTACCCCATCCCCCTTAGCGCTTCCGATCGCGCAAAGTCGAGGCGCGGCTCGCCCGGCACGGGCCGGATTGATGAAAAAGGATGAAGCCGCCACTGCGTCTCGATAGAGAGGCCGCATGAGCGGCGTCCATAACATCGTGATCCTGACCGGCGCGGGCGTGTCGGCCGAAAGTGGTATCGACACCTTCCGTGACGGCGGCGGGCTTTGGGAACAGCATCGGGTCGAGGATGTGGCGACGCCCGAAGCTTTCGTCCGCGATCCCGATCTGGTCCACCGCTTTTACGATGCGCGCCGCGCCGCGATCCAGACCAAACAGCCCAACGCCGCCCATGCTGCGCTGGCACGGCTCGACGCGCATTGGCCCGGCGAGTTGCTGATCGTCACGCAAAATGTCGACGATCTGCACGAGCGCGCGGGCGCGAAGCGGTTGATTCACATGCACGGCGAACATCTGAACGCGTGGTGCACCGCGTGCGACCGACGCAGCCCATGGTCCGGCACGTTGATCGACCGGCCCGCCTGCCCGGCGTGCGGCCTGGTCGGCTATCTGCGCCCCGACGTCGTGTGGTTCGGCGAGATGCCCTATAGGATGGACGACATATATCGCGCCATCAACCGCGCCGACCTGTTCGTTTCGATCGGCACCTCCGGCGCGGTCTATCCCGCCGCGGGTTTCGTGCGCGAGGCGCGGCAGGCGGGTGCCCGCACGCTCGAGCTCAATATGGAGCCGAGCCAGGGCAGCTATTGGTTCGACGAGGCGCGGCAGGGACCGGCAACGCAGCTGGTACCGCAATGGGTCGATCAATTGCTGGGGCTCTGACGGTCAGCGACGCGCCGCGAAGAAATCGCGGAGCAACATCGCCGCTTCACCGGCACCGATCCCGTCGTAGATTTCGGGGCGATGATGGATCGTCGGCTGCGCGAAGACGCGCGGACCATGCGCGACCGCCCCGCCCTTCGGATCGTCGGCGCCATAATAGAGGCGCGCGATGCGAGCATGGGCGATGGCACCCGCGCACATCGCGCAGGGTTCCAGCGTGACATAGAGGTCGCAGCCGTCGAGCCGCTCGTTGCCGAGCTTCGCCGCGGCCGCCCGAATCGCCACAATCTCCGCATGCGCGGTGGGATCGTGCGATTCGCGCGGGCGGTTATGGCCTTCGGCCACGATCGCACCGTCCTTGACGACGACCGCACCGACCGGCACTTCGCCCCAATCTGCGGCGATCCGGGCAAGGTCGAGCGCGCGGCGCATGGGTTCGGGAAGGGGGAAAGAGGGCATTTCCTACCGCTAATCGCTTGACGAATCTCCGGCAAGCCGATAAGCGCGCGCCTTTCCCGGCCCACCCGGTCCCTTCGGCGCCTTTCGCGCCAACCGGCACGCCGCCCAGATTTTGTGAGGAAGAAGACGATGTCGCGCATTTGCGAACTGACCGGCAAGGGCCGCCAGGTTGGCCACAATGTCAGCCACGCCAACAACAAGACCAAGCGTACCTTCCTGCCCAACCTGCAGAATGTGACGCTGCTGTCGGACGCGCTCGGCAAGGGCGTGAAGCTGCGCGTGTCGACCCACGGCCTGCGTTCGGTTGAACATAATGGCGGCCTCGACAACTGGCTGATGAAGACCGGCGACAATCTGCTTTCGGACAACGCCCGCAAGATCAAGAAGGAAGTCGCGAAGAAGCTGGCCGAAAAGGCCGCCTGATTCGTCCTTCGACGTGCTGCGACAAAAGGCCGCCGGTTTACCGCGCGGCCTTTTTGCTGCCCGGCAGGTCGACGAGTTCGAATTCGACGAGCAGGCTGCGCTGCCAGGCGTTGAAATTATTGTCCGCGACGAGCCAGACGAACGTGCGGCCATCCCTCCGCATAACGGCCGCCCCTTCATAATTGTCGGCGAGCGGCGCCGGAACCTGACCGATCGCCATCGACCGGACGACAGCGTCCTTCGCAATATCGGCGGGGTCGACGATCGCGAGGATCGTCGTGAAGATCGGGGAGAGGCCCAGCCGCCGGTGAACGAGCAGAACGCGGCCGTCGGGTAGCGGCGCGGCATCGCTGACCAGCCCCTTTCCTTCTGCCTCATAGAAGAAGCGCAGCGGCGCCGGCCCCGGTGCGGCCGGGTCGCCCGTGTAGAGCAGCGCCTCTCGTCCCCGCGGATCGCGGTGCGCGTCTTCGGAAAAGATCAGGGTCCGGCCGTCGGCCAACCGTGCCATCGCCTCCGGCCCGCTGTTCGACGGCCAGGCCGGTTCGGGCAAGGCGCGGCGCGATTCGATCTTCGTCAGCGCCGGATCGAGCCGCCAGACCTGATTGAGCCCTTCTAGCGCCAGCCAGGTCCGGCCGCTTAGCGGGTCGACCAGCATCGATTCGACGTCGCGCTGCGATTTGTTGCGCTCGCCGCCGGTCGGGGACGGCCCGGCCGGTGACGGAATCGTGCCGATGTGCGCGGCGCGCGGCCGGCCGTCTTCGGTCAGGGTCATGCGGACCAGGACGCCGTTATCCCCGGCTAACTGAAACCGGTCGGGGCCGGTCAGCGCCAGCGCGGAAAAGCCGCCGAACATGGCATTGGGGCTGACGAGCTGCCAGCCGCGCACGAAGCGCAGCGTTCCGGTCTGCCCCGCCGGATAGACCAGGGGCCGCGCCTCGATCCGTTGCGAGGTGCGGTCCATGACACGCAGCCGCTGCTCGGTTCCGGGCAGCGGGCCAAGCAAAAGGAAGATGGCGGCGGCGGAGAGAAGGCGGCGCATCGCCGCGGCGATAGGCCCGAACCTTCCTCGCAGGCAAGCCCGGTGTCCGGCGCGCGAAGCTGAACAAATGCCAACAATGGCGTTCAGGCTTCCCTCAAGACGAATCGGGCAAAACCCTTTCATCGACCCACCGCCCGCACCGGGCAGACGCAAGAGATTGAAGGAGAAAGACGATGAAAAAGATGATGACGCTCTCCCTCGCCGCCCTGATGTCGACCGCGACGCTGGGCGTGGCGACGCCGGCCGCCGCCCAGCAGGGCTATTACGACGGCAGCTATGGCACCTATTACAGCGGCTATGGTCGCGACGACCGTCGCCACGACCGTTACGAGCGCCGCTATGACCGCCGCGACTATCGAGCCGACCGCCGCTACGATCGTCGCTACGACCGCCGCAATTATCGCCAGTGCGACAATGGCACCGGCGGCACCATCATCGGCGCGATCGCGGGCGGCCTCGCAGGCCATGAAATCGCCGGCCGTGGCGACCGCACCGTCGGCACGATCATCGGCGGCGCCGTCGGCGCCATCGCCGGCCGCGCCATCGACAAGGGCAATGACGGCTGCCGTCGCTAAGGCAGGCCCGAGCCCCAACAAAAAACAGTCTCCCTTGCCCCGTCCGGCCCCGCGCCGGGCGGGGTTTTGCTGCGCCATGCGCCTTGCCATCGCGGCGGGGCGCGCCTAGGTTCGGTCCCAAGTGCACACCCGCGGCTGATCGCGGGTGGGTGAGTTGAGACAGGTCATTTAAATCATGCGGCAAATGGCAGCGCCATCGGGCCGACCGCCGCGGTCAGGACAGGCGGCAAAAGGACGAAACAAGACGGCACCGCCCCCGCGGCCCGTGCCGGTCGTACGACCGCGCAGCTATGCCGCCATCGACCTTGGCACCAATAATTGCCGTTTGCTGATCGCGCGCCCGCAGGAGGGCGAACTGGTCGTCATCGACGCTTTTTCGCGTATCGTGCGCCTCGGCGAAGGGCTGCACAGCACCGGCCGGATCAGCGAAGCCGCGATGGACCGCACCGTCGCCGCGCTCGCCATCTGTGCCGACAAGCTGCGCCGCCGCCATGTCACCCTATCGCGCGCGGTGGCGACCGAGGCGTGCCGCCGCGCCGCCAACGGGGTCGAGCTCGCCGACCGGGTGCGCCGCGAAACCGGTATCGTACTCGACATCATCTCCGCCGCCGAGGAAGCGCGACTTGCCGCGCTGGGTTGCCACAATCTGATGGAACCCGGCGACGGTCCGGCGCTGATCTTCGACATCGGGGGCGGTTCGACCGAGCTGATGCACGTCGATATATCCGACCATGATGTTGCGATCCGCGACTGGATCAGCGTGCCGTGGGGCGTCGTCTCGCTGACCGAACATGCGCCGCCAGCTGAGGATAATCTCTCGGCCCGGCAGGCGAGCTATGCCCATATGCGCGCGGTGACGCGCGAGGCCTTCGCCGGTTTCGCCGAACGGGTGAAGTGCTACGAAGGCCAGCCGCTGCGTTTGCTCGGCACGAGCGGCACGGTAACGACCCTGGCGAGCGTCTTTCTTGATCTGCCTCGGTACGATCGGCGCGCGGTCGACGGGCTGGTCGTTCCCACCGACGCAATGCGCGACATCAGCCGCCGGCTCGCCGAGGCGAGCCTCGACGACCGTGCCGAAATCGCGTGCATCGGCCGCGAACGCGCCGATCTGGTCGTCGCGGGCTGCGCGATCCTTGAAAGCATCATCGATCTGTGGCCCGCATTGCGCGTCGGCGTTGCCGATCGCGGTATTCGCGAAGGGATATTGCGCACGCTGGCGATGCAGGGGCGCGACATTCCAGTCACCCGGCGCGAGTATCGCAAATGAGCGGACGCAAGGGCGGAGGCGGGGGCGGAAGCGGGCGCGGCGGACTGCACGAGCGCGTCAAGACCGCGCGTCGGCGCACCGCATCCTCGACGCGCTGGCTGCAGCGTCAGCTCAACGACCCTTATGTGCGGCGCGCGCAGGCCGAAGGCTATCGGTCGCGCGCCGCGTACAAGCTGATCGAGCTCGACGACAAATTCGGCTTTCTCAAGAAGGCGCGTGCGGTTGTCGATCTGGGCATCACGCCTGGCGGCTGGTCGCAGGTGGTACGCAAGGCCAACCCCCGCGCGCGCGTCGCCGGTATCGACCTGCTCGCCTGCGAACCGATCGAAGGCGTTGTGATCCTCGAGATGGATTTCATGGACGATGCTGCCCCCGACGCGCTGATCGAGGCGCTCGGCAGTGCGCCCGACCTCGTGATATCGGACATGGCGGCCAACACCGTCGGCCACCCGCAGACCGACCATCTGCGTACTATCGCTCTCGCCGAGACGGCCGCCGATTTTGCGGTCCAGACGCTGTTGCCCGGCGGTGCCTTCGTCGCCAAGGTGTTCGCCGGAGGCGCCGACCGCGAATTGCTGATGCTGCTCAAGCAGAATTTCGCGAGCGTGAAACATGCCAAGCCGCCTGCAAGCCGCAAGGGGTCGCCCGAGCTATATGTGATCGCGCAAGGGTTCAAAGGACGCGGCGATAGCGCGCCGGAGCATGACGAAGGGGAGTAGGGACATGGCGAAACCGAGGGTGCCGCTGACCGCATTGACGATGGCGGCGCTGATGCTTGCCTCGTGCGGCGGAGGAGGAGGTAGCAGCACGGCGGGGAGCGGGCCGGTAACGGTCACCCCGACACCCAGCCCGACCCCCACGCCCGCAAGCTGCGGTCTGTCGGCACAGCAGTCCTTTGCCAAGTCGGTGATCGACGAATGGTATCTCTTCCCGAACGATGTCGCGACGAACGTCAATCCGGCCAGCTATTCGACGGTGCAGGATTATATCGACGCGCTGGTGGCGCCTGCGCGAGCGCAGAGCAAGGATCGCTATTTCACTTACGTCACCTCGATCGCCGAAGAAGAGGCCTATTATAACAGCGGGTCGAGCGCCGGTTTGGGCGTCCGCCTGACTTACGATCCCTCGACCCAGCGCGTGATTATCGCCGAAGCCTATGAAGGCGCCCCCGCCCTCGCCGCCGGGATCGATCGCGGCACGCAGATATTGGCGATCGGGACCAGCGCCGCCAATCTGCGCAGCGTCGCCGACATCGTCGCGAGCGAAGGGACCGCGGGCATCACCAATGCCCTGGGGCCAAGCGATCCGGGCGTTACGCGCTTGCTGCGGATCAGCGATGCAGGCGGCACCCGCGATGTCAGCGTCACCAAGGCCGACTATAATATCGACCCCGTGTCCGACCGCTATGGCGCCAAGGTGATCACCGAAGGCGGCCAGAGCTATGGCTATATCAATCTGCGGACCTTCATCAGCTCGGCCAATGATCAGTTGAAGGACGCTTTTCTGAATTTCCGCAGCCAAGGGATCACCAATGTCGTGGTCGATCTGCGCTACAATGGCGGCGGCCTTGTGGCGACCGCAGAGTTGTTCGGGGACCTGCTCGGCCGCAACCGCGCGGCAAGCGACGTCTTTTCGCGGACCAGCTTTCGCGCGTCGAAATCCGCGAACGATGAGACCCACAATTTCACGCCGACCACGCAGTCGATCGCGCCGACGCGCATCGCCTTCATCGGCACCGGATCGACTGCGTCGGCGAGCGAACTCGTCATCAACGGCATGCTGCCCTGGCTCGGCACCAATATGACGCTCGTCGGCAGCAACACCTATGGCAAGCCGGTGGGCCAGATCGCGCTCGACAAAAGTGAATGCGACGAGCGGATGCGCGTGATCGCCTTTTCGACGGGCAATGCGAGCGGGCCGAGCGACTATTTTACCGGGTTGGCGCCCAAGATAGCGAACAGCTGTGCGGCCGCGGACGATCTCGATTATCCGCTCGGCGACGTGCGCGAGGCATCGGTACGCGCCGCAATCGATTTCCTGTCGGGACAAAGCTGCGCGGCGCACATCGCAAGCGCATCCGCCGGCATCGCCGCGCGCAGCTTCGCCGCCGCACCGGCCGCGCCGGAGATGCTGATGCCGGCCGACCCCCGCGCCGCGCAGCGCGAATTGCCGGGCCTGTTTTGACGCTGCGGCGCGAAGGAGCATGACCATGGCCTCGATCTTCCTGCCGCGGTCGATCCGCATCGGCGGCGGCACGATCGCCGAGCTGCCGGCGGCGCTCGCCCAGTTCGGCCTTGCCGCTCCGGCGATCCTGACCGACCCCTTCCTGGCGCAAAACGGCACGCTCGAGCGGCTGCTCGCGATCCTTGACGACGCAGGGATTGCGTCGCGCGCCTATTGCGACGTCATCTCCGACCCCACGGTCGCATCGGTCGAGGCGGCGCACGGCTTTGTCGCCGAAGGCGCGCATGACTGTGTGATCGCGCTCGGCGGCGGCAGTCCCATCGATACAGCGAAGGCGGTGGCTGTGCTCGCCGTACGCGGCGGCACGATGCGCGCGCGCAAGGTGCCGCATCAGGAAGATGCCCCCGCCCTGCCCATCGTCGCGATCCCGACCACCGCCGGCACCGGATCCGAAGCGACCCGCGTGACGGTCATCACCGACGAGACCAATGACGAAAAGATGCTGTGCGCGGGCCTCGCCTATCTGCCGACCATCGCGATCGTCGACTATGAGCTCACCCTGACCAAGCCGCTGCGCCTCACCGCCGACACCGGGATCGACGCGCTGACGCACGCTATCGAGGCTTACGTGTCGCGGCTCGCCAATCCTTTCTCGGACGGCATGGCGCTCGCCGCGATGCGTGCGATCTGGCCCAATTTGCGTACCGCCTGCGCCGAACCCGGCAATCGCGCCGCGCGCGAGGCGATGATGGCGGGGTCGCTGCAGGCCGGAATCGCCTTTTCGAACGCCTCGGTCGCCTTGGTCCATGGCATGAGTCGCCCGATCGGCGCGCATTTCCATGTCGCGCACGGCCTGTCGAACGCGATGTTGCTCCCCGCCGTCACCGCCTGGTCGGCACCGGCGGCGCTGCCGCGCTATGCCGACTGCGCGCGCGCGATGGGGCTCGCGGCAGAGGGCGAAGGCGACCAGGCGGCCGTGGCGCGGCTGGTCGAAGCGCTACGAGACGTCAACCGCGACCTCGCGGTCCCCACCCCCAAAAGCTATGGCATCGACGAAGCGCGCTGGAGCGAATTGCTGCCCCTGATGGCCGAACAAGCGCTCGCATCGGGATCGCCGGGCAACAATCCCCGCATCCCCGACACCGCGACCATCGAGGCGCTGTACCGCGAAGCGTGGGCCTGACCGGCCCGCCGTTGAAATTCCGATGTCAGCGAAGAATGGAGCGGGCGAAGGGATTCGAACCCTCGACCCCAACCTTGGCAACTTGAACGCGATTCGCTTCGGCTTCTTCTTTTTCTACGCTATCGCCCTATAATTGCTTCTTTTCTTGATATCTATCCTACGACGCCCTATCCTCGCCTAGCCGCTGAAACACCGTACAGCGCTGACAATTTGCTGACAATGGCTCGATCCGAGATTTTGTCAGCAAGGGGATTAATAGCATGCCGACGAGCAAGTTGACAAAACGCACGATCGACGCGGTCATTTCGCCGGCCTCGAAACAGCTCATCTATTGGGACACCGAGATTAAAGGATTCGGACTTCGCGTTCTCCCATCGGGCCTGAAGACCTTCATCGTTCAATACCGCAATGCAGAGGGCATTCAGCGCCGGATGAACCTCGGCCGTTTCGGCGTTCTCACGGTTGAACAGGCGCGCGATCTGGCCCGGCTCAAACTGGCCGCCGTCATAGTCGGACAAGATCCGGCCGATGACGCTCGTCAGTCGCGCAATGCGATGACGGTCGCGGAGATGTGTGATTGGTATATCACGGAAGCCCGCGCCGGAAACATTCTCGGCCGGAAGAACCTTCCCATTAAGTCTTCATCGCTCGACATGGACGATAGTCGTATTCGGACCCACATCATTCCCTTGCTCGGAAAGCGCGTGGTCAAGCATCTGAAGATCGCAGATGTCGAGCAGATGCAGACAGACGTGAAGAACGGAAAGACCGCGAAGCCGCGAACCGGAGGACGTGGCGGCAAAGCGACCGGTGGCCCCGGTGTTGCCGGGCGGTGCGTTGGCACTCTTCAGGCGATTATCGCGCATGCCAAGCACAAGGGCCTGCTGGAGGTTCACCCGACGCATGGCGCAAGAAAGCTTGCCGGGAAAAAGAAGACGCGGCGGCTTAGCGTCACGGAACTCGAATTGCTCGGGAAGGCGATTGCCTACGCCGAGATCAATGGCGAGAATCCGGTTGCGCTCGGCGTGTTGCGAACCTTGCTGCTGACTGGATATCGCCGACAGGAAGCGCAGGCTATGCATCACGACTGGCTACATGCAGATCGTGGATATGTGGCCTTTCCGGACACGAAAGGCGGCGCGCAAATTCGCGCCATCGGGCCTGCCGCGATCCGAGTACTCGTCGCGCAAGCCGGCATTGCCGGCAATCCCCACATGTTTCCATCGGCAGTGGGAAGCGGGCCCTTCACCGCCGTTAGCGAATGCCTCAAACGGGTTTGCGGTCTTGCGGGAATAAAGGGCGTCACTCCGCATACGCTTCGGCACACGTTCGGCAGCGTCGCCGGCGATCTTGGTTTTTCCGAACTTACGATCCGCGCCATGCTCGGCCATGCGTCGCAGAATGTCACGCAAGACTATGTCCACATCGACGAAGCTCTGAAGTTGGCTGTGCAGCGGACGTCGAACGAAATCGATCGCCTGCTCCGTCGCGGCGCAGCAATGCTTCGAACCACTGATCTGGCAGCGTAAACGCCACGCTGAAAAGGAGCAGGTCCGCCGCCGACTCCTCGAATGAGATAAATGCCCTTACTCATTGGTCACCCCTCTCGTTGTAAACGAGATGCGCCAGGATCACAGCCATTGGCCACTAGCCATCCGTCAGTGTTCAGACTGGAATCCGGCAAGATCGGTCAGCATTTGGAAGAACTTCGCGGATCGAGAACTGGCCCACCAGGACGCGACTCGCGGTGAAGAATGATCGCCGAAAGGGAACAGAGTTCGGTCGTCCGGCATTCATTCCATAACCCGCAATCGGAATTGCTTTGCCGCATCATACGAAAGGAGCAAGAGCCATGAACGGCGACATGAAAAAGCATGGATCGAGCTACGGCCGGTTTGCGGCGATGATCGCGACGTCGACCATTGTCATGTTCGGCCTGATGTATCTGAACAGCTACGCACTCGATCATATTTACTACAGCCAGACGAGAACCTGGATGGCGGTCTATATGGGCGCCGTGATGGCCATCATCATGCTTGGCTTCATGTGGTCGATGTACAATAACCGCCGAATGAATGCGATCATCGTGGCCGCCAGCCTGATCGTCTTCGCAACCTCGTTATGGCTCGTTCGCAGCCAGCAAACCGTCGACGATGTTTCCTACATGAAGGCGATGATCCCGCATCATTCGATCGCCATCATGACCAGCGAACGGGCGAAGATTCGCGATCCCAGGGTCCGCAAGCTCGCCGATGGCATCATCGAGGCGCAGGTTCGGGAAATTGATAAGATGAAGGCATTGATAGTGGATCTCGAGCGGCATCCGATTGCCGCAGACGCGCCGTTGCTGCCCGATTACAGGGAGCGATAGATCCAGCGCAAAATCATCTGGTCCGGCGGCAAATCTCGCATCTTTTGCGAGACCGGATGATGCCGGCACAGCTGGGTAAAATGCCGAGCAGCCATCAACCGCCATTCGTACCGCAGGGATGCGCCATCCCCATTATTTCATCTCCGAGCTTGTTCGCGCCAGATTCGCGTCCGAGATTATGTATCGCAACTATATGACTGCAAGTGCCAGCGCGGCTCCAACGGTCCCAGCAACGAGCGCGAGCGGAGGGCAGCGAAATCGCAGCACAATCAGCAATCCGACGCGCACTATTAGAGCATCGGCGAAAGATTTTACGCCGGACGTCCAGAGCGGGTCATAAAGCGCGGCCGCCAGAATGCCGACGACGACCGCATTGACCCCCATGATCGCGGCCTGCGCGCGAGCATTTTTTGCGATCGCCGCGCGAAACGGCAACGCGCCCGCGACGAGCAACAGCCCTGGCAGAAAAATTGCGACGATGGCGATCAGTCCGCCTGCGAGTGGCGCATCCGGTGAGCCGACGGCTCCGAGATAGGCCGACAGTGCGAACAATGGTCCTGGCAGAGCCTGCGCCGCGCCATAACCGGTCAGGAAAGCCGTATCGTCCACGAAACCCGGGACCAGTTCAGCGTGGAGCAACGGCAGAACGACGTGACCGCCCCCAAATACGAGCGCCCCGGCGCGATAGAAAATACCCGCAAGCTCGAAGAGCGAGCCGCCCCGCCCGGCAACCGGGAGAAGGAGAAGAATAGTGGCAGCCCCCGTCAGCATCAGGAAACTGGCTCTGCGCGTCGGAATCCACCCGCCATTCCCTATGCTGGACCGGACTTTCGGCGTGCAAACAAGCAGCCCGGAAAGAGCGCCAAGCGCAATGAATCCGATCTGCGTCACAGGCGACGCCAGAACCAGCATCCCCGCCGCCGCGGCGGGGCCAGGAAGGAACTGACAGAGCGCCAGCAACTCGGCAAAACCGCTGTCGTCGATCCAGCGACGACGGATGACAAGCTCGTCACGAAAATAGCCCAGATGTGCAATCGGCCCACCAATCGACGTCACCCCGAGCTTCAGGAAGGCCGCAAATACTTCGCGGGCACTGCCAGCGCGAACAGATGGCCGCTCGTTGCCCGATATATCATCCATGCCTCCAACTAGTCTCACTGTCTTCTCAACTCAATTGGCCGGTACACAAACCGCTCCGCGGATTGGTGCTAGCGGCAATGTAAAGCGGCCCATCAAGCACCTCCATGCACCACAGGACGCGCAGCGTGCGATCCGCCTGGTCCGCTCGCGCGCCGACGAACTCAAGATCGGTCCCCATAAGATTGGTGTCATAGGCTTCTCAGCCGGCGGGTATGTGGTCGCCCAGACCAGCAATATATTAGAAGCAGCCTATGAGCCGGTCGACGAAACAGACACAGGGAGCAGCCGGCCTGATTTTGCCATCGCGATGTTCCCCGGCCACCTTTGCCGAGCCAGGTTTCTTTGAAAAAAAGGAGCACGCCGCTGCGCTCGACGAGCGGACAAGGACGCTCGTCATTTCGTTGCGACATCGACGATTGGCAGCCTTCTCTTTTAACTAGCTGGGAAACCGTGAAGTTGTATAGACGACCTATGAGTCCTTCGCCCACTCGGAAGCCCAAAGTTTCAATGCCCAAGCCCCGAGAGGCAATGCCTTCCCTCGACCATGCCGGTGATGAATCGACACCACGCTACGTTGTTATCAAGCAGAGTATTTCCGACGCCGTTCGCGATGGTCGCCTCCAACCAGGCGACCGTGTTCCCTCGGAAGCAGAACTAGTTCAACAATTCGACGTTTCGCGCATGACGGCGAATCGTGCTCTCCGCGAGCTACAGGCTGCCGGAGTTGTCGTGCGGCGCGCTGGAAGTGGCTCGTTCATCGCGGAGCCGAGGCCGATCGGCCAGATGATCGAAATCCGCAACATCGCCGAGGAAATCCGCGAGCGAGGTCATGCCTATCGTGCCCGCGTGATCCAGAACCGGGAAGAGCGCGCCAATGTCGACACGGCGGCGCTGCTCGAAGTTTCGGTAGGGACCAAATTATTCCATTCGATCATCGTCCATCACGAGGCCGAATTCCCGATTCAGATCGAGGAGCGTTTCGTCCTCGCGTCGATCGCGCCCGATTATGGCACGCTCGACTTCACACGGATGACACCGAACGAATATCTGACGTGCATCGCGCCGCTCGAACGGGTCGAGCACCGTGTCTGTGCGACGATGCCCGACGAACGAATGCGCGGCATGTTAGGGCTGTCCGCGAGCGAACCGGTACTCCAGATGACGCGCCGGACATGGAGCCGGTCGCGTCTCGTGTCGCATGCCTGGCTGACACACCCCGGCACCCGGTTCGAACTGTCGGCCGCCTTCTCGATCGACGATTGACGCCGATCAGCTGGTTCGAGCGACAACCACAGGTTTGCGACGGCGTAGCCAGCGGAAATCGGCGCGACTGAAGCTTTTGAACAGCAGGTAGAAGCCGGTTCCGGAAAGCCAGAGTACGCCGAAGGCGACGAAGATGATCAGCGGATGATTGAAGCTCTTCCGGTTGATATAATCCATATTGTGGAGCATCCAGAAGAAGTCCCATGTCCGCCAGGTATCGCCACGCATCACCAGGAAACGGGCGGTGTCGAGCGAAACATAGGCACTGCTGTTTTCGGCGTCCGCGAAATCGACGCGCCACATCGCGCCTTCATGGTCGCGCGATTCAAGATTGGGTTTGGCGAGCACACTTACGTTGCGGATCGGCGCCTCGTTCATCATCGCCGCGACATCGCGGGCGACCTGCTCGTCGACCCGAATATCCTCGCCGCTCGTCGCATCGACAAGGCGTGTGCCCCCGGCGGCGCGGACCTCATAGACCGGCCGCGCACCGAGATCGCGCAGAACCACGCCAGTGACGGGTTCGCCGCGCGGTAGGGCGGCGACATCGAAATATTCGCCGGCGGGCAGCGCGTGCGCGTGCGACATGCCGCCGCCGTGCCCTCCGACCTTGTCCTTGTCGAGCAGCGCCATCACCGAACCGCTGAGCGCCCAGAGCAGGAACTGCAGACCGAGGATCAGCCCCACCCATTTATGGATACGCCGGAAAAAGAGCGGGGTCAGCCGGATGCGTTTCATGCCTGCTTCCTTTTGCGGCGTTTGAAAGACCAGATCAGCAGCCAAGCGCCGGAGAGCGCCATCGCAAAGGCGCTCCAGGCCGCGACGCGGAGCAGCGGATTGTTGACGTCGGTCCGCTCGTCATAGTCCATAATATGCAGCATCCACGCGAAGTCGAAAACGCGCCACAGCGCGTGGCGGCGCGAGATGAGCTCACCCGTCGCCGGCGACAGATAGAGCGTCGGCCGGTTCCAGCCTTCGAACTCGACCTGCCAATATGGTGGCTTGCGCGCCTGCATTTCCTGAGGTGCCTCGGTCAAAAGTCGCACCGAGACGATCTTGCCGTCACCCGTGTAGATGCGCCGTGCCTGTTCGCGGACCTGGGACTCGGTCAGGGCAGGCAGCGGCGCACCCGAACGCGCGTCGAACAGGCGCGCGCCTTCAGGGGTCTCGGCGCGCCAGACCGGTTGGCCGAAAAAGCGCTGGAGACGGATTTCGGACACCCCCGGCGCGGCCGCGACGACCTTCGACGGCGCTGCGAGGCCATCGAGGTCGAAGGGCTGGGCCACCGGGGAGCGCACCAGATGATCGCCGTGGATGGTGTCGATGTGAACGACCACCATGTAGAAGCCGGTCAACGTCCAGAGCAAAGCCTGGACACCCACGACCAGCGCCAGCCATTTATGCGTTCGCCGAACGAGCAGCGGCCAACGTATCGCCATCTCCTGGTTCCTCAGAAGGCGGTGCGGAAACCGACATAGAAGCGCCGTCCGAGCAGATCGTAGGTCATCGTGTCGGTGTTCGCATCGGTGAAGCTCTGGATATAGGGCGCCTTGCGATCGAAGACATTGTCGACGCCGACCTGGAAGCGCGTCTTCTCGTCAATCTCGAAGGCGACCTGGAGATTGTGGTAGAAGACGTTCGGCGTGCTGTAGCCGATTTCGCCGGGCGCCGCATTGAAGTCGGTCGCCTTGCCGATCCATTGGGTCGACCAGGTGGCGCTGACGCCATCCTTCTCGGCGGTCAGCACGCCATAGCCGCGCCATTTGGGATAGCCGCCATTGCCGCCGCCGATGAAGCCGTCGAAATCGATCGGGTCGCCGCCGGGGAACGGCAGAACGACATATTTGTTGAGATAAGTCAGGTTGACGTCGAGCGAGATGTTCACGCTGCCGATGCCGCCCGCATAGACGAGCCCCAGATCGAGGCCATTCATCTCCTCGCGCCCTGTATTGATCGGCTGCGCGGATAGGAAGGTCACTTCGCCCGTCAGCGGGCTGCGCGTGAAATCGTCGCAGAAAGGGTGCGACAGATTCTGGCTCGCATAACATATCGACAGCTTGGTCGATCCGGGGATGGCGCGAATCGCATCCTTGATCTTGATGTCGAACCAGTCGGCCGTCAGCGACAGACCGGGAACCAGCCCTTTGGGCGAGATCACCGTGCCGACGGTCCAGGTCGTCGAGCTTTCGGGTTTCAGATTCTCGTTGCCGCCGACCGTGGTGAGGATCGTCGTGCCGAGCTGCACATAGTTGGCGGGAACACCCGACGCCTGGCAATTGGCGATCAGCGTCGCATTACCGCTCGTCGAATAGCGCGAACAGGGATCGGTGGTGGTCAGATTGCCTTCCGATACGCCGCCGTAAAGTTCGGGCACGTTGGGAATGCGGAAGCCGGTGCCATAGGTCCCGCGCAGGCGGAAGCTGTCGCTGATCATCCAGTCGAGGCTGGCCTTGTAATTCCAGTCGCTGCCGAACAGATTATAGTCCGAATAGCGCACCGCGCCGTCCAGCGTCAGCGCCTCGAAGAAAGGCTTGCCCGCGAGAATCGGCACGGACAGCTCGAGATAGGCTTCCTTCGCCGTGGTCGAACCCGAAATCGGATCCTGCTGGTTCGTGTTGGCAATACCGAGCACGGTCAGCGGATCGGGATCGCGCCAGCCCTTTTCCTTGCGATAGACGACCCCTGTCGCAAAGGAGACGGGGCCAGCTGGAAGGTTGAACAGGCTGCCGTTGAGATCGGCGGTGACCGTCGCCAGTTCGTTGCCGCCGCGATCGCGCGAGGTGAAAAGGATATAGTCGAGAACCTCGGGGGTCAGGTCGCCGGCGCCCAGATAGTCAGCGCAGGGGATCGCAGCTCCAACCGTCACGCTGCACTTGCTCGGGTCGATCGAGTTGCGAATGCGTTCGAGGTTGGCGATGTTGGTCGATCCGTCGATCGCCGTGTTGCGTCCGAATGCCCCCGCGACTTCCCACGCCCAATCGTTGGACAATTTTCCGCGCAGGCCGAACGTACCCTGCCAGGTATCAGTTTCCTGGAAGAATTGACGCGGCCCTGGTTCGGCAAGCCGGCGCTGGATGAGCACGATGTCCTGCCCGGTTGGGTTGGTCGGATTACTCGCCGAAATGGACAGGTTGCGGAGCGTGCCCGGCGTCGCAATCTGATTGGATTTGCGGAATGTATAGAGAAACTCGCCGAAAGCCTCGATGCTGTCGCTGAGGTCATAGTCGACGAAGAAGGCCGTGCTGATGCGTTCGACGGGGCTGACCGCGTTGAGGAAGGGCGCCGAATTGAAATTATGCTTCGCCGCGCTGTACGGCTCGAAGAAGTCGCCATCGCCGCCGGGAGTTTGATTGAAGTTGATTTGTTGCCCGTTGGGCAACACGGCGCGGCCGCCGATCGTCGAGGCACTGTTGACGCACGATAGCGAACCTGGCGTGACCTCAGCGAGCGAACAGGGCGCGCGCGTCGCCATATTGACCGCGCTGGTCTTCTGATACGTCGCGGCGATCATGACACCACCACGATCATTGCGGATGCCCCAGATCAGGTCGGCGGAAAAATCGGAACCGTCGCCCTCGCCCGTGATGCCATAGCGCGCGCTCAGGCCAAGACCTTCATAATCGGTCCGGGTGACCAGGTTGACAACACCCGCCATCGCGTCCGCGCCATAAATTGCCGACGCGCCGTCCTTCAGCACGTCGGTACGTGCCAGCGCTACGACCGGGATCATGTTCAGGTCCGGCGACGAGTTCGCGCCGGTGCCGCCTGCCACGAGACGGCGACCATTAAGCAGCACGAGCGTGCGCTTGATGCCAAGCCCGCGCAAGTTCACCTGCGCCGTGCCATAGCCGTTGCTTGTCCAATAGGCCGAGGTCTGGTTGCCCGCAAAGCCTGCATTGGCGGGAAGGCGCTGCAATACCGTTTCGATGTTGACGATCCCGGTATTCTCGATCTGCTCAGCCGAGACGACCGTGGCGGGTCCGACGCCCGCGAGGTCCTGGCGGCGGATGCGTGAACCCGTCACGACGATGTCCGAACCATTCGGCGCGTCGGTGGCCAGGGGCGGCTGCCCTGACGATTCGTCCTGCGCAAGTGCCGGCGTTGCCAAGACCGCGACTGCCGCGACGCTGGCGAGCAAAAATGTTCTGATCATCATAGCGAAACCCCCTGTTGGTTGGCCGATTTCCCTCAGAGAGCATTAAATGTATATACAGGTCAACAGGAATTTATCGAAATATATCAATTAGTTAAATGCCAAATTCGGCGCGCATCATACTTGTCTAATACGCATGCCGACGCCTCACCCCTCATCGATTTTGAAATTTTTTTGCAGGGTCCGGCCCATTCGCGCAAGGAGCCGACCGCCTTCCCCTTCGACTTGCTCATGAAATGACAGGGGACGCAGATCGAAGCCATTCGGGGCCGCTCACAAGCGACTGCTCAGTGCGAAAGTATCTGTTCAAGGAATGTCTGTGCGCGTTCGCTTTTGGGAGCCGCAAAAAAGTCGGACGGCCTCGCGTCCTCGACAATTTGCCCCTGGTCCATGAAAAGAATGCGATCGGCTGCCTCGCGCGCGAATCCCATCTCGTGCGTCACGCACACCATCGTCCGCCCCTCGCCGGCCAGCGCTGTCATCACATCGAGCACCTCCTTGATCATCTCGGGATCGAGCGCCGATGTCGGTTCGTCGAAGAGGAGAATCCGGGGTTCCATCGCCAGCGCACGCGCGATGGCTACTCGCTGCTGCTGCCCGCCCGAAAGCTGCCCGGGATATTTGCTCGCCTGATCTGCGATCCGGACCTTGTCCAGATAGGACATGGCCCGCGCCTCGGCATCCTCGACCGCGACGCCGCCGACGAGGACGGGCGCGAGGGTGCAATTTTCGAGCACCGTCTTGTGCGGAAACAGATTAAACTGCTGAAAAACCATGCCGACCGCACGGAGCGCCGCGGCAGCATCGCGGGACACCCGGTTTATCCTGACGCCCTCTATCAGCACCTCTCCGGCGTCCGGCGCTTCGAGCATGTTCATGCAGCGGATCAGGGTCGACTTACCGGAGCCCGAGGGACCGCAAATCACAACGCGTTGGCGCGGCGCGATATCGAGGTCGATCGAACGAAGCGCGTGATAGCCGCCGTAATATTTTTCGAGCTGCCGCAGACTGACAGCCGCCGGAATCGAAGCGTCCGTCATGACGCCCGCTTTCCGCTCCGCATCATCCGCACCCGCCCGAAGGCCGCATCGAGATCGGCGATTAGATCGTCGGGCGCCTCCAGCCCTGCATGAATACGAATCAGCGCACCTTCGGCCTCGCCATTCGGAAAGTCGCGGATCGGCGCCGGCCACGCGGGGACCGCAAGGCTTTCGAAACCGCCCCAGCTCGACCCAAGCTGGAATAGCGAGAACTTGTTGAAGAATGCGCTGGTCTCCGGCGGGGAGAGACGATCGAGCTGGACGCCGAACAATCCCGACGCCCCCGCAAAGTCCCGCTTCCAGATCGCGTGGCCCGGATCGGCGGGGTGAGCCGGATAGCGAACCGCGACCACCTCGGGCTGACACAGAAACCAGTCGATCAGGGTCGACGCGGTGCGCTGGTGGCGCTCGAGACGCGCGTCGAGCGTCCGGATGCCCCGGTGGACCAGATAGCAATTGTCGGGGCTCGCGCAATTGCCCCAGCGCGCCGCCGCATCCTTGAGGTGGCGATAGATGGCCTCGCTGCCCGCGGTCATCGTGCCGAGCAGGCAATCGGAGTGCCCCGAGAGATATTTGGTCGCCGACGCGAGCGAGACATCGACGCCATGAGCCAGCGGCTTGAAGAAGAGCGGCGTCGCCCAGGTGTTGTCGACCGCCGTCAAAATGCCACGGCCGCGCGCGACCGCCGCGATCGCCGGCACGTCGATCATGTCGAATGTCTGCGAGCCCGGGGTCTCCATATAGATGAGGCGGGTGTTGCTGCGGCACAGGTCAGCTATCTCCGCGCCGATATCGGGCCGGAAATATTCGACCTCGACCCCGAAACGCGCGAGCACATCGGTCAGGAATTTTCGGGTCGGCCCATAGACGCAGTCGGCGACGAGCAGATGATCGCCCGCGCCCGCAAACGCCGTGAGGGTGAGCGCGATCGCGCTTGTTCCCGAGGAGGTGATGACCGTCGCATAGCCGGCCTCGAGCTCGGCGACGGCCTCAGCGAGCGCAAAGGTCGTGCGCGTGCCATACAGGCCGTAGATGACCTCGTCATAAAGCCCCCGGTGGCGATCCATATAGGCTTCGACGCTGTCGTAGATGATCGTCGAGGCGCGATCGACGGGAGGATTGATGAGACCCCGCTGATCGCTCGCGCGCGGGCCGGCGTGAACGGCGCGGGTTGGATCCTGCCAGGCGCCCCCGGCGGGTTCAGCCCGCTCGCGGGGCGATGCTGGGTCTTGTTCATGCATAGGATAATTTCCGTTCGATCTTCATGCTGAGCCGGGACAGGGAGAAGCAGAGGAGGAAGAAGATGGTCCCGGTGAAAAGATAGGCTTCGGCGAAATAGGGTCGCCATTGCGCCTCGACGTAGGAAAGGCGCGTCGTCTGCAACACATCGAAGACGCCGACGATCAGGACGAGGGTGGTATTCTTCACCTCGCTGATCGAGGTGTTGACCAGACCCGGCACGCTGACCTTGAGCGCCTGCGGCAACAGGACGTGCCGCCGCGCCTGCCATTTGCTCAGGCCGAGCGCCTGCGCGGCCTCGCCCTGCCCGGCCGATACCGCGAGCAGGCCGCCCCGGATGACCTCGGCCATATAGGCGGCGGTGAAGAAGAGGAGCGCGATCTGGACACGCGGCAGGCTGTCGATCGAAAGATAGGCGGGAACGAACAGCGGGAACATCACCGCGGCGAGAAACAGCACGCCGATCAGCGGGGTTCCGCGAACGAGCTCGATGAAGGC
Source organism: Sphingopyxis sp. GC21 (assembly GCF_025727575.1). Lineage (NCBI taxonomy): Bacteria > Pseudomonadati > Pseudomonadota > Alphaproteobacteria > Sphingomonadales > Sphingopyxidaceae > Sphingopyxis > Sphingopyxis sp. GC21. The sequence goes on along the minus strand of NZ_CP095845.1, from coordinate 3,816,897 downwards.
GGTGCTCGCCCAGCGAAGCGTGCGCCGCGACGACCTGCGACCGAATGCGAGGACAATCGCCAGCGGAAATGCGCCGACCACCGCGATGCTGGCGAGCAGAAGCGTGACCGGAAGGCCGCTCCATTTTTCCATGGGCACATGCACGAGCCCCGCGAACCCGCCTCGCAACAAGAGCACAGCGACCAGAATAGCGCCGACCCAGACCAGCCCGAGGCGACGGCCCCAAAAGCGCGGGACGAAGGACAGCGCGAGGGACAGCAGCAGTACCGCCGCTGCTGCGGCGGCGCGCCACTGCTCGGCTTCGGGATAGGTGCCGAACAGGATGAGCCGCGCATTTTCCCGCAGGAAGGGCCAGCACGCGCCGCTGGCCAACCGGCATTCGATCGCCCCGCCGGCGAAGGTCGCATCGAGCAACAGCCACGACAGCCCCTTGCCGATGGCCAGAGCCGCCAGAACAAAAATGGCGAGCGTCAGGACAGACTGCCCTCCGCCCCCGAACAGATTGCGCCGCATCCATGCGGGCCAGTCGGCCATCCGGCGCAAGGGGAAGGGTTCAAGACGGGGTGCCTCGGCACTCCGGCCCGGCTGTCCGGCGACACTCCAGCCCAGACGGCGGGCATAGCGGCCGGTGACGAAGGACAAGGAAAGCGAAAGTAGGAGGAAGGTCGCCACAATCAGACCGACGCCCTCGATGGCCTGCCCCGTCTGGCTGATGACGGTATCGACGACCGAAACAAATTCGGGATATCCGATCGCCACCCCCAGCGAGCTGTTCTTGATCGTATTGAGATGCCAGCTCGTCATCGGCGGTATCGCGACGCGCAAGGCTTGCGGAAGGACGATCCGTCCCATCGTCTGCGCGGGCGACAGGCCGAGCGCCCTCGCCGCCTCGCGCTGCCCGGCGGGCACCGCGAGAATGGCGCCGCGGAATATCTCGGCCAGATAGGCCGAAGCGTAGACCGAAAGCCCGGCAACCAGCGTCAGAAATTCGGTCGAGAGCGAGAGGCCGCCGACCGTTCCGAAACGCCCCGCCCGCGGCAGATCGACCCCGCCCCACAGGATGAACGAAAGCGAGGCGATGCCAGCCAGCGCCAGCGCGGTGCGCACCCGAACGCGCTGGCGCCCGACGGCGCCGAAGAGGATCGCCACCGCGATGATCGCGGTCAGCAAGGCGAGCCTGCCGGGATCGGAGAGCACAAGTGCGGGGAGATGCAACCCCCGATTGTCGAGATCGAACGCACCGACGGATCCTGCGGCGGGACCCGGCAACCCGAACAGCAATATGGCGTACCAGACGAACATCTGGAGCAGCAGCGGGATGTTGCGGACCAGTTCGATATAGAGGCCGGAAAGCTTCGCAAACGGCCAGTTGGACGACAGGCGCGCCATACAGATTGCGAGGCCGAACAGGGTCGAGAAAATGATGCCGAGCGCCGAGATCAGGAGCGTGTTGAGCAGCCCCACCGACAACGCAGCGGCATAGGAGTCGCCCGGCGCGTATGCGATCAGCGTTTCGCCGATCGCAAAGCCCGCCCGGTCGAACAGGAAACCGAACCCCGTCCGGATATTCCGGTCGGCGAGATTGTCGGTGAGTGTCATGAACAAGGCGTAGCTTGCCGCCAGCCCTCCCGCCAAAAGCAGCCAGGGCAGCGCGGCGATGGCAGATCGTCGCCGAACGGGGGTCATCGCATCGGCAACGGGAAGATCAGCCCGCCGTCCCGGTATAGCCTGTTCTGCCCGCGTTCGACACCGAGCGGGGTGATGTGGCGGTCGAAGATTTCGCCATAATTGCCCGTCTCCCGGATCGCCCGATACGCCCAGTCATCGTCGAGGCCGAGCGACTTGCCGAATCCCGGCAGGCCGCCCAGCATCTTGCGGACCTCGGGATCGGGGGAGGTTGAACGCATCCGCGCCGCATTCTCCCGGGTGACTCCCATTTCCTCGGCGGCGAACAGCGCGTTCAGGACCCATTTGTTGATCTCGAACCATTGCTCGTCGTCGCTGCGCACGACAGGCCCGACCGGTTCCTTGGTGAGCCGTTCGGGCAGCACGACATAATCGCCCGGCGTTGCCGTATCGGCGAGGCGGATCACCGTCAGCGTGAAGGCATCGGTGGTCATCGCGTCGCATCGCCCCGCGAAGAAGGCGAGTTTCGCTTCCTCGGGATTCTCGAAGACGACCGATTGGAAGCGGAGCCCCTTGCGCTCGAAATATTCGGCGGTGTTGAGTTCGGATGTCGTCCCCTTGGTGATACAGATCGACGCGCCGTCGAGATCCGCCGGAAGCCGCACGCCCGAGCGTTTCGGCACAAGGAAGCTCTGCCCGTCATAATACATGATGCCGACGAAATTCACCCCGAGATCGGTGTCGCGCGTCAGCGTCCATGTGGTCGTCCGCGACAGGACGTCGGCTTCGCCCGTCTGCACGATCGTGAAGCGCTTGTTCGAGGCAACCGGCATGAAGCGGACCTTGCGCGCATCGCCCAGAACGGCGGCGGCGAGCGCCCGGCAGTAATCGACGAAGAACCCCTGCCAGCGTCCGCGCTGGTCGAGATAGGACATGCCGAGCTGTCCCGTGTGGACGGCACAATTGAGCGTTCCCCGCGCCCGGATTCGCGCGAGGGTCGAACCTTTCGCCGCAGCGGCGACCTCATGTTCGCCAGAGCCCGCAGGCTTGCCGCCGCAGCCGCCCAGTAGCAGGGCGCCCGCGGCGAGTAGGGCAGAAAGCAGAGAGCGCGGCGCGCGCGACCTATTCATAATGGAAGCTTTCAATGCTAATGCCATAAAGAATAGCTATAAGGAGCGATGTGCGATGAACCTGCGTCACCTCGAAGCATTCCGGGCGGTGATGGTCTCGGGATCGGTTACCCAGGCCGCGCAGTCGCTCAACCTGTCGCAGCCCGCGGTGAGCAAGATGCTCGCCGATCTCGAGCATCAACTCGGCTTTCAGCTCTTCCTGCGCTCGCGCGGCAGCGCGCTCACCGTGACCCCCGAGGCCGATGCCTTTTTTTACGAGGTCGAGCGTAGCTTTTCCGGCATCGCCGCGCTGAAGCGGGTGGCCGAGGACATCCGCAACATGGCGACCGGAACCTTGCGGATCGCAGCGCTCCCCGCCCTTGCCGTCAGCTTCCTGCCACGCGTGATCGCGGCGTTTCGCGAGACGCATCCCGGCGTCACCATTCAGCTGCAGACACGCAGTTCGTCCACGGTGCGGCAATGGATGGCGAACCAGCAGTTCGACATCGGGCTGGCGACGCCGGCGCGCGAGTTGCCTGGCATCCGGATGGAGCGCTTTCTGCGCTGCCCCGGTGCCTGCGTCCTTCCCGCCGGGCACCGCCTCGCCGCAAAGGACGTCATCCGGCCGGCGGACCTCGAGGGCGAGCCCTTCATCTCGCTCGCGCTCGAAGACGGCGTGCGCCACCGCATCGACCGCATTTTCGAGGACGCGGGCGTCCACCGCGAAATGGTCATCGAAACCCAATATGCAATGACGATCTGCGCGCTGGTCATGCAGGGCGTCGGATGTTCGATCCTCAACCCCGTAACCGCCGCGGATTATGCTGAGCGGGGGCTTACGGTCCGTGATTTCGCGCCGGAGGTTCATTTCGAATATATGCTCTTCACGCCGATGCTGCGGCCGATGTCGCAAGTTGCGGCCGCCTTCATCGCGATGCTCGAAGCCCACCGCGACGCGATGTTCGGCGCCGAAGCCGGCTGAAGACGAAAGTCGTCGCACGCCCGCCCAGCGCCACCGATCAGAAGGAAGCGGTCGCGCGGACGTACCAGAAGCCGCCGTTGAACCCCGTCGGCGCAAAGCGGAGATACTGGATCCCGTTGTTGATCTGCGATTGGCGCGCCTCGCGGTCGGGGTAGTTGTCGAAGATATTCTCGCCGCCGACCGCGAGTTTGAGCATGTCGTTGACCCGGTAGGAAAGCTCGAGATCGACCAGCAGTTCGGCGCCGCCGGTCTGGTCGGCCGCCGGGGTCGCGCCATAGTCGGTCCATTTGCCATAATAGTTCGCGCGCGTGAGGAAGCCGAAGCGCTCGCCTTCATAGCTGAAGGAGGCGTTGCCTTTCCACTTGGGGACGAAGCCTTCGAGTTCGAGCAGTCGCTCGCGGTCGGCGGTGATCACCGGCGAAGCCTTGATGACGTCTGTCTTCGTATAATTGCCGTTGAGGCCCAGTGTTGCCTTGCCTGCGCCGAGGTCGAAGCCGACGGTCAGTACGGCGTCGACCCCCTGGGTGCGGCTGTCGAAGGAGTTGGTAAAGAAGCTCACCTGCTGGAAGGAATCCCCGCCCGGAATGCCGAGCGCCGCAAGCTGCGCCCGCTGCGCCGGCGTGAGGTTGAAATTGCCCGATACCGCGATCCGGTCTTCGACCTTGATGTTGAAATAATCGAGCGTGAAGGTGACGCGATTGGACGGCTTCACGACGATGCCGCCCGCCAGGTTGAAGGATTTTTCCGGCCGGAGCGGCGTCGCCCCGAAGAATTGCGCCACCGGATTATTGGGGGCGATGATGCCCGCCGTCAGCGGCGCGCCCGTGACCGAGTCGATATTGGTCTGGACCTGCGAGGCATTCGACTGGCCGGGCGTGGGGGCGCGAAAGCCGGTATTGACCGAGCCGCGAACCGCGAACAGGTCGGAAAAATCATATCGTGCGTTCACCTTCCAGGTGAACTTCGAGCCGAAATCCGAATAATTCTCGTATCGACCGGCGAGGCCGAATTGCAGCGCCTCTGTGAGATTGCCTTCAAGCGACGTGTAGGCGGCCCAGTTGCGGCGCGCGAACTCGCCGGCCTGTATCGGGCTGAATCCGGGAAATCCGTTTGAGCCGACGGGGAGCCCCACTCTGTTCCCGGTATCGGGGTCGACGACCGAGGCGAAGGGGCCGACCTGCCACGACGCGATATCGCCCGCGGTAATCTCATATGTCTCGCGCCGATATTCGAGGCCGCCGGCGAGGGTCAGCGGATCGGCGGTGCCGATGGCAATCGGGTAGGTGAGATCGAGGTTGAAGGCGAGCTCGCGCTGTTCGAGTTGCCCCGGCTTGAACGACGTCGGCGAGCTTAGCCCAAGCGACGGATTGACCGTGTTGTCGATCCGGTAGGACGCATGGTTCTGCCCATAAGAGGCGCTGAGATCATAAGTCAGGCCCGACGAGAATTCGCCCTTGAGGCCGGCAGCGAGCGCGGCATCGGTGACCGTGGCCCCGAATTCCGGCGTAAAACCGCCCGGATAGAGCTGGCGAAAGCTGAAGCGTTGCCCCCCCGGAGTGCTGGTGAGCGGGATCGAGGTAGAAATGAAGCTCGTGTCGGGATGGCGGTAGAAGAAGGCCGTCGTCCCACGGCTCCAGCTGTAATTGCCGAAGGTATAGAATTCCATCTCGTCCGACAGGTCGATACCGGCATTGACGAAGATGCGGGCCGCTTCGGACTCGGGATTACCCCAGCGCTGCGCCGGGACCGGGACGCCCTCGACGCCCGCATCGATGAGCGCCTGCGCGTCGGGGCGCTGAACGCCGCGCGACGTCGTATTCGCGTTTACATATTCGCCGCTGATGTTGACGAAACCGGCATCGGTGAAGGGAAGCCCGACATTGCCCTGGATGAGGACATCCTCGCCGTCGCCCTTGTAGAATTGACCGTAGCGGGCGATCAGCAAGCCCCCCTCGCGGTCACGGCGCAGCCCGAAATTGAGCACGCCGGCGATGGCATCCGATCCGTAGAGCGCCGACGCGCCGTCGCGCAGCACCTCGAGCTGGCCGATCGCGATCGACGGGATCGCCGAAAGATCGGGTCCCTGCGATCCCCGGATATAGGGAACATTGGTGAACTGGACCGTCGCGCCGCGATGGCGCCGCTTGCCGTTCACGAGCACCAGCGTCTGGTCCGGCGGCAGACCGCGAAGCGAGAAGGGCCGGGTGAAGACGGCCCCGTCATTGCTGACGAGACGCTGGACGTTGAGCGATGGAACCTCGGTGCGAAGGAGGTCGTTCATGTCGGCCGTGCCCTTTTCGAGCAGTTCTGCGCCGGTAATGATATCGATCGGCTGAGCCGAGTCCGCAGCCTTTAGGTCGTTCCGCCGCGTACCGGTCACGATGATCTCGCCCTGCGATGCACCCGGCTTCGATGCCTCCTCGCCATTCTCTTGCGCGAAGGCGGCCATGGCCGACGAGGCGGCCAGGACAGCGGCGATCGAGCCACTCGTGCGAAAAAATTTTCTCATGGGTCCCCTCCATTTGCGAAAGCTCTCGGCTTCCTCAGCGGGCTATCGCTGCGCTTGGGTCATGGCCAGAAATAATCACGACTCATCGCCACAAACGAGAGGGTCATTCCATTAAGTTATATATCGCGCCCGCGTCCCTCTCTCCCGGCTCGCAAGCCCTTGCTTCGTCGCAAAGCGTGTCGCCGATCAGGCGCCGAACACCATCGACTTGCCATCCGGGCCAAAGGCAATGACTTCGAATCCATCCGCGCTTCCATCGGGCATCTCCATACCCGGCGAGCCGCGCGGCATGCCCGGAACTGCGATCCCATAAATGTCGCGGGGCCGGTCCCGGAGCAGCTGCGCGACATGCTGCATCGGCACATGACCTTCGATCGCATAGTCGCCGACGACCGCCGTGTGGCACGAGGCGAGCTGCTCGGGAACGTGGTGACGCGCCTTGACCTCGGTCATGTCCGACCGGTTTTCGACGGTCACCTCATACCCCGCCTTGCGCGCGATATCGGCCCAGGCCTCGCAGCATCCGCATTCGGGATCGCGATAGACGAGCATCCGCTTGGCGCTTGCAGCATCGGCACGGGGTTCACGAGCGGCCTCCGTCTCGCCGATCGGCACGGATCCCGGCGAAGCGTTACAGGCCGCCAGCGCCATGCCCGAGCCGGCCACCACCAAGCCGAGAAGATTGCGGCGCGTCATGGGACTTGTCATATCATTTCCTCGCGAGGATGGATTTCATCTGTTCGATTTCGGCCGCCTGTCCCGCGACGATGCCGCGGCACAGTTCGCGAATTTCTGGATCCTTGAGCGAAGCCTGCTCGCACATCAGGATCGCTCCCGAATGATGCGGGATCATTGAGCGCAAAAAGGCGGTGTCGCCGATCGTCGTCTGGGTCCGGATGAGCGCGAAGCTCCCGAAGAAGGCGACAGCCGATCCGAGCAGCAACAGTGTGTTGAAGCGCTTGGACGAAAACATGCCCGGCATTGCGACGATCATGATGACGACCATCGGCGACACCATCATCAGCGTCATATAGAACATGTTGAGGTTGTTGTAGAAGCTCGAGAGGCGGTCGATCATCACGAACATCACCAGATACATGATGATGCCACTGACAATGGTCTGCAGCGCAAGGCTGCGATAGGCTGGTTTCACGGCATATCTCCTCGACGTGTTGCCACTCCTCGATACTTCTAGAACCAGGTGCGCACGCCCATCACAAAGCTGACGCCACCCGGATCCTCACCGGCCGCGCGCGCGAAGCGCGCAGTATCGCCGAGCTTTCGCGCCCACTCGACGCCCAAATAGGGTGCGAACTCCTTCACGATCTCGTAGCGCAGGCGAAGACCCAGCTCGACGTCGGACAGGCCCGAGCCGACGCCGGTTTCAGGAACATCCTGCAGGGCGAAATTCAGCTCCGCCCTCGGCTGCAAAATCAGTTTCTGCGTGATACGCTGGTCGTAATATCCTTCGAGACGGCCGAGCAAATCCCCCTTGTTGGAGAGGAAAAGCGCGCCCTCGACCTCGAACCAATAGGGAGCAAGACCCTCGAAGCCGACCGTTGCATAGGTGCGATCGGGGCCAGGCCCAAGATCTTGTCTGATACCTGCCTGCGCATTGAAATAGGGTCCGATCGTTCGGCTGTAGAGCGCCTGAACCTCGGCACCCTCGATCCCTTCGCCGAAAACGGCCTCGCCTTCGCTCTTCAGCGTCAGCCGGTTGATATCGCCACCATACCAGGCCTCACCGTCCCATCGAAAGCCGTCACGGCCCTTGCGCGCCTGATATTCCGCGAGGTTGAAGCTGATGAACCCGACAGTCTGCCCCCCATTTTCCTTCATCATGTCATGCCGCGAATGTTCCATTTCGGCTTTCGGGTAGATGCGGTCGGCATACCAGTCGCCGGGGGGCGCCGGAGCGGTAGCATCGCCGGGCGGCAAGTCCGTTCCGCTCGCGCTGCCCATCCCAGGCATCGCTTCCATTCCCGGCATCGCCTCCATTCCCGGCATATTTTCCATCCCCGGCTGCGGGGACGTCGTATCGGCGGGGCCGGCTTGCGGGGTGCAGTGGCCCATTTTGGCATGTTCGGGGGGACAGTCGGCATCGGAAGGCGCCGCAGTGTCGGGCTCCATCGCGCCCATATCGGCAGCCAGCTTCTCGGAAGCCTTGTCGCCAGCCGTGCAATGACCCATCGCGGCATGTTCCGGTGGACAGGTCGAAGCTTCAGGCGCCATGTCCATGCCCTGCATGTTGCCATGGTCCATCGGCGCTTCAACTGGCGGCTCAGTCGCCGGCGCGGGAGCGGGTTTCGAAGCAGGCTTCGAACCGTGCATCGAATGGTCCATCGACTGCGCAGCAGCCGGAACGGCGACCGCAAAGGGTGCGATGCCGGCAAGGAGGAGCGCGACCCGGGTCATTCGCCGTCTCCCTTCGGACGGACGCTCACGACGCGCATCATTCCGGCATGCATGTGATAGAGAAGGTGGCAGTGGAACGCCCAGTCACCGAGCGCGTCGGCGGTGAAGTCGAAGCTCGCGATCCCGCCCGGCTGGACGAGCACCGTATGCTTGCGCGGCGCATGATCGCCTTTCCCCGTGACCAGTTCGAAGAAATGGCCATGCAGATGGATTGGGTGGCTCATCATCGAATCGTTGATGAGGTTGATCCGCACGCGCTCTCCCTCGATGAAGGGGATGGGCTCGTGATAGTCGGACATCTTGATGCCGTCGAACGACCACATGAAGCGTTCCATATTGCCGGTCAGATGGATGTCGAGCGAGCGCGAGGCGGCGCGGGTATCGGGGTTGCGCTCGAGCGCGACAAGGTCATGGTAGGTCAGCACCTTGTGCCCGACATTCTCCAGTCCCTGCCCCGGCTCGCCCATGCGATCCATCGGCATCGGCGAGATCGTCTGAACGCTGGGATCGCGCTTGACCTGCGGCGCGACACTGAAGTCGCGCATGCTGTGCTGCATGCCTCCGCCAGATCCATGATCCATGCCCGCCATCGCGCCGCTTTCCCCCGCTGGCGTACAATGGCCCATCTTGGCATGTTCGGGAGGACAAGAAGGGTCGCTCGCCGGCATGGGCATGGCGCCCATATCGCCGCCCGAATGGTCCATACCCGCCATCGCGCCGCCCGACATGTCGCCCATGCCCATGTCCTTCATGGTCGCGAGCGGCCGTTCGCGGAGCGGCGGCACCTCGGCGACCATGCCAGCGCGCGGTGCGAGCGTCGCGCGTCCCATGCCCGAGCGGTCATTGGCCTCGGCAACGAGCGTATAAGCACGGTCCTCGACCGGGGTCACGATGACGTCATAGGTTTCGGCGACCGCGATCTGGAACTCGTCGATTTCGGTCGGCACGACATTGAGCCCATCAGCCTGGACGACGGTCATCCTGAGGCCCGGGATACGGACGTTGAAGATCGTCATCGCCGACGCATTGACGATGCGCAGGCGTACCCGCTCGCCGGGGCTGAAGAGCGCGGTCCAGTTGTCGCGCGGACCATGGCCGTTGACGAGGAAGGTGTAGGTCGAACCATTGACGTCGGCGACGTCGGTCGGGTCCATCCGCATCTTGCCCCAATCGATCCGCTCCTTGAGCGGTTGATCCTTGCCGGCAAGCAGGCCCGCCAGCGTCTGGCGCTGCATGTTGAAATGGCCGGGATTGACCTTGAGCTTGCGGAAGATCGCCTCGGGCGACAATTGACTGTGGTCGGACAGGACGACGACATGCTCGCGGTCGTAGCCGATCGGGTCGGCGCCCGCGGGATCGATGACGATCGGGCCATAATGGCCGAGCTGTTCCTGAAGCCCCGAATGGCTGTGATACCAATAGGTCCCCGATTGAACGACCGGGAATTCATAGACAAACTTCGAGCGCGGCTTGATCCCGGGGAAGCTGACGCCGGGCACGCCGTCCATCTGGAACGGCAGGATCAGGCCGTGCCAGTGAATCGAGCTGTCCTCGTCGAGATCGTTGACGACGGTGAGGCGCGCGTTTTGTCCCTCCTTCAGCCGGACGAGCGGCGCGGGCACGGTGCCGTTGATCCCGATCGCGCGACTGACCTTGCCGTCGATGCGCATCGTCTGGCGCGCGATGCGCAGCGTTATGTCATTGCCGGATACGGTCGGAAGCGGCGCGGTGATGCCGGACGACACCGGCTGGGCCCAGGCCGGGAACCATGCGGCCATCGCCGCAGCAGCCCCTCCACCCAAAGCTCCACTGACGAACCGACGCCTTTCCATCTGCATATTCTTTCCGACCGTTACTGACTGTTCCTAAAGCTATACGCAGGCGGCACGCCTGCCCCTCAATAAAAATGCCGGACGATGAGGAGATGCCGCCTGAACGAGCGGTCGAACCCTCAACCCTCGGCGCTCGCAGATGTTCCCGCGAGCAATTCCCGGAGCCTGGTCCGCGCTCGATAGAGGCGCGTTTCGACTGTTTTCTCGCTGACCCGCAAAATGACCGCTGTTTCGGCCTGGCTGACCTCGTCGACACCGCGGAGGAGCAACACTTCGCGCAAATTCTGCGGCAGCTGATCGATCGCCCCGCGAACCCTGGCGAGCTCTCGCCTGTCGGTCGCCGCGGAATCGGGCCCAGGACCATCGCTTGCTACGTGATGCGCATTTTCGAGCGGGAGCGCGCGGGAGAAAAAGGCGCGCACCTTTCGCCGTCGTGCCCAGTCGCGACATTTGTTGAGCGCGATACGGGCGATCCATGTGCGGAAGGGGCGTTCGCCATCATAGCGATCGAGCGCCGAAAAGCCGGAGACGAACGTCTCCTGCGTCAAATCCATCGCCTCGTCGGCATCGCCGATCTGCTTTACGATGAGCCGGTAGACGCCCGTTTTGTAACGGCGCAGCAACTCGCGATAGGCGTCTTCGCGGTGCGCGCGCGCAAAGGCCGCCAGATCCTGGTCGCTACATTGCGATAGGTCGGCGCTCACCGCGCATCGGCGGTCAGCGCCTTGACCACGCTTTTGTCGAACATTTCCGCTTGATCGGGGTTGAGAACCCCGCGCATCGCGAAGAGATGCTGGAGCGTTTCCTTCTGCAATGTCCCCATCACCTCATGCGTCTCGTCGATCGCCTCGGTGACGCGCGGTCCATAGCCATGCTCGGCTTCGATCGCCTGCGCGAGCCGGACATTGGCGGCGCGCATCTCGAGTTCGAGCGCCTGGCGGCGACCGGCGAAGTCGGCTTCGATCCGCTCGAGTTTCTTTTCCTGCTCCGGGGTCAGGTCGAGTTGGCCGTGGAGAAGCGCATGAAGTTCGGTTTCGCTGGCTTTGGGCGCATCGGCTACCAGACGGCCGATGAACACGCCGGCAATCGCCGCGGCGAAGGCAATGAGCCCCAAGAGAAGAAGACGGCGCGACGGCATCGCTACTGTACATCCAGCAAGGTGGAAGGCACCAATGCGCTAGGCGGGCCGAATGGGGTCAGGGGGCTTGCCGCGACCGCCGGCTGGGAAATCGCACTCCCCGCAAAGACACCGCCGCCGAGCGAGACAAAGGCCGCGAGCGCCATCAGGCGGCGCATCGCTACCGCTTCGCGCCGGCGGATCGCCAATGCGCCCATGATGCGATCATCGAGCGCATCGAGCGCTGCGGGCAGATCGATCCTGTTCAAAATGCGAAGCTCCTTATCCATCGATCGTCTCTTCAAACCTTTCCATCATTGTACATACGCGCCGAAGCGCCTCACCCCTCACACCAGAATATTATTCCGGAATATTTGAGGGCCATGCCGATATCCTGCGTATTAGCAGGACAGACACGCATTTGGAGGTGTTCATGTTCAAGTCTCTTCTCCCCTCTGCAGCGGCGGCTTTCGCTCTGCTTCTCATGCCGGCCACGGCAAGCGCGCACACCAAGCTCGTCAGCTCGACGCCCGCCGCCAATTCGACCGTTTCGAAGGTCACGTCGGTCAATCTTCAGTTCAACGAAAAGATCGTCGCCTCGACCCTCAAGACCGAGCTGGTCATGACCGGCATGCCCGGCATGGCCAATCATGCCCCGATGAAGGTGCCTTACTCGTCGATGATGGGCAAAGAGGGCAAGTCGGCGATGCTGATGCTCAAGCGGCCGCTGACAGCCGGAACCTACAAGGTCACATGGTCGGCGGCGGGCGCTGATACCCACCGCATGGGCAGCGAATTCAGCTTCACCGTAAAGTAAAAGACGGTGGGGGACCCCGTTCTGATCGGCATCAGGTTCGCACTTTATGCGGACCTGATGCTCATCGCCGGCCTTGCTGCGTTCCCGCTTTTTGCGCTGACACGGAGCGAACGCCTTGCGCCGCAGTCGATGATGGCCTCGATCTGGCGCGCAGAGCGATGGCTCTGCGCCGCCGGACTGCTTCTCTCCATCTTGGGGATGGGCGTGCTCGCGGCTTCGATGCAGGGTGTGGGGCTCCTCTCCCTGGAACTCCAGCCTTTTTGGGACCTTGTTCGCGAGACCGAGGTCGGCACAGCCTGGGTCTACCGGAGCGCAGCGCTGCTGCTCGCGCTGGGAGTCGCGATCTGGATGGTCCGCTGGCCGACAACTTCGGCCGCCGTACTCGCGGCCGCGGGCTCGGTGGCCGTCGCGAGTCTGGTCTGGTCCGGCCACGCCGGCGCGACCGAAGGCGCCGCAGGCACCGTGCACCGGATCAGCGACATCTTGCACCTGATTGCAGCGGCGGTCTGGATCGGCGCGATCGGCGCCTTCCTGATCCTGATCTCACCACGTCGTGTCCGCGAATGGCCGGGCGGACTCCAAATTGCGGCGCGGAGCCTCGATCAATTCTCGCGCGTCGGTACGATCTGCGTCCTCGTCATCGCCGCCACCGGCCTCGTCAACAGCCAGATGATCGTCGGCGCCGAGAATCTCGGCCGTTCCCTCGGCTCGCCCTATGGACAATTGCTTCTCGCCAAGCTTGCGCTGTTCGGACTGATGCTGGCGCTCGCGGCGGCGAACCGCTGGCGGCTGACCCCGGCGCTCGCGGCCGCCGTCCCGGGGACCGATACCGACAATGTCGACGCCGACCCCGACCTCGCGATTGCAGCCATGCGCAGAAGCCTCATCATCGAAGCGTCGGCCGCGCTCGCCATACTCGCGCTGGTTGCCTGGTTCGGTACGCTCGAACCCTTCGTCACCGCCGATCCGGTTTGACCCCAAGCACCGCCTCTTGGTCGGGTTCGATCATGCTCGGGACCGGCTGGGCGCTCATTGACGCGCGCATCGGGAGCAGCCGTCCCCATAACCATGTGGCGCACCAGATCAGCCTCGCCATCGAACGCGACCTCGAAATTTCCGGTGATGCCGACCTGATAGTTCCCGCCGGACACGCCATTGCGATAGCGTCGCATGTCCGGCACCGCCTCGGGCCGCCGGGCGCCCTCGTGCGGTCATTTTATCTCGACCCGCTTTTTCGTGCCGGCACCCGGCTGTCCGCCGGATCGGCGCCTGTCCTGTTGACGCCGATAGAGACAGCCGGACTAGGTGACATCGCAAGCGGCGCGGACGCGAAGCGCTGGGCGTCCGACTATCTCGACCGCTCGCAGGCGCGTCCGGTGGATGCCCGCCTGTCCGAAGTGCTCGCGGCCCCTGACGATTTGTCGACCGCGCGCGCCTTGGCCGACGTCGCCTGCCTTTCGCCCTCGCGCCTCCGCGAAATCGTCAGCCGCGACTTCGGCGTGCCTCCGGCCAAATTGCTGCAATGGCTCCAGCTTCAACGCGCCGTGCGGACGCTGGTCGGCGGCGGAGGTCTTGCCGACGCCGCGGCGGCGGGAGGCTTCGCCGATCAGTCGCACTTCACGCGCCGCTGCGCTCAATGGCTAGGCGTGACGCCTTCGGCCGGCCTTAGTGCCTTCGCGTTCGAAATCGTGCCCTGAGCCGGATGCGCCTCGCACCGCGTCGCCCCGGCGAAACATTCAAGACTGCCGCGCCTGTTTGCCCTTAAGCGTCTCGTCGAGACCGGCGATTGCGGCCGCAATCCGGCGGCAAGCCAAAGCGTCGAAAGGAGACGGCCATGCCCGACCCGAAACCCGTAGCAAGATCCTACACGCCAGCGGCAGGATATCACTTCCTGACGCCCTTTTATGATTTCGGCGTCGCGGTGACAACGCGCGAGCGCGTGTGGCGCGACCGTCTCGTTCGCCATATGGCGCTCGGCGAGGGTGACGTCATTCTCGATATCGGCTCGGGTGCGGGAAATCTTGCGCTGGCGATCGCTCGCCATAGCCGGGACGTCCGCTATCTTGGTTTCGACCCCGACGAGGCAGCGACGCGAATTGCCCGAACGAAGACCGCGCAGATTGTTCCACCGCCGGAGTTTCGAGTTGGCTTTTTCGCGGCTTCGGCGATCGATGACTGGCCCCCGCCTGCCAAGATTGCGATCTGCCTCGTCCTTCATCAGGTCGGGCTTGAGGAAAAGGCACGTCTGCTACGCGAGGCCCGGCAGGTGCTCGCGCCGGGCGGCAAACTCTATGTCGCGGACTATGGGGAACAGCGCAGCCGCCTCATGCGGTTGCTGTTCCGCCTGACGATCCAGCAGCTCGACGGCGTCCAGGACACCCAACCCAACGCCGATGGATTGCTACCGGTGCTGATGAGAGAGGCCGGCTTTCGCGATGTTCGCGAACTTGAGACGTTTCGCACGCCAACCGGTGCGATCGCGATCATCGAGGCCAACAAACCCCGGATCTGATTGCACGGGGCAAAGAAAATCCGAGGGATAACCGCTCTTCTTGCGTATCGATAGGAGCGGCTTCATTCTGGAACCGTCAGGGAAAGCCGCCTACGACGAACACGGCCGGCGGCGTTCGGACGCCCCGCCACCAAGCGGGCATCCTACATGTACAGGAGCGGCGACGATGCACGATCATCAGGGCGCGGAAAAAGGCAGAGGGAGCACCACCGATCCGGTCTGCGGCATGACGGTCGATCCGGCCACCACGCCGCACATCGCGACGCACGACGGCGAACATCATCATTTTTGCAGCGCGGGCTGCCTCGCCAAATTCGAGGCCGATCCCGATCTTTACGCCGCAAAAAGCGAGCCGACCGCAGCCGACGCACCCGAGGGGGCCATCTGGACCTGCCCGATGCATCCCGAGATCCAACGCCCCGGCCCTGGAAGCTGCCCGATCTGCGGCATGGCACTCGAGCCCGTCATGCCAACCGCGTCGGACGGCCCCAGCGAAGAATATCACGACATGCGGCGTCGCTTCTGGGTCGGCCTCCTTCTCGCCCTTCCAGTCTTTGCACTTGAGATGGGCGGCCATCTGACAGGCCTCCACCAATATGTCGGCCGCCAGACGAACAACTGGGTCCAGATGCTGCTCGCGACCCCCGTCGTTCTATGGGCGGGCTGGCCCTTCTTCGAGCGCGCCTGGCTCTCGATCCGCAACAAGAGCCTCAACATGTTCACCCTCATTGCGATGGGGACGGGCGTTGCCTGGGGCTACAGCATGATCGCGGCGATTCTCCCGCAAATCTTCCCGGCAGCCTTCCGCGCCGCCGATGGCTCGGTCGCGGTCTATTTCGAGGCCGCCGCGGTCATCACGGTGCTGGTGCTACTCGGGCAGGTGCTCGAACTCAGGGCCCGCGAGACGACGAGCGGCGCGATCCGCGCGCTCCTTGACCTGACACCGAAGCTCGCCCGGCGCGTCCGCAGCGATGGAAGCGACGAGGAGGTAGCGCTCGAGGAAGTCGCGGTCGGCGACATGCTGCGCATCCGTCCGGGCGAAAAAGTCCCCGTCGATGGCATCGTCGTAGAAGGCCGCGGCACGGTCGACGAATCGATGGTCACGGGCGAATCGATGCCGGTGACCAAGGCGGCCGGCGCGGCGCTGATCGGCGGAACGATCAACCAGACGGGCGGCCTGCTCATGCGCAGCGAGAAGGTCGGGCGCGACACGATGCTCGCGCGGATCGTACAAATGGTCGCCGACGCGCAGCGCAGCCGGGCGCCGATCCAGCGTCTCGCCGATACCGTTTCGGGCTGGTTCGTGCCCGGCGTCATCGTCGTCGCCATTGTCGCTTTCGTTGTCTGGTCGCTTCTGGGCCCCGCGCCCGCCATGGCCTATGGCCTTATCGCCGCCGTCTCGGTGCTCATCATCGCCTGTCCCTGCGCGCTCGGCCTCGCGACGCCAATGTCGATCATGGTCGGCGTGGGGCGCGGCGCCGAAGCCGGCGTGCTGATCAAAAATGCCGAGGCGCTTGAGCGGATGGAGAAGGTCGACACGCTCGTCGTCGACAAGACGGGGACGCTGACCGAAGGCAGACCCTCGGTCGTCGCCATCGAAGTCGCCGAAGGGTTCGAGGAAAACGACCTCCTCCGGATTGCCGCGAGCCTCGAGCGCAGCAGCGAACATCCATTGGCCGCCGCAATCGTCAAAGCGGCGGAAGACCGCGGCCTCGCGCTCGTCGAGCCATCGGGAGTCGACCAGCCGGTCGGCAAGGGCATCGTCGGGGCGGTCGACGACAAGGCGATCGTCCTTGGCAATGCGAGCTTTCTCGAAGAATATGACGTCGATCTGGGCGCACTCGCCGCGGCGGCCGACCGCCTTCGCACTGACGGCGCGACGGCGATCTACATCGCGGTCAACGGCAAGGCGGCCGGCGTCATCGCTATCGCAGATCCGGTCAAGGAGACGACGAGCGACGCACTCGCGGCGCTGCGCGAAGCCGGAATCAAGGTCATCATGCTCACCGGCGACAATCGCGTCACCGCCGAGGCGATCGCACGGCGGCTCGGCATCGACAATGTCGAGGCCGACGTCCTCCCCGACCAGAAGAGCGCCGTCGTCCAGCGGCTGCGCGAAGAGGGCGGGATCGTCGCCATGGCCGGCGACGGGGTCAACGACGCCCCCGCGCTTGCCGCCGCCGATGTCGGCATCGCCATGGGTTCGGGAACCGACGTCGCCATCGAAAGCGCGGGCGTCACACTATTGCGCGGCGACCTCCTCGGCATCGTGCGGGCGCGGCATCTCAGCCATGCGACAATGGCGAATATCCGCCAGAATCTCTTCTTCGCCTTCGCCTATAATGCCGCGGGCATTCCGGTGGCGGCGGGCGTGCTATACCCGATCTTCGGGCTGCTCCTGTCGCCGATCATCGCCGCCGCGGCGATGGCGCTCTCGTCGGTCAGCGTGATCGCCAATTCGCTGCGGCTGCGGTTCGTGAAAATCTGATCGAAGCGTCGCCGCGCCGTTCGGCGGCGGGTATTGAGAAAGGGAGAATGGGGATGAGAGGTTTCATTGCAGCGGCGATCGGACTGGCGCTGGCCATGGCGATTCCCGCCCAAGCGGCCGCAACCCCGGATTATCAGGCGGCCGCCGCGACGCTGGCGCAATATAAGCAGGCGATCGAGAGCCGCGACCTGTCGGGCGTCGGAGCCCTGTTCGCGCCCGACGCCCAGATCTTCGAGTCGGGCGGCGTCGAAGGAAATTTCGCCCATTATCGCGACCATCATCTCGCGCCCGAGCTCAAGGCGTTCAGGTCCTTCGCCTTCAAGGACTATAAGGTTTCGGTGCGGGGCGAAGGCGAGGTTGCGATCGCCACCGAGACCTATTCCTACACGATCATACTCGCGAGCGGCGAAACGGTCGAACGTGATGGCGTTGCGACGAGCGTGCTTAAGTGGACGGACGGCAAATGGCGGATCATCAGCCTGCACAGTTCTTCGCGCAAGCCGAAGGCCTGATGGCGGCGGGCGGGGCAAGGATTATCTGGCCCGGGTGTAACCGCGGAGGGGCTGCTCACGAACAACGCAGCAGTCCAGGCGCCGCAATTTCAGTTTGACGCCAGGAGTGACAAGGAACATGCTTCGACCGTGAAACGTTGGCTTTCTCTGCTGCTTCTCTTCGGAGCTGTGCTGGGCCTTCTCGGCCAGGAAGCCGCGTTTGCGTCTGCTCCGGCAATCCCGATGTCCGATACGACAACCGCGGCGACGTCGATGAGCGACGAGTGCGCCGAAATGATGGGAATGGACAAATCCGAGGGCGACGCGCCCTGCAAGGGTCTGACGTTCGATTGCATTGCCAAGATGGGTTGCGCGCTCCCGCCCCTCGTCATTTCGTCGCCCATGCTGATCGTGGCGGCGACTCACATGACAGGGCTGCTCGACCCGCTACCGATCCAGCCGCTGGATGGCCGGACATTCGGGCCCGAACCCAATCCACCGCTAATTCTCGGCTGAATTGCACGATGCCCGCCGACCCGTTTCGGCGCTCATTTTCTTGCTTTCTCAACCGAGGAATTCAACATGAAACCGCTTTTTGCCGTTGCCGCGCTCGCGGCAGCGACGCTTGCCGCTCCCGTTTTTGCCCAAGTGCAATCGGGCGGCCGTTATGAATGGCAGACCCGCCAGGTTCCGGGACCGAACAAGTCCAATGCCACGTCGCGAGTCCGCGTCTGGGTGAAGGACAAACCGGCGCAAATGGCCGAGTGCGATTGCGACATGATGAAGGCCGATCCGGCCGGTTGCATGAAGAAAATGTCCCGCGGCTCCATGCCACACCCCGGCGCGTAAAGCTCTCCGCCCTCGGCACAGAGGCGTCGGGGGCGGTCTTGTCCGGTCCACAAAAGGGGACATCATGCGCAATTTTTTTGCGGCGACCATGCTGATCGCGCTGCCCGCGACGCTTCATGCCGAGCCGTTGACACTCGACGCCGCGCTGCGGCTGGCCGAAACCCAGGCGCCCGAACTGCGCGGACGCGAAGCGGGGATCGACGCCGCCGAGTCGGCGGCGATCGCGGCCGACCGGTTGCCCGATCCCAAACTCGATCTGGCCATCAAGGATTTCCCGGTCACCGGCCCCGACGCGGGCCGCCTCAACCGCGACAATTTCACGATGCAGGTGATCGGTATCAGCCAGGAATTCACCCATCCCGCCAAGCGCCGGGCGCGTGCGACGCGCGCGCTGGCCGAAATCGGGATCGCGCGCGCCGACGAAGCGGTCGCGGCGCAGGACGTCCGGCTGGCGACGGCGCTCGCCTGGATCGACCTTTTCTATGCCAAGAAACGGCTCAAGAAGCTCGAATTGCTCGATGCCGAGCTCGACGATTTGCAGGCGACGGTGACCGCGCGGTTGGCCAGCGGCGCGGCGCGGCCGGCGCAGGCGCTCGAACCCGAACAGCTCCGCGCCGAGATTCAGGATCGCCGCAGCGGGCTCGCCGCCGAGGTTGCGCGCGCCCGCGCGCAGCTCGCGCGCTTCACCGGCGACGCCGCCGCCGACACGGCAGGCGCGCCGCCGCCGCCGGTCGTCGATGAAAGCGCGCTGCGCTCCGGAATCGACGCGCTGCCGCGGCTGCGCGCGCTCGATGCGCGCGCGCTGGCGGCCGATGCCGAAACCGGGCTCGCACGCGCCGACAAGCGGCCCGACTGGAACGTCTCGGCGGCCTATGGGCGGCGCGAGCCCAATTATGGCGACCTCGTCACGCTCGGCGTCACCATCGACTTGCCGCTCTTCGCCAAGAAGCGGCAGGACCCGAAGATCTCCGCGCGGGCGAGCGAGGCGACGCGCGCGCGGCTCGATCGCGAAGCGGCAAAGCGCGACATCGCCGCGGCCCTCGACGCCGATCTCGCCGATCATCACATGCATCACGAACAGCTCGGCAATGCGCAGTCGCGGCTGGTGCCACTGGCGAAGAAGCGCGCCGAGCTTGACCTCGCCAGCTACGCCGCCGGCCAGCTCGACCTCGGGACCGCATTGCTCTCGACGCTCGCGCTGGCCGAAGCCGAAGTGGATGTACTGGCGCGCGAGGCCGAGGTCGCGCGCGACGCGATCCGGATCAATTATATCTATGGGGAGACAGGGCGATGACCGAAGCGACGACAGCGGTGCGGTGGCGCGCCGGGATTTTGGCCGCGGTGCTGATCGCGGGCGGCGGCGGTTACTGGATCGGGCAGCGCGGCGCGGACGACGTGCCGACGGGCGCCACAAGCGATGGGCGCAAGATCCTCTATTATTACGACCCGATGTTCCCGAACCAGAAGTTCGACAAGCCGGGCAAGTCGCCCTTCATGGATATGGAGCTGGAACCCAAATATGCCGACGAAGGCGGCGGGGCCGACGCCGCGCCGGGCTTTTCGATCGATCCGTCGGCGATGCAAAATCTCGGAATGCGCGTCGTCGCCGCCGAGATGGGCAGCCTCGCGGCGACCTTCGACGTCACCGGCGCGGTCGATTTCAACGAACGCGACGTCGCGATCGTCCAGGCGCGTTCGGACGGCTTTGTCGAGCGCGTCTATCGGCTGGCCCCGGGCGACGTCATCGGCGCCGGGACGCCGATCGCCGATGTTCAGTCGCCCGATTGGGGCGGCGCGCAGACCGAATATCTGAGCGTCAAGAAGCTCGGCCGGCCCGAGCTGACAGCGGCGGCGCGGCAGCGGCTGCGTCTGATCGGCATGTCCGACGCCGTTATCAACCGGGTCGATCGGACCGGGCGGACAAGCGGAACCGTTACGATCAGTTCGCCGATCGGCGGCGTCGTGCAGAGCCTCAGCGCGCGGGCGGGCGTTACGCTGGCGCAGGGCCAGACGCTCGCCGAAATCTCGGGGCTGGCCACCGTCTGGCTAAACGCCTCCTTGCCCGAGGCTCAGGCCGGGGCGGTGCGCGTCGGCCAGCGCGCGGTTGCGACGCTCACCGCCTTTCCCGGCGAAACATTTGGCGGGCGCGTCATCGCGATCCTGCCGACGACGCAGGTCGACAGCCGGACGCTGACCGTGCGCATCGAACTCGCCAATCGCGGCGGCCGGCTGCGCCCGGGCATGTTCGCCAATGTCACGCTCGGCGGCAACGCCAAACCCGCGCTGCTGGTGCCGAGCGAGGCGGTCATCCGCACCGGCACGCGCAGCATCGTCATGCTGGCGACGGGCGACGGGCGCTATCATCCCGCCGAAGTGCAAACAGGGCGCGAGGGCGGCGGCCAGACCGAAATCCTGCAGGGGCTGGCGGTGGGCGAGAGGGTCGTCGCATCGGGCCAGTTCCTGCTCGATTCCGAGGCGAGCCTGACCGGCATCGCCGTCCGCCCGCTCGGTGACGCGAAATGATCGAGCGGATCATTCGCGCCTCGGTCGCGGCACGCGGACTGGTCGTTGCCGCGGCACTGATCCTGACCCTCGTCGGTGTCGCCGCAGTGCGGACGACCCCAGTCGATGCGATTCCCGATCTGTCGGACGTTCAGGTCATCATCCGCACCACCTATCCGGGGCAGGCGCCGCGGATCGTCGAGGATCAGGTGACCTATCCGATCAGTTCGACGATGCTGTCGGTGCCGGGCGCGCGCGTCGTGCGCGGCTATAGCTTTGTCGGCGACAGTTTCGTCTATGTGCTGTTCGACGACGACACCGACCTGTATTGGGCGCGCAGCCGGGTGCTCGAATATCTGAGCCAGGTGCAGGGAAAATTGCCCGACGGCGCGACCGCGTCGATCGGACCCGATGCGACCGGCGTCGGCTGGATCTATGAATATGCGCTGGTCGACAAAAACGGACGGCATGATCTGGCCGAACTGCGCTCGATCCAGGACTGGTTCCTGCGTTACGAATTGAAAGCCGTCCCCGACGTCGCCGAGGTCGCGACCATCGGCGGGATGGTCAAACAATATCAGATCATCCTCGATCCCCAAAAACTGGCATCCTATGGCGTCACCGTGCGCGAAGTCAGCGACGCCCTGACCGCCGCCAATCAGGAAACCGGCGGCGCGACGGTCGAACTGGCCGAGGCCGAATATATAGTTCGCGCCAGCGGCTATCTGAAGACCCTCGACGATTTCCGCGCCGTGTCGATCCGCACCGCCGCGGGCGGAGTCCCGGTGACGGTGGGCGACATTGCGACGGTGCAAATCGGTCCCGAGATGCGGCGCGGAATCGCTGAACTTGATGGCGAAGGCGAAGTCACCGGCGGGGTGATCGTCATGCGGCAAGGCAAGAACGCCCGCGAGGTGATCGAGAATGTCCGGGCCAAGCTGAATTCGCTAAAGGCCAGCCTTCCGCCGGGGGTGGAGATCGTCACCACCTATGACCGCTCGGGGCTGATCGACCGCGCGGTCGATAATCTGACCTCGAAGCTCGTCGAGGAATTCATCGTCGTGGCGATCGTCTGTGCGCTGTTCCTGTGGCACGCGCGATCGGCCCTGGTGGCGATTCTGACGCTGCCGCTCGGCATCCTCATCGCCTTCATCGCGATGCGCGCACAAGGCCTGAACGCCAATATATTGTCGCTCGGCGGCATCGCGATCGCGATCGGAGCGATGGTCGATGCAGCGGTCGTGATGATCGAAAATGCGCACAAGCATATCGAACGCTGGGCGCACGAGAATCCCGACCGGAAATTGGAAGGGACCGAACGCTGGCGCGCGATCACCGGCGCGGCAGCCGAGGTCGGCCCGGCACTGTTCCTCAGCCTGCTCATCATCACTTTTTCCTTCATCCCGATTTTCGCGCTTCAAGGACAGGAGGGTCGGCTGTTCGCGCCGCTCGCCTTCACCAAAACCTATGCGATGGCGGCGGCGGCCCTGCTTTCGATCACGCTCGTCCCGGTGCTGATGGGCTGGCTCATTCGCGGCAAGATTCCCGGCGAGAATGCCAATCCGATCAATCGCTGGCTGACCCGCCTCTACCGCCCCGGGCTCGATTGGGTGCTCGCGCGTCCGAAACAGGCGTTGTTCATCGCCCTACTGGTCTTTGCGACCAGCCTGTGGCCGATGGCGCGGCTTGGCGGCGAGTTCATGCCGCAAATGAACGAAGGCGACCTCCTCTATATGCCCTCGGCGCTGCCCGGGCTTTCGGTGGCCGAAGCGGGCAAATTGCTCCAGCAGACCGACCGTCTGATCAAGACGGTCCCCGAGGTTAGCCGTGTGTTCGGCAAGGCGGGGCGCGCCGACACCGCGACCGATCCGGCGCCGATCGAAATGTTCGAAACGACGATCCAGTTCAAACCCAAGAGCGAATGGCGCGCGGGGATGACACCGGAAAAACTGATCGAGGAACTCGACGCGCGGGTGCGCGTGCCGGGGCTCGCCAATTTCTGGGTGCCGCCGATCCGCAACCGGATCGATATGCTGGCGACGGGGATCAAAAGCCCGATCGGGATCAAGGTCGCGGGATCCGACCTCAAGGCCATCGACGCCAGCGCCAAGCGGATCGAGGATGTCGTCAAGACGGTGCCCGGCGTCGCATCGGCGCTCGCCGAACGGCTCACCGGCGGGCGCTACATCGATGTCCAGATCGATCGCGGTGCAGCGGCGCGCTATGGAATGAACATCGCCGATGTTCAAGCCATCGTATCGGGCGCGATTGGCGGCGCGACGATCGGGCAGACGGTCGAGGGGCTGGCGCGCTATCCGATCAGCGTGCGCTATCCGCGCGAAATCCGCGACAGCCTCGATGAAATCATCAACCTGCCGGTGCTGACCCCGACGCGCCAGCAGATCACGCTCGGCACCGTCGCCGAAGTGCGGATCAGCGACGGTCCGCCGATGCTGCGCAGCGAGAATGGCCGCCCGGTGACCTGGATTTACGTCGATGGCCGCGGGCGCGATTTGCAAACGCTGGTCGCCGACATCCAGGCGGCGATCGCGCGCGAGGTCAAGCTGCCGCCGGGGGTCAGCGTCTCCTACACCGGCCAGTTCGAATTTCTGGTGCGCGCGACCGAGCGGATGAAGATAGTCGTCCCGGTGACGCTCGCGATCATCTTCGGGCTGCTCTATCTGACCTTCCGGCGGCTCGACGAGGCGTTGCTCATCATGGGGACCCTGCCGTTCGCGCTCACCGGCGGGTTGTGGCTGCTCTATCTGCTCGGCTACAACCAGTCGGTCGCGAGCGGCGTCGGCTTTATCGCGCTCGCCGGGGTGTCGGCCGAGTTCGGTGTGGTGATGCTGATCTACCTCAAGCAGGCGCTCGCTGCACGCAGCGACGGCGATGTCGCGGCGGGGGTGCGCGACGGTGCGCTGCTGCGCGTCCGGCCCAAGGCGATGACGGTCGCGGTCATCCTCGCAGGCCTGTTCCCGATCCTCGTTGGGACCGGAACCGGCTCCGAGGTGATGAGCCGGATCGCCGCACCGATGGTTGGCGGCATGCTCACCGCGCCGCTGCTGTCGATGTTCATCATTCCCGCCGCTTATCTGCTGATGCGCAGGCGAGCGGCAAAACCAGCTCAACCAAAAGGAGAAACGAAATGAAGAAACTGCCGATCATCGCGCTGGGCCTTGCGCTCGCCGCAGCGCTTGCCGGCTGCGACAAGCAAGGCGAAGCGCCGAAAGCCGAAGAGAAGGCAGCCATGGCCGATGATGTTGGAACCATGGCGACGCCGGCCGAAATCAAGCATGGCAAGGGCACGGCTACCGTCACCGCGATCGATAGCGCCAAAGGACAGGTCACGCTCGATCATGGTGCGATCGCCGAGCTCGAATGGCCGCCGATGACGATGGGCTTCGCCGCGAAAGGCGAACTGCTGAAGGATATCAAGGTCGGCGACAAGATCGCGTTCGAACTGGACTGGGACGGCAAGGCCGGGACGATCACCAAGCTCGACAAGGCGCCGTAACGCGCCGCCATTGCGCGCGGCGGCCCAACTGCCGCGCGCAATAGCTGCTTTGGGGTGTTGGCGGAAGACGGCTGCACTCAAACCTAGTCGGACAGCGCCTCCAGAAGCGGGCAGCCCCCGGCATCGCCGGCGCCGCACGCCTCGACAAGATCGCCCAAGACAGCGGCCATGCGGTCGAGGTCGGCGCGCTTGGCGAGGACTTCGGCAAGCTGGCCCTCGGCCATTTGACGCACCTGATCGCAGCTATGGCTGCCGCCTTCGGCCAGAAGGAGCAAAGTGCGGACCGTATCGAGGGGAAAACCCAGTTCGCGCGCGCGCCGCACAAATGCAAGGCGCCGCACACCAGCTGAATCATAACGGCGAAATCGCCCGTACCGGACCGGCGCGGGCAGAATGCCGATGCGCTCATAATAGCGGATCGTCTCGATATTGCAGCCGGTAAGCCGAGAAAGCTCGCCGATGGGGATGGTGCTTGAGGGGGCCATTGCGATTCCGCTTGCATCTGTAGTCACTACAGATGGTAGACTTGCCGATACCGCGAAACAAGGAGGTAGAATTTGGCTGGAGATGCAAGGCGTCCGAAAGGATTTGGGGCCATTTCGCTGGCGCTTGGCGGGATCGCATCGGGCTTTCTCGCAGCCACCTGCTGCGCGCTTCCCATGCTGCTTGCCTCGGCGGGGCTCGGGTCCGCCTGGCTCGTCGGCATAGCGGTCCCGGCCGCGCCCTACCGGCTCTGGTTCGTCGCATTCGGCGCAATTTCGCTCGTCGCCGGTGGCGTGCTGCTGGCGCGCCAGCAGATGCGCGCGGCGCGCTGCGGCGCCGATGGCCTATGCGTGCCGGCGACGCTGCGCGTCGTGACCTTCGTCGGCCTGCTCTTCGGCGCCGTCCTCCTATGGCTTGGCTATCGCTATGCTTGATCCCTCGCCGGTCCTGCAATCGACGCTGACGTGTCCGCTCTGCGGTCAAATCGCCGACGAAATCATGCCCACCGATGCGTGTCAGTATTTCTACGACTGCAAGGGATGCGGCGCGCTGCTCAAGCCGCTGCCAGGAGACTGCTGTGTCTTCTGTTCCTATGGCACGGTACCCTGCCCGCCAATACAGGTTGACGGCGGCAAGGGCAGTTGCTGCGGCTGAGCCGCAAGCCGCCGACAGTCCCGATAGCGCGGCGGCTAGGCATTTCCGGCGGCGATGGCCTCGATGACCCGGCAATCCGACACCGGCCCGCCATCGCAGAGCTGGACGATACGGGCAAGTTCAGCACGGAGCCGCGCCATCCGTTCCAGCTTTTCATCGACATCGAGCAGGTGACGCGCCGCAAGCGCGCGGATTTCGGCGCAGTCCTGCCCCGGCCCCAAGGCCAGCGCCGTCAACGACCGGATTTCATCGATCGAAAAGCCGAGGCCGCGGGCATTGCGGATGAATGCGAGGCGCCCGACATCCTCATCCCCGTAGGTGCGCCGGCCAGAGGCTGTGCGCGCTGCGCAAGGCAGCAATCCGATATCCTCATAGAAGCGGATCGTGTTTACCTTGGTGCCGGTGCGTTTCGCCAGGCCGCCGATCGGCAGCCGCGTGTCGCGCGCCATCTCCCTTCCTCTCAGTCTCGTTTCGATTTCAGCTTGCTTCTACAGTTACTGTAGAATGTAGAACAGGGGAATGAGCAACGACAGCAATTGCGGCTGCACGGGCGACACCGTCAGGGCCGAACGCGATCCCGCCTATCGAAGGGCCTTGTGGATCGTCGTAATTCTCAATCTCGGCTTCGGCGCGATCGAGATCGTCGGCGGGTTCATCGCCAACAGCCAGGCGCTGAAAGCCGACTCGCTCGACTTTATCGGCGACGGCACGATCACGTTGGCCGGCCTCGTCGCGATAGGCTGGACTGCGCTCGCCCGCACGCGTATCGCCTTAGCCCAAGGCCTGTTCCTGCTGTCGCTCGGCATAGGGGTCATCGGCGTCGCGCTGTGGCGTGCCCTGACCGCGGTTCCGCCCGAAGCCGAGCTGATGGGCGGCATCGGCGCCGCCGCCCTCCTCGTCAACCTCACCTCGGCCGCGGTCCTCTCGCGGTTCCGCGAAGGCGACGCCAATGTCCGGGCGGTGTGGCTGTTCAGCCGCAACGACGCGATCGCCAATGTGGCGGTGATCATCGCCGCCGGCCTCGTCGCATGGACCGGGCAAGCCTGGCCCGACCTTGCAGTCGCCGCCATCATTGCCACGCTTTTCCTGCATTCGGCCTATGAGATTCTTCGCAGCGCGCGGACCGAATTGCGCGAACTGTCGACTGTGCCCGGACAATAGGGCCAATGCCCCCCGCCCGCCGCTTTCTCTCTCTGCTGATCGCGCTTGCTGCAATCGGCGGCCTCGTCGTGCCGACGGCACAGGCCCGCACTGATGCCGACGAAGTCCAGACCATATGGCGCCTGCTGGACTATGTTGCGGTCGACTATGGTGGAGCCGTCTCGAATGGCGTGGTGACGAGCACGGTCGAATATTCCGAGATGACCGAGTTTTCCGCCACCGTTCGCAAGGGGATCGAAGCGCTTCCGGTATCCCCGGCGCGGGCTCGCCTTGTCAGTGAAGCGGGACAACTCCAGACGGCGATCGCATCGAAGGCGAGCCCCGGCAAGGTGGCTGGCCAGGCGCGCGGACTCGCGGCGGACCTCCTCGCCGCCTACCCCGTGCCCCTCGCGCCGCGCAACGCTCCAGATCCCCGGCGCGGAGCCCAAGTCTATCTGGAAAATTGCGCCAGCTGTCATGGGGCGCGCGGCGATGGCAATGGACATCAGGCCAAGGGGCTCGACCCGGCACCTATCGATTTCACCGACGCCGGACGCGCTCGCAAGCGCAGTCTGTTCGCGCTCTATCAGGTCATAGGACAGGGGCTCGAAGGCACGTCCATGCCCAGTTTTGCCCATTTGCCCTCCGACGACCGCTGGGCGGTAGCAGCCTATGCCGGTGGATTTGCATTTCGCGACGTCGCAGCCGGCCGGCGTGTCTGGAACCAGACCCCTGCGGCGCGCGAACTGGTCCCCGACCTGCAAGCCTTCACGAGTCTCAGCCCGGAAGTGCTTGGTCGTGGGCTGGGATCGGAGCAGGCCGACGCGCTTACCGCCTATTTGCGTTCCGATCCCCAAGCATTGACAACCGCTTCGCCCGCGACGCTTGCGGTTGCGCGTGACAAATTGGCGCAAAGCCTTGCCGCATACCGCAAGGGAAACCGGAGCGAGGCAGAGCGTCTCGCGCTGTCCGCCTATCTCGACGGTTTCGAACCGATTGAGCCGATCCTGACGACGCGCGATTCCGCCCTTATGGCGCAAATCGAATCCGCGATGTCCGATTATCGCGTGTCCATCGCGCGAGGTGTGCCGGTCGATGCGGTCGCGGGTAAAGCCGCCGCAGTCGAAACCCTTTTCGCCGATGCCGAAGCTGCACTGTCTCCCGATGCAGCCAGCGACGCATCGACCTTTGTCGGGGCGCTTACCATCTTGCTGCGCGAGGGTCTCGAAGCGCTTCTGATCATCGTGGCGATGATCGCTTTCTTGCGAAAGGCCGAACGGCCTGAGATCCTACCCTATGTCCATGGCGGCTGGATCGCAGCCTTGGCTGCCGGCGGCGCAACCTGGGCAGTCGCGACCTATGCAATCTCGATCAGCGGAGCGAACCGCGAGTTGACAGAGGGATTTGGCTCGCTTTTCGCCGCAGTCGTGCTCGTCTGGGTCGGCATCTGGATGCACGGAAAGTCGCACGCGGAGAGCTGGCAGCGCTATATCCGCGAAGCGATGGGCAAGGCGCTTTCGCGCCGCTCGGCCTGGTTCCTGTTCGGGCTCGCTTTCCTCGTGGTCTATCGGGAAGTCTTTGAGACCATCCTGTTTTTCGCAGCTCTCGCCGCGCAAGGGAGCCGCAGCGCGATCGCTGCCGGAGCCGGAACTGCAGTGGTGATCCTGGCAGCAATCGCATGGGTCATGCTTCGTTACAGCCGGGTCCTGCCGATCGGGAAATTTTTCGCCTACAGCTCCGCACTGATCGCCATCCTTGCGGTTGTCCTGGCCGGCAAGGGCGCGGGCGCGCTACAGGAAGCCGGCCTCCTCGGCATCACACCGCTCGCTCATTTTCCTCGCTTCCCGACGATGGGGATATTTCCTTCGCTCGAACCGTTGCTGCTCCAGCTTCTCGCGCTTGCAATCCTCTGGATCGGCTATCGTCACAACAGTCGGCAACATCGCCGGGTCGAGACAACGCAGGGTCAATGAGGGTAATCATCACGGGGTCGGCGCACTTCTCCTTGGCCGTGCGGCGGCTTCCGAAAAGAGCCTCCGAGCCAGACAGCTAACCCAGCGCCCGTTACGCACATGAGTTAGGCCTGCTATCGAGACCCGATGCCCGACACGTCCAACTGGAACGGCCGACTTAGCCTCGGCGACTATCATGCTCTCTGGTCGGGTTCGGTTGGCGATGCCGCCGCGCACCGTCATTTTGCGGCGCAGGCAGTATTCTGTGCTGAGCCGCTTACGGTGGTCACTGCTGATGGCGCGCGCCTGTCGGGGCGTTGCTTGCTCATCGAACCCGATACCGTGCACCGGCTGCTCCCCGCTCCCGCGGCCGAATTATGGTTCGTCGAGCCGACAGTGGGCTTCGGTCCGCCGGTAGAACTGAAAAACCGGCTGATCTGCTCCGATCCGATTCATGTCGAGATGCCGGGACAGCGTTCCTTCTGGAAAAACTGGCTCATGCGAGGCACCCGCCCCCCGCTCGATCCGCGCATCACCCGCGCCGCCGCCTCGATTGACCGCCTGATCCCCATGGGCTCTGTCCGCCTCGCGGATGTGGCGGAAGAGAGCCGCCTTTCGCTCGGCCGCTTCCGGCATCTCTTTGCCGCCGAGATCGGCATGCCCTTCCAGCGCTTTGTGCTCTGGCGACGGTTGATTATCGCCTTCGACGAATTGGGAATGCGCCGCAGCGCGACCGAGGCCGCACATATGGCCGGGTTCAGCGACAGCGCGCATTTCGCCCGCACGATCAAGGCGATGTTCGGTATTCGGGCAAGCGACCTTTTCATCGAATCATAGCCTCTCCGTTCAAGCCGGTGCGTGATGACGCCTAGTAGAGGGGCATCATGTCAGACGCACAAAGAGACTTCGTCCCGGCACTCGGCAAGAGCGGATCGCTCGACCGCTACGATGCCGCCATAGCCCTCATGACCAGAGAGAAAAGATGGCGAAGCGACTTGCTGCGCTTCGCCGAACCGCGGCCGGGCGAGCGGATCGTCGACATCGGGTGCGGCACGGGAACATTTGCAATCGCCCTCAAGCAGTCGGCGCCGGAAAGCATAGTTCTGGCGGTCGATCCCGACCCCGCCGTGCTGGAAATCGCGCGCGCCAAGGCTGAGGTTGCCGATACCGAGATTCGATGGTTCGAGGCCATGGGCGACGAGCTGGACGGCATCGACGCACTCCGGCAATGCGACAAGATCGTATCAAGCCTTGTCCTTCACCAGTGCCCGATGGCCGTCAAGGAAGCGATTGCCGCGCAGATGTTCAGGCTCCTGAGGCCGGGCGGGACTCTTTTCATAGCCGACTATGGCGAGCAGCGGTCGCTGCTGATGCGCATGCTTTTT
This sequence comes from Sphingopyxis sp. GC21, assembly GCF_025727575.1. Classification (NCBI taxonomy): domain Bacteria; kingdom Pseudomonadati; phylum Pseudomonadota; class Alphaproteobacteria; order Sphingomonadales; family Sphingopyxidaceae; genus Sphingopyxis; species Sphingopyxis sp. GC21. The sequence continues at coordinate 3,786,517 of NZ_CP095845.1, read as the reverse complement.
CGCCAGATCCAGCTGCTCGACGGGTTCGAATATACTGAACCCAACGCGAAGGGCTGCGTCCCGGGAATCCTTAAAGCCGCGGGTTTCGAGGCGGTCGAAGAGATGAAAGTCATCCCGACGCCGACCGGCTCGATTTCGATCTACCGCGCGCGGCGATAGCGATCAGCCGGGTGTCGCGCCCGCCGTCAGCCGTTCGCCGGTGAAGGGCTCAACGCCTGCCTCCAGGCGAGAAAGAGCGCCCAGACCATCACGATCGCCGCGATCATGAGAGAGGCCGCGACGATCGGGAGGACGAAGGACGCCTCGCCGTTGACCGGCGCTGCGCCGCGCTCCAGCGCCTCCAATCTGCCAAAGGCGCTCCGCCACCCGAAGCCGAGATTATAGGTCCAGGCGGCGGCCAGCAGGCCGGCCGCACTACGCGGCCTGATGCGGAGCGATGTCACGGCCCCGAAAATCATCAGCGCCACGCTGATATAGTCGACGAGCAACGCCTGAAGCGGCTGCCCCCAGACCATATGATACCAGGTTTCGAGGGTGAAATGGATCGTCGTCGCGAAAAGCGAAAACCAGGCAAGCCATGTCTCGGATCGGTGCCGCATCATCTATCCCCCCATAGAAGCGGCCCTTCCTAGACGAGCACTATCCCGGCGCCAACGTCCCTGCCGGCTCACCCGCGCCAGTGACGCCCGCGATGGTGGTGGTGCATCCGGCGCTTCTGATAGCGCCGCTCGTAGCGGTCGCGGCGTTCGTAGCGGCGATCGTATCCGCGATAATAGGGGTCGTAGCCGCGATAGCCCCGGTCATTGCCATAATAGGGCTGGTCGTGCCGGTTCGAACGATAGTCGCGGTCGTGGCCACGCGGCGCATCATGGCCGCGGCTATATCCGCCGCGATCGCCATGATGCTGGGCAAGCGCCGTTCCGGGGACCGCGAAGGCGAGCATCGCAGCCGCGATCGTCATCAGTTTTCGCATGTCAGTCTCTCCTTTTCGTGGCGGTCAAAATCCCCCTTCATGCTTGAATGCGCTGTGAATATTTCCTCCACCGCCGCCGATCGGCCGGTGACCCGGCGTGTCCATGCGACAGGCCGATGGCGGGAGAGACAGCGTCGCGACGGATGGTGGGCACCCGCCCCGCGTGGACGAAGCGGGGCGGGTGCGGCCCTCATTTGCCCTTTGCCGCGACGGCGGCCTGGACTCGGGCCTCGACCTGTTCGGGGCTGGGCTGGACGAGCATCTCGCCATTGACAAAAAATGTCGGGGTGCCCTTGACGCCGACCGCGCGCGCGTCGGCAATGTCCTGTTCCATCCAGGACATCGCATCGGCGGTCGGCATCGCGCGCGCTTTCGCGACATTGAGGCCGGCCTTCTCGGCCGCGGCCCAGGCGCCGTCCATCTTCCCGTCATGCCAGTCGGGCTGCGCCTCGAGCAGCGCCGCCGTCACCGGCACAAGCTTGCCCTGCACGCGCGCGGCTTCGAGGATCACGATCGCCTCGGCCGAGCCGGGGTGCAGCGGCAGGTAGCGCATCACAAGACGCACATCCTTGGGATATTTGGCGACGATGCCCTTCACCGTCGGATAGAAGGCGCGGCAGGCCTCGCACGACGGGTCGAAGAATTCGACGATCGTGACCGGGGCATTCTTGGGGCCGATGATCGGCGAGTGCGGGCGAATGAGGCTGTCGACGGGCCCCGCCACGACCTTCTTCGTGGGTTCGCCCTCGGCGGTTCCGCTGTAGAGCATCGCGCCGCCGGTGAAGGCGAGTGCCGAAACGACAAGCGTGGCCACCACTCCGATACGTCTGTTCATGATTTCAGTCTCCTTTGGAAGTTGAGCAAGAGGATAAGGATGATCGCGAAAGCGGTGAGCGACAGGAGGGGCAGCGGCACGCCTCCGATCGCCATGCTCTCGCCCGAGCAGGAGGGACCGCCGGTGCAGGGGACGATCGGGGCCGGAATGACGCCGGCATAGAGCAGGCTATGATAGAGGGCGACGAGGCTGCCTCCCGCGGCCAGCGCCAGCCCGTAAGGAATGACGGCGCGGTCCGACTTGAACGCGGCGATGCCGAGAATGATCGCGAGCGGGAACATGAAGGCGCGCTGAAACCAGCAGAGATCGCACGGTGCCTGACCCATGACCTCGCCGACGAAGAGGACGGCGAGGCTCGACAAGAGGGCAATCGTCCAGGCCGCGCCGAGCGGACGCCATTTGTGCGGAGCGAGAAGCGGAAAGCTCGTCATCGCCGGCCACCTCTGAACTTCGGTTTGGTTCGCCGGGGCGGCGATTGCGGCTTGCTATACTTGGACTTGAGATAGCTGAGCAGGATGCCGTCGATCGACCCGATCATTCTCTGGAAGCTGGTCTTGATGCCGGGAAGCCGGAGCCAGGCAAAGGGCCCGCGGCAGCGGTAGCGGTGGACGAACTTCGTCCCGCTTGCCGTCGGCGTCACGATGTAGCTTTCCTCGAACTGGAGGATGAAGCTAGGCTTCACGTCGAGTATCAGTTCTTCCCCGGGGCGCGCTGACGTTACCGCAGCGGGAACCTCGAGAAACTTGGGCTTGTGGGGATCCATTCGCATCGAATAGCGGATCGCGATCGGGTCCTCGGTCAAACGCTCGATGCGGACATAGGGATTCCAGATCCGGTGGTTCTCGAAGTCGCCGAGAACCGCCCATATCTGCTCCGGACTATAGGGGAGATCATGCTCCCGCTCGAACTCCATCACGTCTCCTTTCCTCCTTCGCACGCGCGGTCCGGGCCGTCGGCGACCTGGTCACCGCTCAGTCCGCGACGCGGTCGCGATAGGCGAGCAGGCGCAGCGCGTTGGCGACAACAACGAGCGTCGAACCTTCATGCGCCGCGACTGCGGGACCGATACCGAGCCCGAAGATCGTCGCCGGCACGAGGACAACAACCACGCCGAGGCTCACGACCAGATTCTGGCGAATGATCCGCCGCGTCTGGCGACTAAGACCGATCGCGAAGGGCAGATGCGCGAGATCGTCTGCCATCAAAGCGACGTCGGCGGCTTCAAGAGCGACATCTGATCCAGCCGCCCCCATAGCGATGCCGACGGTAGCATTTGCCATAGCGGGAGCATCGTTGACGCCATCGCCGACCATCGCTACAGGTTGCCTGGCCTTCAGATCGCGTATGGCGTCAACTTTCTGATCAGGCATGAGGTCGCCCCATGCCTCGTCGATACCGACTTCACCAGCGACAGCCTCCGCGACCTGCTGGTTGTCGCCCGAAACCATGATCATGCGGCGAATCCCGAGGTGTCGTAGTTTAGAGATCGTGGAAGGCGCTGATTTTCGGGGCTGGTCCATTAGTCCGATCACCCCAAGGTCGCGCGTCCCCTTCCGAACGGCCATTGTGGTCCGACCGTTCAAGCGCAAGCGCTCAATCTCTGCTAGGAGTTCGGGACCTAGGGGGGGCGTACCATTACGCCCGAACATCTCGGATTTCCCGATCAGCACGTCTTCGCCGTCAACGGTCGCGGAGACACCCTCACCAGTGCGGCTTCTAAAATCCTGCGCTTCCGGAATATTCCCGGAAGCCAGCAGTTCTCGGCCATCACGAGCTATGGCGCGAGCCAGCGGATGATCGCTCAGCTGTTCAACCGAAATTGCAACCCGTAATAGTTCGTCGCCCGTTACATCGACTGAAGGGATTACGGACACAATCCGTGGCTCCCCCTCCGTAAGCGTGCCGGTCTTGTCAAATGCCAGTGCAGTGAGCGAACCGAGGCTTTCGAGCGGCCCACCTCCCTTTACGAGCACACCGCCACGGGCGGCGCGGGCTACCCCTGAAAGGACAGCACTCGGCGTGGCTATTGCGAGCGCGCAGGGACTAGCGGCAACCAAGACCGCCATTGCCCGATAGAAGCTGTCGCGAAATGGTTCGTCTATAATGACCCAGGAAAAGAGCAGTAGAAAAACCAACGCGAGCACGCTGGGAACAAAAATCCTTTCGAAGCGGTCGGTGAATCGCTGGGTCGGAGACTTTTGCGTTTCGGCTTCACTTACCATCTGAACGACTTTGGCGAGAGCAGAGTCGCCGGCAAGCCGTGTCACTGCAACGTGGATAACCCCATAGCCGTTGATCGTACCCGCGAAGACCCGATTTTTTGAATCGATAGCATCGGGACTTGCTGCGGCGATTGAGCGGCTCGGCACAGGCTCTTTGTCGACGGGAACGCTTTCTCCCGTCACGGGCGCCTGATCTACTGCCGTTCGCCCAGCGACGACAAAACCGTCAGCCGGGAGCCGCTCGTTGGGCTTGACCACGACCGTGTCGCCGATCTGCAGAAGCTCGACCGCCACTTCGCGCGTGCTGCCGTCGTCGTTCTTCACCACGGCGGTCTGAGGCGCCAGTTCGGCGAGCGCCTCGATCGCGCGCTTGGCGCGGCCCATGGCGTAATGTTCTAGCGCATGGCCCAAGCTGAAGAGGAAGAGAAGCAGCGCGCCTTCGGCCCAAGCGCCCAGCGCTGCCGCGCCGGCTGCGGCGACGAGCATCAGCGTGTCGATCTCGAAGCGCTTGAGCTTCAGATTCTCGATCGCTTCACGGACGGTGAACCAGCCGCCGAAACCATAGGCAGCAAGATAGAGGCCGAAGCTCACCCACCCGGGAGCGACCTCGAACTTCTCGATCGCGAAACCGATGCCGAGGACGAGACCGCAAAGGAGGGCGAAAATCAGCTCGGTGCGTTCGCCGAATATCCCGCCATGGTCATGACCATGATCATGATCGTCCGGCCCCGTATGGCCATGCTTATGGTCGGGTCCGTGGGTGTGATCGGGGCCATGATCATGACCATCGTCACCATGCACATGTCCAGCTTGTGCCGGGACAGCCGCGGCGACGGCAGCCGATTTCCGGGTGACGCCCATATCCGACAATACCTTTCTGATCGCTTCGATGGAGGTTTCCGAGCGCTGGAACTCGGCGCGCAGCGTCCCCGCCGCGCCGACTTCGGCTTCGATCACGCCCGGCATTTCGCGAAGCCGAAGGCCGATCGTCCGCGCGCGCCGCGCGTGGCCGACGCCCTCGAGATCGTCCCAGAAGAGATGCTGATATTGGCCGGTGAGCTCCGCGCCGGCGCTTCGCGCGAGCTGCCGCACGCGTTCGAGCGGGAGAATGTCCGGACGGTAATGGATGCAGAGCTGCGGCGGCGAAGCGTCGCTCGACCGGACCACATGGACCTTGTCGACGCCTTCGCGTCCTTCGAGTTCGCTCATCAGGCGCGCGACGCAGCGGTCGGCGGTATCGGCGACTTCGGGGAGGAGCAGCGGAATATCGAGCCGCAACTGGTCACTCATGATGCGATCCTTTTCACTTGGCGATCGGCATTGCGGTCCGGGCGCATGTTAAACGCACGGCAGGATGAGGTGCGGGAACCTTCTCGGGATGCGACCCGGCTCCCGCACCTCCCTGACCGCCGGAGACCCCTGCCCGTGGTGAGGGGGGCGAATGAGAGGGGCCTCCGACGGCCAGGTTTCGAACTCAAAATCATGCGCGCCGTCCGCTCGGCCGCGCATAACGCGACTGGACGGTCGTGCGGCCGAAATGCTTTTCGAGCGCCGCGTTCGAGCGGCGCAGGAACACCGAGCAGGCGCGGCGCAGAAAGGGATAGCCGAGCCAGGAGAAGACGCCGCGGCAGTCGAGCCGGTGTGTGACCTCGACGCCCTGACCGAGCTTTTCGAGCCGGTAACTCTCCTCGATGACGAGCAGACCGCGCATACCGGTCCGCCATGAGAAACCCGAAAGCCAGTCGAGACCGGTGATCCGGCCCTCGGCCGACAGTTCGGGTCCACGCGCCCCGCGCGGCGAATAGACATAGTCGAGCCGCTCTTCATCACCGGGACGATCGGTGAAGCGGAGCGTCGGATGCCAGTCGCCGTATCGCTCGATATCGACGAGCAGGCGCCAGACACGCCCGATCGGGACCGGCAAGCGGAGCGAGGTACCTACCGAGAACATCGGCTGCCCCCTCGCTCGCGCAAGCTGGTCCGCGACGCAGGCCGGGGACCTGCGCCGCGGTGTAGACCGGCAAGGTGCCGGTCAGCTCTGGACATCAGGGGACTCCGCGGCGGATTTCCCGCCGAGGATATCCACCGCTTCGAGCGTGATGAGCCCGATGTCCGGTATTTCGGCGAGCTGCGCCGCGAAGTCGCGCAGCTTCTGCTCGTCGTCGATGATCTCGATCACGACCGCCCGGTCATTCTCCAGCGCATGCTTGCGGTGAAGATGCGCCGAGCGGCCGAAACCGAGAACCGCTTCAAGGACGGTTACCCCCGCCAGCTTTTGCTGGCGGGCGAGTTCGGAAATGAACTCGAAGACGCGCTGGTCACCGAAAAAGGCAGATTCGTCGGTGTAGACGCGCAAGAGCTTGGATGCTTTTTGCATGTTCCTCTCCTATTCCGTGACCGGCGCTTCGGCCGGTTCGGACTTGCGTTTCATGAAGCCGGGCTGCCAGTTCGATCCGAGCACCACCTTGGCGATGGCGGGAAGAACCAGAAGCGTCAGGATCGTCGCCGCGATGAGACCGCCGATGACGGTCGTCGCGAGCGGCTTCTGCACCTCGGCACCCGTCCCGGTCGCGAGCGCCATCGGCACGAAGCCGATCGCGGGCACGAAGCCGGTCATGATCACCGCACGCATCTTCTCGGTCATGCCCTCGCGGATCGCCTCGACGAGAGGCGTTCCATCCTCGAGCCGCTCGCGTATCGCCGTCATGACGACGAGACCGTTGAGGACCGCGACGCCGGCAAGGCAGATGAAGCCCACCGCCGCCGACACCGAGAAGTTGATGCCCGTTAGCGCCAGGGTGAACACCCCCCCCGCGAGACCGAGCGGCACCGCAAGGAACACGGCAGTTGCACGCCCGAAGGTACCAAGTGCCATGTAAAGCAGGATGAAGATGCCCGCGAAGCAGAGCGGCACCACGATCGAGAGCCGCTTCGACGCCGCCTGGAGGCTTTCGAACTGACCACCCCATTCAATGTAATAGCCCGCCGGTAGCTTCACATTGGCGATCTTCGCCTGCGCTTCGGCCACGAAGGAGCCCGCATCGCGGCCTTCGAGGTTCACCTGGACGACGACGCGCCGCTTGCCATTTTCGCGGCTGATCTGGTTGAGCCCTTCGGTCAGCCGGATCTGTGCCACCTGGGCGAGCGGAATCTGTCCGCGGTTGCCGCCCTCGGAAGGCAGAAGCACGGGCAGCGCGCGGATGTCGTCGAGATTGACCCGGGTCGCATCGGGGACGCGAACCGTGATGTCGAAGCGCCGGTCGCCTTCGTAGAGCAGGCCGGATTCGCGGCCGCCGAGCGCCGCCGACACCGTGTCGGCAACCTCCTGCACCGACAGCCCGTAGCGCGCGATCGCATTGCGATCGAGCTTCACATCGAGCGTCGGAGCGCCGCCCACCTGGTCGGCCTTGACGCTGCCCGCACCCGGAATGCCCTGAAGCACACGGACCATCTCGTTCGCGGCGAGCGACATCTTGTCGAGATCGTCACCATAGAGCTTGATGGCCACGTCGCCGCGGACACCCGCGATCAGCTCGTTGAAGCGGAGCTGGATCGGCTGGCTGACTTCGAACATCTGCCCGAGCTGACCGCCCGAGGCCTTCTCGATCCTCTCAACGACGTCGGCCTTGCTATCGACACCCGCCGGCCACTGATCCTGCGGCTTCAGGATGACGAAGCCGTCGGAAACGTTCGGCGGCATCGGGTCGGTCGCCACCTCGGCGGTACCCGTTTTTGAGAACATCAGCTCGACTTCGGGCAATTTGGAGATCGCGTTCTCGACATTGCGCTGCATCGTGAGCGACTGCTCAAGGCTGACCGATGGCACGCGCGTTGAGGCGAGCGCCATATTCTTCTCGTCGAGCTGCGGAATGAATTCCGAGCCAAGCAGACCGAAGGGCGGGATTGCCAGCAGGAAGAAGGCGAGACCGCCCGCAATGAAAGTCCATGGCTTCGCGATCGCCTTGTCGAGCAAGGGCAGATAGCGTTCCTTGGTCTTCCGGATGGCCCAGACTTCCTTCTCGGCCACCTTGCCGCGGATCATCAGCGCGACGAGCGCGGGAACGAGCGTGATCGCGAGGATGAAGGCGGCCACGAGCGCGAGCATGATGGTGATGGCCATCGGCGAAAAGGTCTTGCCCTCGACGCCCGTGAACATCAGCAGCGGCGCGAAGGCGAGCAGGATGATCGCCTGCCCGAAGACGGTCGGTTTGATCATCTCCTGGCTGGCGCGCATCGTCTCCTCGAGACGTTCGCGCAGATTGAGCAATCTCCCTTCATGTTCCTGCCTGTGCGCCAACCTCGCCAGACAGTTTTCAATGATGATCACCGCGCCGTCGACGATCAGGCCGAAGTCGAGCGCGCCGAGGCTCATCAGGTTACCGGGAACATGGAACGCGTTCATGCCCATCGCCATCATCAGGAAGGAGAAGGGAATGACGAGCACCGCGATGATCGCGGCGCGCCAGTTGCCGAGCAGGAAGAAGAGCGCGGCCGCCACGAGCAGCGCGCCCTCGGTGAGGTTCTTCTCGACGGTTCCGACCGTTGCGTTCACAAGCTTGGCGCGATCGAGCACCACCTTGACCTCGACGCCCGGCGGGAGGGTCTTCGAAATCTGGGCGATCTTCGCCGAGACATCCTCGGCCACGGTGCGGCTGTTCTGACCGATCAGCATGAGCACGGTGCCGATCACCGCCTCCTTGCCGTTCATGCTGCCCGCACCGGTGCGAAGGTCGCCGCCGATCCTCACATTGGCGAGCTGACCCACGGTCACCGGAACCCCGCCGCGCGTCGCAACGACCGCATTGCGGATTTCGTCGACCGAGCGCACGCGCGCATCGACGCGCACGAGATAGGCCTCGCCCGCCCGGTTGTAATAGTTGGCACCGACCGCGAGGTTGGCGCGTTCGAGCGCTTCACCAAGTTCGCTGTAGGAAATCCCGTAGCTGGTGAGCCGCGTCGGATCGGGCTCGACGACGAAGGTCTTGGCATAGCCGCCGATCGAGTCGACGCCGGCAACGCCGCCGACCGACTTCAATTGCGGGCTCACGATCCAGTCCTGGACCGTGCGCAGATAACCGGCCTTGGCGACCTCGTCGGTGAGGATGTCGCCTTCGGGGGTCAGATAGCTGCCATCGGGCTGCCATCCGGGCTGATTGGCGACCTTCTTGGCGCCTTTACCGTCGGGGTTCTTGTAGCCGACGGTGTACATGACGACTTCGCCGAGGCCCGTCGTCACCGGCCCGATCTGGGGCTGAACCCCGTCGGGCAGATTTTCACCCGCCTGCAGCAGGCGTTCACCCACTTGCTGGCGCGCGAAATAGAGGTCGGTTTCGTCGGTGAAGATCGCCGTCACCTGGCTGAAACCGTTACGCGAGATCGAGCGTGTCGTCTCGAGCCCCGGAATGCCTGCCAGCGAGATTTCGATCGGATAGGTAACGAGCTTTTCGATTTCGACCGGCGAGAGACGCGGGTCGATGGTGTTGATCTGGACCTGCTTGTTGGTGATGTCGGGCACGGCGTCGATCGGCAGCTTGGTGAGCTGCCAGACGCCGAGACCCGCGACGACGAGGAAGAGAAATAGCACCGCCCAGCGCGCGCGGACGGATAGCGCCATCAGTTTCGCGATCACGGTTTATTCCTCCTCGCCCGCGCCCTTGCCGAGTTCGGCCTTGAGCAGGAAAGCGTTCTTGGTCGCGACGATCTGGCCGGGCTTCAGACCCGAGAGGATCTCGATGCGGCCGGCGCTGCGCTGGCCGACGGTGACATTCTGGGCACGGAAACCATCCTTGGTCCGCACGAAGACCACGTCGCGGCCTTCGAGCGTTTGCAGCGCCTCGTCGGCGATGACGATCCGGGCAGGACCGCCGGCTTCGGCGCCCCGGCTCGGGAGCAGGCGAACGCGCACCGCGAGGCCCGGCTGCAGCGACCCCGGCACGTCGAGGACGGCGGTTGCCGAACGCGTGTCACCCGAAAGGCCCGGGGTAACGGCGCGCACGCGCGCATCGATCGTCCGGCCATCGGGCAGTTCGATGATCGCCCTGTCGCCGGGGCTCAGACGCTGCGCGTCGGCGGGACCGACGGCCGCCTCGATCTGGACCTGCGACGGGTCGGCCACCCGGAACAATTCGGTCTCGGGCTGCACGAAGGCCCCGAGGCTCGCGCTCTCGGCGGTGATGCGACCCGAGATCGGGCTCGCGACAATCACGCTGCTTCCATCGCGCGTCACCTGCGCGGCACTGGCTGCGGCGCGGGCGCGCTGCGCCTCCGCCGCGGCAGCTGCCGCCTCCGCCTGCGCCCGCTCATAATCGACCCGCGCCGAGACCTTCTGGTCGAGCAGGGTCTTCTCGCGGTGGAGATTCTTCTGCGCGAGGGTCGAGCGCGCATCGGCCGCGACCCGTTCGGCCGCGATCTGCGCGGCGTCACGGCTCTGAACGATCGCGATCGTTTCGCCCGCGCGAACCGGGTCGCCGAGCCGCTTGAACAGGCGCGTGACGGCACCGCCCGCCCGCGCGGTCACGATCGCCTCGCCGCTCGGTGCAGCGGTGACGGTCGCCTGCGAGATGATTTCCGAGCCCAGCCCGCCCGCGTTGATCGGTTCGACGCCGATCTCGGCGGCCTTGATCGCTTCGGGGGTGATGGCGAGGCTGCTCGGAAGGGCTTCGCTCGCCGCTTCCTCGCCGCCTTCGGCCGCGGGGGCCGGCGCCGGATCGGCGGTGCAGCGCGCGACGCCGAAGCCCGTGACGGCGGCGAGCGCCATCGCGCCCGCGACGGTGCCGAGAAGGCGCTTGTCCTTGGTGATCATATTCTATCTCCGCTGTTGATGCGGTTCGCGCGCCGACCGGCAGCGCACCCCTGTTGATTAAGAAGGAAGGCGGGGCGGACGGCCCCGCTGTTTGCTGGAACCGGCGCGCTCATGGCTGGTGATCCGCGTCGCCGTCGGCCGCAGCCTGGCGCGAGAGGATCGCGCGCGCCTCGGCGCGGGCCTGCCGGGCCGCGATCAGCTCGGCCTGCGTCGCGGCATAGGCTTGCTGCGCGTCGATATATTCGACGAGCGTCGACTTGCCGGCGCGGTAGCTGAGCTCGGCGAGCCGCACGCCTTCGCGCGCCTGTTCGATGCCGCTGCCTTCGAGCGCCGCGAGGCGGGCCTCGGCGGCTTCGAGTTCGGCCTTCGCGTTGGCGATCTGTGCCTCGGCATTGACGACCGCATTTTCCCGCCGCGCGATGGCGGCAGCGACGTCGGACTTGGCTGCCGAGATATTGCCGCGGTTGCGATCGAAGATCGGCAGCGGCACCGAGACATTGGCGATCAGAGCGCGATCGCCGGTGTCGCGAAGCTGCCGCACCCCGAAGCCGACCGAGGGGTCGAGACGACCGTCGGCACGCTGCCCCTGGAGGCGAGCTTCGGCGATCAGGCGATCGGTCTCGGCAAGCCTGACGTCGAGCGTGGCGAGCGAGTCGACCGTGGCGGGCATCGCCCACAGGTCGCCTTCGACCAGTTCGGCCGGTGCCACCGAGCTGCCGAGAAGCGCCGCGAGCGAACGGCGTGCCGTCCGTTCCTCGGCCTCGGCGGCGCGCAGTTCGGCGGTTGCCTGAACCAGCGCCGCATTGGCCCGGAAGGCGCGCAGCGGCGGCTCGTTGCCGGTGTCGACCATCGCCTGTGCGACGCGGACGAGCTCACGAGCGCGCGCTTCATTTTCGCGCGCGAGCGTCAGACTGTCGCGGGCGGCGAGCGCGGTTGCGAACTGGTTGCGAACCTCGAGCGCGAGATCGGCGCGGGCAATCTCTAGCCGATATTGGGCCGCGAGAAACTCGGCATCGGCGAGCGTCATACGCGCACGGCGCCGACCGCCGATATCGAGGCGCTGATTGACCGACACCGTCGTTTCGAGGCCGTTCAGGCCCGAATAGGGACCGGTGCCGGCGAAATTCTCGACATCGACGTTGAGGATGGGGTTGAAGCGATAGCCCGCCTGACGCTGGCGGCCGCGGGCGGCCTCCACTTCGGCCTGCGCGGCAACCACGCGCGGGGAGCGCGCATCGGCTTCCTCCATCGCCTGTGCGAGGGACAATCGGGCGGGAAGCGGGCCGGTACGCACCGCCTCGCTATCGGACGAAGGCGGTCCCACCAGCTCCGTCGCTGCCGACTGGGCAGCGGCGGGCACGGAATTTGCGCCTGCAACGAGCGCCGCGAGACTCGCGGCGACAACTATGGATTTCATGAAAAAGAGACTCCTGACGTTTCCAGGGAGAAGCGCACGCGGAGGGCGCGCGCAGACCTAGAGCGTCAGGCGATTGGAGGGCGGAACGTCCCGATATAGGCGACGGGCGGCAAGGCGGCCGTCAGGATGCGCGTATGCGCTTCAGGGGCAGGGGTTTCGGTCGCTGCTGAAAAGGTTTCCGCCGGCACGCCCGAATGGTGGCCATGGCAACCATGAGCGGCGGCTGGAACCTGCTGCTTTTCGCCGGGCGACGATTTTTCCTTGTCGGGCTCGGCGTTTTCGGCAGCCGGCGGACTCACGCAGCCCGCCTCGATCGCCGCGACAAAAAGGCTCGCCTCGGCCCGATCCTCGGTCGCATGCGCGAGCGACCCCGCAACCGTTCCGGATGCAAGGAGAAGGGTCAGGAGGAAGAGGATCACCCGTCGCATTGGAACCGGCCCCTAGCATCGAAACAGCGCGATGAAAAGTAGAAGATTTTCAATCAACTTCGGCAGCACTCTTCGAACCCTCGAAGGGATGCTGTAATGTTATCTCATTATCGCAGCGAAGCCATGTATCGGTCATAGGAATACTTATAGATCCGTCGGAAAGAAAAGGATATCGGTCGGACAATCCGGCATTAAGCACAATAGTTCTGCGATTTTCTTTCACATTTATTTGCTGCCTTACGCTATTGCCCTTGCCTTCCTTTGTACCGGGCCGAGCGCCGGCAGCGGGATTCGTCGTGGACAGGGCGGTAAATCGGGAGCCGCGCCCCGAGGCGCCGAGCGGTAACATGAGGGCTTGACCCTGTATCTACTACAGGGTGCAAAAGCTTGCCCTGGACAAAAAGGGGGACCCGGCATGACGACGTCGACTGCAAAACCGCCTAGCAGGGCCATCGCCGCGCCGCTCCTGCGCGACCAATATCGCCTGTTTCGCGAATCAAGCCGAATCGGCGATGAAGCCGCCGCGTGGCGGGCGCTGGAATGGGAACATATATTGAGCCAGCCCTTTATGGTCGCGCACCTGGCCTCGCACTGGCACATGCTGCGCTATGCGATCGAACTGGGTGATAGCCGGGAAGCCGCCGGTCAGGCGATGCGGCTCCTGCTCGTGCCGCTCGGCTCGCTGACCGGTCGGCTACCCGCCGGGAACAATGGCCGCGCGCGCGTGAGCGCCTTCGATCCGATGCCGATGCCGGAGGGCCTGGCGGTACTGATCGAGGCGGCCCGGTCGGCGGCAACGCGCGACGGCCGTCCAGGCTGAGCCGGTTTTGGGCTTTCGGAACAGGCTATTCGCTGTTAGGGGCGCGCGGATGTCCGGCGCTCCGCTCCGCCTCTTGATGCTGTTCGTCCTGCTGCTGAGCGGGCTTCATAATGCTGCGCCCGCGGCTGCCGGCATGTCGCACCACGCGACCGATTCCCATCTCGCCCACCATGCGGACGTGCCACAAGCGCCGGACAGCGACGCAGACGGCAAGCAGGACGCCGATCTGCACGGAAGCCACCACAATTGTCCGGTGGCGTCCGATCAAGCGCTTTCGGGGAACAGCGATCTGACCTGCTTTTCCGGCGGCCTGCACTTCGCGCTGCCCGCGACGCGCCTCGCGTCGCGCGCCCTCGCGCCTCCCCTGAACCCTCCCCTCGCCTGAACGACGCCTGCCGCGCGGCCCTTCCCGGCCTGCGCTCAGTCGAACCGTTCAGGAGTGATCATTTATGCATATCCATATGCGCGCCGCCCTGTTGGCCGGGGCTGCGCTGCTGGCCGGGCCCGTGTGGGCTCAGCCGCTAACGCTCGACCAGGCGGTCGAGCGGGCCATCGCTGCATCGCCCGAGCTCAGAGCGGGTGAAGCGGGGGTCGACGCCGCGCGTGCCGACCAGCTGCAAGCTCGCGTTCGTCCCAATCCGACCGTCTCGGTCGATCTGGAAAATGGCGTCGGAACGGGCGGCTATGGCCTGTTCCGACAGTCGGAACTGACCGTCACCTACTCGCAGCCGCTCGAACGCGGCGGAAAGCGGGAGGCGCGGATGGCACTTGCCGAGCGCGGCGTCGTTCTCGCCGAGGCGCAGTGGCGGCTCGTCCGGCTCGACATCGCCCAGGAAGTGCAGCGCGCCTATATCGACGTCCAGATCGCCGAGCAGATGGTCTGGGTCGCCGAGGACCGCGTCAAGCTCGAGAAGGAGATACGCAGCGAGGCGATCCGCCGCGTGCGGGGTTACAAGGATCCGCTGTTCGTCGAGACGCGCGCCGATGCCCGCATTCTCGAAGCCGAACTGGCCCTGAAAGAAGTCCAGGCGAAGCGCCAGTCGGCGCGCGCTCTGCTCGCTTCCTTCTGGGGCGGCACGCCCGACAGCCTCGTGATTGCCGAGGGGATCGAAAAGCCCGATCCGCGCGATCCACCGCTCGCCGAGGCCGATGCGGCCGTCTTCGACGCGGCCGTCGATCGCGCGCGGGCGCAAGTGGTCGTCGAGCAAAGCCGCGCGCACCAGGACTATACGGTGTCGGGCGGCACGCGTTTCCTTCGCGAGACCAATGATGTCGCCGTTCTCGGCGGCATCTCGATCCCGCTCGGACGCTTCGACCGCAACCAGGGCAATATCGCCCGGGCGCAGGCCGAACGGCGGCAGCTCGAGTTTCAGTCCGAGGCGAGCCGGCTCGAGCGGCTGCGGCGCCTCGCCACGCTTCGCGCCGACGCCGACGCCGCGCGGGTCCGGGCCGAGGGCATCATGAACGACGTCTATCCGAAGGCGGTGAAGACGCTCGCCCAGGTGCGCGAGGGCTATGCCCGCGGCGGGTTCCTGTTCGCAGACGTGCAGGATGCCGCCGACGTCATCATCCAGATCCAGGGTCAGTGGGCCGAGGCCATGACGCGCTACCGCGATTTGCTCGCGGAGATCGATCGCCTGACCGGCCGCTTCGATGCGGCTCCCCTTGCGGAGAATATTCCATGAAGAAGTTTCCATTTCCCGCCGCTGCCGCGGCGCTGTTTCTTGCCGTGCCTCTCGCTGCCTGCGGCGGCGGCGGCGCCGAGGGCGAAGACAAGCATGAAGAAGGCGAAAGCCACGCCGAGGGCGAAGGCGAGGAAGATGCCAAAGGCCCGAACGGCGGCAAATTGCTCAAGAATGGCGATTTCGCCGTCGAGGTGACGATCTTCGAGAATGGCACCGAACCGCAATTCCGCGTCTTCGCAACGCGGGGCGGGAAGCCGGTCGATCCCAAGGATGTCCAGCTCGCGATCACGCTCACCCGTCTAGGCGGCGACGTCGATCGCTTCACCTTCCGCCCGCAAGGCAAGTTCCTCGCAGGGCAGGGGGTCGTTACCGAACCGCACAGCTTCGATGTCGAAGTCGTCGCGGTGACGGGCGGTAAACGCCACGTCTGGAAATATGCGAACCCCGAGG
This sequence comes from Sphingopyxis sp. GC21, assembly GCF_025727575.1. NCBI lineage: Bacteria > Pseudomonadati > Pseudomonadota > Alphaproteobacteria > Sphingomonadales > Sphingopyxidaceae > Sphingopyxis > Sphingopyxis sp. GC21. The sequence goes on along the minus strand of NZ_CP095845.1, from coordinate 3,770,885 downwards.
GTCGCACCCGGATCGCGACGGACGCCGCCAAGGCCGGAGGCATCGAAACCGCTGTCGTCGGTCCGGCGACGGTGGGCGAGATGCGCGAACTCTACGGCACCGTCCAATTGTCTCCGACCGCCCGTTCCGAAATTCGCGGCCAGTTCCCCGGCCGCGTCGTGTCGGTGACCAAGGCGGTGGGCGACAGCGTCCGCCGCGGAGAGCTTCTCGCGCGGATCGAGTCGAGCGAGAGCCTCCAGGTCTATCCGGTCTATGCGACGGTCGGCGGCGTGGTCGCGGAGCGCAACGCAAATCCCGGTGACGTCACCGACGGGCGCGCACTCTATGTGGTTACCGACCCGGCGCAGACCACGGTCGTCTTCAACATCTTCCCCCGCGACCTCGCGATCATCCGACCGGGGATGCGGGTGACGGTGGAGACGCAGGATGGCGCCGCGATCGCGACCGCGCCGCTCGGACAGTTCCTGCCCGACGGCAATGTCGAGGCGGGCATCGCGCTCATTCGCGCGACGATCCCCAACCGCTCGGGGACGCTTCGGCCCGGCATGGCCTTGCGCGGCCGCGTAATGGTCAATCCCGTCACCGTGCCACTCGCGGTGCGCACCGAGGCGATCCAGCCCTTCCGCGACTTCAAGGTGGTCTATGCCAATTTCGGGCAGGACTATGAGGTCCGCATGCTGAAGCTCGGCCGTTCGTCGCCCGAATGGACCGAGGTCCTGTCGGGCATCAAGCCCGGCACCGCCTATGTCACCAAGGGCAGTTTCCTCGTTCGCGCCGACATCGAAAAGTCCGGCGCGGGCCACGACCATTGATCGGGGGGCAGGATAATATGCTAGCCAGAACCATAGGCTTTTCGATCCGGCAGCGGTGGCTCGTCCTCGCGGTCGTCGCGCTCCTTTGCGCGATCGGCGCATGGAGCGCGACCAAGCTGCCCATCGACGCCGTCCCCGACATCACCAACGTCCAGGTCCAGATCAACACCAAGGCGGAAGGCTATTCGCCGCTCGAATCCGAGCAGCGCATCACCTATCCGATCGAGACCGCGATCGCGGGCATCCCGAACCTCAGCTATACGAGGTCGATCTCGCGCTATGGCCTCAGCCAGGTCACCGTCGTCTTCGAGGACGGGACCGACATCTATTTCGCGCGCCAGCAGGTGGGCGAGCGCCTCCAGGCCGCGCGCGGCCAGCTTCCGCCCGGGATGGAGCCCGAAATGGGCCCGATCTCGACGGGTCTCGGCGAAATCTTCATGTTCTCGATCGAGGCCGAACCGGGCGCAAGAAAGCCCGACGGCACGCCTTATACGACCGAAGACCTCCGGACGATGTCCGACTGGGTTATCCGACCGCAGATGCGCACGATCCCGGGGGTCGCCGAGATCAACACGATCGGCGGCTATGCACGCCAATATCATGTAACCCCTAACCCGGCCTCGCTCGCTTCGCTCAACCTTTCGCTCAACGATGTCGTCACCGCATTGGAGGCCAATAACGCCAATCGCGGCGCCGGCTATGTCGAGCGCAGCGGCGAACAGATTCTGATCCGCGTGCCGGGTCAGGCCAATAACGAGCGCGACCTGTCGCAGATCATCGTCACCACCCGCGGCGGGGTTCCGATCCGGATCGCTGACGTCGCCGATGTCGCGATCGGCTCGGGGCTGCGCACGGGCGCCGCGACCGAGAATGGCAAGGAAGTCGTCCTCGCAACGGTCTCAATGCTGATCGGGGAAAATCCGCGCGTGGTGGCGCAGGCCTCGGCCGAACGTCTCGTCGAAGCCTCGCGCGCCCTGCCGAAGGGTGTCGTTGCCAAGCCGCTCTATGATCGCACCGCGCTCGTCGAGCGGACGATCTCGACGGTGCAGAAGAACCTCGCTGAAGGCGCGCTCCTCGTCATCGTGATCCTCTTCCTGCTGCTCGGCAATTTCCGGGCGGCGCTGATCACGGCGGCGGTCATTCCCGTTGCGATGCTGATGACGCTGACGGGCATGCTCCAGACGCGAACATCGGCCAACCTCATGAGCCTTGGCGCCCTCGACTTCGGCCTCATCGTCGACGGGGCCGTCATCATCGTCGAGAACTGCCTCCGCCGGCTCGGCGAGGCACAGCACAGGCTCGGACGCCTGCTCGACCGCGACGAACGCTTCGGCCTCGTCGCCTCGGCGAGTGCAGAGGTGATCAAGCCAAGCATCTTCGGCATCATCATCATTACCGCCGTCTACCTGCCGATCTTCGCGCTCGAAGGCGTCGAAGGAAAGACTTTCCATCCAATGGCGATCACCGTCGTCCTCGCGCTTACCGCCGCTCTGCTGCTGTCGCTCACTTTGGTTCCGGCCGCGGTGGCGCTCTTCGTCACCGGCAAAGTCGAAGAGAAGGAGAATTGGCTGATGCGCGGTCTCGGCAAGGGCTATCGCCCGATGCTCGACCGCGTCCTCAATTGGCCGAAGGCTGCGCTTTCGAGCGCGCTGCTACTCGTGGCGCTCAGCGGCGTGGCGGCATCCAGTCTGGGGTCCGAGTTCATCCCGGACCTCGACGAAGGCGATATCGCGATGCACGCGATGCGCATTCCGGGGACGAGCCTGACCCAGTCGATCGCGATGCAGGAGGCGCTGGAGAAGAGGATCAGGCAGTTCCCCGAAGTCGAACGGGTGTTCGCGAAGATCGGCACGCCCGAGGTCGCGACCGACCCGATGCCGCCATCGGTCGCGGACAATTTCATCATGCTCAAGGACCGGAAGGAATGGCCCGATCCGAGAAAGACGCGCGACCAGCTCGTTGCCGAACTCAACAAGGCGGTGAACGAGGTGCCGGGGAACAATTATGAGTTCACCCAGCCGGTGAAGATGCGCATGAACGAGCTGATCGCCGGCGTCCGCGCCGACGTTGCGATCAAGCTGTTCGGCGACGATCTCGATCAATTGCTCGAATCGGGGCAGGCGATCGAGGAAGTCGCCGGCGGGATTGCGGGCGCGCAGGACGTGAAGCTCGAGCAGGTCACCGGCCTGCCGATGCTCTCGGTCACGCCCGATCGCGACAAGCTCGCGCGCTACGGCGTCAGCATGGAGACGGTCCAGGACGCGGTTTCGACCGCAACCGGGGGCCGTCAGGCGGGCGAGCTCTTCGAGGGTGACCGCCGCTTCGACGTCATCGTCCGGCTTCCCGAGGCCATTCGCACCGATCTCGCGTCGCTCGGCAATCTCCCCGTTGCGCTTCCGGCGGGCGGCTTCGTGCCGCTTTCGGAACTGGCGGAGATATCGCTCGCGGCGGGGCCGAACCAGATCAGCCGCGAAAATGGCAAGCGCCGCGCGGTGATCACGGCGAATGTCCGTGGGCGCGATCTGGGTTCGTTCATCGACGAGCTCACGCAAAAGGTCGAAGCCGAGGTCGTGCTGCCCGATGGCTATTACATCGAATATGGCGGGACGTTCGAACAGCTTCAGTCCGCAACCGAGCGCCTCCAGATCGTTGTGCCGCTCGTGCTGCTGCTGATCTTCGGCCTGCTGTTCATGCTGTTCGGCACGGTGCGCGATGCGGCGATCGTCTTCTCGGGCGTGCCGCTGGCTCTGACGGGAGGGGTCGCGGCGCTGGCGCTGCGCGACATTCCGCTCTCGATCTCGGCGGGCGTCGGCTTCATTGCATTGTCCGGGGTCGCGGTGCTGAATGGCGTAGTGATGCTCTCCTTCATCAAGGATTTGCGCGAGCGCGGAAAAGGCCTCGTAGATGCGATCCGCGAGGGGGCGCTCACCCGACTCAGACCGGTGATGATGACCGCGCTGGTGGCGTCGCTAGGGTTCATACCGATGGCGCTCAATGTCGGAGCGGGATCCGAGGTGCAGCGGCCGCTGGCAACCGTCGTCATCGGCGGGATCATCTCGTCGACGATCCTGACGCTCCTGGTGCTACCTGCGCTCTACCTCCTGGTCCACCGACGGACCGCGAAGGCCGAAGAGGAAGAGTTGGCGCGTCCGAGCGGCGCGGCCAGCCCCGCAGGCTGAGACCCTCCCGGTCAGCCGCCATTCCCCCCTGTCGGCGGCAACCGGGAGTGCCGACTGAGGCGGAACCCAAGCGGGTTCCGCCTCCTTTTAGGGATGGTGAGGATTGAGGAGCTTGCAATGAATGAAAAAGCATCCGGGAGCGAACGCGAAAAGCGAACGCTCCAGATCGTTCTCGTCCTGAACGCGGCGATCGCGATCGCCTTCCTTTTAACCGGCGCACTCGGCGATTCGAGCGCGCTCATCGCCAACGGGCTCGACAATCTGTCCGACGCTGCGGTCTATGCCTTGAGCCTCGTTGCGCTCAGCCATGGCCTGAAATGGAAAACCCGTGCTGCCACGGCATCGGGCGTCATGCTGCTGGTCTTCGCGGCCGGCGTCCTGTTCGATGTCGGACGGCGCTATTTCGAAGGCAGCGAACCGATCGGTCCGACGATGATGATCATGTCGGCGGTCGCTGCGGTGGTGAACTATGCTTGCCTGAAGCTCTTGCAGCGCATTCAGGATCCGGACGTCAACCTCAGAGCCGCGACAACCTTCAGCTACAACGACTTCATCTCGAACGGCGGCATCCTGATCGCGGGCGTACTCGTCTGGTGGCTCGGGACGAACTGGCCGGATCTTCTGGTCGGGTTTGCGACTGCACTGATCGCGATCAAGGGCGGGATCGAAATCCTTCGCGACGCCCGGCAGGAAGCCAAACAGCAGCAAGGCTAGAGGCTGTGGGGCCTATCGGATCGGCGGAAGAATGTTCGGACCTGTTCGAACAGAGCCGCCGATCCTTGCCCAGAGGCACCCGACAGCTCGCCCCCATCATATTACGTCCTTATTACGCGAGGCAAAATTCGGGCTCGCGTAACAGGGCATATTACGCCGCTAATCGGCGTAAGTTATTGAAATTTTTTGGAAAACTGGAGCGGGCGAAGGGATTCGAACCCTCGACCCCAACCTTGGCAAGGTTGTGCTCTACCCCTGAGCTACGCCCGCTCTGGCGGCTGGCGACCGGTGGGTGCCAGCGGGTGAGGCGGGCGATTAGCACCGGCTTTTGGAGTCGGCAAGCCCCCCTTTGTACTTTTCTTAGAGGGGCCGGGCGAAGGGTTGGCATCCGGCGTATAATTCCCACATAACGCGGCGAGGAGATTCTTTTCGCGTCGGCACGGGGCCATTGCAGCCCGCCACCATGGCGCGAAACAACCGGCAAGGAGCATGAGCGTGGCGACATTGGGGCTGAACCCACAGGAAAAGGAAGCCGTCGAAGCCTTCCGCCGCGACGTCGTCGAACCGTCGATGACGAAGCTCGTCATCCTCGATTTCTGGGCCGAATGGTGCGGGCCGTGCAAGCAGCTCGCCCCCGTGCTCGAAAAGGTCGCCGCCGATTACGCCGACAAGGGCGTGGTGCTGGCGAAGGTCGACGTCGATACGAACGGTTTCATCGCGAGCCAGTTTCAGGTCCAGTCGATCCCGACCGTTTATGCGATCTTCCAAGGCCAGCCGGTCGCCAATCTGACAAACGCGCGCAGCGAAAGCCAGCTCAAGTCGATGCTCGACCAGCTGCTCGCTCAATTGCCGGTCGAAAGCGACGCCGGAGCACGCGCGGTCGAGATCGCCCCGCTGCTCGAAATGGGCGAATCGGTTCTGGCCGAAGGCGACGGCCCGCGCGCGGTCGGCATTTTTTCGCAGGTCGCCGAAATGGCGCCCGACAGCGCCGCCGCGCACGGCGGGCTGATCCGCGCGCTGCTCGCCGCAGGCGATAGCGAAGGTGCGGCGCTGGCGCTGGCCGCCGTCCCCGCCGACATTGCGGGCGATCCCGCGATCGCGCAGGCGAAAAGCGCGCTCGAACTCGCCGCAGATGCGCCCGACGCCGGCGAACTCGCGGCGCTGGAAGCCGCGACCGCCGCCCATCCCGACGACCATCAGGCGCGCTTTGATCTTGCCGTGGCGCAAATCGGCGCGGGACAGCGCGATGCCGCCGCCGACAATCTGCTCTACATCGTCGCCGCCGACCGCGAATGGAACGACGGGGCAGCGCGCGCGAAGCTGCTGTCGCTGTTCGAAGCGGTGGGGCTGGAAGATCCGTGGGTCGCCGCCCAGCGCCGCCGCCTGTCACTGATCCTGTTCGGCTGATGTCGACCGACGCGCCCCTGACCATTCAGCGGATCGCGATTTTTCCGCTGCCCGGGGCGGTGCTGTTTCCGGGACTGCACCTGCCGCTCCACATTTTCGAGCCGCGCTACAAGGCGATGGTGCAGGAAGTGCTGGCGCGCGACCGCCAGATCGGGATGATCCAGCCGCGCCAGATCCCGGGCGAGGAGGATCGCGAGCCCCCCGCGCTTTACGATGTCGGCTGCGTCGGGCGCATCATCGACGTCGAGGCGCTCGCCGAGGGTCGGTTCAACATCGTCCTGGAAGGCGTCGCGCGCTTTCGCGTCCGCCGCGAGCTCGACGTCACGACACCCTTTCGCCAGGTTGAGGCCGAAATAGAGGCCGAGGTCGAGGATGAAGCAGCGCTGTCGAGCATCGAGCGCGCGAGCCTTGAGCGCGAGGCGAAACGCTTTGCCGAGCGGCAGGGCTATGTCGTCGACTGGGCTTCGGTCGGTCAGCTCGACGACGAAACACTGGTGAACGGCATCGCGCAGGTCGCACCGTTCGACGCTGCGGCCAAGCAGGCGCTGCTTGAAACCTCTCCGCTCGAAACGCGCGCCGAACTGGTGATTCAGTTGATGCAGTTTTTCGGCCGCTTCGACGGCGACGACGGACGCGCGACGCTGCAGTAGAGCGTTAGTGCGGCGAGCGCCAGCGACGCGCAAAGGCACGATCGATCCGCGCCCGCGCACCCGGCGTCACCTCTGCCGCGGTGTGCGCCGTGCCTCGATCCTGTCCGACATCTTATGTCCCCTGTTCCCCGCGGCAAAATGGCCGCGCAGGATCAGGCTATGCCGCAATGGTTAGCGCGGTCGCACGGGGCGCCCAAGCAGGACTAGCTATATTTCGGTGCCAGCCAGCAGCCGAGGCAGATCGCCCGCTTCGCCGCGCGCTTCGTCCATGAAGAAGCGCTTGAGCGCCGGCATGCGCTGCACCGCGCCGAGCCCGGTACGGCGGACGAGGGAGGCGGTGCGCCCCGGAATGCCGAACAGCCGCGTCAGTCCGTCGGTCGCGAGGCTGACCATCAGATTGTCGAGCCCGCGCCAGCGCTGATAGCGCGCGAGCAGCGCCGCATCGCCAAGATCGAGTCCGATCCGCGCGCCGTCGACGAGGACCTCGGCCAGCGCCGCGGCATCGCGCAGCCCCAGGTTGAGACCCTGCCCCGCGATCGGATGGATGCCGTGCGCAGCGTCGCCGACCAGGACGATGCGGTCGCCGACGATCTGCGCGCTGTGATGGAAGCCGAGCGGATAGGTCATGCGCGGCGCGACGAGCTCCATCGTGCCGAGAATGTCGCCCGCGCGCTTGCCGAGTTCGGCAAGGAAGCCCCGGTCGCCAAGCTTGGCGAACCCCGGCCCGTCCTGTTCGGATACGGTCCACACGAAGGCCGAGCGATGCCGCCCCTCGCCATCGTCGACAAGCGGAAGCAGCGCGAAGGGTCCCGAGGGGAAAAAGATTTCGTGCGCGATCTGATCATGCGGACGCGAATGCGCCACCGCGCCAATCATCGCGTGATGATGATAGGACCAGTTGGCGATCGTGAAGCCGGCCGCATCGCGGGTCGGCGAACGGCGCCCTTCGGCGACGATGAGCAGTGGCGCCGCGAGCCGCGTGCCATCGGCGAGGGTCAGCGTGACACCATGCGCGTCGATATCGCGCGCGACCACCTTCGCCGGCATGAACAGGCGCACCAGCGGCGCCTCGGCAAGCGCCGCCGCGAGCGCGACGCGAAGCTGGCGGTTTTCGACCATCGTACCGAGCGCGGGGGCGTCCGCATCGGCGACGAAATCGAGCTCGCCCGCCTGTCCCCCGTCGCTGACCTTGATCGCGCGGATCGGGCAGCCGTGGGGTGCGAGCCGGTCAGCAAGGCCGAGCACGCCGAACATCTGCCATACCGCGCTGGCGATCGCCGAGGCGCGGCCATCGAAGCCTGGCGCGATCGTCGCAACCGGATCGGCGGGGTCGACGATCTGCGACGACAGACCATGATGGGAAAGCGCGATCGCCAGAGCCTGGCCGACAAGCCCGCCGCCGGAGATCAGGACATCGCTGCGCAATATTTCGCTCATGCCGCCGCTCTACTCTGGCCCGGCGCGCTTGGGAAGCGGGCAGGCGCACCCGGATCGCCGGCGCGCCGGGCGCCGCTTGACGACGAGTCCGCCCCATGCGCATATCGCCGTGGTTAATCGATCGAGGACCGCATTCCGCATGGCAAGCCGCAAGCCCGCATCGGCGAAGGCCGACTGGCGCACCGTTTTCAGACAAAGCATCGCGCGATCGCTGGTGATTGCCGCGGCACTGGCGCTCGCCGCCTTCACGCTGTTTTTCGCGCTCGCCCTGCTCACATACGACAGCACCGACGCAGCGCTCAACACCGCTGCGGGCGGCAGCGCCGCCAACTGGATGGGCCATGCGGGGGCCTGGTTCGCCGACCTTGGCCTGTCGGTCGGCGGCGCGCCGGTCGCGCTGCTCGTCCCGCTGTTCGGCATCATGGCCTGGCGGCTGTGGGCGGCCGAGCCGCAGCCCTATTGGCTGCGTCAGCTCACCTATTGCTTTGCCGGCATCCTGCTCGTCGGCATGGGCGCCGAGCTTTGGTCGCCGGCGTCGGGATCACCGATGCCCGCGGGTTGGGGCGGCCTGCTCGCTCTGCTCGCGGGGAGCGCGGTCACCCCGCTGTTTGCGCTGGCAGGCGACCCCGCCGCGGCGCTGATCCGCTTCGGCACGATCCTGCTCCTCATCCTTGTCGGCCTCTGGCTCGCGATGCGCTCGCTGCGGCTTGAAAAGGGCTGGCTCGGGCGGCTCAGACTGCCGGCGGCCGAAGGAAACCGGGTCGTCGAACCGGCGCGCGCGGCCCCGGCCGATGCGCCGCGCCCCGCCAATCTGGTCGAGCGCGTGATCCGGCCGCGCCCGCGCGCCGAACCGAGCGATCGCGCCCCGCCCGAGATTGCCGACCCGGCGCAGCGCTCGGCGCCATCGAAGCCGCGCGCCAAGCCGCAGACCGAGCTGTTCACCAATTACCGGCTTCCCTCGATCGACCTGCTTTCCCCGGCCCCCGACACGCCGGCGGGACAGATCGACAAGGCGGCGCTCGAACGCAATGCGCGCTTGCTCGAATCGGTGCTCGAGGATTTCCAGGTCAAGGGCGTGATCACTGCGGTCCGCCCCGGTCCGGTCGTCACCATGTACGAGCTTGAGCCCGCGCCCGGAACCAAGGCGAGCCGCGTGTCGAACCTCGCGGACGACATCGCGCGCAACATGTCGGCGCTGTCGGCGCGCATCGCGCCGATTCCGGGGCGCACCGTCATCGGCATCGAATTGCCCAATGCGCACCGCGAGGCCGTCGTGCTGCACGAAATCATCGGCAGCGGGCTGTTTCAGGAACATAGCGGCGCGCTGCCCATCATCCTCGGCAAGAATATCAGCGGCGACGCGGTGATCGCCGATCTTGCGCCAATGCCGCACCTGCTGATCGCCGGCACCACCGGGTCGGGTAAATCGGTCGGCCTCAATGCGATGATCCTGTCGCTGCTCTATCGCCTCGGTCCCGATCAGGTGAAGATGATCATGATCGATCCCAAGATGCTGGAACTCAGCGTCTATGACGACATCCCGCACCTGCTTGCCCCGGTGGTGACCGAACCCAAGAAGGCGGTGCGCGCGCTCAAATGGGCGGTCGAGCAGATGGAGGATCGCTACCGGATGATGTCGTCGCTCTCGGTGCGCAACCTCGCGTCCTACAATGACAAGGTGCGCGGCGCGCTCGCCAAGGGCAAGTCGCTCGGGCGGCGTGTCCAGACGGGCTATGATCCCGAGACCGGCCAGCCGGTCTATGAGGAAGAAACGCTTGATTATCAGCCGCTGCCGCAGATCGTCGTCGTCGTCGACGAGCTGGCCGACCTGATGATGACCGCGGGCAAGGAAGTCGAATTCCTCATCCAGCGCCTTGCGCAAAAGGCGCGCGCGGCGGGCATCCATCTGATCCTTGCGACGCAGCGTCCGTCGGTCGACGTCATCACCGGCGTCATCAAGGCGAACCTGCCGACCCGCATCAGCTTCAACGTGACGTCGAAAATCGACAGCCGTACCATTTTGGGCGAGGCCGGCGCCGAACAACTGCTGGGCAAGGGCGACATGCTCTACGTTCCCGGCGGCAAGCAGATCACGCGCATCCACGGTCCTTTCGTGTCCGACGACGAAGTCCGCGCGGTCGCCGACCATTGGCGCGGCCAGGGACGCCCCGACTATGTCGAGAGCGTCACCGAGGATCCCGAGGATGGCGGTTTCGCGATGGAAGGCGCGCCTGCGGGCGGCGACAGCGCCGAGGACCGCATGTATGCCAAGGCCTGCCAGATCGTGGTCGAAAGCCAGAAGGCATCGACCAGCTGGCTGCAGCGCCAGCTGCGCATCGGCTATAATAGCGCGGCGCGCCTGATCGAGCGGATGGAGGACGAAGGGCTGGTCAGCCCGCCGAACCATGTCGGCCGCCGCGACGTGCTGACCGACCAATATGGGCAGCCGCGATAGGGAACTTTCGCCACGCCAACGACTTGAACAGCGTCTAAAGGCCGGGTTCAGGGCGGGTTCAATGCCGCCCTGCAACAAGCCGGTATCGACCGAAACATACAAGAGAGCCCGATGACCCTGACGATCGACCGCCATATCCTGACCCGCGCCGCCGCGCTGGCGCTCGCGCCCGCCGCCGCCATCGGCCTGACGCTGACCGCGCCCGCCATCGCGCAATCGGCGAGCGCGCTCGCCGCGGTGCAATCGCACCTCAAGTCGACCAGTTCGATGACCGCCGACTTCGTGCAGACCGATCGCAACGGTCAGCGGCTGAGCGGACAGCTGACGCTGAAGCGTCCGGGCAAGATCCGCTTCCAGTATCAGAAGGGCGTCCCGCTGCTGATCGTCGGCGACGGCAGCCGCCTGACGATGATCGATTATGAGGTCAAGCAGGTCCAAAGCTGGCCGGTGAAAAATTCGCCGCTCGGCGCGCTGCTCGATCCCGATCGCGATCTCGCCAAATATGCGAAGGTCGTTCCGACCGGAAACAGCGATGTGCTGAGCGTCGAGGTCAAGGATCCCAAGCGCCCCGAATATGGGACGATCACCATGGTGTTCATCCGCGATGCGGGGGCGCCGGGCGGATTGCGGCTGCGCGGCTGGGTGGCGCTCGATTCGCAGAACAACCGGACGCGGATCGATCTGTCGAACCAGCGTTTCAACGTGCCGGTCGCCGATTCGGCCTTCCGCTGGACCGATCCCCGCCCCAAACAGCGCGGCCGCGTCTGACGCCAGCACGACTTTTATGAACAGGGCACCGTCTCCCCAATGGGATTCGGCGCCCTTTTTCCGTCCAACCGACGTTCGGCATCGACGAACTGCAAATGTCGCCGACAGCCGCCGATTTTCGTTCAGCTTGGGGACAGGGAAGAGGGGCTATTTCAACTCTCGAAGGCGCCGACACGGCCTCCGGATTTTGGGTTTCCCCCTGTTGCCCCAACCGGATTGCCAGGTGTCTTCATTCAAGAGCGTGACGAACGCTGACCTTGAACCCCCGTTCCACCGCCCCTGGAACGGGGGTTTATGTTTATGCGCGGCGTGTCCGGCGCGTCGCTGCAGGCGGCACCAGCCCGCAACGATTGCAGTGAAGGCTTCGCACCGATAGAGCCGGACCCCATGACCCAAACGAGCATTGCTTCCTGGAACATCAACAGCGTGCGTGCGCGCATTGGCATCGTCGAGAAATTCCTGCGCGAAGAGGCGCCTGACGTCCTCTGCCTTCAGGAAACGAAGGTCGAATGCGGACTGTTTCCGAAGCAGATGTTTGAGGATCTGGGCTATCGTCACATCGTCACCAACGGCCAGCGGATGCACCATGGGGTCGCGATCGTCAGCAAGCTGCCGCTCACCGATGTGCGCAAATATGATTGGCAGGCCAATGGCGAGGCACGCCATGTCGGCGTGACGCTGCCGTCGGGCGTGCGACTGGACAATGTCTATATCCCCGCCGGCGGCGATATCCCCGACCGCGCGCTAAACCCCAAATTCGGTCAGAAGCTCGACTTTCTGGAGCGCATGACCGAATGGGCGGGCGCGCTCGCCGATACGCCCACAGTGCTGACTGGCGACTTCAACGTCGCGCCGCTCGAAAGCGACGTATGGAACCATAAAGCGCTGCTCGACGTCGTCAGTCATACGCCGGTTGAGGTCGATACGCTCGCCCGCCTGCAGGCCGCGGCTGGCTGGATCGATCTCGGCCGCCAGTTCGTGGCGCCGCCGACGCCGCTCTACACCTGGTGGAGTTACCGCGCGAAGGACTGGGAAGCGTCGAACCGCGGTCGGCGGCTCGACCATATGTGGGTTACCCCGGACATCCGGAACGCGGCGCAGAGCCACCGCGTCGTCCAGCCGGCGCGGAGCTGGGAACGCCCGTCCGACCATATCCCCCTCGTCACGGAGTTCGCATTTTGAGCGACGCGGCGGGTAGCGACCGCGGCGCCCGCCGCGCCGCGCGCGCAATCGACGCGCTGCGCCGCGGGTGGCCCTTTCGGATCGAAGGCGCCGACGGGGCTCTTGATCTGCTCGCCGTCGAAAGCGCGCGCGATGCGGCGCTGGCCGAATTCGGCAGCGCCGACCTGCTGATCTCGGGCGAGCGCGCGGTCACGCTGAAGCTTACCAACCAGCGCGCCGCCGCAACGCCGGGGCCCGTGCGGCTCGCGGATGGCGCCGCGAGCATCGCCGCGGCGCTGGCGATCGCCGACCCGGCGCTCGACCTTGCCAATCCGCTCAAAGGACCGTTTCGCACGATCGCAAACGGCGGCGAGGCGGCGGCGGCGACTGCGATGACAATGGCGCGCCACGCGGGCCTGCTCCCCGCCTTTTTCGTGCACACGGCCGGAGGTGAAGCCGAAACCGTCTGTTCCGCCGCCGACGTCGCCGCCCTGCTCGACCCGGCGCGGCTCGAAATCGCGGCGCGCGCGCGCCTGCCTGTCGCGGCGAGCGAAACCGCCGAGATCGTCGCCTTTCGCAGCCCCGAGGAAGCGTCGGACCATGTCGCGCTGATTATCGGCAAGCGCGACGGCAATCCGCCCGTGGTGCGTCTGCACAGCGAATGCCTGACCGGCGACGTGCTCGGCAGTCTCAAATGCGATTGCGGACCGCAGCTGCATGCGGCGCTGCACGCGATGGCCGACGCGCCATGGGGGGTGTTGCTCTATCTGCGCCAGGAAGGCCGCGGCATCGGCCTCGTCAATAAGCTGCGCGCCTATGCGCTGCAGGATCAGGGCTATGATACAGTCGACGCCAATCTGCGGCTGGGTTTCCCCGTCGAGGCGCGCGATTTTGCGATCGCCGGCCAGATGCTCGCGCTGCTCAACATCCCGCGCATCCGCCTGATGACCAACAATCCCGAAAAGGTCGCGCGACTGGAAAAGGAGGGCGTCGACGTCGTTGAACGCATCCCGCTCGCGCTGCCGACGAACAAATATAACGCGCAATATCTCGCGACGAAGCGCGACCGCACGGGGCATCAATTGTAGAGCCTCGCCATTGCGAGCGCAGCGAAGCAGTCCAAAGCGGCTTACGCCTGCTCTGGATTGCAGCGTCGCTTCGCTCCTCGCAATGACGATATGTGTTGGCGCTTAGTGCACGAACCGCGCGACCACGTCGCGGTAGCTGCGGCTGACCTTCACCTGCGCGCCCGAGCCGAGCACGAGGAAACACTCGCCGTTGGTGTGGGGCTTGACCTGCTTCACCTGGCTGAGGTTGACGATGGTCGAGCGATGCACGCGCTGGAAATTGCGCGGGTCGAGCCGCTTTTCGAGATCCTTCATCGTTTCGCGCAGGATCAGCGAATTGTCGGCGGTGTAGATGCACATATAGTCGCCGGCAGCGTCGATGCGTTCGATGCTGTCGACATCGACGCGGAAAATCTGCCCGCGATCCTTGATGTTGATCATCTTTTCGTAGCGGTCAGCGGCAGGCGCATCGGCCGCCGTTTCGGCATCATATTCCTCGACCGCGTCGGGCGCGACTTCGGCAAGCACCGTCTTCAGCCGCTCAACCTCGGCCGCGCCACGCTTTTCAGTGAGGCGCTGGCGCACGCGGTCGAGCGCATCGGCGAGCCGCTCGGGTTCGACGGGCTTCACCAGATAATCGACCGCCTGCGCCTCGAAGGCGCGGATCGCATGATCCGAATAGGCGGTGACGAAGACGACGAGCGGCGGCTCGACTTCCATCAGCCCCTGGATCACCGAAAAACCGTCGAATCCGGGCATCTGGATATCGAGGAAGACGAGGTCGGGCTTGTGCGTCTTGATCTTGCGAATGGCCTCCCGGCCGTTCTGCGCGGTGTCGACGACTTCGACATCGCTATGCGCTTCAAGCCGCAGTTGCAGGCCCTGGGTCGCCAATTTCTCGTCATCCACCAGGATGGTTCTGATCGTCATGTGCGTTCGGTTCCAATCGTCGCTTGTCCATCGGGCTGAAACGGAATCTCGATAATCACTGTGAATCCGCCATCGGTGCCCGATTGCACCTCGAACCGTTGCTGGTCGCCATAGGCCTGGGCCAGCCGGTCCCTGATGTTGGCTAAACCCACACCGGTCGATTCCGTTGCAATCCCGGTGGTGGGGTCGACGCCATCGGCTGACAATCCCGTGCCGGTGTCGGACACGGTAATCCGAACATTTTGACCGGCAAGCTGAGCCGTCAGGGTAATGTCGGCTCCTTCTTCCTGCGGTGTCACCGCATATTTGATCGCATTTTCGATCAGCGGCTGGAGCAGCAACGAAGGCAGGCGGGCGCGCTGCGCCGCCGGATCAATCTGGAAATGCGGCCGCAGCCGGTCCTCGAAACGCATCTTCTCGATGTCGAGGTAGAGCTTCAGCGTCTCGACCTCCTGCGCCAGCGTCACCTGCGCGGTCGGTTCGTTGGCGAGCGTGTAGCGCAGAAAGGCCGACAGGCGCGACAGCATCGCATTGGCGGGCTCGGTCTGTTTCAGAAGGACAAGGGTCGAGATGCTGTTGAGCGTGTTGAAAAGGAAGTGCGGGTTGAGCTGGTAGCGCAGCATCGCGAGCTGCGCCGACGCGGCCTGCGCCTCGAGCCGCAGCACGCGGTCATTCTGTTCCTCGAGCTGCAGGAAATAGTTGATCGCGAAATAGAGCGCCGACCAGGCGGCGAGCGTCGTCGCGTCGATATAGATCGATACCAGCAGCAGGCCAGTAAAGCTCGTCTCGCTGTCGGGCTTCAATATCTGGAACAGCCAGGCGTCGATGAAGGCCCAGACCGCGGTGGCGAAGGCCAGGAGGCCGAAGCTTGCCCCCCACATCAGGATCGTGCGGCGGTTGATCAGCGCGCGATAGCAAACCGAAAGCAGCAGTGTCAGCGAAAAGCCCGTAACCGCGGAAACGACGACGAGGAAAAGGAAATCGAAGGATTGGCCGCCCGCCAGCCCCGACACGACGCGCAGCCCGAACCAGCCGAGCCAGCCGAGGATCTGCAGATTCCAGAAGGCGCGGATCTTGTTCCCGAAAAACGGCCCGGGCGAGGAAAAGCCGAACAACGGAATCGGGGAAGTCTGGCTTGCCATATCAGCCGCCGAAATCAGGGGACGAGCGCGTCGTCCGCAAAGTGGGGATCATTCGGCCGCGACCGGTGCCATCCGCACGCGCGCCTGGCCGAGCGGCTGGAGTTCCGAACGATGTTTCCAGACAAGCTCGCCATATTCCAGCGGCCGGCCGTCGTGCGCGGTGATCGTCACCGGGCCGATCGGCTGTTCGTCATGCGAATCGACGAGCACCGGGGTCGAGGGAACCCCCGCCCCCCATTTTTCGCCCCACTGGCGCAGCGCGATCATCGCGGGCAGCAGTTCGACGCCCTTCTGGGTAAGCTGATACAGAACCTTGCGACGATCCTCGGCCATCACTTCGCGCGCCATGATGCCATGATCGACCAGCTTCGACAGCCGGTTTGACAGGATGTTGCGCGCGATATTGAGCTCCTGCTGGAACTCTTCGAAATGATGGACACCGTTGAAGGCGGCGCGAAGGATCATGAAGGACCATCGTTCGCCCATCGCCTCGAGCGCGAGCGGCAGGGCGCAATTGCCCCCATCAAGATCGTTCAGTTTTTCGCGTAATTTTCCCATAGGCCATGCCCTAACGTAAAATCGCCGCCGTGCCAAAAAAATATACGGCCTCGGTTGCATTTCGCAACGGACGCACCAGATCGCGAAGCGCAACCTTTCGGTTGTCAAAAAAAGGAGGCTCCCATGTTCCATTTCCGGCTTTCCCCCGGCACCCCGATGCTCGCCCTGGCGGGCGCGCTGTCGATCGGCGCCGCGGCGCTCCCCGCTGTTCCTGCCGCCGCCGCTGGCGGCCCTTTCTATCGCGCCGAACTGGCCGACGCGGCGAAGACCGCGCGCTTCGTCGCCCGCGATGTCGTCTGGGTCTGTGAGGGCACGACCTGCACGGCAGGCCGCGGCACCAGCCGTCCGCTGATGATGTGCGCCGCACTCGCCAAGAAGGCGGGCCGGGTTACCAGCTTCACCGTCGATGGCAAGCCGCTCGAGAACGCCGACCTCGCGCGCTGCAACGGCGAGGGCTGACCCTTCGCCCGCAACAAGGGCCGCGCCGGCTCTCCCCCTGCACCGCGCGGCCCTTTTCTTGCCCTGGCGAAGCCTCGTGGCTTCGCTGCTCCACCGATACAAATATATTGCAATTGGCCTCGCATGAACGACATTGGATGCGATGCTGAGGCAGTATGAACTTGTCGAGCGCGTGCGCGCTTATGATCCCGACGTCGACGAGGCGCTGCTGAACCGCGCCTATGTCTTCACCGTACAGAAGCACGGGAGCCAGAAGCGCGCGTCGGGCGACCCTTATTTCAGCCATCCGGTCGAGGTCGCGGGCATTCTGACCGACCTGCATCTCGACAGCGAGACGATCGTCACCGCGCTGCTCCACGACACGCTGGAAGACACGCTGACCACACCCGAAGAGATCGAGCGGCTGTTCGGCGCCGACGTCGGGCGACTGGTCGATGGCGTCACCAAGCTCAGCAAGATCGAGGCGCAGACCGAGAATGAGCGCGCCGCCGAAAATCTGCGCAAATTCCTCCTCGCCATGTCCGACGATATCCGCGTGCTGCTCGTCAAGCTCGCCGACCGGCTGCACAATATGCGCACGCTGCATTTCATCAAGAATCCGGACAAAAGGCGCCGCATCGCCAAGGAGACGATGGACATCTATGCCCCGCTCGCCGAGCGGATCGGCATGTATGAATATATGCGCGAAATGCAGCTTCTGGCCTTTCGCGAGCTCGAGCCCGAGGCCTATGCGACGATCACCGGCCGGCTCGCCAAACTGACCGCGGGCGGCAAGGACAAGGTCGCCGGGATCAGCCGCGAGTTCAAGGAACTGCTCGCGAAAAGCGGGATCGAGGCGGACGTGTCGGGGCGCGAAAAGCATCCCTATTCGATCTGGCGCAAGATGCAGGAACGCCACGTCAGCTTCGAACAGGTCACCGACATCATCGCCTTTCGCGTCATCACGCGCAGCGATGCCGACTGCTATGCCGCGCTTGGCGTCTTTCACCGCAAGTGGAAAATGGTCCCCGGCCGCTTCAAGGATTATATCTCGACCCCCAAGCGCAACGGCTACAAATCGCTGCACACGACGATCATGCACAATGAAAATATGCGGATCGAAATCCAGATCCGCAGCGAAGCGATGCACCAGCAGTCCGAATTCGGCTTTGCCGCGCACTGGGCCTACAAGCAGGGCGGCGGCTCACCCGACGGACAGGCGGGATGGATTCGCGACCTGCTCGAAATCCTGGACCAGACGCACGATCCTGACGAACTGCTCGAGAATACGCGCATTGCGATGTATCAGGACCGCATCTTCGCCTTCACGCCGAAGGGCAGCCTGTTCCAGCTTCCCAAGGGCGCGACGCCGGTTGATTTTGCTTATGCCGTCCACACCGGGCTCGGCGACCGCACCGTCGGTGCCAAGGTCAACGGCCGGCTCGTGCCGCTGCGCACCCAGCTCGTCAACGGCGATACCGTCGAGATATTGTCGTCCGAAAAGCAGACGCCGCAGCCCGCGTGGCTGGGCTTTGCGGTGACGGGCAAGGCGCGCGCCGCCATCCGCCGCCACGTCCGCTCGAAGGAAAAGGTCGAACTCGCCGCCCTTGGCCGCAAGATGTACGACGAGATCGCCCGCCGCCTGCCCAACAAGGTCGGCGACAAGGCGCGCGCCGCCGCGCGCGAGCGGCTGAAGCTAGAGGATGACAGCGCGCTCTATGTCGCGATCGCGCGGCGGCGATTGTCCGACGACCAGATTCTCGAAGCGCTCGTCCCCGGCATCACCGCCGAGATGAAATCGAAGCCGGGCAAGCTGCGCCAGGGCGCTGCGGTGTCGATCGAGGGGCTGACCCCCGGCGTCGCCTACAAGCTTGCCGACTGCTGTCACCCCGTTCCCGGCGACCGCATCGTGGGCCTCGCACGGCCCGGCGAGGGGATCGAGGTTCATGTGATCGATTGCCCCAGCCTGGCCGACGGAATCGACGCCGACTGGATCGACCTGAGGTGGCAGGAGGACAGCGAGGGCGGCAATGCCCGGCTGTGCGTCGTAATCCTCAACGAAACCGGTACGCTCGCCGAAATGTCGGGCATCCTCGCCGCCAATTCGGCGAATATCACCAATCTGCGGCTGTCGAACCGGGAGGGCGATTTCCACACCTATGACGTGGTCGTCGAGGTGCGCGACGTTCAGCATGTCATGCGTATCCTGTCCGCCCTTCGCGCATCGGACAGCGTCGTGCAGGCCGAGCGGCTCTAGCGAAACGTCAGTTCGGGTATGCCAGGGGCGGTCGCCATGCCGCCTGATCGACGGTGTCGCTGACCTTGTAGACCAGCCCCTTGCTGTTCAGGAACAGCTTCTCCATTTCGGGCCGGGTGAAGGGGCGCGAACCGACGCGGCCGAACACCGCCATCTGCCCCCCCGTTTCGTCGACCGCCCGGTCGCGGTCGAGCCCCTTCGACAGCGCGAGCGCCGGCGAAGGAGTTTTGGCCCAGGCGATCAGTTCGGGCGTCGGCGCGGGCGAGAAGCCATAGAGGCCGGGATTGTCCGGACTGGTAAGCTGAAGCACCTTGATGCCGTTCCGTCCGTCGGCGACATAGGCGAAGAGCGACGCGTTGGTCGATGCGACGATTACATCCTCGGCATCGTTGAGCGCCCCCCCGAAGGTCATCGCGGGCCAGGCGGCCGGCGCCATCGGCCGCGTGACGTCGACGATCACCAGACCATCCTGCTTGGCCGCGACATACATGAAGGTGCGCGCGAGATAGATCTTGCGCGCGTTGGCGAGCCGCACCGTTCCCGCCGGAACCGGTTCCGGCCGGTCCATATGCGTGATGTCGAACAGCTTCACGCCCTCCGCGTCAGTGACCCACAGGTACCGGAACTGCACGGCACTCGCGCGCGCATCGGTCATCGGCAGCTGCGCCGTCACCTTCGGTTCGAGCGGCGTCGACAGGTCGAGCACGACGAGCCCGGCATCGGTGGTGACATAGGCATAGTCGCCCGCAAGCGTCACGTGGCGGGCCCCGGCAAGCACATTGTCTGGATTCCACGTCAGCGCGCGGCTCAGCTTGTTATTGCGGAATTCGCCGTCCGCCATCGTGTCAATGTCGACCAGAATCAGGCCTTCGACGCTGTCGGTGATGACGGCATAGCGGTAGAGCGGGTGCAGTGCCTGTTCGTGATTTTCGGGGAAATCCTTACGGATATGCTCGTTGCGGGCCATGCTGATCGGCTGGTTCGTGCCGATCGCCATGCAGGTCGCGTTCGTCGTTTTGACATGCGTATCGTGCCCGAGCGGCGAAAAAGGCGCGCGGGTGATGCGTTCGGAGAAGCCCTTGTTGCCGATCGATGCGACGTCATAGACGCGAAAGCCGCCCCTGCCTTCGGCGACATACATATATTCGCCGCGCAGTTGCAGGCAGTTGACCCGGCCGCTCGTCCCCTGGACGATATTCGCGAATTCCTCGAGCGCATGGCTTTCGCCTGACCCCTTCTTGTCGAAGGTCTTGCCGCGCACCCAATTTTTGAGCTCGCGATGATTCTGGTCGACATGCAGGCGCCAATAGTCGGGATAGGCATATTTCTGCAGATAGCTGCCGATCACCGCCTGCGGCTCGTCCCATTCGGTGACGCGGGTCGCCTGGAAGCCGTCTTCCAGCCCCGACCAGACATTGAGCCCGACGAAATTGACGAAATTGGTTCCCATCAGGAGCAGCTGCGACATGATCGCATTGTTATCGTCCGCCTGCGACAGATGGCAGTCGGTGCACTGCTTGGTTTCCTGACGCCGCACCGTATGCGGGAAATGCGGCGCGAAGGCCTGGCTCGAGAAGCCCGCCGCCGAAATCGGCGGCTGCTGGATATAGATGCGTTCGCGGTTGAGGTTCGTCGAGGACAAGACCAGCGCCGATGTCGACCGGATCGGCGCGATGATCCCGCGCGGATTGCCGTCGGCGTCGGGCTCGCCGGGCTTGGTCAGCATGTGCCGGCCGAGCTGGAACATTTCGTCGCGCGCGACCTGCGGGTTGTAGGTTGCGAAGTTGCGCGTCTCCTCGCCTTCGAAATGGTGCATGCTGGTCTTCCAGTTCGCCTCGATCGGCAAATGGCAGCCGCCGCAGCTCGTCGTCCACGACAGGTGGCAGGTGAAGCAGGCCATCTTGTCGTCGCCGTGCGCGCGATCTTCCCTTGCCACGCCCGGCCCCCACGCAAAGCTGCCATCGTCGGCGCCGCTGCGCGACATCAGTTTGGCGCGCGCCGCCTTCGCGTTGAAATGCGGTCCCGGAGTCACCGCCTGCTTGACGAGGCTGACCTGCCACTGGAGTTTCGGATCGACGATCGACCGCTGGATCAGCCCGGTGATTTCGCCATTGTCGTCATACTGGAATTCGAACCGGCGCCGGCCGTCCGAATTGCGGAGCAGCGCAAGATTGGTCCCTTGCGGCCGTGCCGCGACGTTCGAGGTGAGCAGATTGGGATAGGCGTCGGCGGTGCCGTGGCAATCCTTGCACCCGATCTCGACCGCGTTCGCGACCTCGCCCTGGATATAACCATTGCCGTGCGCGTCCTGCGCGAAGTGGCAGTCGGCGCACTGCATCCCCTTTTCGGCGTGAATGTCCATCATATGGACCGCCTTGCCGGGATTGATGCCGGGCGGCACGAACTTGCCCTCGATACCGGGCTTGGCGGGATCGGCGCTGGCGAGACACAGGTCGCGCTGCGCCGGATCGCTGTAGCTCGCGCAGCTCTTGCGCCATTTTTCGGGGTCCTTGGGATCGACGATATGCGCCTTGTCGGTGCCATAGGTCGACATATTGCCGTCGGCGTCGAGCAGATTGCCGCTGCGGTCGCGCTTGAAGATGCCGCGGAAGTTCCAGCCATGGCCGTGATAGTCGGCAAACTGGGTGTCCTTGTTGCTGTCGTTCACGTCATAGACGTCGCGCAGAAACTCGACGTCGGCCCACAGGCCGCGCGGGCTCGCACCTTCGGGATTGCGTTCGAGAACCTTGTGGACTTCGGCGGCGGTCGGATAGCGCTGTTGCTTGTATTTCTTCTGATATTCCTCGTCGCTCATCCCCGGTGGGCGCGGCGCGGTGTTGTCGGGGCCGGGCCATAGCTGCGGCGCGTCCGATTCATAATCCCACATCGTGTAGCCGAGGTAAGAGTTCAGGAAGATATTGGGCTGGTGCATGTGGCAATTCATGCACTGCGCCGTCGGGATCGCGCGGGTGAAGGCGTGGGTGATCGGATGCCCCGATTCGCGCCGGTCCTTCGCGGGTACGGCTTGCGGTCCGGCTTTTGCGGCTTCGGGGTCGATCAGCGCGCCATGGCCACCGGGCGACGGCGCATGTTTCTCCGCATCGCCATGCGCGTCGCCGGCGCCCCCACCATGTCCGCCGCCATGCCCGTCATCATCGGGTTTCCATTTCTTCCCCGCGATCGTCGGATCGATCGTCGCGCTTTCGCCATCGCGGCCATATTGCGCATAGGTCAGGCTGTGCCGCGGTTCGCGGTCGTTGGCATAGATGACATGGCAGCCGGCGCACCCCGACTGGCGATAATCGCCCGGCTGGTCGTTGGTTCCCATAAACCACATATAGGGGTCGTTGAGGCGCGTCTTGTGGAGATTGAGCACCGCAATCGCGACGCGCAGGCCGGTGCCGGGGCCGCGGTTCGACTGTTTGAGGTCGGGGCGTCCCGGTTCCTCGAGGCGCTGGATGCTGCCCGTCGGGTTGGGCAGGCCGATTTCGGAAAACTGCGTGTTGATATTGCGCCCGCCGCGTTCAAAGACGCGAAACACATCGCTAGGCGGCATGACATTCCAGCGCGGCAGCGGATAGAGCCGCGCCAGCGCTCCCCGCTTGGTCTCCGGTGCCGTCAATATCTTGTCGGACGGAAAGTCGGGTTTGCAGGCCTGTTTATATTCCTCCGCCGTCAGCTGCGACGAGGGCGAGAGGACGCACGCTGGATCGCCATCCCGCGTATAGGCCTCTCCGAACAGATATTGCTTATAGGGAACAATGCCGTTGTTATAGGCCGCGCCGCCCCAGAACATCGCCGCCGTGGACATCAGCGACCGTTCGGTCGCCTCGATAATCTCGAGGTGGCACGACCCGCACGCCTCGCGCGCGACGCGGTAGTCGCTCGGGTTGACGAAGCGGATATATTCGGGCGCTTCCTTGTTGAGCAGCGTGTAGCTGCGCTTCGGGTTCGCCGATGTGCCACCCCACGCCCCGGGCAGCGTCGGCTGGGGATGCGCGAGTTTCATCGCCGCCAGATTATAGGGATTGTCGTAGCCGAGTTCGGGGCGCCCGAACGCCGCGGGCGATTGCGAATCGCCGCCGTGGCAGTCGGTACAGCCCAGCCGCACCGCAGGCGTCGCGTGCATCGACGGCCGGTCGGTCTGGGTGTGGCAGCTGTAACAGCCCTTCGACTTTGCCTCGACGTCGGCCTCGCTCTGTTCGCGCGGCGCCGGCGGCGTGAAGCGATAGGTGACGGCGACCGGCTTTTCGCCTTCCGACGCGCGCGCGCCCTGCATACCGGCGGTCATCGCCATCAATAGGAAGATCAGGAGGGCGAGCAGCCTGCGCATCATCGTCTAGAAACTCACGATCAGATTGGCGAGGACCGAGACATAAGCCCGGTCGCGCTCGCGATTCTCGAACAGATCCTTGAATCCGTCACCGGGCAGCAGCACCGCGGCGCTGAGGCGGCCGACGATATTCTGCGTCGCCTTGGGCCGCCAGATGCCTGCCACCGACAGATCCCAGCCGATATCCTTGGGGATCGACCCTTCGCTGCGCAGCACCTGCAAACCCGCTGTATTGTCGAACCACAGATGATTGGCGTTCACGCTGACGCGTGTTTCGGGCGACAAGTCGAAATCGGCACCGGCGCCGACGAACACGGTGCCGGGGTTGTTGAAATTCGACTGCCCCTCTTCCTTCGAAGAGCGCAGCGAATTGAGAATGCCGTTGCGACCGCTCAACGAAATGACGCGCCCGCCGCCCGCAAAGGGAATCGTCTGACGAATCCAGTAGCTGGTGTCGGCGCCGCCGAAGATCGGATTTTCGAAGATCGCGTCGAAACCGCCCTCGACATTGTTATAGGGATCGCTGTCGCCGGTGGCGTAAAGGCCCGACAGGCGAAAGCGCATCCAGTCGTGATCGTAGCTGAGTTCGGCAGCGCCGAAGCCCGCGCGGATCTTTGCCGGCTTGCTGGTGAAGAAACTGTTCCGGTCCTCACCCAGTGCCGCATAGAAGCTGGCGGTCAGATTGATCCGCCCGATACGTCCGTCGGCGCTGTAACCAAGATAGGTCACGTCATATTCGCGGCCGCGCAGATCGCCGAGGAGGGCCGGGCGCACCGGAAAGCCGTTGTGGTCGATCTGGATGTCGTTCTTTTCGCGGTTGCGATTGTAGGTGACGCTGACCTGGCTCGTCAGCCCGACGAACGGGAAATCCTGGCGATAGAGGTTCGCGGTGAAGATGAAATCGTCGCGCGGGCTTTGCGTGATGTCGTTGAGCCCGCTGTTGGTGTCCTTTTCGAGCCGCCAGAAGGCCGCGACATTATATTGAAAACGGTTGTTGTCGCGGTTGCCGAACAGGCGGATGCCGAGTTGGCTGTCGTTGAACAGGAAACCGCGAAAATCGCTCTGGAACGGCTGGATGCCGATGCGGATCGAATGGAAGTCGTAACGGTCGCTGTCGTTGCCCAGATGCTTGTCGACGAACAACTCCTGCACCCCCAAGAAATTGTCGTAACGATGGCTTGGCTGCGACGGGCGCACATCGAGCACGCGCCGTTCGGGCACGTCGACATAGTTGAAATTATAGGCCAGCGTGACGCGATATTCGACGTCGGGCGGCTTGAAGGCGGTCGACCCCTTGATGAGCGCGGCGCCCGCGATCAGCGTCTGCGACAGCACGAAGCTGCGATTCTTGCCGAACACGTCGAGGCTGCCCGGCCGCTCGGTGGTCTGGACGCCGACCGGAATCGGAAAGGTGCGCGGTTCGAACACCGTGTCTGACACCGCACTGGCGACGAAAAACCAGTCGTCGCCCCGGATGGGGAGCCACGGCACCTTCGACCGGTCGATCGGCCGGTCGCCCTTCAGCGTATTCTGATGATAGGGATCGAACCAGCGTTCCTTGACCACGCCGAGCGATTCGATGAGGCGCCAGCGGTCGGGCACCGGCAGTTGATCCTCGATCCCCGGAAAGGCCTGCGGCGGCGGCGGACGCAGCGCGCCAACATTGTCCTGCCGCATCTGCTCGGGCAGATCGGGCGTGTAGCCGGGGCGGCGGCGGCCTTCGATAATCTGGGTGACCAGATCGTCTTTCAGCACATCCTTCCAGTCGACCGGCGGCGGCGGCGGGATCAGCGCTTCGCCGTCAGGCGCCGGGAACGCAGCCGGCGCCGCGCCGTGCGCAGCGCCATCGGGCGCGGGCGGTTCGGGCGGCGGCGGGGGCGGCGGCAACGCCTGCCCCGCCGCGGGTGCACCCTGGGCCGCGAGCGTCGCGATGATCGGCAGCAGGCTGCTTCCAAGCGCGCTCATCGCCTATAGCCCCTGGCAGACATTCTGCTGGCTGGTGTCGAGGAAGGGCGCGAAGGGGCAGCTGATGTAGCGCAGGCGCACCGTCTTTCCATCGGACAGGGTGACGACGATATTGTCGGCACGCTTGTCGATCGGGGCGTTGCCTATCGTGCCGACACGCGCGCCGCCGTTATGCGCTCCGAGGAAGCTGATCATATCGTCCTGGTCGATGCCGTCGCCCGACACGCCGATCGCGCCGACAAGCTGCGCCCCGCGATAGATGGGCACCGAACCCGGGAAAATCTGGATTCCGTTCTGCAATCGGTTCTGTCCCGCGGCGACGTCGGGCAAGGTCGTGCAGCGCTGCGGCGTGTCGGTCGCGCTGGCGCCGGATACGAAGCCGAGGTGCGCGCCGATATTGCCGATGACGAGCGCCGATTGCAGCCCGGTCGAAAAGGGATTGAACTGCGCGATCGGGCGCGACAGCGGGCCATTGGGCCGCCCGACCTCGCCGTCGGGGAAATAGGGGCGGGAGAGATTGCCCCCCGACCGGTCGGCGAAGGCGAAGGTACCGGTCAGCGCGCTGGGATCGTTCAGAAAGCTGCGCACCGCGGGGACGAAATGCTGCACGTCGGCGCTGGCGTTGGCGCTGAGTTCCGCCCCGGCGTTGGCGCCCGAGAAAAAGGCCGCGGTGCGCGCCTTTTGCAGCGAGACGTCGGTGCCGAAAATCGGCGCGTCGGGCGCGCGCACGATGCCGAGTACGGCGCCATGCGTATCGACGAGACTGATCGTCACCTGCGCCCGGCTGTCGAGCGGGCGGCGAATCTGCGCGCGCGCGCGGCTCATCACGGCAAAGGCGTCTTCGAGCACGGCGCGCACCTCGGCCTGGGTGAGCGGCGCGCTGTTGGTCGATGCATCGGTGCCGGCGCGGATCGGAAAGCGGTTGGTGCCGCTGCCATTGGTCAGGACAAAGGCGTCGCGGTTGGAAAATTCGGCCGCGGTCGAGGCGCGGATTCCCGACGCTTCACTGCCATAGGCGGTGCCCGCGACGATCGCCGCGGCGGCATAGCCGATGACCGCGACCAGATTGCCGGCCGTGCCGTTCAGGCTGGCGAAGCTCGCGCCGCCGCTCGTCTGCAAGCCGCCATAAGTGGCGTCCGAAAAGCGCAGCGTCGTCCCGTCGACGGTGATCTTGTCGGCGGTGATCGCCGCCGGCGCCTCGAACCCGCGCGTCCCGGCGAGCGCAATGAACTCCTCGGCATCATTGTCGATGTCGAGAATGTTGGAATCGCTGCCATAGACGCCGTCGCCCATCACCCCGATGCCGCCGACGAGCACGCCATTCTTGTAAAGCGGCAGGCCGCCCGGGTCGGCCGCGAGGCCGAGCGGCGAGCGCTTTGGCCCGATCAGCGCGCCGCCGCCCATGGCGCCGAAGCGCGCGGCAAGATCGCTGCACGGAAGCTGGCTGAACTGCACCCCGAACAGCGGCCCGCTTTCCAGCCCCGCAGTCGTCGGCGCGGGCGGGAAATGCTCCTGGACGATCTGGCTCGCGGTGCGCGTCGAAAAGGCGTTGCCGCCGCTCGACAGATAGGCGCCGGTGATCGCCTTCGCGATCGCACCCGCTTCTGCAGGGAAGGTGACGTTCTGCGCGTCGATATTGTCGCCGTTGGGCGCCGCCGAGGTCGTCGCGGTGGCGCGCGCGCCGTTCATGCGGAAGACACCGAGGACATTGCCGACGCGGTCGGTGACCGCGATTACCGACGGAAGGCCGCGCGCCTGCGCCTCGGCGATTGCGCCGGCGAGTACGGTCTGGACGTCGGCGACGCTGAGCGACTGGCTCGCGGGCGGCGTGTAGAGGCCGCCGGTCGGAGTGGGAGTCGGCGTCGGCGTGGGCGTTGGCGAGGGGGTCGGCGTGCCGCCGCCTCCACCGCCGCACGAGGCGAGGAGCAGTGCCGGGCCGGCGACAAGGGCGGCGGTGCGAAAGAGGCGCGATCGGGTCCGCATCGGCTTACCGCAGCGCCTGAATCGCGCGCACCGCGCTGCCGAAGGAGGCCTGGAAGTCGCTGGGCTTATAGGCGTTGGGATCCTTGACCGAGGCATAGGCGCGGTCGATGTCGGCGCGGATGCCCGCCGCAGCGCCGATGGTGATCCGCCCCGACGAAACCATCGCGTTAAGCAGCGTGTCGACCCCCATCACCGCCTGCGACGACCCCGCATAGTCGGTGAAGCGGTCATTGACCGCCTTGCCCGCAATCGCATCGACCATCGCAAAGGCGTCGGTGCCCGAAAAGGCGCGCGCGGCGAAGGCGCTTTTGAGCGCCGCGACCGTCTGCGCCAGATCAGCGGCGGCGCGAACCGCGGCCGGACGATCGGTCGCGATCGCGCGGTGGAAGGCGGCGCTGCGCGCGCCGAGCTGCTCGGCAAGCGCGGGCGAGGCCATGCGCGCAGCGGCCGAGAGCATGATCAGATTTTCGTCATTATAGGGCGGCATGCCTTCGGGAATGCCCGGCCGCGCCGGATTGTCGACGCTGGTCTTCACCGGCTTCGCCTGATCGTAGATCCGGCGGTGGCAGCTGTGACAGTCGAGGAAATAAAATTCGGGGAACATCCCCTCGGTCCCGCGTTTCGACTGGAACAGCGCGAGGCTGCGTTCGAGCGCGGTCGCCTGCCCCACCGCCCACATCTGCACATGGTCGGTGCGCGCGCCCGCCGCGCCGAACTTGCGCCAGCCATAATCGGCATCTTCCTGATGATGCGCCTGGAGCGAGGAGAAGAGGTCGAGCTCGAATGAAATGCGCGGATGCCCAGCCGCCATGATGCGGTGGGTGACGAACTGCCCCTCGCCCGCGGCCCCGAAATGGCAATCGACGCACACGCCCGCGCGCACCACCGGATCCTCGAGCCGGCGCAAGCCGGCGCGCAGATTGGCGAGATGCTTCTCGCGCATTTCGCCGCCGGGGCTGGGGTTGGCGCCGACCCCGGCATAATGGCTCGCGATCCAGCTGCCTGCAGGACCGTGGCAGGATTCGCAGGTGACGCCGTCCTCGACCGGCGCGGCACCGCGGCTTGTTGCCGCATCGCTGTGGCACCCAAGGCACACCGAGGCGCGCGCCGGATCGCCGATGCCGAGGTTGCGGGCAATGAACTGGCTTCGGCTGGTGTTGAGCACGGCCCAGGCGCGGCTATGCGCGCCGCCGGGGGTCGAGGGTTCCTGCCAGCGCATCAACTCGTCCTGACGGACAACGACGCCGTCGCCCTCCATCCGGCCGTGGCAGGTCGATCCCGCGCAGGACGCAACACCCAGAAAACGCCCGCCGCTTTCGCCCTGCGAGCGCGCCGGAGGCGCCGAAAGCGTCGCGGCGATCGCAAGCATGGCAAGCAGCAGTGCCAGTGCCGCCACCGCCGCCCACGACCGATCGCCGCGCCCGATGCCAGCGTGCGTCGTCATTCCCACGAGTCCCCTTTTGCCCTGAGGGCCTTTTACCCTAAACGACCCCGAACGCCAGCATCGCGTCGGCGACTTTCTTGAAGCCGGCGATGTTCGCGCCCTTCACATAATCGATATAGCCGCCGCCCTGATCGCCATAGGTCAGGCAGCGTTCGTGGATGCCCGCCATGATATCCTTGAGCATCTGTTGCAGCTCGGCTTCGCTCCAGCTGCGCCGGCCGCTGTTCTGGCTCATTTCGAGGCCCGAAACCGCAACCCCGCCGGCGTTGGCCGCCTTGCCGGGCGCGAACATGATCTTTGCGTCCTTGAAGACATGAACACCGGCAAGGTCGGTCGGCATGTTCGCGCCCTCGCTCACCGCGATGCAGCCGTTCGCCACCAGCATTTTCGCATCATCGCCATTCAGCTCGTTCTGCGTCGCGCACGGCAGCGCGACGTCGCACGGCACCGCCCACGGCGTTTTGCCCGCGGTAAAGGTGGCGCTCTTGAACTCGGCGCAATAATCCTCGATCCGGCCGCGCCGGTGCGTCTTGTGCGCCTTAACCCAGTCGATCTTTTCCTGGGTGATGCCGTCGGGATCGTGGATGAAGCCGCCCGAATCGGACAGGGTGAGCACCTTGCCGCCCAGCTGCACGATCTTTTCCGCCGCGTGCGTCGCGACATTGCCCGATCCCGAAATCACCGCGCTCTTGCCGACGAGATCCTGCCCCTTCGCCGCAAGCATGTTTGCGAGGAAATAGACAGCGCCATAGCCCGTCGCCTCGGTCCGGATCAGCGAGCCGCCCCATTCAAGGCCTTTGCCGGTGAGCACCCCGGTAAATTCGTTGGTAATGCGCTTGTACTGGCCGAACATGAAGCCGATTTCGCGTCCGCCGACGCCGATGTCGCCCGCCGGCACGTCGACGTCGGCGCCGATGTGGCGATAGAGCTCGGTCATGAAGCTCTGGCAGAAGCGCATGATCTCGCGCACGCTCTTGCCCTTCGGGTTGAAGTTAGACCCGCCCTTGCCGCCGCCCATCGGCAGGCCGGTGAGCGCATTTTTGAACGTTTGTTCGAACGCCAAGAATTTGAGGACGCTTTCGGTCACGCTCGGGTGAAAGCGGATGCCCCCCTTATAGGGGCCGATGGCATTGTTGTTCTGAACCCGCCAGCCGCGCTGGACGCGGATATTGCCGTTGTCGTCCTCCCAGCAGACGCGGAAGGACACGACCCGGTCGGGTTCGGCAATGCGCCGCAATATCTGCTGCGCGTGATATTCTTCCTTGTCGGCGATGAAGTCGAAAATATCCTCGGCGACTTCCTGCACCGCCTGGACGAACTCGGGCTGGCCCGGGTTGCGCCGCTTCACACCTTCCATGAACGTCGGAAAATCGACGTGATCCGCTACCGCCATGCACCCCTCCCACGCAAAGACTTGGGAAAACCGGTGCGACCCCCTGTTTTACGATTTTATCGTTGACCGACCTCGCCCGACAGAGGCTACACCTTTGCCCGCCAAAGGCAATATGGCGCGGCACCGTCGCGCGCGATTTCGCCGCGGCGAATATTCGGGGGATGGAATGAGCGAAACCAAGGCCATGTCGACGACGAACCGTGCGATCCTGATCGCCGCCTTCCTCCTGCTCGCCGGCGCGATCGGCTACGCGATCTGGCGCGATTCCGCCAATTATGCCGCGGCGCCCGCGCCGACGGCCGCAGCGTCACCCGATGCACAGCTTGCCGCAATCGAGGACCGGACACGGCGCGAACCGCAAAGCGCCGACGCGTGGATGGCGCTCGGTGCCGCGCGTTTCGACCTTGGCGATTATCCCGGCGCCGCCGCGGCTTATGAAAAATCGGTCGCGATCGCGCCCGAGTCGGCTGGGCTATGGTCGGCGCTTGGCGAGGCGCGCGTGATGGCAAGTCCGCGCGATCCGATG
The DNA here is from genome assembly GCF_025727575.1 of Sphingopyxis sp. GC21. NCBI lineage: Bacteria > Pseudomonadati > Pseudomonadota > Alphaproteobacteria > Sphingomonadales > Sphingopyxidaceae > Sphingopyxis > Sphingopyxis sp. GC21. The sequence continues at coordinate 3,740,266 of NZ_CP095845.1, read as the reverse complement.
CCCGCCGCCGCGGCCGAAGCCTTTGACAAGGCGATCGCGCTCAATCCCAGAGATCCGCGCGCACGCTATTTCATGGCAGTGAAGAAGGATATCGCCGGCGATCACAAGGGGGCGATCGACGAATGGTTCGCGCTGCTCGCCGACACGCCGCAGGGCGCTCCGTGGGAGGCCGACCTGCGCCGCACGATCGAGCAGGTCGGCGCGATCAACAAGATTGACGTCGCCCCGCGCCTCGCCGCGACGCAGCCGCGCGCGCTCAAGGCCGACGAGATGCCCGTCGCCGCGCGCGCAATCCCCGGCCCCAGCCGCGCCGACATGGAAGCCGCCTCGCAGCTTCCCAAGGGGCAGCAGGACGCGATGATCGTGGGGATGGTCGACGGGCTGGAGGCCAAGCTGAAAGCAAATCCGGCGGACGTCGACCGCTGGATCATGCTGATGCGCAGCCGGATGACGCTCGGCGAAACCGCAAAAGCGGCGCAGGCACTGAAAGACGCGCTCGCCGCCAATCCGGGTGCGGCACAAAGGCTGAAGGCGCAGGCGCAGATGCTCGGGGTGCCGGGGACCTGATTTTTTAGCAGGGGGGAGATAGTCGTGAAATCCGTGATGATATTGGCCGGTATAATGGCCATGGCCCCGCCGCACCGACCGCAGCCGCACGCGAGAGCTTTGTGCTGGAAATCGGCGGCGAACAGCTGACGGGACTCGCGCCCGAAGGATATTGCGTTCCCAAGGGCAGGGACAAGGAAGCCAGCGATCTGCTTGCCACGGGTGACACGCAGAATTTCACCTTGATCATGCTGATCCGGTGCGATCGCCAAAACCATCCGCAAGGATTCGGCGCCGACTATTTCCTGATCAAGGCGGCGAGCGAGACGATAGACGTCGTTATGGAACGCGCCGAATTCCTCAAGCTGATGGAGGCCTAGATTGGCAAGGCCGAATGGCGATCGGGTGAAACTTCGGACGCGTTGCTGAAAAATGCGTCGAAGGACGTAAGCAGCGCGCTGGGGACGGATATCGCGATATCCGGCGCCCTGCGCCCGCATGGCGTCGACACGAGCTGCGCCTATCTTGGCGGTTCGCTGAACGTGGCCACCGACGGAAAAACGCTCCCCATAGTCGCGGGGGCCTGCCTGACCTCGGTCGCAGGCAAGCTGCTGTCGGTTAACGCCTATGACGAGGCGAAGCCGCCCGTCGACGCGGCGGTCCAGATGCGCCGCGCGCGCGCTTTAGCGATGCAGTTGAAGGCCGCTCCCTGACCCGAAAGCTGCCCTAACCCGCCATCAGCGCCGCATTGCCGCCTGCGGCGGTGATGTCGGTCGAGATCGATTTTTCCTCGGCGAAACGGTGCAGATAATGCGGGCCACCGGCCTTCGGCCCCGTGCCTGACAGACCGCGGCCGCCGAAGGGCTGCGATCCAACGATCGCGCCGATCTGGTTGCGGTTGACATAGACATTGCCGACCGCCGCGCGCGCCGCGACATGCGCCGCGACGCCGTCGATCCGTGTGTGGACGCCCAGCGTCAGGCCATAGCCCGAGGCGTTGATCGCGTCGATCAGCGCGTCGAGCTCGCCGCCTTTCCATGTCGCGACATGCAGCACCGGTCCGAAAATCTCGCGCCTGAGATCGGTGACATGATCGAGGCGGATCATCGTCGGCGGTACAAAGGTACCGCCCGCCGGCCAATCGGTGCGCGCCGCCTCTGCGATCACGCGGCCCGCGGCGCGTGCATCCGCGACATAAGCCGCGATGTTCGCTTGCGCCTCGGCATCGATGATCGGACCGACATCGGTCGCGAGGATAGCGGGGTCGCCGATGTTGAGTTCGGCCATCGCGCCCGCGACCATGTCGATCATCGTCTCGGCGACATCCTCTTGCACGCAAAGCAGGCGAAGCGCCGAACAGCGCTGGCCCGCCGATTGGAAAGCGCTGGCGACGGCGTCACGGGCGACCTGTTCGGGAAGCGCGGTCGAATCGACGATCATCGCGTTGGCACCGCCGGTTTCGGCGATCAGCGTCGCGATCGGACCGTCACGCCCCGCGAGGCTGCGGTTGATCGCGCGCGCAACCTCGGTCGATCCGGTGAAGGCGACGCCGATGATATCGTCATGACCGGTCAGCGCTGCGCCCACCGTTTCGCCGCGACCGGGGAGAAATGCCAACACATCGGCGGGCACCCCAGCCTCGAGCAGCAATTCTATCGCGGCATGCGCGATCAGCGGCGTCTGTTCGGCGGGCTTCGCCAGCACCGCGTTGCCCGCGGCGAGCGCCGCCGAGACCTGCCCCAGAAAGATCGCCAGCGGGAAATTCCACGGGCTGATGGCAACGAAGACGCCCTTGCCTTCGAGGATCAGTTCGTTGCGCTCGCCGGTCGGGCCGGGCAGCGCGACGGGGTAGGTGAAATCGGCGCGCGCCTGGGCGGCATAATAGCGCAGGAAGTCGACCGCCTCGCGCACTTCGGCCACCGCATCGACGAGCGTCTTGCCCGCCTCGTCGATCGCCAGCCCCAGAAAGAGAGCATCGCGTTCCTCGAGCAGATCGGCCGCGCGTTCGAGCCGTTCGGCGCGGAAAGCGCCGCCGGCAAGACTCCAGTCGCCCTGCGCCGCGCGCGCGGCGGCGACGGCCGCATCGACCATATCGGCATCGGCCTCGATCACATGACCGACGACAGCGCCAGTTGCGGGATTGCGCACCGCTTCGGCGGTGCCCGCCGCTGCCGTGCCGCTGACGATCGGCGCCGCGATGCGCCCGCTGTCCCGCGCCCCGGCAATCGCGGCCGCCAGCGCCTCGGGCACGCCGGGTTCGCCAAGGTCATAGCCGCGCGAATTGCGCCGGACGGGATCGAAAAGCTGGAGCCCGGTGGGGAGCTTCGACGGCACGCTCGCGATGCTGCGCGGGTCGACCGCCAGCTCTTCGGCGGTCACGTCGGGGTCCGAAAACTGGTGCACGAAACTGCTGTTCGCGCCATTTTCGAGCAGGCGGCGGACGAGATAGGCGAGCAGGTCGCGGTGGGTGCCCACGGGCGCATAGACGCGTACCGGGCGCAGCGGCGGCGACAGCGCAACGATCGCATCATGCGCGCCTTCACCCATGCCGTGCAGCCGCTGCAGTTCGTAATCGGCGCCGTCGAACAGTTCGGCGATGAAGGCCAGCGTCATCGCATTATGCGTCGCAAAGGCCGGGAAGATGCAATCCTGATGCTCGCGCAATATCTGCGCGCACGCCATATAGTTGAGGTCGGTGTGGTTCTTTGCGGTGAAGACCGGAAAATCGCCCAGCCCCATCGTCTGCGCGCGCTTGATCTCGGTATCCCAATAGGCGCCCTTGACCAGCCGCATCGACAGCATGACGCCCCGCGCGCGCGCCTTGGCGGCAACCCAGCGGATCGCCTCGCTCGCGCGCTTCTGATAGGCCTGGATCACGATGCCGAGCCCGGTCCAGCCGTCGGCGAGCCCCGCGTCGATCAGCGCGCCATAAACGTCGAGATGCGGTTCGAGCCGGTCGCTTTCCTCGGCATCGATCATCAGCGGAATGTTGACGCCGCGCGCGGCGCGGGCGAGCGCGATAACATCGGGGATCAATTCTTCGCGAACGCGCTCGGCCTGCAGATATTCGTAACGCGGGTGGAGCGCCGACAGCTTGATCGAAATGCCGTGGTTGGCAAACGGGTCGCCCGGCTTCGCATCGCGGCCGATGCGCGCGATCGCCGCGGCATAGCTGTCATAATAGCGCCGCGCATCCTCTGCGGTGCGCGCCGCTTCGCCGAGCATGTCGAAGCTGGCGAGTTCGCCCTTGTCCTTGTCGGCACGCCGCACCGCGGCGTCGATCGTTTCGCCCATCACGAACTGCTGGCCGAGCAGCTTCATCGCCGCGAGCGCCGCCTGGCGGATCACCGGCTCGCCCGAGCGGCGGATCATCGACTTGAGCAGGGTGAGCGGGTTCGCCTTGCTGCCCATCGCGCCGAGCATCAGCGTCGCCGAGCCCAGCGACAGGCCGCGCGCCGACAACGCGACAACCAGCGGGCTGTCCTCATCCTCGCCCTCGCGCCAATGACGTCCGGCGATCTTGTCGCGGATCAGCGCATTGGCGGTCGCGCTGTCGGGAACGCGCAGCAGCGCTTCGGCAAGGCACATCAGCACGACGCCTTCCTCGGTCGACAGGCGGTAGCGATTCATGAGCTGCGCGACGAGCGTCTCGCGCTCACCCTCGGCCTTCGCCTTGCGGATGAGCGCGAGCCCCCGCCGCGTCACCGCGTCGAGGGTGGCGGGCGAGCGGGCAAGCTGGGTCCGCAGATCGGCGACAAGGTCGGCTTCGGAACGGCGGGCGAGGGCGCGGATGGCGGCGCGGTCGGTCGGCTGGGTCATGGCGTATGATAGCATGCGCTGCAAAGGCAATCCGCCTTCAATCGCGCGCCTACGTTTATCTTTTGACCTATTATCGGCGTCATATTAGGCAATTAGTATGGCAAACTCGAAAATCATGGTCGATCTGGACGAATTTGATCGCAAGATCATCGCAATATTGGGCCGCGACGGGCGGATGACCTACACCGAACTGGCGCAGCGCGTCGGCCTGTCGAAGACGCCGTGCCAGCAGCGCGTCAAACGACTGGTCGATTGCGGGCTGATCACCGGCTTTCGCGCGATCGTTGACCCCGCCAAGCTGGGGCTCGACCATGTGGCCTTTACCGAGGTCAAGCTGTCCGACACGCGCGAGGAGGCGCTACGCCGCTTCAACGACGCGGTGCGGCGGATTCCCGAGGTCGAGGAATGCCACATGATCGCGAGCAGCTTCGACTATCTCCTGAAGGTGCGTACCCTCGACATCCGCCGCTATCGCATCGTGTTGGGCGAGAAAATCTCCAGCCTGCCGCATGTCGCGAGCACCTCGACCTTCGTCGCGATGGAAACGATCTGCGAATCGGCGCGCTGAGCCGACGGTCTGCGCCGCTGCCGCATCCCGGCCAGGATCTCTTTCTTATTTCACGTCGGTTCGCCCGGTAGACGGCAGGCGCGAATCGATTTTCGCCACGATCCGGCATTCGAGGGACTGTGCAGCACAGTCCTTCGCGACGGCCTTCTCGAGATCGTTCGGCCAAGCCGTCCAGGTCACATGCGGGCCACCACCCGCATCGACCGATAGTGCCACCTTGCTGTTGGACGACCAGGACACCGCCTCGCACTCATCGTTTGCGTCCTTGCAATATTTCGCCATGGCTTTTTCTGCCTTGCTTTTATCGGTGTGCTCAACGCGCAGGCGCGCGAGCTGCGCCTTGACCTGCAACCGGCCCGCGACGGCTCCCTCCACACCATCCGCGCCGATGCGCAGGCTGTGCTCGACAGCCTGATGGCCGAAGCCTCCGAACACGCAAAGTTGATCGTCGACGCATTCGCCAGCATCGAGGCTGTCGCCGTCGGTATGCGCTGCGGGGCGACCGAGGCAAGCGCCGCGCGGAAAGTGGTCGATGGGTTGACAGACGGTGGCGCGCTTCTTCGGTATAATCGCACCCTGCCCGTTCGCCCGGAAATCGTCGCCATGATCGAGGCGCTTTCCGACAAAGGCCCGGCGGTCCGCGTGACGAAGCCGACCGAAATCACTGCGCCCTGACAGAATCCCGGCTGGCTTTTCCTTTTGCGCCAGTCCGGTCCGGGGTCGCGCCTCGGCTCATCGGCGCGGCCCTGGATAAGTTCGTCGCCCGGGGCACCTTCTCCCGGGTCCGCCGCCGCGGTGGTTTTCTGGTTTCCCGCCGCGGCGCTCGGGCAGTCGGTCGTTCTTCGATGCGACCGGCTGCCCCTTTCCCTACCCCTGCGCGCTCAGAAGGGGCGGCATTCACGCAGGCACACTGGCCGGCTGCGACATCGGGGTCGGCCTTTTTGTGCTATTAGGTTCAAATTGGAGGCAAATTCTGAACGCCTATTGATCCGTCCCGATATAGTCTCGCCACCTTTTGGGGGAGTGGGTCTATGAAATACGCATTTGTTGCCGCTACGGCGGCTCTTTCCGTCTGCGCGTCCGTTGCTTGCGCTCAGGACGCCGCTACGGCGCCTGCGGCCACCGTCGCGCCTACGGCAGCTGTTATCACGCCAGCTGCGACGAATAACGCCGTCCTGCGCGCTGGGACGCCGGTTGCGCTACGCCTGATGGAAGAAGTCACGACGAAGAAGAAAGCCGCGCGCGTCGGCCAGCGCTTCATGATGGAAGTCGCAGAGCCGGTCGTCGTCAATAGCGTGACCGTGATTCCGGCAGGCACGCCCGCTTGGGGCGAGATCACCAATGTTCGCAACAAGGGCATGTGGGGGAAGTCGGGCAAGCTCGACGCGCGCATCCTGTATCTGCGCGTCAATGGTCGCCAGATCCGATTGACCGGGACCTTCGATGACAAGGGCGTGACCGGGACCGCTGGCGTTGTCGGCGCCGTCGCATTGGTGCCGATCGCTGGGTTCTTCGTGACCGGGACAAGCGCCACGCTTCCAAAGGGTGGCACGGTCGGCGGGTTCATCGATGAGGACGTGGAGCTGGCATTCGCTAATGCTGCGCCTGCCCCGCTTCAGCTGCCGGCCGCAGCGGCGCCGATGACGGTTCCGACCGTCACACCGGCCGCCCTGGCAGCCGACGCCGCCGGCTCGTCGGGCCAGCAATAACCCCGATTGCAGCTCGGCGCGTCCCAGCGGACGCTTGCGCCTAAATCTCTCCCCGGCTGCTTGGCGAACCTGTCGAGCGCACGCCGAGCGGCGCCGGGGTACGCAGCCTCGGCATCGCGCACGGCGGGGGCTTCGTGAACGTCCTTGTGGGTCAGGCCCATGCCAGCGACGGTAGCAAAACTCTCGTTCGGAAGTTTGCTCTTGTCGCCCCCGGCTGTCGCGACCTCGCCGCGTTTCTGTGCAGCGTCATACTCGTCAGCCAGCCGGCGCTTTGCGAGGCTTTCGAATGCGAGGGCGTCGGCTTGCAATTCGCGTTTGATCGGCAATAGGCACTTCGCATTCGGTGGGCAGCCGCGAAAGCTGCATGCGGATCGTGCGGCGAGAATACGGCTGGGAGAGTTTCACTTTGAGCTCCTTCAACAATGAAGGACACCCCAATAGGCACGAGCAGCGACCGCGATACCATTGCTTTCCGCACCAGCCAGCACCAGCCCAGCAAGCGCCGCGTCGCCAATCGCACCGGGCTGCATTGACAGACAATCTGGCTCTTTAAACTTAGCCACGCTTCGAAACCCGACCCTGATGCCAAAAAAGGGGTCTTCAAGCGCATTCCCTTTCGAAATCTCTCAGGTAGGACCCGCGATTTTTCCCGCATATATTCCGTGGCTTAACGTGCAATCGGCTGGATCTGAGCTATACGGCATTGCCGGATGTTTTCCGCTTGAATGATTTACGGCATTGCCGTATATATTCGGCATGCACACGGTCATCGAAACCAATGCCTATCTTGCCGCAGCAAAGGATGCGGGCATGGGGGAAGATGAGCGCGACGCGATTGTCGATCTGATCGCCGCCGATCCTCAGGTAGGAGAGATCATGCCGGGATGCGGCGGCGCCCGCAAACTTCGCGTTGCGAAGCCCGGCAAAGGAAAGTCGGGCGGCTATCGTGTCATCACCTATTTCGCAGGCGAGGACGTGCCTGCTTTCTTCTCACCGTCTTCGGGAAGGGCGAGAAGGTTTCGCTATCGAAGGGCGAGCGCAATGCTCTCGCTGCCCTGACGAAAACGCTCAAGAGCACGCTGTAGGAGGTTCACATGGCAAAAGGTGCATTCGACAAGATCGCCGCTGGCCTAAACGACGCGATCGCCTTCGCTGAGGGCGAGGTCGCGCGCGGCCGCGTGGCGGCAGGTCCAGACGTGAAGGCCATCCGCAGCAAGACCAAGCTGTCGCAGGCCGAGTTCGCAGGGAGGTTACGCATCAGCGCCGCAACCCTGCGCGATTGGGAGCAAGGCAGGCGTAGCCCGGAAGGCCCTGCCCGCGCGCTGCTCGGTATCGTGGACGTGGACCCCGACGCTGCGCTTAAGCTGCTCGCAAAGCTAGCCTGACCTGTGAGCGCCCTCGCGCCTCGATCTTTTGCCAAGGCCAAGCCGACCGAGCTCTGCATGCTGGCCGGTCGCTGGGCTGGCGTGATGCCGGATCCTGCCGGCGTGCTGGTCGAGCGCAAATTCGATGGCTTTCGATGCCTCTTCTTCGCCGGCCTCGATCGTCAATCTGCGGGAAGGCAGCGACGCTCGAGCCTGCACGACGTGCGCGCAATTGCGCCCCTTCGGCGCGGCAATAGCGCTTCTGTCGGTTTAATAGATATGGTTGGAGGCCCGAGCCGGAATCGAACCGGCGTATACGGATTTGCAGTCCGCTGCGTCACCACTCCGCCATCGGGCCTCGCGCCGAACGCCGCGGCCGCTATGTCGCGGGCCGGGCCGGGTGTTGGACGGCGCCGCTAGTGCGGGGCTTTGGCGGGCTTGTCAAGGATTCGCCAAGGCCCACTCCATTTCGCACGCATTTTCGCGCAATGCGGGGTTGGCGCCATCAACGCGGCCAGCTATGCGCGACGCAGCGCCGCGCGATGCTGTATTAGTATTGCAACACAGCATCGGTTCGGCTAGAACGGCCCCAAGCTTCAGGGCCCCAGAATCGGAAAACAGGCTGATGGCGACGAAATTGAACGAAGTGACTGCTGCGGACATGCGGGCTGCGATGATCGATAGCCAGCTGAGAACCAATGACGTGATCGACCCGGCGGTCGTCGCGGCGATGGGCAGCGTGGCGCGCGAGGCGCATGTTCCCGCGGCGTTGGCGAGCGTCGCCTATATGGACCGCGCGATCGCGCTGGGTCACGGCCGCGCGCTCAACGCGCCGCTCGTCACCGGCCGCCTGCTGGTCGCCGCCGATATCCGGCCGGGCCAGCGCGTGCTGCTGATCGGTGCGGCGACGGGCTACACCGCCGCGCTGCTCGCGGCGCTCGGTGCGTCGGTCGTCGCGGTCGAGGAGCAGGCCGACCTGCTCACCGCCGCCAGCGCCGCAACCGACAATCCCGCGATTCGCTGGGTCGAGGGTCCGCTGGCCGCAGGCGCCCCCGGCGAAGCGCCCGTCGACCGCATCCTGATCGACGGCGCGATCGAACAGCTTCCCGACGCGTTGGCAGCGCAGCTCGCCGAAGGCGGCAAGCTGGTCGCCGCGCGGCGCGAAGGCAGCGTCACTCGGCTTGTCCAGGGCGTCAAGACCGCCGGCACGCTGGCGCTGCGCGCCTTTGCCGACATGGATGTCGCGGCGCTTCCGGGTTTCGAGGCCCCCAAGGGTTTTCGCTTCTGAGAGCCCTCCCTCCCTTCAGGCTGAACCATATCATGCACGACATCGACACAAAAATGACCGGACGACGCGCCCGCTGGCTGGCGGGCATGGCGCTCGGCGCGCTGGCGCTGTCGTCGCAGGCGCAGGCCGAGACGCTGCAGGGCGCGCTCGCCAAAGCCTATGAGAATAATCCGACGCTGACGGCGGCGCGCGCCGGGCAGCGCGCGAATGACGAGAATGTTCCGATCCAGAAGGCATCGGGCCTGCCCTCGGTCGGTGCCAGCGTCGATTATCAGGAAAATCTGGTCATCCCGGGCAACAGCTTCGTTTCGCCGGGCCGCGTCCTGTCCGCAGGCAGCCAGCTCAGCGTGCCGATCTATCAGGGGGGCGCGGTGCGCAACGCGGTGAAGGCGGCCGAATATCGCGTCGAGGCCGGGCAGTCCGATCTGCGCGCAACCGAAGCGAGCATTTTCTCGCAGGTCGTGGGCGCCTATATGGACGTGATCCGCGACCAGGCGATCGTCCAGCTCAATCAGAAGAATGTGGCGGTCCTCAAGACCAATTTGCAGGCATCGAGTGACCGCTTCGAGATCGGCGATCTGACGCGCACCGACGTCGCCCAGTCGCAGGCCCGGCTTGCGCTGGCCGAGGGCGACCTGCGCGGCGCCGAAGCCAATCTGATTCGCAGCCGCGAAAATTATGTGAAGCTGGTCGGCGATGCGCCGGTCGATCTCCAGCCGCCGCCGGCGCTACCCAATCTCCCCCAATCGGTTGAGGATGCGGTCGCGATCGCGCTCAACAACAATCCCGACATCGAAGCGGCAAACCAGCGCATCAACGCATCGCGCGCCGACATCAGCGCTGCGCGGGCCGCCCGCATGCCCAAACTGTCGGCGACGCTGGGGGGCGGCTACAACAATAATCTCCATTCGATTCCTGCCGGCAACACCGTGGCCGAGAATACGACGAAGAGCGCCGCCGCCGGCCTGTCGCTGACGCTGCCGATCTTTCAGGGCGGCCGCCCGTCGGCCCAGGTGCGCCAGGCGCAATCGCGCAGCAGCCAGGCGATTGAAACCTATGTTGCCACCGAACGCGACGTGATCGCGCAGACGCGCGGGGCCTATGCCGCGTGGCAGGCGAACGAGCGCGTCATCGCCGCGACCGAGCAGGCGGTGGGCGCCAATGCCCTGTCGCTCGAGGGGGTGCGCGCCGAAAACAGCGTCGGCACGCGCTCGATCCTCGACATATTGAATGCCGAACAAGAATATCTGAACGCGCAGGTCCAGCTCGTCTCGGCGAAGCGCAACAGCTATGTCGCGGCTTTCTCGGTCCTCGCCGCGATGGGCAAGGCCGAAGCGCGCGACCTGGGGATCGAGGGCGGCGCGCTCTATGATCCGGCGGTAAATTATCGCCGTGTTCGCGGTCAGATCTGGGATTGGGCCGACGATCCGAAGCCGCAGCAGCAGGCCACCGATACGCGCAGCGTCCCCGCCGCCGATGCCAGCGTGCCTGCCGTGGAGCCGCTTCCCCAACAATAAGACTTGGCAAGCCCGCCCGCGCGCCGGTATGAACATGGTTAACCGGTATTTCCGGTCGAACTTAGGGGGCAAGCATGGGCGACATGTCGCGGGAGCCATCGATGGAAGACATTTTGTCGTCGATCCGGCGCGTCATCGCGCGTGACGAGGCCCCTGGGGCGCGCGCGCAGCGTGCGGCGGTGCCGAGCGAGGATATTCTCGACCTCAACGAAGAGGAAGAAGACGCCGTCGCCGAATCGGCCCTTGACGACAGCGGCGCCGCGACCGCGCAGGAAGAGCTGGTGTCGGTTGCCAGCGCCGATGCCGCGCGTCAGTCGCTCGAAGCGCTCACCGCCGCGATGGCGCCAGCCGCGGCCGCGGCCGCCGCGACGGTGCCCGCAGGGGGACGCAGCCTCGAGGATGTCGTCGTCGACGCGATGCGGCCGATGCTCAAGCAATGGCTCGACGCCAATCTGCCGGCCATGGTCGAATCGATGGTGGCGCGCGAAATCAGCCGCATCACCGGCAAGCGCCTCTAAGGCTCAGGCCGCCCAATCCTCCAGCAGATAGCGCGCGATCGCCAGCGGCGGCGGTGCCATGAAGCTCGCGCCCATGTCGCCGGCGAGCGCCGCGCGCACCTCCGCACGGTCGACCCACATCGCCGCTTCAAGTTCGGTGGTGTCGATCGTCAACGCGGCGTCGCGCGCGACCGCGCGGCACCCGATCATCAGCGACGAGGGGAAGGGCCAGGGCTGGCTCGCCACATAGGATACATCGGACACGGCGATGCCCGCTTCCTCGAACAATTCGCGCGCCACCGCTTCCTCAAGCGATTCACCCGGCTCGACGAAGCCCGCGAGAGCCGAAAAGAAGCCCGGCGGGAAGCCGGGCTGGCGGCCGAGCAGCACGCGGCCATCATATTCGGCGAGCATGATGACAACGGGGTCGACGCGCGGGAAATGTTCCGCCCCGCAAGAGGCGCAGCGGCGACCCCAGCCGCCCCGGAACAATTCGGTCGGTGAACCGCAAACGGCGCAGAACCGGTGCCGCGCGTGCCAGTCGACGAGGCTGCGCGCGCCGCCGTAGAGCGCCGCTTCTTCGGGCGACAGCATCGGGAGCAGCCGCATCACGGTGCGCGAACGCGCATCGACGCGCCCTCCGGCATGCGCCTCGCGCACGAAGCGGGGCGCGCCGCTATCGTCGATCCCGAGCAGCAACAGCGCACGCTCGTCGGCCGGATCAAGCGCTTCCCATATCAGCCCGCCGCCGCTGCCCGGCACCGGATCGATGCCGTCAAGCAGCAGGCAGGTCGCGCGCGGATCGGCGATCGCCGCCGCGAAAGCATCGGGATCGGTGCGGAGCCGGTCGGCGCGGTCGAGCCGCGCCCCGGTAAAGCCGAGCGGCAGCGGCATCAGGCCATCACATCCTTGTAAAAGGCCTTGCCGAAGTCGCGTTGGAAGGGCAGCGCCTCCGACGGCATATATTGGGTATAGCCGCCGACGCGATAGCCGCGGCGGCGATCGACAAAGGCGATGGTGCCGGCCGCACCGCCCCAGCCATAAACGCCTTCGCCGGTCGGCGATCCGGCCAGCGACACGCGGCCGCCGGCGCCAAAGCCCTCACCGTCGATGAACGTATTCTTGCGATCAACCGAATCGGCGAGCAGGTTCGACATGCCGAGCCGCGCGGTTTCGGGCTTCATGATCCGCACGCCGCCGGTTTCACCTTCGCCGAGCAGCATGGCGAGGAACCGGTCGTAATCGCGCGCCGTCGAAACGAGACCGCCGCCGCCATAGGGCATCGGCGGCGGGTCGAGGTAGATCGAGCTCGTCGCGGGGTCGATCGGCAGCAGCACGCCGCCCAGCGGCGCATAGTTGGTCGACAACCGCGCTTCTTCGTCGCCGGTGACGCGAAAACCGGTGCTCGCCATCCCGAGCGGATCGAAAATGCGCGCCTTCAGAAAGGCGTCGAAGGGCTGACCTGAGACGACCTCGATCACGCGGCCCATCAGGTCGAGCCCGACCGAATAGCTCCAGCGGGTGCCGGGTTCATAGACGAGCGGCAGCGTCGCGAGCCGGTCGGCGAAAACCGCCAGGCTCGGCGCGGGGGTGGTCGGCGGGAAGCCTGGAATCGGCAGACGGCTGACCTGCCCGCCCAATATCCCCGCTTCGTTATAGGCGTCGCGGAGCGGCCCCTTCTGGACAATATTATAGCCGAGCCCGGCGGTGTGGGTGAGAAGCTGGCGGACCGTGATCGGCCCCTTCGCGGGGTGCACGTCGGTGATCGATCCGTCGGGAGTGTTCTGCACCTTCATCGCCGCAAAGGCCGGAAGGAAATCGGCGATCGGCTGATCCAGCGTCATCTTGCCGTCCTCGATCAGCAGCATGGCCGCCATGCCGGTGACCGGCTTGGTCATCGAATAGAGGCGCCAGATCGTGTCCGGAGCCACAGCGCGCTGCGAATCCATCGCCTGCTTGCCTGCGCCCAGATAGTCGGGCGGCGCCTGATCCTTGCCTATCGCAGCGATAGCGCCGGCGAGTTCGCGGCGGTCCACGAATCCCTTGATGAAGGCGTAGGTCGCCGGATAGAGCGCCTCGGCATTGGTCCAGGCGAAGGCGGCGCGCGGCAACAGCGTCGCGCTGCCCCCCAGCGCCAGGCTGCCGAGCAGCGCGCGGCGCGAAATCATCATCGTCATCGGTCACTCTCCCGCATCTTGTCGACCAGTTTGCGATACAGCGTCGGCAGACCGGCCGCGTCAAGCGCCGAAATCGGCCACCACTCACCTTCCCCTGCGGCATCCTCAACTCCGCGCCGGACGAGCGTCAATGTGAGGTCGAAATGGGTGAAGCCGTGCCGCACGGAGACGGCTCCGTCGCCGGATGCGGGCGGTTCGTCCCACGTACCGCCGGGCAATGCCCGCATCCCGCCGAGCATCCCCTTGTCGGGGCGCCGTACCAGCCACAGCCGCGCATCCGATTCTATCCACCAGGCGCTTCCGTGGCGCTGCGGCTTCGCCTTTTTGGGCGGCTTGACCGGAAGGGATTCGGCGGTGCCGGCCGCAAATGCGGCGCAGTCGGCGGCGAGAGGACAGCGGGTGCAGGCGGGGCTGCGCGGCGTGCAGATCGTTGCGCCCAGATCCATGAGAGCCTGCGCGAAGTCGCCGGGGCGATCGCCCGGAACGAGCGGCGCCAGCGCGGCACGGATCGCGCGCTTTGCCGCCGGCAGCGGCGTGGTGATCAGCCGGTGGCGCGCGATCACCCGCTCGATATTGGCGTCGACAACGACCGCGGGGCGACCAAAGGCGATCGCCGCGACCGCCGCCGCGGTGTAATCGCCAACGCCCGGCAAGGCACGCAAGCCCGCCTCGCTGTCCGGAAAAAGACCGTCATGATCGGCGACCACCGCCCGCGCGCAGGCGAGCAGGTTGCGGGCGCGGGCATAATATCCAAGGCCCGCCCACGCCGCCATTACGTCCGCGTCGTCGGCCGCCGCGAGATCGGCGACGTTCGGCCAACGTGCGGTAAAACGGGCGAAATAGCCTGCGACAGCAGCAACGGTCGTCTGTTGCAGCATCACTTCGGCGAGCCAGATGCGGTAGGGATCGGGCGTCACCACGCTCCCTGGCGCGATACGCCAGGGGAGGATGCGCGCCGCATGGTCGTACCAGGCGAGCAGCCGCGGCGCGAAATCCGCGTCGGCCGCGATATCGGGGTCTGGCATCTGGACGCTCACCCCCCGCCTATGGCATGGCGGCGGCGATGGCGAAAGCAGGCTCCAGCGACGGCGACAAGTCCCCTAAAGCGCGCACGAAGAAGGCTGCCAAAAAGCCGCCGGCGCGCAGCTATGAGCGGCCGCGCGGCGGCGAGGCGCGCGCGATCGCCGATATGGTTCCCGAAATCGGCCGGACCGCCTTTCGCAAATTCGGCTTCATCCAGTCGTCGGTCGTCAGCCGCTGGCGAGAAATCGTCGGCGATCGGCTCGCCGATGTCACCCAGCCTGCGATGATCCGCTTTCCCGCCGGACAAAAGGCGGGCGGAACGCTGCATCTGACGATCAGCGGCGCGCATGCACCCATGCTGCAGCATGTCGCCCCCGATATCGTCGCGGCGGTCAATCGCTTCTTCGGCTATGCCGCGATTGCGAGCGTGCGCATGACGCATGGTCAGGTCGCGCCCGCCCCCGCCCCCGTTCAGCAGCCGGCAATGCTGAAGCCGGTACCCGCCGAACTGGGGGATAGCCTGCGCGACATCGGCGATCCGGAACTCAGGACCGTGCTCGAACGCATGGCCGCCGGGCTTGCCAGCGCGCCGAAACTCCCGCGCATCAGTTGAAGGAAGACGGCACGTCCATGCCCAAGATATCCGGTCGCACCCTGTCCCGCCGCACCGCCATCGGCGCCCTGTCGATCGCCGCGCTGTCGCTGGTCGCCGCCGCGCCCGCCGCTCCGGCGCCGGCCTGGTCGTCGAAGATCAGCACCAGCGCGATCGGTGCCTATATCGTCGGAAACCCCGCCGCCAAGGTGCGTCTGGTCGAATATTTCAGCTATACGTGCACCCACTGCGGCGAATTTGCGCGCGACGGCGACGTCCCGCTCAAGGCCCAATATATCGACAAGGGGCTGGTGGTCTTCGAATATCGCAACCTCGTTCGCGACCCGGTCGACCTGACCGCAGCGCTGCTGGCGCGCTGCGGCGGCGCCAAGGCCTTCGCGGCCAACCACCACGCCATCTTCATGGCGCAGCCGGTCTGGCTGACGAAGGTGCAAAAGGCGCCCGAAGCCATGGTCAAGAGCTGGTATGTCGGCACCGAGAGCGAACGCGCGCGCAAGATCGCGGCCGACACCGGCCTCGGCGCGCTGATGGCGAAACGCGGCTACACCGAGGCGCAGATGAACGCCTGTTTCGATAGCGAGGTCACGCGCGCCGAACTCGAAGGCATGACCAATATCGGCCTGGGTGCCGACCATGTGCGCGGCACGCCGGCCTTTTTCATCAATGGACGCCACACCGACGTGACCGTCTGGTCCGCGATCAAAACGCAACTCGACGCGGCGCTGAAGGCCTCGTAAAAGCCCGTTCACGCGAATTATCCGGAGACTATCCCCAATGACCAGATTGCCCCTTCGCCCCATCCTTCTCGCTTCGATCGGCGCCCTTGCGCTCGCCGGTTGCGGCAAGGGCACTACCGACCAGTCGAAGGAACAGGCGGTCGTCGCCAAGGTCGCGGCGCCTGCGGGCAAGCAATGGTCGACAACGGTCACCAAGACCGCCGAGGGCGGCTATCTGATGGGCAACCCCGACGCGCCGATCAAGATCATCGAATATGCGTCGCTGACCTGCTCGCACTGCGCCGATTTCTCGAAGGAAAGCCACGAAGAGATCAAGCGCGACTTCATCGACAGCGGCCGTGTCAGCCTGGAAGTGCGCAACTTCATCCGCGACCCGCTCGACGCGATGGCCGCGGCAGTCGTGCATTGCGGCCCGGTCGATCGCTATTTCCCGCTGCAGGAAAATGTCTTTGCCTCGCAAGCCGAACTGTTCGCCGGCGCGCAGGCCAATCCCAAGGGCGGCGAAGCCGCGATGGCGCTGCCCCCCGCGCAGCGCTTTCCCGCGCTCGCCAAAGCCTGGAAGCTCGAAGAATTCTTCCAGTCGCGCGGCGTAACCGCCGACCAGATCAATGCCTGCCTGTCGAACGTCGACAATATCAGCAAGCTTGAGCAGATGACCAACAAGGGCATCGAACAGTTCAAGATCCAGGGCACGCCGACCTTCGTCATCAATGGCCAGGTCGCCGAGGGCATCACCACTTGGGGCCCGCTGCGCGACCGCCTGCGCACCATGGGCGCCCGCTGAAGACAATAGCCCTCCCCGTCGCGGCGGGGAGGGCGGCACCCCTTGCGACTCGACCGCCCACGCGCCATGACGGTGCCAGGGGGATATGTGACAGCAAGGTTGCACCGGCTCCGATTCGCTGACCTGCACGAGGTGGCCTCGTGCAGATAAGACGCCTGCGCCTGACCGGTTTCAAAAGCTTCGTCGAGCCAACCGAATTGCGGATCGAACCCGGGCTGACCGGCGTCGTCGGTCCGAACGGCTGCGGCAAATCGAACCTGCTCGAAGCGATCCGCTGGGTGATGGGCGAATCGAGCCCCAAATCCATGCGCGGCGGCGGGATGGAGGATGTGATCTTCGCCGGCACATCGCAGCGCCCGCCGCGCGATTTTGCCGAGGTGGCCATCCATTGCGATACCGAAGGCAATGTCGTCGCGGGCCTGTCCGACGCGAGCGAAGGGCATGAACTCGAGATCATCCGCCGTATCGAACGCGGCGCGGGCAGCGCCTATCGCGCCAACGGGCGCGACGTCCGCGCCAAGGATGTCGCGCTGATCTTTGCCGACGCCGCGACCGGCGCGCACAGCCCCGCCCTCGTCAGTCAGGGCAAGATCGCGAACGTCATAGCCGCCAAGCCGACCGACCGCCGCGCGATGCTGGAGGAAGCGGCGGGCATCGCTGGTTTGCACGTCCGCCGCAAGGATGCCGAGCAAAAGCTGCGCGCGACCGAAACCAACCTCAATCGCCTGTCCGAAATCGTCGCCGACATGGAAGTGCGAGCAAATGCGCTGCGCCGTCAGGCGCGGGCGGCGGAAAAATATCGCAAGCTCAGCGACGATATCCGTATCGCCGAAGGCCGGCTGATCTACGCGCGCTGGCGCGATGCCGCCGCCGCCGCCGATCAGGCGCGCCGCGAAGCCGATGCCGCCGAAGCCGCCGTGAAGGCCGCGCAGACCGAACTCGAAACCGTTTCCGCCGCGCAGGTCGAAGTGGCGACGCGCGTCGGTAGCGCGCGCGCCGAGGCGCAGGCACAGCGCGATGCGCTCGCCGAGGCGACCGCGACGCTTGTCCGACTGCAGGGCGAGGAACGTGCCGCGCGGCAACGGCTCGACGATCTGGCGGCGCAGCAGGCGCGGCTCGCCGAGGACCGGGCGCGCGAGGGCGAATTGGCGCGCGACGCCCATGCCGCCCTGACCGCGCTCGACGCCGAGGCGAAGCGTCTCACACAGGACATTGCCGCGCACGACGCGGGAAAGGCGGCGCTGGTCGAGGCGCATCAGGCGGCCCAGGCACGCCTCCGCGATGCAGAGGTCGCACTCGCGCAGGCACGGGCGAAGGCGGCGAGCGAAGCCGCCGATCGCCGCATCGCGGTGTCGGCGCGCGACACGGCCGAAGCCGCCGTCCGGCGTATCGCCGGCGACCGTCAGCGGGTCGAGGCCGAAATCGCCGCGCTGGGCGACAGCGCCGCCCTCGCCGCGACGCAGGCCGAAAGCGTCCGCGGCGCCCAACAGGCCGAAGCGGCGATAATTTCCGCGGAAAGCGCGCTGCACGAGGCCGAGGCCGACCGCGAAGCGATCGCGGCCGATCTTGGCGCAATCGATGCCGGTCTTGCCGAAGCACGCGCCGCGCTCGCCGCGCTCGACGGCGAGGCGGCAACGCTCGAACGCGCGCTCGCCGCCGCCCGCACCGACGACGACCGCATCCTCGACCGGCTGCGCGTGACGCCGGGCCACGAGGCGGCGCTCGCCGCCGCGCTCGGCGATGATCTCGACGCCGGGACCGACCGCGCCGCCACGCGCAGTTGGGGCGCCGCCGATGCCGACAAGAACGACCCGGCGCTGCCGGAAGGCACGCAACCGCTCGCGGCGTTCGTCCAGGCGCCCCCGGCGCTCGTGCGGCGGCTCGCCCAGATCGCGGTTGCCGATCGCGACACCGGCCAGCCGCTCGCGGTCGGGCAGCGGCTCGTCACCCTGGACGGCGTGATGCGCCGCTGGGATGGCTTCGTCACGCGCGGCGACGGCGCGACGGCGACCGAGCGGCTGCAACGGCAGAATCGCCTCGACGCGCTCGCCGCACAGCGTCCTCAAGTCGAACTCGGGGTTCAGGAATTGCAGGATCGGCGCCATGTTGCGGCAACGCAGCTTGCCGAGCGAACCGACGCCGCCGCCGCGGCGCGCAAGGCGCTCGCGAGCGCCGACGAGGCACGCCGCACTGCGCTGCGTGCCGCCGATCAGGCGCAGGCCGCGCTCGACCGTCACCGCGACGCCGCCGCGCTGTTCGACCGTCGGCTCGCCGAAATTGCGGCGGCCGGGAGCGACGCCGCTGCGGACCTCACCGCGAAGGAGGCGGCGCTCGCCGCGCTCCCCGACGACAGTCTCGCCCGCGCGGCGCTTGAGGGTGAAGAAAGTGCAACCGACCGCGCGCGCAGCGACGCCAATGGCGCACGCGACGCGCTCGCCGATCATGAGCGCGCCCTTGCCGGCCTCAGCGAGCGGCACGCGGTCGTCGGCGCCGAGATCAAGAGCTGGAAGGCGCGCGCGGGCGAAGCGGCACGGCGCGTGACCGACATGGACAAGCGCGCCGACGCGCTGACAGCCGAAGCCGCGAAGCTTGCGGGCCTGCCCGAAAAGCTCGCCGCCGATAGCGAAGCTGCTGCGGCCCGGCAGACGGAGGTGCGGGGTAAATTGGGCGCCGCCGAGGCGCAGGAGCGCGAAGCCGAAGCGGCGCTGCGCGAGGCCGAAGCGGCGCTAACGACGATCCGCGAGCGCGTCGCCGCGGCGCGCGAGACACGCGCCGGCGCGGTGGCACGCTCCGAAAATGCCGAGCTGCGCCGCATCGAGATGGGGCGCCTGTCGGGCGAGCGCTTCGAATGTCCGCCCCCCTTGCTACCGCAGAAGGTCGGGTTCGAGGGTGATGGCGTCGACGATGCAAATGCCGAGTCGGCCGCGCACGACCGGCTGATCGGCGAACGCGAGCGGTTGGGCCCGGTCAACCTCGTCGCCGCCGACGAGCTTGCCGAACTCGACGTCGAACGCGAACGAAGCGCCGCCGAGATCGAGGAGCTGCAACAAGCGGTCAACCGGTTGCGCGGCTCGATCGGCAACCTCAACCGCGAGGGCCGTGTTCGCCTGCTCGCCGCCTTCGAGACGGTGAACGAACATTTCCAGCGCCTGTTCACCACGCTGTTCAACGGCGGGCAGGCGCATCTCGAACTCGTCGATTCGGACGATCCGCTCGAGGCCGGGCTGGAGATCATGGCGCAGCCGCCGGGCAAGCGCCTCGGCACGCTGACTTTGCTCTCGGGCGGCGAACAGGCGCTGACCGCCGTCGCGCTGATCTTCGGCCTTTTCCTGACCAATCCGGCGCCGATCTGCGTCCTCGACGAAGTCGATGCGCCGCTCGATGACGCCAATATCGAACGCTTCTGCGACCTGCTCGACCGAATGACGCGCGAGACGAAGACCCGCTATCTGATCGTCACCCACAATGCGGTGACGATGGCGCGCATGCATCGCCTGTTCGGAGTGACGATGGTAGAGAAGGGCGTCAGCCGCCTCGTCTCAGTCGACCTCGGCGGCGCCGAAGAACTGCTTGCGGCCGAATAGGCGCCCGCGTCAGGGGGCGCTGCCGACCACCAGCATCGCCGCGAAGACCAGCAGCCCCGCAAAACGATTGCTGCGGAATTTGGCGAGCGCGTCGGCGCCATTGTCGGGATCGAGCGTGACGACCTGCCCCGTCAGATGCAGCGCGGCGGGGATCAGGGCGACAAGCACAAGGGCATCGGGACGAACATTCAACAGCGCGCCCGCCCAGCCGCCGAGCGCCACAACGTAGCAGAGCGCGACGCCGACCTTCACATGCCGCCCCATCGCGCGCGCGCTCGATTTCACGCCGACGAGCGCGTCATCCTCGATATCCTGAAGCGCATAGATGGTATCATAGCCGATCACCCAGGCGATCGTTCCCGCATAGAGGAAGGGCAGCGCCAGCCCGCCTTGATCGTTCGCGCCGCCGCCGACCGCGATCCAGCCGACGAGCGCCCCCCAACTGAAGACAAGACCGAGCCATGCCTGCGGCCACCAGGTAATCCGCTTCATGAAAGGATAGGCGGCGACCAGCGCGAGGCTGGCCACCGCGACGATCTGCGCCGGCAGGGGCAGACGCAGCAGCACGACGAGCCCGATCATCGACAGCAGCAATGTCCACATCAGGGCATTGCGCACCGACACTTCGCCGCTCGCGACCGGGCGCACCGCGGTGCGCGCCACCTTCGCGTCGAGATCGCGGTCGACGATGTCGTTATAGACGCAGCCCGCGCCGCGCATCACGATCGCGCCGAGCAGCATCCACAGCAGCAGCGGCCAATGCGACCAGGCCCCGCCCGCCAGCGCCAGCGCCCATGCGCAGGGCCAGTAGAGCAGCCACCAGCCGATCGGCCGGTCGAAGCGCGCAAGCAGCGCATAGGGGCGCATGCCTGCGGGCAGGATCGCCAGAAAGCCCTGATGCTGGCTGTCGGGGGTATGCGTCGCTGTCATCGCCGCCCGCGCGATAGCAGGGGGCGCGGCGACAATAAATGGGGCATCGGCGTCCGGCCGCGCCCCGGTCGATCAGGTGCAGGTCATTTTCGTGGCCGCGGGGGACGGATTATAGACGCCGTCGCCGCCCGCCGGACCCTGCAGATCGCGACCTTCGCGGATATTGAAGGCCGCGGTCGTGCGGATGACGCGCGGCCCAAGCCAGGCGGCGAAGGCAAGCGGCTGATATTGGTAAGTGACTTCGACGAACATCACGGCGGTCCCGGTAGCCGCAGTGACTTCCGCGCCCGGTTTCCCCATCCCTTTAAAGGCGGTGCCCGTCTTGCCGGTCCCTTGCAGACCATAGGCCGAATTCACCGGATAATTCCCATAGCAGCGTTGCCAGTGGATCCACTGGCCGCCGCTCGAATTGCGCTCAAGGCTCGACAGGATGATGCGGCCGTGGGCCTTGAAGTCCAGCCCGCGCGACTGCTCCTCGACGCCTGCGAAAACCTCGTTGATATCGACTTCGCGCACCCGCGGCAGCGACAGGTCACTGCCATAGGCGATACGCGATGCGTTATCGGCGGCGCTCAGCGCCACCTGGCTGATGCGCGTGTTCGCCAGCGTCAGATTGGCGATCTCCAGCCCCCCGAAGCCCAGAAACACGAGCAGCGGCATCGTGAAGGCGGTTTCGATGAGCACGACGGCCTTGTCGTCGCGCGCGAAGCGCACCAGCCGGGCGGTGCGGCGCCGGGCGTGGGCAAGGATGCGGTTCAGTTGCATATCACCTTACTCGTCACGGTGTTGACGTTATACGGCTGGTTGCGGAGCACGGTCGTCGCGTAGAGATAGGTTTCCGGGGGCTGGCCGAGCATGCGCCACACCGGCAAAATGCGTTCGAATTTCATCTTCGCGGTATAGAGCACGACATCCTCGGCGCCGCCGTTGCCGTTCGCGCCCTGATCGGCATCCCAACTATTGTTGCCGTTGCGATCTTCGAAACATTCGCCCGAATCATACCGGTTGTTGTTGTTGGCATCGGTGAAGGGTTCGGGCTTGCCGACGTCGTTGAAGCTTTCATAGGATTTGCGGGTGAAGGTCACCGGGGCGCCGGGAAAGACATTCTGAACCTGATCGCGCACCGCCGCGTCGATGAGCGTCTGGTTGGATGCCGCCGATTCAAGCGTCGAGGCCCGCGCCGCGTTGCTGACGGCGCCCTGCAGCACCTGCTTGGCGTACATCTGCCACGTATAATCGAACAGGCCCATCAACAGCAGGATGAAGACCGGCGCGATCAGCGCAAATTCCAGGATCGCGGTGCCGCGCTGGTGGCGGCGAAGGCGGCGGAGGAGCGACGGTATCCGGATCATTGCGAGAGCCTCAGCTTCGAAATCTGGCGTGCGATCGCCTGGAAATTGTCGTTGAGCTGCGAAGCGTTGGAGGCTTCATAGGCCTTGCCCGGCGTCGCACAGGTCGTGAGCTGCGAGTTCAGCGAGGTGCCGAAGCCGACCACCCAGATGGTGATATTCTTCGCCTTTGCCTTTTCGCAGAGCTGGAGGAAGCGGTTGTTGTGCCGGTCGGTCAGATTGCTGTCGCTGGTCCCGCCGACACGCTGCATCGTCCATTCATAGCCCTGGAAGGTCAGATTCCCCATATTCGCCGACATGTCGCCGTCGGTCATGAAGACGATATGGCGGCTGATCGGGCGCTTGTTCGGCGCTTCGGCATTTTCGTCGGCGAACATGCCGTCGGGCGACAGGAGGCGGATGCCCCAGACCATGCCCGAATCATGATAGGTGCCGCCGACGGGCTGCAAGGCGTTGATGTAGGTGTTGAAGCTGGAACGGTCGCTCGCTGTCATCGTCGTCAGCTTCATCGACGGCGCGGGGCAGACGCCCCAGCCGCTGCTCCAATATTTGGAGTAACGCTGCCAGCTGCCGCCCGACGTGCTGTCGCTCGACACGCTGCTGCTGCTGACGTTGAGCGAACTCGTCGTGCCCGACGTCGACGGATTTTTGGCGCGCGGGAAGGCGATTTCGGGAATCAGCACTTTCCACTTGGTCCCGTCGTCGCTCGTCGGCGCGCTGTCGACATCCATGTCGCGGGCGCCGGCCGGCGCGGTCTGCGTCGGACCGAAGGCGACGGTTTCGCGCTCCATGACGCATCCGCCCCAGGTGGCCGAATAGTTGGTGCCGCTGTCGCCCGTGTCGGTGACGATCGCCGAGCCCGCCTTCGCCTGCGTGACATCGAAAACGCGATCTTCGTACCGATATTTATTATCGAAAGTCTGGATCGGCTCTTCGGTGGTCGTCGTCGTCGAGGTGCGCGTATAGGTCGCCACGCGGCGCTGCAGGCGGCACCTGTTGCTCGACCAGGTGTACTGGTAATTATAATAGGTATAGGTCTGCGAGCTGTTGTTGGTCGTGACGCGGTTGCCGTTGCTGTCAAAGGTCTGCCCGGTCTGGTTGACGGTCGGCGACCCGCTTGGCGACGGCGTCGTATCGGCCGGCGGCTCCAGATTGCCGCAGCTGCTGCTGTTCTGACCGCTCACCGTGCTGACGTTCGACCAGCTGCCATAGCTGACATTGCCGGTCGACGAGCCATTTTCGACGGTCTGGCCATTGCCGTAGGTGATCTTGAAGATCGGCGTGCGCGAAGGCAGCAGCACATTGTTCGAAAGCCAGTCGGGATTCTTTGCATAGAGAATCTGGCCGACATTGGCGCTCGAGCTGTAGGGCACGACGCCAAAACGCAGGCGGCCATCGCCGATATCGGCGGTGGTCAGCGTGTCGAAGAAGTTCATCGTCGCGGTCTTGAGCGCGCTGATGCGATTAACCGTGTCGCCCGAATTGGTCGTCGCCATCGATCCGGTAACGTCGAGCACCATCATGATGTCGGCGTTCGAGATTTCGAGCTTCGCCGTGCAGTTGACCGCAAGGTCGAATTGCTTGGTCCCGAATATCTTCATGATATCGGTGGGCAGCGTAACCTTGGCTTCGCCGACGACGTTCGACGTCCCCTGCGCCTTCGATTTGAAATCGACGCCGCTGCTCGCGTACATGCCCGACGGGAAGTTGAAGGCGAACATCTTGTTCGCTTCGCCTTCGGCGTTCGAATCATAGTCGCCGCCCTGCATCGCGCGGCGTCCCGCGAGCACGCCCGCGTCGCACGCCTGTTGCAGGCGAAGCTCGGCCATATAGGCGCGGCCGATATCGACGCCCGACCCCACGAGCGCGACGATCGGAACGAGCGCGCCCGCCGTCAGCATCATCGTGTTGCCGCGCGTATCGCGGCAGATGGTCGAGATGCCGGCCCGCAGGCGGCTGAAAACGGTCCCTCGCATGGTCTAAAACCCCTCTTGGCCCGGCCGCGCGACCCACCAGATGCGCGGCTGGTAGCCTTGCACCTAGGGGGAAACTGCTTACCAAATCGCTAATCGGCCTGACCGGGAATGGCGGTTTTTCGGGGATTCTGGCCCGAAACGGAACAATCGGCACTGTACAAAGCAAAAGATGCGCGAAGATTGTGCCTCTGCTATCGCCCAGCCATGCCCGCGACACCTGCATGGCCGCCCGCCAGCACGCCCCGAATCTATACCGACACGCCGCTTGCCGCCGGCGCGATGGTGGCGCTCGACGGAGCGGCGGCCCATTATCTGCTTAACGTCATGCGCGCGAAACCGGGCGATCCGCTGCTACTGTTCGACAATCGCAGCGGCGAGTGGCTCGGCGCGGTCGCCGAAGCGTCGAGGCGGACGCTTTCGATCCGCATCGAACACCAGATGCGCCCGATCGAACGCGTGCCCGATCTTTGGCTCTGCTTCGCGCCAGTGAAAAAAGCGCGGCTCGACTGGATCATCGAAAAGGCAACCGAGCTCGGCGTCGCGCGGCTCCAGCCCGTCATCACCGAACGCACGATCGTCGAGCGCGTGAAGCAGGAGCGGCTCGCTGCACAGATTGTCGAGGCCTGCGAACAATGCGGCCGGACCGCGCTCCCCGACCTCGCCGATCCGGCCAAACTGCCGCAGCTGTTGAAAGACTGGCCGGTGGGTCGCACGCTACTCTTCGCCGACGAAGCCGGCGGGGTTCCGCTCGCTGCGGTCGCGGCGCCCGCCCCCGCTGCCATTCTGACCGGCCCCGAAGGCGGTTTCACCGACCGCGAACGCGCGATGCTGATCGACCATGATGCCGTGAAGCGTATCGCACTTGGACCGCGTATTTTGCGGGCCGAAACCGCCGCGATTGCAGCAACGGCGCTATGGATGGCACAGCATGGCGACTGGCGCGGCGGTTAAAAGCTGTTTCATACTGAAACAAGAATGCTGCCAAACTGGCAGTTATTAACTGCAAATTAGGGATGTCGCGGGCAGAGGGTCGCCATGCAACGGCGGGACCAAAGCCGAGGACGCTGGCGTGGGGGCCAGCGGACGCTGCCAATCAGGGCATGGACCATGTTCCTGTGGCTGGCGATGGCGCTCGTCGTTGCACCCGCTGCCCATGCGCAGACCACCACGACATACAGCAACACGACGGGCGGCGTGATCAACAGCGGCACCCCCTGTTCGTCGCCGCTCGTCCGCAATTTCACGGTATCGACAAGCTATATCGTCGGTGACGTCGATCTTGGCGTCCTCGCAACCCATACGTGGCGCGGCGACCTCAGGATCACATTGCAATCGCCGGCAGGCACGCGGGTCCAGCTTGTCAACGGCGACCCCAACAATATTTCGGGCGACAATTTCAACGTGCGGCTGAACGACGGCGGCGCGCAAACGGTCAACACCGACGGCAATACCGTAACCCATTCGACCAGCGCGCCGCCTTACCAGAATGACTTCAGCCCCAATTCGCCGCTGTCGGCATTCAACGGCGAAAATGCGCAAGGTACATGGCGGCTCGAGATTTGCGATCAATATCCGCAGGCGGACAATGGCAATTTCGTCCGCGCCGACCTGTATCTGACCAGCCTGCCCGCCAACTATGCCGATCTGTCGCTGACCAAGAGCGTCAGCAGCGCGGCTCCGGCGACGGGATCGAGCATCAGCTATACGCTGGCTGTCACCAATGCGAGCGGATCGCTGGCGACCGCGACGGGCGTCACCGTGCTCGACACGCTGCCCGCAGGCTTCAGCTTCACGAGCGCGGCCGGATTCGGCAGCTATAACAGTACGACCGGCGTCTGGACGGTCGGCAGCGTCCCGCCGGGTGCGACCCGCACGCTGACGATCAGCGGCACGGTCAACGCGACATCGGGTGCGACGATCCTCAACAGCGCCGAAATCACCGCCTCCTCGGCGCCCGACATCGATTCGACGCCGGGCAATGGCGCGACCGGCGAAGATGATTATGCCGCAGCCAGTTTCACCGTCTCGGGCAGCCGCGTCGCGGGCGTGGCGCCGGTGCTGATCTGCCCGGCCGGATCGACGCTGCACGATTGGGACAGCGTGAGCTGGTCTGCCGGCACGACGAGCGGCAGCTATGCGCTGACCGCCATCGGGACGATGAACTTCAACATCGCGATCAGCGGCGGCAGCTTTCTGAGCAACGCCACCTATGGCGGCCAGTCGCCGACGCGGCAGAATGTCGTCACCGGCGGGCTGTCGCCTGCGCAAAATTCGATCTTCGAGATCGTCGACTTCACAAGCCAGGCGGGCGCCGTCACGTCGACGATCAGCCTGCCGACCGCGGTGCCGGGCGCGCAGTTCACGCTGTTCGACATCGATTATGCCTCGGGCCAGTTCGCCGACCGCGTGACCGTCACCGGCAGCTTCAACGGCACCACCGTCTATCCAACGCTGACCAACGGCGTCGCCAATTATGTCGTCGGCAACAGCGCCTATGGCGACGCGACCTCCGCCGACGGCAGCGCCAACGGCAATGTCGTCGTCACCTTTGCCGCGCCGGTCGACACCATCACCGTCGAATATGGCAGCCACAGCCTTGCCCCGGCGAACCCGGGGCAGCAGGGCATGGCGATTCACGACATCAATTTCTGCCGTCCGATCGCCAATCTGCTGATCGCGAAGACGAGCAGCATCGTCAGCGACCCGGTCAACGGCACGACCAATCCCAAGGCGATTCCCGGCGCCACCATGCGCTATTGCCTGCTGGTGACCAACGGCGGCAGCGCGACTGCGACGGCGATCTACGTCGCTGACCCGCTGCCCGCGACGACCAGCTTCGTTCCCGGTTCGCTGCGCAGCGGCACGAGCTGCGCGGGAGCGACGACCGTGGAAGACGACAATGCCACGGGGGCAGACGAAAGCGACCCGTTCGGCGCCGCGATCGCGGGGACAACGGTGTCGGCCTCGACCGCGGCACTTGGCCCCGGCAGCGCCTTTGCAACGGTCTTCGACGTAACCGTCAACTGACCCCTTCCAAGATGCCGCGAGGCCGCTTACATGCGCTGCCATGAGCACGCGGCAGGTTTCAGATCAAAACGATCCCATCATCGAAAGCCGCGACCAGCTCGCGGCCCCCATGATCAAGGGCGAAAAGCCCAAGGAGCGGTGGCGGATCGGCACCGAGCACGAGAAATTCGTCTATCGTACCAGCGATCACCGGGCGCCAAGCTACGACGAACCGGGCGGCATCCGCGACCTTCTGATGGCGCTCACGCGTTTCGGCTGGGAGCCGGTGATCGAGGGCGGCCATGTCATCGCGCTCGCGGGCAGCGACGGCACCGTCAGCCTGGAACCCGCGGGCCAGCTTGAACTGTCGGGCGCGCCGCTCGAAAATCTGCACCAGACCTGCGCCGAAACCGGCCGGCACTTGAAGCAGGTCAAGGAAGTTGGCGCCGAGCTCGGGCTCGGGTTCCTCGGCGTCGGCATGTGGCCCGACAAGACGCGCGCCGAACTGCCCATCATGCCCAAGGGCCGCTACAAGATCATGCTGAACCATATGCCGCGCGTCGGCAGCATGGGGCTCGACATGATGCTGCGCACCTGCACCATCCAGACCAACCTCGACTATGCGAGCGAGGCTGACATGGTGCAGAAGTTCCGGGTGAGCCTGGCGCTTCAGCCGCTCGCGACCGCACTCTTTGCTTCCTCGCCCTTTACCGAGGGCCGCCCCAACGGCTTCATGTCGTACCGAAGCCATATCTGGACCGACACCGATCCGGCGCGCACCGGTATGCTGCCCTTCGTGTTCGAGGATGGCTTCGGCTATGAGCGCTATGTCGATTACATGCTCGACGTGCCGATGTATTTCGTCTTCCGCGACGGCCAATATATCGACGCCGCGGGTCTCAGCTTCCGCGATTTCATGAAGGGTGAGCTGTCGGTCCTGCCGGGCGAACTGCCGCGGCTTTCCGACTGGAACGACCATCTCTCGACCGCCTTCCCCGAAGTGCGTTTGAAGAGTTTCCTCGAAATGCGCGGCGCCGACGGCGGCCCGTGGAACCGAATCTGCGCCTTGCCTGCACTCTGGGTCGGGCTGCTCTACGACAGCCAGGCGCTCGATGCCGCATGGGATCTGGTCAAGGGCTGGAGCATTGAAGAACAGCAGGCGCTGCGCGATGCGGTGCCCAGCGAGGGCCTCGACGCGCCGGCACCCGGCGGCGGGACGCTCGGCGAACTCGCGCACCGCGTCCTCGCCATCGCGGCGGCAGGCCTGGCGGCGCGGGGCGAGGTCAATTCGATGGGCGATAACGAGGTCGGCTTCCTCGAACCGCTGCGGCGTATCGCCAAGAGCGGCAAATCCCCCGCCCACGACCTGCTCGACCGGTACGAGGGTGCCTGGCATCACGACCTGTCGAAAATCTACGACGAGCAGAGTTTCTGAGCGCGCTGCTGTGTCGGTGCGTCAGTCCTGCTGCGCGCCTTCGAACTGTTCGATGACCCAGTCTTCGGCCTGCGCGCCGCCGATCCATTCCTGCATATGCGGATGGCTGACGACCGCCTGGCAATAAGGCAGGGCAAAGCGCGGCAGAGGGATCGAATAGGTGATGAAGCGCGTCACGACCGGCGCGAACATCATGTCGGCGGCCGACCAGTCGCCGAACAGATAATCGCCCTCGCCCCCGAACCGCGCGCGCGCCTCGGCCCAGATCTGGAGGATGCGGACGACGTCGGCCTGCACCTCGGGCAACAGCTCCGCGGCGGGGTAGATGCGGCGGATGTTCATGCTGTGGTGGCGGCGCAGCGCCGAGAAGCTGGCATGCATTTCGGCCGCCATCGACCGCGCCATTGCGCGCGCCGCCATGTCGGCGGGCCAATAGCCGCGGGCGCCGTCCGTTTTTTCGTTGAGATAGTCGATGATCGCCAGACTGTCCCAGACGACGATATCATTGCCGTCCCACAGGATCGGCACCTTGCCGCCCGACGGCGCGAATTCATCGCCCTCGCGGCGGCGATTCCAGTCCTCGTCATAGAGCGGAACGGTGACTTCCTCGAACGGCAGACCGCTGTGCCGGGCGGCGAGCCAGCCGCGCAGGCTCCAGCTCGAATAGGCCTTGTTCCCGATGAAGAGTTTCATGCGGTCTCCATATTCCCCTCCCGCTTGCGGGAGGGGCCAGGGGTGGGCGCGAGCGGAGCGAGCTTCGGTCGCGAAATCACCCACCCCGCTGCGACTAGCGAGCAAGCTCGCAAGTCTCGCTGCCCCTCCCGCTTGCGGGAGGGGAAACATTTCGTCAACTCTCCACCGCCTCCAGCACCGCGGTGCGCAGCTCGGCGATGCCCATGCCCTTTTCGCTGCTCGTCACGATCACCTCGGGGTGCGCGGCGGGATGTTTGCGGGCCTCGGCCTCGGTGGCGGCGTGGACCGCGGCGAGTTCGCTCGCCTTGATCTTGTCGGCCTTGGTCAGCACGACACGGTAGCTGACCGCAGCGGTGTCGAGCATTTCGAGCACCTCGCGGTCGACATCCTTGAAGCCGTGCCGGCTGTCGATCAGCACCAGCGTCCGCTTGAGCACCTGGCGCCCACGCAGATAGTCGTTGACCAGAAAACGCCACTTCTTGACGACGTCCTTGGGCGCCTTCGCAAAACCGTAGCCCGGCATGTCGACAAGGCGGAACACCAGCGGATTGCCGACGTTGAAATAGTTGAGTTCCTGCGTGCGCCCGGGCGTGACCGAGGTGCGTGCAAGCCCGTTGCGATTGGTCAGCGCGTTGAGCAGCGACGATTTGCCGACGTTCGAGCGGCCGGCAAAGGCAATCTCCGGGACGCTCGGCGCAGGCAGATGCTGGAGTGCGGGCGCCGATTTCAGAAAGGCGATCGGACCCGCAAACAGCTTGCGGGCGCGTTCGCCGCGATCTTCGGCCGCCGGATCGATCTCGCTCACTTTACCGGCGCCGCCCGGAGTTGCGGGAATTTGCGATACATCCACTGCTGCTGCGCGATCGACAGGCAGTTGTTGGTGATCCAGTAAAGCAGCAGGCCCGCCGCGAAGGGCGCCATGATGAACATGAACATCCACGGCATGATCTTGAACACCTGTTGCTGCACCGGATCGGTTGCCTGCGGATTGAGGCGGAACTGCAGGAACATGGTGATGCCCAGGAGCAGCGCGAGCGGCCCGAGCGCGAGCAGCGACGGCGGCGTGAAGGGCAGCAGGCCGAAGAGGTTCAGGAAGTGCAGCGGATCGGGCGCCGACAGGTCGCGAATCCACAATGCGAAGGGCTGGTGCCGCATTTCGATCGTCAGCATCAGCACCTTGTAGAGCGCATAGAAGATCGGAATCTGGATGACGATCGGCAGACAGCCCGCGAGCGGATTGATCTTTTCGTCCTTATAGAGCTTCATCAGCTCCTGCTGCATCTTCGGCTTGTCGTCCTTGTGGCGTTCCTGCAGCGCCTTCATCTTCGGCTGGACGAGGCGCATCTGCGCCATCGAATGGAACTGACGCTGCGCGATCGGGAACATCAGACCGCGAATGATGACGGTGAGCAGCATGATCGCGACGCCGAAATTGCCGATCTGGCGGAACAGCCAGTCGAGCAGCTTGAAGATCGGCACTTCGAAAAATTCGAACCAGCCCCAGTCGATCGCGTTCGACAGGCGCGTGATGCCCTGCTGGTCCTGATAATGCGACAGGATGCTGACTTCCTTCGCGCCGGCGAAGATACGGCTGGTCGTCGACACCTGCGTTCCCGGCGCCACCTGTTTGAAGTCGCGCGCGAACAGCGTCTGATAATTGTCCGCCGCCGGAGCGGTGATCGACGCGGTGACGCGCTCGCCCTTCGCCGGGATCACCGCGGCGAGCCAATATTTGTCGGTGAAGCCAAGCCACGCCGCCGAATTATATTTGAAGGCGCCGCTTTCATCGAGATTCTTGTAATCGACATCGAACACTGACTTGCCGTCCAAATAGCCGGTCGGGCCAACGTGGATCGTCCAGCTGTCCTTTTCGTGCGGGTCGGTCGGCTTGCCGAGGCGGTCGATCAGCGCGAAGCTGCTTGCCGCGACCGGCGCGCTGCCCGCGTTCGCGATCGTCTGCTTCGCGGTGATCAGATACTTGTCGTCGATGCTATACTCGACGCGGAAAGTCTGGCCGGTCGAATTCGACCAGCTGAGCGTCACCGGGGTCGCCGGGGTCAGCTTCGTGCCGCTGGCGGCCCACAGCGTCGTCGGCCCCGGGACCTCGATCCCCTGCGCCGACCAGCCGACGCTCGCAAAATAGGCGGCCTTGCTGTTGCCCGGCGCGAACAGACGCACCGGCGGCGCATTCTTTTCGATCGTCTGGCGATATTTGGTCAACGTGATGTCGTCGATGCGTGCGCCCACAAGGTTGATCGACCCCGCGAGCGACGGGGTTTCGATCGGCACCCGATTGCCCGTGGCAAGCGCCGCCTCGACCGGCAGAATCGTCGTCTTGGCGACCGGCGCCGCGCCCGCGGGCGTGCCGGATGGGGGCGCGCTGGCGGGCTGGCCTTGTGGCGCCGCGGGGGTCGCACCGGGCGCGCCAGCGACGGTCTTGGTCACGTCGGGCTTTGCCGGGGTGGGAAAGAATTTCTCCGAAACGAAATTCCAGCCGAGCAGGATCGCCACCGACAGTAAAATTGCCGCGATCAGGTTACGCTTGTCGTCCACGCTCTTCGGTCTCTCTTCTGGTCAATGTGGGGAAATGCCGCATCAAGGTACGGGGTCGTAGCCGTGGCCGCCCCAAGGATGGCAGCGCAATAGCCGCTTTGTCGCCAGCCAGCCACCCTTGATCGCACCATGGCGTTTCAGCGCGATGATCGCATATTCGCTGCACGACGGCGCATAGCGGCACGTCGGCGGCAGGATGCGCGACGGGCCTAATTGCCAGGCACGGGCGATCAAGATGAGCAAGCGGGCAATCATTGGAAACACCCGGAAAACTGAGCAACTTCACACGCGATTGCACCAACTGCCGCGCCATGACCCGCGTCGGGAAGGGGCCCGGCGCGCATATCCGCAGAAAACTGCGCAACTTCATCCGCGATTCGCGGTTTGCGGTGTGGCGCGGGCGGGATCATGTCTGGACGCTATGCCATCGCAACAATGTAGGACAGCCGGTCATTTCGCCAGCTTCCTTGCCGCGCGCTGCAGCGCCGAATCGAGATGCTCACCCAGCTCGGCAAAAGCGATGTCGTTGCCGCCCGGCCGCCCGATCATCACATGGTCGGCGCCGGCGATTCCCCGCGCGGGGATCGCCGCGCGGGCGAGCGCGCGGAAACGGCGCTTCATCCGGTTGCGGGTGACGGCGTTGCCAACCTTCTTGCTGACGGTAAAGCCTATGCCCGGCGCATCGTCGCCGTCGCCGCGCGGACGCACGAGCAGGACAAAGCCGGGCATGGGAAAGCGAAGGCCGCGGTTGGCGGCCAGAAATTCGCTGCGTTTGGAAAGCGATCGCACCAGCCCCAGCTCCTTTTGGGCTGGCGGCGAAGCGTCGGCGATTAGGCCGACAGCTTCTTGCGGCCGCGCGCGCGGCGGGCGGCGAGAACCTTGCGGCCGCCGACGGTCGCCTTGCGGGCGCGGAAGCCGTGACGGCGCTTGCGCACGAGGCGGCTCGGTTGATAGGTGCGCTTCATCGCGGTATCCCCAAATTCTCTTCAATCGGTGCAACGAAAAAGGGCCGCCAAGCGAGGGCGGCCGCTGATCGAGGCGCGGATAAGCGAGAGTCGGGCGAAAGTCAATCGCTCTCGATGCCCGATCGCGATCAATCCGCATCGAGCGCCTCAAGCGCGGCGCGGGCGCGGCGGCGCGCGGCGCTGACCCGGCGCATGACACGGTCGGTCCAGGCGCCATAGCGCGGATGGCGCCGCTTGAAGCGGACATAGCGGCGTTTCGCCCACGCGCTGTTCTGCAAGACAAGCATCAGTCCGACCGGAAACAGGATGATGAAGCCGGGGCCGGGCAGCGGGCCGATAAGCACCGCGACGATCATCAGCAGCCCACCGAGACAGAAGAGCGCGCTGCGCACCTGCGCGTTCGATCGCAATCGCTGGTATAAGCCGCGCTTTGCCATGCCGGGCGATGTGGGGAGCGGGCGGGTGGGTTACAAGACTAAAACACGTCGTTCCCGCGAAGGCGGTGGCAACGATTTAAATTGATCGGCGTTCAGTTCAGCGGGACGAAGCGCGCCATGTCGTCGCGGGTCAGATAGCGCACCTGATCGAAGGGGGTGGCGTTGGTCAGCGCATAGAAGGCGCGCGCATGGGCGTCGTCCATGCCCATTTCGCGGTAGAGGCCGATATATTCGGCGTGAACCGGATCGCTCGCGGGATAGTCCTTTGCCTCGCGTCCATATTCGTCAGCCCAGCTGTGGACACCGAATTCGGCGTCGGGAGCGGCGCGGCGGGTGGAACCGGCGAGCCAGAGCTCGACCGCACCCGACCGCACCGAACCGCCGCTCGGGACGACGGTTTCCAGACCCGCCCGGCGAATTGCGCGGGCGAGAATCAGATTGGCCTCTTCATCGAGGCTGCCGGGGCAGTCGATCATCTCGAGCCGCCTCACCCCGGGAAAGGCCGCGAGCATCGCAGCGAACTGGCGCGGTGTCGCACCGTCGACATCGCCGCTCATTCGCGCCGTCGTACCGTCGACGACCGCAAAGGGGCCAAAGCGCGCCTGCGTCGGGCCGCGCGTCGCCAGCCCGGCGCCGGGCGCATAACGCCGCGTCGCGCCCAGATCGGCCTCGCCGGCAACCGCAGTATCGCCGAGCAGGGCGGCGGTGTCGTCGTCAGCCGCGAATTCGTCCGCATCGTCGGCGAATTGGGCGCCCGCATTCCCGGCGTCGGACGCGTTGTCATCGATCCATGTCACGGTGGTCGTCACCGTGGTCGTGACCGTCACGAGTTGCTGCGCCCGCGCCTGCGGCGCGAAGGCGAGCAGCGCCGCGAACAACGCGACGAGAAGCGTCCGGGCGAGCGCGGCGGGGGCGACAGGCGAAACCATCGACCCGCCTTCGCGCGCGCGCCGTTCCCAAATGGCAAAGCAGCACCGTCAGCGCGGCGTTAACCGCATATCGGGACGCCCCCAGTCAGTTCGGAACGCGGAGGCTCAGTCGCGGTCGGGGGCGCCGAGGGGGAAATAGCTTCGATAGGGCCGCGCGTCCTCGACGCAGCGCGCCACCGACGGCCGCGCGAGCAGGCGCGCGCGGTAAGCGCGCAATTTGGCGTGGGCGGGATCGATCGGATGCACCCAGTCGGCATAGAAGAGCGCTGGCGCCGCGGCGCAATCGGCCAGCGTGAAGCCGTAGGGCGTCGCCCAGTCGCCATCGCCGAGCCGCGCCTCGAGCCAGCCATAGACCTGTTCGAGCTGATCGCGCGCGCGGGCGACGCGGGCCAGATCGGGCGTTTCGGTGATGAAGGGCAGATATTCGGCGACCGCGGCCTGAAAGCGCGCCTGGAAATGATTGTCGAATATCCGGTCGAGGAAGCGCACCTCGAGCGCCGCCCGCGGATCGGCGGGAATCAGCCGCGGGCCGGCGTCGGAGCGCTGATCGAGATATTCGGCGATGATGCTCGCCTCGAACAGCTGGCGCCCGTCATCGACGATCAGCGGAAACTGCCCGACCGGCCAATGCGCCCGCAGTTCGTCATAATTGGTGAAGGGCGGCGCGGTTTCGATCGCCCGAAATTCGTGCGCGACCTCCTTTTCGTAAAAGGCGATCTGCGCCTTCCACGTATAGGAGGAAAAGGGGTGGCCATATAGGATCATCGGTCATTCTCCTGCTCCATCGACAGCCAAGCGAGCGGCAGGCCGATGAAGGCGATATGCGGAAACAATGCGATCGCGCCCCGGGCGAGATCGGCAGGCGGAAACGGGGCTCCGAAACGCAGTGGCAGCACGATAGCGTTCATCACCAGATAGAGGATGACACCGTAAAGTGTGCCGCTGAGCCACCACAGCCTGCGCAGCGCGGGGATTCGCGCCGCCGCGGCGAACCAGACGCCGACCATCGCCGCCATGATCGCGTAATGGGTGACGAGCCCGGCGAGCGCCCCCGCCGCGCCCCAGTCGGCAGCACCGTCGCCAAAGGGGCCCTTGGCGACGCCGCGCAGCATCCGCCCGGGATCGCTGCCCGCCAGCACGCTCCACGCCGCAGCATAGAGGATGTCGAGCGTGCCGCAGAGCGCCCAGGCGAAGAGGAAGGGGTTACGCCGCGCCAACGGCGTCGCCCCGCACCGCCGCCTCGATCGCCGCGATGTCGATCTTTTTCATCGTCATCATCGCATCAAAGGCGCGTTTGGCCACGCCCTTGTCGCTGCTCGTCGTCGCTTCGATCAGAACGCGCGGGGTGATCTGCCAGTTGAGGCCCCATTTGTCCTTGCACCATCCGCACGCGCTTTCAGCGCCACCATTGCCAACGATCGCGTTCCAATAGCGGTCGGTTTCTTCCTGCGTTTCGGTCGACACCTGAAAGGAAAAGGCCTCGCTGTGCGGAAAGATCGGGCCGCCGTTCAGCCCGACGCACGGGATGCCCAGAACGGTGAACTCGACCGTCAGCGCATCGCCCTGCTTGCCGCCGGGAAAATCGCCGGGGGCGCGGTGAACCGGTCCGACCGCGCTGTCGGGAAAGGTCGCGGCGTAAAATTGCGCCGCTTCCTCGGCGTCCTTGTCGTACCAGAGGCACAGCGTCACGGGGGGCTTGCCCATCATTCGTCTCCCTTCAGCGGATGGCCGATCGACCAGAGGTGGCCGAAGGGATCCTTCACCTGCGCGTAACGGTCGCCCCAGAACATGTTGTCGGGCGCCATCACCGACGTCGCGCCCGCCGCGATCGCGCGGTCGTACCAGCGGTCGGCATCGTCGACCTGCAGGTGCAGCGTCACGCCCGACGGCGCGGCCATCGCCTCGCCCGAATATTCGGGGAAATCGTCGTGCATCATCAGCGACGATCCGTTAAGCAGCAGATGCGCGTGCATCAGCCGCACACCGTCCTCGGCCGGCATGCGCACCTGTTCGACGGCGCCGAACGCCTGTTTGTAAAATTCGATCGCCTCGCTCGCGCGCTTGTCGGCGATCGCGATATGCGGGGTCAGTCCGCCGGTCGGTCCTTGATTCTCCATCGTCTCTCTCCCTTCTTTAGGGTTCAGCGGCGCGGGCCGACGAGGCCGAAGGCGGCGCCCTGCGGGTCGAGCCCGGTTGCGGAAAATTCGCCGCCGGGGATTTCATGCGGCCCACTGAGCAGCTGCCCGCCCTCGGCGGCAACGGCGGTCAGCGCGCGGTCGATGTCGTCGACGCCGATATAATAGGTCCAGGCGGATACCGGCATCTGCGGCATGCGCGGCATGACCGCGCCGATGCCGATGTCGCCGAGTTGCAGGAAGCGGTAGCTGCCCATCGCGCCCATATCCATCGCGCCCTCCTGCCCCCAGCCGAAGTGGCGGCGGTAGAAGGCGATCGCGGCGTCGGGGTCGTCGGTCGACAGCTCGTTCCAGCGGACATGCTGCGCTTCCGTCACCGAAAAGACGTCGCTCGTCATGCCCTCCATGCCCGGCGGCGGAGCGGGGTTCATGACATAGAAGGGCGCGCCCTGCGGATCGCTGACCATCGCGATGCGGCCGACCGGAAGATCGGTCGCGGGCATATGGACCGCGCCGCCGTCGGCGACGATCGCGGCGACCGCCGCATCGACGTCGGGCGTGTAGAGATAGCCGAGCCAGCCGGGGCGGGCACCGCCCGCGAGCATATCGGCATTGAGCGCCAGCATGCCGCCGGCATTGCCGCCGTCGCTGCGCCCGATCATGCGATAATCGACCCCGCCGGGCGCCGCGGGATCGGCGGCGCCCGCAATCGTCCAGCCGACGACGGCGCCATAGAAGCGTGCCGCGCCGTCGGGATCGCCGGTCATCAGTTCGTACCAGATGAAGCTGCCCTTGGGGTTCGTCATCATCATTCTCCGTTTCACATCTGGGGAAGGAAAGGCGCTGAGGTCAGGCGTCGAGAATCGGCGCGAAGCCGCCGTAGATCATGCGCTTGCCGTCGAAACACTGGTCGGCCGGGTCGTGCCGCATGCGATCGTCGGCCATGATCTTGTCCCAACCCGCGACGCGCGTTTCCCTGTCGGGCCATTCGATCCAGCTGAACACGATATTTTCGTCCGCTCCGGCGTGGACCGCGCGGCGATAGTCGGTGACCTTGCCGTCGGGCACATCGTCGCCCCAGCATTCGAGGACGCGCGTCGCGCCATGGTCGAGAAAGACGACCGCGGCCTTTTCGGCGAGCGCGCGATAGGCGTCGCGATTGGCGGTCGGAACCGCGACCAGAAAGCCGTCGGTATACCCCATCGGGCCGCCCAGCCCCTCCTCGACGATCGAGGCGAAGCCCGCGACGATCATGCGCTGGCCGTCGAAGGGCATCGCCGCGCCCATCGCCTGCATGCGCGGATCGCTCATCATCTTTTCGGTCGCGGCGTCGCGCGCCGCGCGGTCGGGATATTCGAACCAGGAAAAGACGATCTCCTCGCCTTCCTTTGCCTGCACCGCGGTGCGGAAGTCGTTGACCTTGCCGACGGGGACGTCATCGCCCCAGCATTCGACATGGCGGCGGACGCCGAATTCCTTGAACAGCGCCACCGCATCGGCGGCATGGTCGCGATAGGCGTCCTTCGCATTGGCAGGCACCGCCAGCACAAAGCCTTCGACATAGGTCATCGTCTCTCTCCATTTTTCTTTCCAGGGGGATCAGGTCATGCGGCGCTCGGCTCCTCGGTGAAGGCTGCGAGCTGCGACGCGAGCGCACGGCCGAAGGCGGGGCGATCGAGGCAGCGCGCGAGATAGGTTTCGAGCCGAGGATGTTCGGCAACGACGCCCGCTTCTATGCCTTCGCGCAGCACCGTCGCCATCGCGATATCGGCGACGCTGAAGTCGCCCGCGAGATACGGCCGGTCGCCCAGCGCCTCGGCAAGCTTGCCGAGCCGGGTGCGAATGAATTCGAGCAGGCCGGGACGGCGCAGCCGTGCCCATTCCTCGCCCGCCGCGAAAATCTCTATGTTCGACAGTTCGAACATCAGCGGTTCGACGCTGTTGTAGGCGGCGAAGAGCCAACTCGTCACCGTCGCGCGCCCTTGCGCGTCGCGCGGCAGCAGCGCGGCGTCCTTTTCGGCGAGATGTAGCAGGATTGCGCCGCTTTCGAACAGGCGGACATCGCCGTCGCGCAGCACCGGCACCTGCCCCCACGGCTGGTCGAGAAAATGATCCGCGGGCCGGTTGACCGCGCTGATCAGCCGCTCGGCATAATCGACGCCCATTTCCTCGCACGCCCAGCGCGGACGCAGGTCGCGGACGAAGCCGCGCGCGAAATCGGGTACCCAGTCGAAAGCGGTGATTTCGATCGCCGCATCGGATTTGACGCCCATTGCCCTACTCCCTCTTGCCCTTGATGAACGCGACGATCGACATGGCGTGCCCATGGCCGAGCCCGAAATCCTGCTTCAACCAGTCGACCACCGCGCCGGCCTTGACGCCCGCAGCAAGCCCGCCCGCGTCGGCAAGGCCGCGTTCGATGGCGAGCGCGCGCAGCGCCTCGGCCGACTTGCCGGTCCTGGCCTCGACATTGTCGAGATAGGCCTGAAAGCTCATGACGAGACTCCTTCTGTTTCGGACCGATCGGCGAATAGAGCCCACTGCGCATCGAAGGCGCGCCGAAAGGCTGGTCGCGCCTCGCCGCGCGCGACATAGGCGGCGAGCCGGGGGTGCCCATCGAGCAACCCGGACGCCTTGAGCCGGCGGAGCACGGCGATCATCATGAGATCGCCAGCGGTGAAATTTCCCTCGAGCCATTCGGCATCGCCTATCCGCATCGCGAGCGCGGCGAGCCGCGCGTCGACCGCATCGACGAGCATCGGCAGCCGCCGTTCGTACCAGTCGCTGTCGCGTTCCACCAAGGACGCCATTGCATAGTTGACGATCGGCGGCTCGACCGTGCTCAACGCCGCGAACATCCAGCTGATGGCCCGCGCACGGACATGGGTGTCGTCGGGCAGCAGGCCGGCATGCCGCGTAGCGATATGCAGCACGATCGCACCCGATTCGAACAGGACGAGGCCGTCCTCCTCATAGGCGGGAATCTGACCGAATGGCTGACGCGCGACATGATCCGGCTGCTTCATGGCGGCGAAAGGCAGCGGACGGACGCGATAGGCGAGCCCCGCCTCTTCGAGTGCCCATCTCACGGGCATGTCGCGCGCCAGACCGCGCCCGCGGTCTGGCGAAGCTTCAAAGACCGAGAGGATAATCGGCGCTTCGGGATCGACGGGCATCGCTTCTCTCCTCGCGCGCGCGGCCTAGGCGCCGGCGGCTTGGACAGCCGCCTCGCCGTTCGCGACGGCGGGGTCCATCCAGAACGGCCCCCAGACATGGCCGTCGGGGTCGAGGAGGTCTCGGCCGTACATGAAGCCATGATCCTGCACCGGGTTGATGTCGGCGGTGCCGCCGTGCGCCGCGGCGGCGGCTATCATCGCGTCGACCGCCTCGCGGTCCTCCATCGCGAGCGCGAGGGACACCTCGCTGGCGCTCGTCGGCGGGATCGGACGATCGGTGAAGCTTTTCCACTTTTCGTGCGTCAGCAGCATCACGAAAATGCTGTCGGACCAGACCATCGCCGCCGCAGTCTCGTCGGTGAAGCGCGGTTCGTTGGTGAAGCCGAGCGCTTCATAGAAGGCCATGGATTTCGCGAGGTCGCGAACCGGCAGGTTGACGAAAATCATCTTGGACATGGGCGGCACTCCTCTTCCTGGGGGGATTTTTCGTCAGGTCCGCCCGAACAGCATGTGGACATAACGCGTCAGATGCGCGACACTTTCCCGGGCAATCGCCGGGTCGTTGGTGGTTTTGGCCAGAACGAAGCCGCCCTGCAGCACCGACTGGATATGCCGCGCGAGA
This sequence comes from Sphingopyxis sp. GC21, assembly GCF_025727575.1. Classification (NCBI taxonomy): domain Bacteria; kingdom Pseudomonadati; phylum Pseudomonadota; class Alphaproteobacteria; order Sphingomonadales; family Sphingopyxidaceae; genus Sphingopyxis; species Sphingopyxis sp. GC21. Next base: position 3,699,834 of record NZ_CP095845.1, on the reverse strand, counting down.
TCGAGCGCGCTCATCCCCGCGGGTGCGCCATAGGCCTGCATCGCGGCTTCGATGTCGGGGGCAAGCGCCTCGCAATAGGCGGCGATGCTCGCCTCGCACGCCAGCCGGATCGGCTCGCTGGTGGCATAGGCATCCTGCACCATCGTCCCGACGAAGCAGGTGAAGCCGTCGACCGGGCCGTGCAGCAGCGAAAAGCGAAAATCGATATGGCCGAGCAGCCGGTCGAGCGGATCGTCCAGTTTCGTATGCGGCAGCATGTCGAACATCGGCCGTGCCCGTTCGGTCCAGGCTTCGGCCGCGGCGACCGCCAATGCCTCCTTCGATTCGAAATGATGGAAGAAGGCGCCCTTGGTCACGCCGGCGGCGGCGCAGATCTGGTCGACCGTGGTCGCGGCATAGCCCTGACGCCGCACCTCCTGATGCGCGGCGGCGATCAGCCTGTCGCGCGCGCTGCCACGCGGTGCGCGAGGGGCCGCAGCCGGGTCGGACGAAGAGTGAGTCGCGGTCATGAACGTCTACATACCAACTGGTTGGTATGCTGTAAAGAGGCACGGGAACGAGGCACCAATGCCGCGATCGAGGGTGAGCTGCTGGAAGCAGTCGCGACACCAGGCGAACCGGGGCGGCCGGTGCTGGCGCATGCGACAGAGGCGATGCGGCTGTCAGCGCGCGGCTACACCCGCATGCTATGCCTCGAGCGAACGATCGCCGATCTTGCGGGCCCGACTCGATCGGCCGGGTTCATACCGCCGAATCGCTGAGCTACCTTGGCAGGTGCCACGACACCAGGATCAGGCGAAAGCGCCGACACTTTCGATGAATTTGATGACCGAAATCGGTTTCGAGACATAGGCCTCGGCACCCGCGGCGCGAATCTGTTCCTCGTCGCCCTTCCCGGCATAGGCTGTGACGGCCATGATCGGTACCGCGCGCAGCGTCAGGTCGGCCTTCATCTGGCCGATCAATTCGAGCCCGCTGACGTGGGGCAACTGAATGTCCATGATGATGAGGTCGGGCGCTATTTCGCGCGCCTTGGCGAGCGCATCGCGGCCGTCGCGCACCGGGTGCGCGCTATAGCCATGGGCGTTGAGTAGGTCACAGAACAGGCGCAGGTTCAGCTCATTATCCTCGACGACCAGAACGGTCTTTCCCATGATGTTGAAGCTTTCCCCGCTTGCGTCCGCGGCCGGTTTAGGCGAATCGGCGGCGCGACACAATTGCTTCGCAGGGAAGGATTTTCGGCGTGAATGACGGCGACGCGGCGCTGGCGCTGCACGCGCTCGGCTGGATCCTGACCGACGAGCCGCGGGCCGAACGGCTGCTTGGAATGACCGGCCTGTCGCCCGAGAGGCTGCGCGCCGCGCTGGGCGATCGCGCAACGCTGGCGGCGATCCTCGGCTTTCTCGCCGCGCACGAACCCGACCTTGTCGCCTGCGCCGAAGCACTCGATATAGACGCCGAAGCCTTGGCCGCCGCCGCGCGCCGCCTCGAAGGACTGGAAGGACCAATGCAATGACCCGCCCGCTCGTCATCACCGATTGCGACGAGGTGCTGATGCACATGGTCGTTCCGTTCGCGCAGTGGGTCGACGAGGAACATGGCGTGATCTTTCGCATGGAAGATACGAGCTTCGCCGGCGCGCTGAAGCGCAAGGAATGCGGCACGCCGCTGGAAGCGGCCGAGGTCTGGCCGCTGCTCGACGGCTTTTTCCGCACCGAAATGCCGCGCCAATATCCGATTCCCGGCGCGCTTTCCGCGATGGCCGAAATCGCGCGCTATGCCGACATCGTCGTGCTGACCAATGTCGGCCCTGACCATCAGGCGGCGCGCATGGCGCAGCTTGCGGCCCTTGGCTTCGATGCACCGGTGATCGGCAGCCGCGGCGGCAAGGGCGAGCCGGTGCGCGCGCTGATCGAGGAGCGCCGGCCGCCGGTCGCGGTATTTATCGACGATCTCGCAAACCATCATCATTCGGTCGCGATCGAGGCGCCCGACGTGTGGCGCCTGCACATGGTCGGCGAGCCGGCGATCGCGGACAAGATACCCGCCGCGCGCCATGCCCATGCCCGTATCGACGACTGGGCGGCGGCGCAGGACTGGATATTGGCGCGGCTTGCCGAAAAGGCTCCGGCCCCGGCGCCGGAAGCCGTATAATCCCCCCAAACGAGACAGAAGGAATCACCATGGATATTGCCGCCAAGCTCGCCGACCTCGGCCTCGAGCTTCCCAAACCCGCCGCGCCGGTTGCCGCCTATGTCCCCGTCGTCGAGGCGGGCGGGCTGCTGCATATCAGCGGCCAGCTTCCCTTCCGCGACGGGCAGGTCGTGACCGGGCGGCTGGGCGCCGACACCGACGAGGCAAGCGGCTATGACGCCGCGCGGCGCTGCGCGCTGATGCTCGTCGCCCAGATCGGCAAGGCGCTGGACGGCGACTGGTCGCGGGTCGAAAAGATCGTCAAGCTGGGCGTGTTCGTGAACAGCGACCCCGCCTTCACACAGCAGCCCAAGGTCGCGAACGGCGCGTCCGAGCTGATGGAATCGCTGTTCGGCGAAGCCGGCCGCCACGCGCGCAGCGCCGTCGGCGTGTCGGTGCTGCCGCTCGGCGCGGCGGTGGAAGTCGATGCGATCGTCGCGGTGAAGCCCGCGTAAGCCCATCGTGGCCGAGGCTGACCCGCCCACCCGCACCCTGTCGCTCGGCACCGGCGTCGCCGCGATCGATGCGGCGGCGTGGGACGCGCTGGCGGGCGGCGGCAATCCCTTCGTCGGTCATGCCTTTCTGGCGCTGCTCGAAGAATCGGGAAGCGTTGGGCCGGGGACCGGATGGCAGCCCGCGCCCTTGCTGGTCGAGGACGGTGCGGGCCGGCTCGTCGCCGCGGCGCCCGCATATCTGAAGACGCACAGCCAGGGCGAATATGTCTTCGACCATATATGGGCCGACGCGTGGGAGCGCGCCGGGGGCGCTTATTATCCCAAGCTTCAGATCGCGGTGCCCTTCACCCCCGTGCCCGGACCGCGACTGCTCGCGGCCGAGGCCGACGATGCGACGCTGCTGCTGCGCGCAGCCGAGGCGGTGGTCCGGCAGAACGACCTGTCGTCGGCGCATGCGACCTTCGTTGCGCCCGACCAGATGCCGCTGTTCGAGGCGGCGGGCTGGCTGCTGCGCCGCGACATCCAGTTCCATTTCGCCAATCGCGGCTATCGCGATTTCGACGATTTCCTCGCCACGCTGACCTCGGCAAAGCGCAAGCAGCTTCGCAAGGAACGCGCGCGCGCGGTCCAGGGTCTGCGAATCGAGGATGTCAGCGGCGACGCGATCCGCCCGGAACATTGGGACGCGATGTGGGCCTTTTATCAGGACACCGGCGCGCGCAAATGGGGGCATCCCTATCTGACGCGCGCGGCGTTCGACATGATGGGTGCGCGCATGGCCGACAAGGTGTTGCTGAGCATCGCGTGGCAGGATGGGCGGCCGATGGCGGGCGCGATGCACCTGATCGGCGCCGACACGCTTTATGGCCGCTATTGGGGATGCCTGATCGACATTCCCTATCTGCATTTCGAGCTATGCTATTACCGCGCCATCGACCTTGCGATCGCGCGCGGTCTCGCGCGGGTCGAGGCCGGCGCACAGGGCGGGCACAAGCTGGCCCGCGGCTATGCCCCCGTTGCGACCTGGTCGGCGCATTTCATCGCCGATCCGGGCTTCCGCCGCGCGGTCGCGGACTTTCTGGAACGCGAACGGGCGGCCGAGGAAAGCGAAATGCAATGGCTGGAAGGGCAGATGCCGTTCCGGCGGAGCCGCTGAGGAATCAGGCGGCGTAACGACGCGCCGCCGGGCGGCGGGCGGTTTCGTCGAGCCATGCGCGCGCCTGGCGCTGCGCCTCGGCGATCTCGTCGCGGCTCATTTCGGCCGAAACGTCGGCGCGGCACTGCTGGCCTTCGATATTGCCGCCGAGCGCGGAAAGATTGAACCATTTATGCGCCTGGATCAGATCGACATCGACACCGCCGGTGCCGGTCGAGAAGGCCACGCCAAGGTCGAAATAGGCATTGGCATCGCCGCGCGCCGCATCGAGCAGTCGGCTTTCGATCAGATACTGGGCAGACTTCAGACTGTTAGCCATGATAACCCCCTGTCGCCTCCACCCCACATGGAGACTTCGGGGTCAAACCTTGCGGCTTATGGTCAACAAAGCGTTAATGGCGCGGTGATTTTTTTGGCGATAGGCGGAGAAAATGACAAAAATCCGCCAATTTTTCGTTTGATCAATCGACCGCATAATTGTCGATCAGGCGCGTTTTTCCCATCCGCGCCGCCGCCAGAAGCCGTGCCGGCGCGCGGAAGATCGTCAATCTTTCGAGGCTTTCGGCGTCGGCGAGCGCCACATAATCGACGCTGTCGAACCCGCCCGCGACGATTGCCGCCTCGGCATCGGCCAGCGCCTTCGCAACATCGGCACCGCCCGCGATTGCCGCCACCGCGGCCTTGAGCGCGCCCGGAAAAGCCACCGCGGCGGCGCGCTGTTCGGGCGACAGATAAGCGTTGCGCGACGACAGCGCGAGCCCGTCGCCATCGCGTGCGATCGGCGCGCCGAATATGTCGAGCGCGAAATCGAGGTCGCGCGCCATGCGGCGGATTATCGCCAGCTGCTGCCAATCCTTTTCGCCGAAGATGGCGACGTCGGGGCGCACCTGGTTGAACAATTTGGCGACGACGGTCGCGACGCCGTCGAAATGCCCCGGCCGCGCCGCGCCGCAATAGTCGGCGCCGAGTTCGGCCACCTCGATATGCGTGGCATGGCCGCCCGGATACATGGTCGCGACATCGGGCGCCCATAGCAGCGCCACGCCTTCCTCGACCAGCAGCGCGGCGTCGCGCGCCTCGTCGCGCGGATAGGCGGCATAATCCTCGTTCGGGCCGAACTGGGTCGGGTTGACGAAGATCGACACCACGACATGGTCGGCAACGCGGCGGCCCATGCGGACGAGCGACAGATGCCCGGCGTGCAGCGCGCCCATCGTCGGCACCAGCGCGACGCTCTTGCCGCCCTGCTTCAGCGCCGCGACCGCGCGGTGGAGCGTGGCGATGTCACGGATGATTTGCACGCTTGCCCTGCCTCCGATATTGGCGGCGCCAATACGCCCTTCATGCGGCTGCCATGCCGCGCCAACAGGAAAATCGCAACGGTCATGACGAAAGCCCCCCCGCACCGGATCATCTTCGCCAATGAAAAGGGCGGCACGGGCAAATCGACCTGCGCGGTGCATTTCGCGGTCGCGCTGGCGAGCCAAGGCTGGCGCGTCGCGGGGATCGACCTCGACCCGCGCCAGCGCACCTTCCACCGCTATCTCGAAAACCGCACCAACACCGCCAAGCGCCGCGGGATCGACCTGCCGATGCCACAGTTCGAGGTGTTCGAAGGCACGACAGTCGAGGAACTCGACGAACAGGTCGCGCGGCTGGCCGACGGGGTCGATTATTTCGTCGCCGACACGCCCGGCCGCGACGATGTGTTCGCCCGCCACCTTGCAACCACCGCCGATACGCTCGTCACCCCGATCAACGACAGCTTCATCGATTTCGACCTGATCGGTCAGGTCGACCCCGAGAGTTTTCAGGTCACCCGACCCAGCTTCTACTCCGAACTGATCTGGGACACGCGCAAGGCGCGGGCGAAAAGCGACGGGCGGACGATCGACTGGATCATCCTGCGCAACCGTCTGCAGCACGTCGACGCGCACAATATGCGCCGAGTCGGCGAAGCGCTGAACCAATTGTCGCGGCGCGTCGGCTTTCGCGTCATTCCGGGCCTGGGCGAGCGCGTGATCTATCGCGAGCTGTTCCCGGCCGGCCTCACCCTGCTCGACAAGGCGCATCTCGGCGGCATGGGGATCGGTCATGTCGTCGCGCGGCAGGAATTGCGCGAGGCGATGGCGGGATTGAACCTGCCGCAGCGCGAACGGCTCCACCCCGACGGCGACCTGTTCGCCGTCGCCTGACCCTCCATCCTCCCGAGAGGCATCCATGACCCATCGATTCCACCCGACGATGCTGCGCGAATATGACATTCGCGGGGTGGTCGGCGACACGCTGTCCGATGCGGACGCCCATGCCATCGGGCGCAGCTTCGCGACGCTGATCGCACGTGCCGGCGGCAAGCGGGTGGCGGTCGGCTATGACGGACGGCTGTCGTCGCCGATGCTCGCCGACGCGCTGATCGCCGGGATCAACGCTGCGGGCATCGACGCGCTCAATGTCGGGCTGGGGCCGACGCCGATGCTCTATTATGCCGCATCAACCGAAGATGTGGACGGCGGTATACAGATAACCGGCAGCCACAACCCCCCCGACTATAATGGCTTCAAGATGGTGTTTCAGGGCCGCCCCTTCTTCGGCGCCGATATCCAGCGGATCGGCGAAATGGCCGCGGCAGGCGACTGGGAAGCCGTCAACCCGGGGGGAGAAGGCACGGCGCAGAGCATCGACATCGTCGATGCCTATGTCGACCGGCTGGTCGAAGGTTTTGCCGGCGGCGCCTTCCGCATCGGCTGGGATGCGGGCAACGGAGCCGCGGGCACGGTGATCGAAAAGCTCACCGCGCGCCTGCCCGGCGAACATCATCTCCTCTACACCGATATCGATGGCCATTTTCCGAATCACCATCCCGATCCCACCGAGGAAAAGAACCTTGCCGACCTGAAGGCGCTCGTCGCGACAAAGAAGCTCGACTTCGGCGTCGCATTCGACGGAGATGGCGACCGCATTGGCGCGATCGACGGCGAAGGCCGGGTGATCTGGGGCGACCAGCTGCTGCAGATCTATGCCGCCGCAGTGCTGAAGGAACGGCCGGGGGCGACGGTGATCGCTGATGTGAAGGCCAGTCAGGCGCTGTTCGACCGGGTCGCCGAACTCGGCGGCAAGCCGCTGATGTGGAAGACCGGACACAGCCTGATCAAGGCGAAGATGAAGGAAACCGGCAGCCCGCTGGCGGGCGAGATGAGCGGGCATATCTTCTTCGCCGACCATTATTACGGCTATGACGACGCGCCCTACGCGGCGGTCCGGCTGATCGAGGCGGCGACGAAGCTCGGCAAGAGCGTGACGCAATTACGCGGCGAAATGCCCGCGATGGTCAACACCCCCGAACTGCGCTTCCAGGTCGACGAGGTGCGCAAATTCGCCATTGTGGACGAGGTTCTGGCGCGGCTGACCGCGGCGGGCGCAACGGTCGACCGCACCGACGGCGCGCGCGTGCTGACCGACGACGGCTGGTGGCTGCTGCGCGCATCGAACACGCAGGACGTTCTCGTCGCCCGCGCCGAGGCGAAGGACGAAGCGGCGCTCGCGAGGCTGATGGCCGCGATCGACGGTCAGCTTGCGGCGTCGGGAGTCGTACGCGGGCCGCAGGCGGCGCATTGACCGCTCATCTGCCTGCAAAAATCTTGCCAGATTGACCTTCGCTGCGTCGCTGGGGTAACGCGCGCAAGGGGGCAGCGACAGGAACCCAGAACGGAACCGAAGATCCTATGACCGACCAGTCCACCGCCGGCACGCTTTCCGACACCAATCACGGCGTCGCCGAGCATACCGCGCACGTCCAGCAGGACGCCGCGGCGGGCAACGGGCTGGCGGTTATTTCGATCGCCAAAAGCTATGACAAGCGCACCGTCCTGTCGGACGTGTCGCTGTCGGTCGCCAAAGGCGAAGTCGTCGGCCTGCTCGGTCCCAATGGCGCGGGCAAGACGACCTGCTTCTATTCGATCATGGGGCTGGTCAAACCCGACGCTGGACGCATCATGCTTGACGGCGCCGACATCACCGCGCTTCCCATGTATCGCCGCGCGATCCTGGGCCTTGGCTATCTGCCGCAGGAAACCTCGATCTTTCGCGGCATGACGGTCGAACAGAATATCGCCGCGGTGCTCGAACTCGCCGAGCCCGACAAGATCGCGCGCCAGCAGCGGCTCGACGAGCTGCTCGACGAATTCGGCCTGACCCGGCTGCGCAGCGCGGCGGCGATGGCGCTGTCGGGCGGCGAGCGACGACGCGCCGAAATCGCGCGCGCGCTCGCGGCCAACCCGTCGATCATGCTGCTCGACGAACCCTTCGCCGGCATCGATCCCATTTCGATCAGCGATATCCGCGACCTTGTCGCCGACCTCAAGACGCGCGGCATCGGCGTGCTGATCACCGACCATAATGTGCGCGAGACGCTGGACCTCGTCGACCGCGCCTGCATCATCTACGACGGCAAGGTGCTGCTTGCCGGATCGCCCGCCGAGCTGGTGGCCGACCCAGAGGTCCGCCGCCTGTATCTTGGCGAGGGCTTTTCGCTTTGATGCGGTAGTCGCCGATGGCGTTGGGTCCACGCCTCGATTTACGCCAGTCGCAATCGCTGGTGATGACGCCGCAGCTGCAGCAGGCGATCAAGCTGCTCGCGCTGTCGAACCTCGAACTCGAAGCCTATCTGGCCGAGGCGCTCGAAGGCAATCCGCTGCTCGATGCGACGCCGGGTGACCGCGAACCGGGCGATGACGAAGGCGGCGACGAAGCGCCGCCGTCCGACGGCCCGCCCGTCGACACCGACCTGGCGCTGTCGTCCGAAGCGGGTACCGCCGACGATCTCGACGTCGATTTTGCCGAGGAACGATTCCACCACGACAGCGCGAGCGATTCGGTGGGGCTGTCGGGCGATGGCGAGGGCATCGATTTCGACAGCTTCGCGGGCGACGACGGCACGCTTTACGACCATCTGCTCGCCCAGGTCGGTGAACGTTTTTCAGGCATCGAGGCGATGGTCGCCGAACAGATCGTCGCGCTGATCGACGAGGCGGGCTATCTGCGCGCCGAGCTCGCCGAGCTGGCGCAGCGGCTCGGCGTGCCACTCGCGCTGGTCGAGGCCGTGCTCGCGGGCGTCCAGAGCTTCGACCCTTCGGGTGTCGGCGGGCGCGACCTTGCCGAATGCATCGCGATCCAGGCGCGCGAGGCCGACCGCTACGATCCCGCCATGGCGACGATGATCGCGCATCTCGACCTGGTGGCGAAGGGCGCCTTCCCCCAGCTCAAGCGCATCTGCGGCGTCGATGACGAGGATCTGGCCGACATGATCCGCGAATTGCGCGCCTATGACCCGAAGCCCGGTCTGCGCTTCGGCGGCACCGCGACGCAGGCGGTCGTGCCCGACCTTTATGTCCGCCAGACCGCAAAGGGATGGGCGGTCGAGGTAAACAGCGGCACGCTTCCGCGGCTGCTCGTCAATCGCCGCTATTATACCGAACTGGCAAAGGACGCCGCGGCCAAGAGCAAGGCGTGGCTATCCGAACAGCTCGCGGGGGCCAACTGGCTGGTGCGCGCCCTCGACCAGCGTCAACGCACGATCGTCAAGGTCGCGAGCGAGATTGTGAAGCAGCAAGAGGGCTTTTTCCTCCACGGCGTCGCGCATATGCGCCCGCTGACACTGCGCCAGGTGGCCGAGGCGATCGGGATGCACGAATCGACCGTCAGCCGCGTTACCAGCAACAAATATCTCTCCTGCGCGCGCGGCCTGTTCGAACTCAAATATTTCTTCTCGTCGGGGATTTCGGCGACCGAGGGCGACGGCGCGGTGTCGGCCGAAGCGGTCAAGAGCCGGATCAGGGCGATGATCGAGGCCGAAGACCCCAAGGCGATCCTGTCCGACGAGACGATCGCACAGAAGCTGTCGGCAGAAGGCCACGACATCGCGCGGCGCACCGTGGTCAAATATCGCGAGGCGATGGGCTATGGCTCGTCGGTGCAACGGCGGCGGCAGAAGGCGCTGGCGGGGTGAAATTTTACGCCCCCTCTTCGTCGCCCGGGACTTGATCCGGGGTCCATTCCCACAGCGCCGGAATAGCGGATCCCGGATCAAGTCCGGGATGACGAAATTAAGGACGGGGGCGGTTGACTTTTCACCCGCTTCCCCATAGTTGCGCCGCTTCGCGTAACAACGCCAAGATTTACGGAACAGACCAATGAAGATTCGCAACAGCCTGAAGTCGCTGAAGGACCGCCACCGGGATAACCGCGTTATCCGCCGCCGTGGCCGCACCTATGTGATCAACAAGACCAACCGCCGCTTCAAGGCGCGCCAGGGCTAAATGCCTTGCCGGGACCGCGTGTCCCCGCGCATTTGCGAGTAAGCGTAACGCCGTCGGATGCTTCCGGCGGCGCTTTCGCGTGTCCGGAGCAGCCATGATTCGCCAGTGCGTCATTTTCGATGTCGGCCGCGTCCTGTTCGACTGGGACTTGCGCTACCTGTTCGCGAAGATGATCGACGATGCGGGCGAGCTCGAATGGTTCGTGACCAACGTCGTTACGCCGCAGTGGCATTTCCAGCACGACGCGGGCCGGCCGCTCGCCGACATGCTGCCCGAACTGAAGGCTGAATATCCGGCGCATGCGCCCCTGATCGACGCCTATGCGGCGCGCTTCAACGAGACGATTCCGGGGCCGATTCCCGGCAGCCTCGAACTGGTCGAGCGGCTCGACGACGCGGGGGTGCCGCTGTTTGCAATCACCAATTTCGGACATGAATTCTGGGAAGGCTTCCGCCCGACCCAGCCGGTGTTCGACCGCTTCCGCGATATCATCGTCTCGGGTACCGAGAAGCTGATGAAGCCCGACCCCGCCATCTACGCCCTTGCGATCGAGCGATTCGGCATCGATCCCGCTGGCGCCCTCTTCATTGACGACGTCGCACACAATATCGCCGGCGCCAAGGCGGTCGGCATCGCGGGGCACCGGTTCGTCGATGCGGCGACGCTGGAGCGCGAGTTGGTGGCGCGGGGCTATTTGTCAGCCACCTGATGGGTTTTGCTACCCTCGGGCGCGTAGATATCAAGATCCAGATACAAGCCGCGATCTGCTATTTCGGCCAACGTCTGGGAACATATCCGCAAACCTTCGTTTCTCTCTTCAAGGAAGAGGCCGCAGAAGAGGCGCCCAGCAAAGCGTGCAGCAAGTTCCTGCCAAATGGCCGTATCGCGGGTCAGCGGTGCGAAAATGGCCTCTACCTGGCCCGGCAAGTCGCCGGGAATCGATCTCGGTACCTGCAGCCTCCAAGATCCGGTGCGAGCGATCCGCTCACTGCCGCGGGGCGTCTTCCACTTGGCACCTTTCGCAACGCTGAAGGTTGGCGTTGCTCCAAGCCGGTTGGAAATGTCGGCCGGATCGAGATCGTCGCCAAAGAAACCTAGCGAGACTGCGGTTTCATGAAGCTCGACCATCTTCCCCCCTATTTCTCCACCCCCAACTGCGTCAGCACGAAGGCATATTCCTCGGCATCTTCGTGGAGCGCGCCCCAGCGGCCCGATTTGCCGCCGTGGCCCGCGCCCATGTTGGTGCGCAGCAGCAGCGTCGCGTCGTTCGTGCGCGTCGCGCGGAGCTTGGCGACCCATTTGGCGGGCTCCCAATAGGTCACGCGCGGGTCGTTGAGGCCGGCCGACACCAGCATCGGCGGATAGGCTTTCGCCGTCACATTGTCGTAGGGGCTGTAGCTCAGCATATAATCGAACGCCGCCTTGTCGGTAACCGGATTGCCCCATTCGGGCCATTCGCCTGGGGTCAGCGGCAGCGTTTCGTCGACCATCGTGTTGATGACATCGACGAAGGGAACCCCCGCGAGCACCGCGCCCCACAGCTCGGGCGCCTCGTTATAGATCACGCCCATCACCTGCCCGCCCGCCGAGCGGCCTTCGACCGAAATCCTGCCGGCGCTGGTGTAGTTTTTCGCGATCAGCCCCCTCGCGACATCGATGAAGTCGTTGAACGTGTTCTTGCGCTCGGTCGTCTTGCCCGCGAGATACCAGCCGCGGCCCAGATCGTCGCCGCCGCGGACATGCGCGATCGCATAGATCATGCCGCGATCGACGAGGCTGAGCCGCGTGGTCGAAAAGCCCGGCGGGACGCGATAGCCGTACGAGCCATAAGCATAGAGATGCATCGGCGCGCTGCCGTCGAGCTTGGTGCCCTTTTTGTAGACGAGCGAGGCGGGGATCATCGTCTTGCCGTCGCGGCTCGGAAGATTAACCCATTCGGTTACATATTGAGTTACATCGTAACCCGACGGGATTTCCTGCACCTTGAGCGTTTCGAGCGTTCCGGTCGCCAGATCATAATCATAGACCGTGTCGGGGGTGACCATCGATTCATAATCGAGCCGCAGCTTGTCCTGATGATATTCGGGATTGTCACCGAGGCCCGCCACATAGGTCGCCTCGGGAAATTTGATCCGGCCGGGGGTCAGCGGCGCGTCATAGCGGCGTATATCGACCTGATCGAGCCCGTCCTCGCGCGCTTCGATGACGAAATAGTCGCGGAATATCGACAGGCCGGTGATGTAGCTATGATCCGATCCGGGGATCAGCGTGGTCCACCTGCCCGGATCCTTCACGCTCGCGGTGGCGATGCGGAAGTTGGGATGCACGTCATTGGTGTGGATGTAGAGCGTGCCGTCGCGCTCATCGACGCTGTACTCGCGGCCCTTCTGGCGCGCCGACACCAGTTGCATCGGCGCTTCCGGGTTATCGGCGGGGAGAAGATAGACCTCGCTCGTCTCGTTATCGCCCGTCGCGATCACGATATAATTGTCGGCGGCGGTCTTGCCGATCCCCACCCCGAAGCCGATGTCGGGTTCCTTGTAGAGCAGCTTGTCGTCGGCAACACTCGTCCCGAGCTTGTGCAGCCGGACATTGTCGGTGCGCCAATTCTCGTTCGCGAGGCCATAGAGGATTGCGTCGTTCCCCGACGTCCAGACGAGCGAGGACAGCGTGCCCGGGATAACGTCGGGCAGCTGTTCGCCCGTTTCGAGATTGCGGATGCGCGCCTCGAAGCGTTCGGAGCCATTGTCATCGAAGGAATAGGCCATCAGCCGGCCGTCGGGGCTGATCGACAGTTCGGCGAGGCGGAAATATTCCTTGCCCTGCGCCATCGCGACCTCGTCGAGGATCAGCTGGGTCTGGCCCGCGCCGGACGCGGGCTTGCGATACCATTTCTTATATTCGGCGCCCTCGTCAAATTCGACCCAATAGAGCCAGTCGCCGTCCTTCTGCGGCACCGACGAATCGGCTTCCTTGATGCGCCCCTTCATCTCCTGAAACAACGTCTCGACCAGCTTCGCGTGCGGCTTCATCGCCGCATCGAAATAGGCGTTTTCGGCCTTCACATAATCGAGGATGTCCGCGTCATCGATCACCGGATAGCTCTGGTCGCGGAGCCAGAAATAGGGATCGGACAGCGTTTTGCCGTGCAGCGTGACTTCGTGCGGCCGCCTGTCGGCGACCGGGGCGGCGGGGCTGGTGGTCAATATCGTCTCTTTCTCTTCGGCGAACGCGCTGCCGGGCGCGACAAGCGGGGTGGTAATTGCGGCCAGAAACATCCAAATAGCGCGCATCAAGAAAACCCCCGCAGCGTCGCCCCGGTCGGGCAGGAATTGGCTGCGATGTAGAAACAAGGAACAGCGCATGTCCACCCCCGACCATGCAGACCGCCTCGCCCGCCTGCGCGCCGAACTCGCGCGCCGGGGCCTCGACGGCTTTGTCGTGCCAATCAGCGACGAGCATTTGAGCGAATATGTCGGCGCCTACGCACAGCGCATGGCGTGGCTGACCGGCTTCGGCGGATCGGCCGGAACCGCCGCAGTGTTGCCGGCGAAGGCGGCGGTGTTCGTGGACGGCCGCTATACGGTGCAGGTGCGCGACCAGGTCGACGGATCGCTTTATGACTATGTCGGGGTGCCGCAGTCGAGCGTCGCCGAATGGCTGGGCGCCAATGTCAGCGCCGGGCAGAAGATCGGCTATGACCCCTGGTTGCACGGCATCGACTGGGCGCGTGGCCTGGCGGCGACGCTGACCGCGAAGGGCGCCAGCCTGATTGCAGTCGACAGCAACCCCATCGACGCAGTGTGGGACGACCAGCCGGCGCCGAGCGCCGCGCCGATCGCCGTCTATGATACCGAGCAGGCGGGGCAGTCGGCGGCCGACAAGCGCGGCGTGATCGCCGACTGGCTGAAGGCGCAGGAGCTCGACACCACTGTGATGACCGCGCTCGATTCGATCGCCTGGACCTTCAACATCCGCGGCGAAGACGTCAGCCACACGCCCGTCGGGCTTGCCTTTGCGCTGCTCCACGATGACGCCACCGCCGACCTGTTCGTTGCGCCCGAAAAGATTACCGACGCGGTGCGCGCGCATCTCGGCAACAGCGTGCGCATCCACGACCGCACCGCCTTCGATCCTGCGCTCGCCGCACTGGCGGGCAAGCGTGTCGCGGTCGACCCCGACCGCGCGGTCGCTGCAATCTTCACCGCGCTTGAAGGCGCGGGCGCAAAGATCGCGCGCCACCGCGACCCGGCGGTGCTGCCCAAGGCGATCAAGAACAGCGCCGAGCTTGCCGGAACCCGCGCCGCGCACGTCCGCGACGGCGTCGCGGTCGCGCGCTTCCTCAAATGGATGGAAGAGGTCGCGCCGCAGGGCGAGCTCGACGAACTTGGCGCGGCGGCGAAATTGCGCGCCTTTCGCGACGAAAGCGGCGTTTTGAAGGATCTGTCCTTCGATACCATCTCGGCCGCCGGTCCCAACGGCGCGCTGCCGCATTACAAGGTCGATGAAACGACCAATCGCGCGATCGAGACGGGCACGCTCTATCTCGTCGATTCGGGCGGGCAATATGCCGATGGCACGACCGACATCACGCGCACCATCGCGATCGGCGAACCCAGTGCCGAAATGCGCCGCCGCTTCACCCAGGTGCTGAAGGGGCATATCGCGCTCGCAACCGCGCGCTTTCCCAAGGGGACGCGCGGCAGCCAGCTGGACATTCTCGCGCGCCAGTATCTGTGGGCCGACGGGGTCGATTATGCGCATGGCACCGGCCACGGGGTCGGTGCCTATCTGGCGGTCCACGAAGGGCCGCAGCGAATTGCCAAGCCCGCCGGCGGGCAGGCAGGAACCGAGGAGCCGCTCCACGCGGGCATGATCCTGTCGAACGAGCCCGGCTATTACAAGGCGGGCCATTTCGGCATCCGCATCGAGAATTTGGTGGTGGTCGAACCCGTCCGGATCGAGGGGGCCGAGGAGGATATGCTGGGCTTTGAAACCATCACCTTCGCGCCGATCGCGCGCAATCTGATCGTCGGGGCGATGCTGTCGCCCGCCGAGGCCGACTGGCTCGACGCCTATCATGCCGAGGTGGTCGAGAAGCTGTCGCCAGGGATGGTCGCCGCCGACCGCGAATGGCTGGCCGCCGCCTGCGCGCCGATCGATCGCGGCGTCGCCGCGCTCGCGGCCTGAGGGGCGCGGCATGGACCGGGCCAACTGGTCAGTCCCGCGCGCCGATTTTCGCGTCCAGCAGGATGTGCGCGTCCGCTTCAACGAGATCGACGGCCAGAATATCGTCTTCAGCGGCAATTATCTGATCTACGCCGACATCGGCGTGACCGAATATTTTCGCGCGCTGGGCGAAGGGCAGCCGGGCCCCTATTTTCACCAATATGGTACAGATATCCGCGAAGTACATAGCGAAATCGACTATCACGCGCCGGCCCGGCTCGATGAGTTGATCACCATCGCGGCGCGCGTCAGCCACTTCGGGCGGACGAGTTTCACGCTCCACTGTGCAATATTTCGCGCCGCCGAACGGCTGACCGATATCGAGATCAGCTACGCCCATCTCGACCTCGATACGGGCAAGCCGACGGCGCTTCCGGGAAGCTTTATCGCCGAAGTCCGGCGATTCGAAACCCGCTTGCCCATTCAGGATTGAGGTGGGCGGTTCGCGCCGAACGTCGCCGATTCGCGTTTCTCCACCAAAAAGGTCGAAAAAAAAGGGCCGCCCGAGGGCGACCCTTGAAAGTTTTTGGGAGAGGATGCCTAAAAGGCAAGTGTGATATTGCACTGCACAATTGATTGTGCAACTGCGAAATAAGCATCCGGCATTGCAAAATTTGCAATCGTTGGCATCGATAGCATGCAAAGCATGCAATCCTCTCCGCGCGCACACCCCCTCGCAAATGGGCGCGACATCGCCTAGATTGACGCCATGTCTATGCTCAAAAATTGGGATGTCGGCGGCGGCCTGTCGGATTTCTGGGCCTACATCCGCGAACCGCGCCCGCACCGCTGGACGGTGTGGGGCCTCGCGATCGTGCTGCCGCTGCTGATCTTCTACGGCTTTTCCAAATATCTTGTGCCCTACGAAAGGCCCAAGCCGCAGATCATCTATTTCGAAAACTGGAAGGCCGACCGCAGCGAAGCGGAGATACGCGCCGACTGGGTGGCACGCGCCAAGGAAACGACGCGCGCCAACGCCAAGCGCCGCGCCGAATTCCAGCGGCTCGCGGACATGATGGGGGTCGAGTATGACGCCAGCGAAGCCGAGAAGGTGACGCGCGAGACGCTGGGCAAGGAAGCCGACGCCATCGAAAAGAAACCCGAGCCGCCAAAGCGCTCGACGCTCGCAGAGCGGGCAGCGCGTGGCGCGGCGGCGCCCGCGACCCAGCCCTGACCCCGGTGCGCGCCGATGCCGAGTGGATGGCCGCGGCGATCGCGCTGTCGCAGCGCGGGCGCCCCGATGCCGCACCCAACCCCAATGTCGGCTGCCTGATTGTCAAGAACGGCCGCGTCGTCTCGCGCGGCTGGACGCAGGCGGGCGGCCGGCCGCATGCCGAAGCGATGGCACTGGCGGCGGCGGGCGACGCCGCGCACGGCGCAACCGCCTATGTCAGTCTGGAACCCTGCGCCCATGCGAGCACCCGCGGCCCGTGCTGCGCCGACTTGCTGATCGCCGCTGGCATCCCACGCGTCGTCGTCGCCGCGCAGGATCCCGATCCGCGCACCGACGGACAGGGCATCGCCCGGCTGCGCGCGGCAGGAATCGCGGTCGAGAGCGGCCTGCTTTGCGGTGAAGCGCAGGCGGCGATGGCCCCCTGGTGGTCGCGCGCGACGCGCGGCCGGCCGTTCGTCACGCTGAAGCTCGCGACTTCGCTCGACGGCTGCATCGCGATGGCCGACGGTTCGAGCCGCTGGATCACCGGCGCCCCTGCACGCGCGCACGCGCATCTCGAACGCGCGCGGCATGGCGCGATCCTGGTCGGGCGCGGTACCTTCGAGGCCGACGCGCCGACACTCGACGTCCGCCTGCCCGGACTTGCGCCGCGGAGCCCGCAGCGCCTGCTCCTGACGCACGGCGATGCCCCCGACGGCTGGACCGCGCTCGCTGCGCCGGACGCTGTGGATGCGCTGCCGATCGATTCGCTGCTCGTCGAGGGCGGCGCCGGGGCGGCGGCTGCCTTTCTTGCCGCCGACCGCGTCGACCGGCTGCTTCTCTATCGCGCGCCGATCCTGATCGGTGCCGGCCGCCGCGCGCTTGGTGACATCGGCCTCGGCGATCTGGCGGGCGCGCACGGACGTTGGCGACCGGCCGACAGTCGGATGCTTGGCAGCGACCGGATCGACGTCTACGAGCGCATCAGGAAGGAATGACCGCCCCCATGTTTACCGGCATCATCACCGACATCGGCACCATCCGCAGCCGCGAGGATCGCGGCGACACGCGCCTCGTCATTGGCACCGGCTATGACGTCGACACGATCGACCTCGGCGCCTCCATCGCCTGTTCGGGCGCGTGCCTGACCGTCGTCGACAAGGGCGTCGATGACGGCAGCAACGGTCCCGGCGGCTGGTTCGCGATCGACGCGAGCGGCGAAACGCTGGCGCGCACCGCACCGGGCATGTGGGATGCAGGGCGCCGTCTGAACCTGGAGCGCGCGCTGCGCGTCGGCGATGAACTGGGCGGACATATCGTGACGGGGCACGTCGATGCAGTCGGCCGGATCGTCGGGGTCGATCCCGTCGGCGACAGCGTCAAATTGACCGTCGAGGCGCCGGCATCGCTCGCGCCGCATATTGCACCCAAGGGGTCGATCACGCTCGACGGCATATCGCTGACCGTGAACGATGTGACCGACCAGCCGGAGGGTACCGCGCATTTCACGCTGAACATCATCCCGCACACGCAGGAGATGACGACGTTGAACGAAGTGGCGGTCGGACGTCCGGTCAATCTCGAGATCGACGTCCTCGCGCGCTATCTCGCTCGGATGCAGGCGCGCGGATGAGCGACCCGCGCCGCCAGGCGATCGTCCGGCTGCGCATCGCGATCTGGGCCTGCGCCATCCTGCTGTTCGCGATCCAGTTCGTCCATCACGCAATCGGCCTGTTCCTGCCCGCGATGGCGCTTGCGCTCGTGCTGCTCGCCGCGGCGGTCCAGCATGTCGAAACGCGTCTGCAGCGGCCGGCCAAAAGCTATGCGCGGGTTGTGGTCGCATCGGCGGCGGCGGCGCTGCTGTTCATCGCGCTGCCTGCCTATTGGCACGGCATCATGTGGATCGGTGCGCTGCTTTGGGTCGGCTTTACCGCCGCCGGGCTTGCCTGGTGCATCCAGTATGAGCGCACCGAGCCGCTCGACCGCCCCTGAAACAGGCCGTCAGCGCTCGGCCCAGCCGGCCGCGATTTCGGGATCGGCGGCAATCATCGAACGGCGCATCGCGAGCCGGCCGATCCGCAGCAGTTCGGCCTTGCGCCGCGCGGGCGCGAGATTGCAGCTCGCGGCCTCGCGCACCACGGCGGCGCCATAGCGGTCGGCGACGATCAGGCCCGAGGTTTCGGGGCGGTAGCCCTCGGTCTCGAGGATCGCGGGGTCGAGGCCAGACGCGAGCGCCCAATAGAAGCGGTCGCACCAGTCGCAATAGTCGGGCCATTTGCCGTCGCCGTGCAGATCGGCGCGGCTAACCTTTATCTCGACGATCGTGATATGGCCCTTCGCGTCGATCGCGGTGAGGTCAGTACGGCGGCCGTTGGGGAGCGTCACCTCGGGGATCGCGACGAGCCCCTGCTGAGCGAACAGCCGGCACACGCCGCGCGCGACGTCCGCGGCGGTCAGCAGGTCACTCGCCATCGCTCAGAAACCCTCAGAAGGGGACGTCGTCGTCCAGATCGTCGTCGAACGGCGGACGTCCGCCGCCCGAGGCGCCGCCGCCGCCCTGGTTCCAGCCGCCGCCCGAACTGCCGCCGGACGCGGCGCCACCCTGATCCCAGCCGCCGCTCGATCCGCCGCCCTGCGACCAGCTATCGCCGCCGCGCGAGCCGCCGCCGCCGCCGCCAGGCGCACCGTCGAGCATGGTCAAGGTGCCGCCCATGCCAGCGACGACGACTTCGGTCGTGTAGCGATCATTGCCGTCACGGTCCTGCCACTTGCGAGTGCGCAAGGATCCTTCGATATAAACCTTCGAGCCCTTTTTAAGGTAGCGCTCGACGACGCCGACGAGGCCGTCGCCGTTGATGACGACATTGTGCCATTCGGTGCGCTCCTTGCGCTCTCCGGTCATGCGGTCCTTCCACTGTTCGGAGGTCGCGATGCGGATATTGGCAATCTTGCCGCCGTTCTGGAACGACTTGATTTCGGGATCGGCGCCCAGATTGCCGATCAGAATAACTTTGTTGACGCTGCCAGCCATGCCGCTCCGCTCCGCTTGAATGTTGGAAGGATCAGCCTAGTCCAAAGGCGACGGCTGTCCAGTAGGTGATACCTGCCGCGGCATAGGCGAGCGCGAACAAATAGCCAACCATGAACAGCGGCCATTTCCACCCATTGGTCTCGCGCCGGGTGATCGCGATCGTCGAGATACATTGCGGGGCAAAGACGAACCAGGCGAGAAAGGCGAGCGCGGTCGCGATGCTCCAGCGTCCCTGAAGCCGCTCGCTGAGCGATTGCGCAACGGCATCCTCGTCATCGCCCGCGTCGATCGCATTGGCGGTTGCGAGCGCCGAGACGGCCACCTCGCGCGCCGCCATCGCAGGGATCAGCGCGAGTGCGATGTCGTGATTGAAGCCGATGGGTTTGACCACGACTTCCAGTCCGCTCGCGATGCGGCCGGCGATACTGTAATCGACCTGGCGGACGTCGCCGCCCGCCGGCGCCTGCGGATAGCTGAGCAGCAGCCACAGCACCGCGGTGGTCGCGGCGATGATCGTGCCCGCGCGGCGCAGGAAGATCCACGCCCGCTGCCATAGCGCGATGCCGACATCGCGCAGCCGCGGCCATTGATAGCGCGGCATTTCCATCATGAAGCCCGCCGCATTGCCCTTGGTCACCGACCGCCGCAGCACGAAGGCGACGACCAGCGCGCCGACGATGCCCGACACATAGAGGCCGAACAGCACGAGTCCCTGCAGGCCAACGGGCGATCCGCCGACGCTGCGGTTCGGGATGAAGGCGCCGATGATCAGCGTGTAGACGGGAAGCCGCGCCGAACAGGTCATCAGCGGGGCGATCAGGATCGTCGTCAGCCGGTCTTTCGCATCGGGAATCGCGCGCGTCGCCATGATACCGGGAACCGCGCAGGCGAAGCTGGAGAGCAGCGGGATGAACCCGCGTCCCGACAAACCGACCTTTGCCATGATCCCGTCCATCAGGAAGGCGGCGCGGGTCATATAGCCCGAGGCTTCGAGCAGCAGGATGAAGAGGAAGAGAATCAGGATCTGCGGCAGGAAAACGACGACCGCGCCGACGCCGGCGAGCAGTCCTTCGACCACCAGCCCGCGCAGGAAGCCCGCGGCCATGTGATCGCTCGCCAGCGCCTGCAACGCGGCGATGCCGTCCTCGATCCAGGCGATCGGTGCTTCGGACCAGGCGTAGACCGCTTGGAACATCACGAACATCAGCGCGAGCAGGATCAGCAGCCCGAAGACCGGATGTAGCGCTACCGCATCGACGCGCTGCGTCCAGCGGCGCACCGGCGTTTCGGCGAGCGTCGCGGCGCGCGCGATGGCGCGAGCGCGCTGGTGCAGCGCGGTGTCGCCGGGCGGCGGCGCCGGCTGGTCGGTCGCCGACAGGCCGTGCGAGAGGAGCGCGCCATCGACCGCCGCAAGCAATTCGGTCAGGCCGCGCTTGCGCACCGCAACGGTGGGCACCACTGGCACGCCGAGTTCGGCGGCAAGCCGGTCGGGATCGAGCGTCAGCCCGTCGCGCTCCGCCAAGTCGAGCATGTTGAGCGCGATGACGGTCGGCAGGCCGAGCGCGATCAGTTCGAGCGCGAAGCAGAGATGATTGTCGAGGTTCGCCGCGTCGACGACGACGATCAGTGCGTCGGGGCGCTTCTCGCCCGTCTGGCGGCCGAGCACAACGTCGCGCGTCACCGCCTCGTCGGGGCTGGCGGGCGACAGGCTGTAGCTGCCCGGCAGATCGACCAGCGCGAGCGGCCGGCCGTCGGCAAAGCTCGCATGGCCCGATTTGCGTTCGACCGTGACGCCCGGATAATTGGCGATCTTCTGCCGCGCGCCGGTCAGCGCGTTGAACAGGCTCGATTTGCCGGCGTTCGGATTGCCGACCAGTGCGATCGTGGGTGCGGGGCCGGTCATGTCGTCGCCGGTTCGACCTCTATGGCGGCGGCCTGCTTGCTGCGGATGATGACTTTCATCCGCCCGATCGTCAGCGCGAGAGGATCGCGCGAGAACAGGCTGCCGCGATGCAGCGGGGTGACTTCGCTCCCCTCCAGCAAGCCGAACTCGCGCAGCCGGCGCCCTTCGTCGTGCGACATCGACGTCCAGTCGATGCGCGCGATGCGCACCGCGATGCCAAGCGGGGAGGAATCGAGCTTCGCGATCATTTGCGAGCGATTATCAATAACAGCAGCGAAGCGCCAGCCCCAAAATTTGCCGGCGCCGCCGCCTCAGCGTCCCGGGTAGCGCAGCCGCCCCACGAAGCGCGCGAGGCTGGGCCGTTCGATGCGGTGCGCAGCGCGGCGGTGCTTCCACGCTTCGAAGCGCATCACATTGTCGATCCGCCGCGCAAGGAAGGCACGCGTTTCAGCAAAATTTTCGCTCTCGTCGTTGAGGAAGACCGCCATCGTCGATCCATAGACCCCGGTCAGGATCGCGCGCTTGCTGTAGTGATTATAGTCGGTCGCGGTGTCGCCCGCGAGGCGCCACATCAGGTCGGCGGCGCGCCAGCCGAGCTTGGCCGCGTGCGGGGCATTGCCCGGCAGCGCGAGCAAGGCCAGCGCGCGGCGCAGCGATTCGCGGTTGGGCGCGAGCAGATCGATCCGGGTTTCGACGAGCCGAGTGATGCGCTCGCGAATCTTCATCGTCGCGAGCGTTTCCGCCGGGCAGCGCTCCGCCATCGCGGCATCGATCGTCGCAAACCAGGCGTCGACCATGTCGCGCGCACCGCCCGGAAAGGCTAGCCGCGCGACGTCGCGGTCGACCCCGAGCGCGTCGGCAGCTTCGTCGAGCGTGGCGGCGGTGAAGCCGTCGAAGGCAGCGGAAGCCGCGACAAGCGGCGCCAGCGCGGCGCGAATCTCGTCGAGCGTCGGATCGGCGGGCAGAGTTGCGGCGGACGGATGCTGAGCCATGACCATCAGATAGGCGCCGCGCGGCGGCTCGGCAACCGAATCAGCACCAGCGCCGCGGCAACCATCGCGCCGCCGAACAATTCCATCGCGCTGAGCGTCTCGCCGAAGATCAGCCACCCCGCGGTCGCCGCGACCACCGGCTGGACGAGCAGGGTCAGGCCGACGACGAGCGGCGAGAAGCGCGGCAATGCCCAGATGAGCAGCCCCTGCCCGACCAGCTGGCTCATCAGCGCCAGCACGATCAGCGGGGTCCAGTAGTGCGGCAGGATCGCTTCGCCGAAGAGCAGCGCCGTGCCGAGCAGCACCGGGATCCCCGCCGCCGACGATATGGCGAGCGCCGACCAGGGGCCGATGTCGCCGCGCACCCGCTGCATCATCAGAACATAGCCCGTATAGAGCGCCCCGGCGAAAAGGCTGAGCAGATCGCCAACGAGATAGGCGGCCGACGCTTCATAGCTCTGCCCCATCAGCAGCGCCGACCCCGCGAAGGCTAGCAGCACCGCCACCGCCTGCCACCCGCGCGGCAGGGTGCGCGCGACCGCAATCTCCCACAGCACGAGGAGCAGGCTGGCGCTGTTGCCGAACAGCGTCGCATTGGCGACCTTGGTCTGAAGGATGCCGAGATGCCAGGCGGCAAGATCGAGCGCGAAGAAGAGCCCCGCCCCCGCCGCCACCGTCAGCGCGCCGCGCGGCGGCAGGCGACCGCCCGTTTCGCGCCGCATCAGCAGCGCGAGCAGCGGCAGCGCGAGCGCGAGTCGCCAGAAGGCCGCGGCCACGGGACCGGTATCGGCGAAGCGCACCACCATCGCGGTCAGCGACAGCGCCAGATTGCCACCGACAAGCGCGGCAAAGGCCCATCGGTTCACCGTGGCGGCGACCGGTTTGGCCACCGGATCGACCGGCGAAATGGTGGGCGGGCTGATTGGCTTGTTGCTCATTTAGATTTTCTTTTGCTACCCACCATTGTGCAGCGGCCGCCGCATCCATAGCTTCGGCGGCCATAGCGGCGACAGCACGGGCCGTCGCCGGTAAAGTGAAAGGTGGAATCTATGCCCGCATCGCTTCTCGACCCGATCAAGCTTGGCGCGATCGACGCGCCCAACCGCATCCTCATGGCGCCGCTGACGCGCGGCCGCGCCGGCCCCGGTTTCGTCCCCAACGAACTTGCGGTCGAATATTATCGCCAGCGCGCCTCGGCCGGGCTGATCATCTCCGAAGCGACGGGAATTTCGCAGGAAGGGCTCGGCTGGCCCTCGGCGCCGGGACTGTGGACCGACGCACAGGTCGAAGGCTGGAAACCCGTCACCGAGGCGGTCCACGCCGCGGGCGGGCGCATCGTCGCGCAGCTGTGGCACATGGGCCGGCTCGTCCATTCGGTGTTCAACGACGGCAAGCAGCCGGTGTCGGCTTCGGCAACGAAGGGCGAAGGTCGCGCGCACACGCCGGTCGGGCGGCTCGAGCTCGAAGAAGCGCGCCCGCTGCGCCTCGACGAGATTCCGCGCGTGATTGCCGATTATGTCGCGGCTGCCGAAAATGCGAAGCGCGCCGGGTTCGACGGTGTGCAACTGCACGGCGCCAACGGCTATCTGATCGACCAGTTCCTGCGCGACGGCACCAATTTGCGCGACGATGATTATGGCGGTCCGGTCGAAAACCGCATCCGTCTGCTCCGCGAAGTGACCGAAGCGCTGATCGGGGTGTGGGGCAAGGATCGCGTCGCGGTGCGCCTGTCGCCCAATGGCGAGACGCAGGGTGTCGACGACAGCGCGCCCGAAATACTGTTCCCCGCCGCCGCCGCGGCGCTCGACGCGCTGGGCATCGCTTTCCTCGAACTGCGCGAACCCGGCCCCGACGGCACCTTCGGCAAAACCGACGTGCCCAAGCAGTCGCCGGCGATCCGTCAGGTCTTCAAGGGGCCGCTGGTGCTCAACAGCGATTATGACGTGGCGAAGGCCGAAGCCGATCTGGCGAGCGGCCTCGCCGATGCGATCAGTTTCGGGCGGCCCTTCATCGGCAATCCCGATCTGGTCGAACGCATCCGCACCGGCGCGGCCTGGGCCACCGACAATCCGCAGAGCTGGTACTCGCCCGGGCCCGAGGGCTATATCGACTATCCGGCGCTGGTCGCCGCCTAGATCAGATCAGACAACAATTTCGTGTGTCCCCGCGAAGGCGGGGACACACTTCCGGTCGGTTTCAGATTGCGCCGGCTGAAGATGGGCCACCCGCCTTCGCGGGGCACGCTATCTTCAGTCGACGGGCGTTATCCCCTCTCGGCGACCGCCTTGTCGACGATTCCCGCACCGATCGGCGCCAATATCTTGCCGCCGAACTGGAACAGCAGAAAGGCCGCGACAAAGGCCGCTACCGGCATGATGAGCAGCAGGAAGACGAAGATCGCGAGCCCGATCGCGAAGATCGTCACGAAGCCGCCGCTCAGGGTCGATTGCCCGCTCGCGCCGAGTTCGATCGTCCGCGGCCCCTTTGCATCCCACCATTTCGACGTGACCACCGTCTTGCGCGAACCGCGATCTGGTTGCGGCGCCGGACGAGACCGCGATGCCGGGATCGGAGCGGCTTCGGGGACATGCGCCGGGATTCGCGCCGGCACGGAGGCGCGCGCTGGCGGCGCGGCGGGCGTGTCGCCCCAGGGCTGGCGCGCCCTGGCCTGGGCGCCGCGCGCAGCGATCGCCTCACGCAGCCGATCAGCGGGAGCTGTGCCGGCAATCGTAGCGGGGGCTTTGATAGGTTCCGGTATCTCTTCGCGCGGTGCCGGCAGGGCGGGTTCGAGGCCCCGGCGCCGATCGTGTTCGGCCATGCGCTGTGCCGCGGTCGGCGGGGTTCCGCCGGTCGCGCGGTCGATCACCACCAGCCGGCCGCCGCGTTCGACGACGGAATATCGGCCGGGAGGAGTGCGATCAAGCAACGCCGAACTGATCCTTCAATGCGAGCATCGCGAGTGCGGCCTTCGCCGCCTCGCCGCCCTTATCCTTGCGCGTCTTGTCGGCGCGCGCAAGCGCCTGTTCCTCATCCTCGACGGTCAGGATGCCGTTGCCGATGGCAAGGCCGTCGAGCGTCAGCGCCATGATGCCGCGCGCGCTTTCGTTCGACACCACTTCGAAATGATAGGTTTCGCCGCGGATGACGACGCCAAGCGCGACATAGCCGTCAAAGCGGCCGCTCTGATCGGCAAGTGCGATCGCCGCCGGAACCTCGAGCGCGCCGGGAACGGTCACGACCTCGTGGCTGTGCCCCTCGGCCTCGAGCGCGCTGCGCACGCCATCGATCAGCATGTCGTTGAGATGGGCATAGAAACGCGCTTCGACGATCAGGATATGGGCCATCATTCTTCTCCGGGGATTGCGCGTTCGCCGACGACCGACAGGCCATAGCCTTCCAGCCCGACGAGATTATTATGCGAAGGCGTCAGAAGCTCCATCGCATGAACGCCGAGGTCGACGAGGATTTGCGCGCCGATGCCGTAGGTGCGCAGATCCATGCCGCCGGTCGGCGGCGGGGCCGCGTCGGCGGCGGCCGAGCCGGGGAGCGGGCGCATGAGCATGACGATGACCCCCGATCCTTCGGCGCCGATCGCCTCCATCGAGCGTTGCAGGCGGCGCTTGCGGGGGCCCGGGCGGCCCATGATATCGTCGAAGATCGACACGGCGTGCATCCGCACCAGCGTCACGCCATCGGGATCGACCGCGCCCTTCTGCAGCACCAGATTGACGCTGCCGTCGACCTTGTTGCGATAGGATTTGAGCCGCCAGTCGCCGCCATAATCCGATTCGAAGGGTTCGTCGGCGACACATTCCACCAGCCGGTCGGTGCGGCTGCGATAGGCGATCAGGTCGGCGATCGTGCCGATCTTCAGCCCGTGGCGCCGCGCGAACGGGATCAGGTCGTCGAGCCGGGCCATCGTCCCGTCGTCGTTCATGATCTCGCAGATCACGCCCGAGGGATTGAGGCCGGCGAGGCGCGCGATGTCGACCGACGCCTCGGTATGGCCGGCGCGCACCAGCACGCCGCCGTCGCGCGCGATCAGCGGAAAGACATGCCCGGGCGTGACGATATCGTCGCGCCCCTTGGCGGCGTCGATCGCGACCGACACGGTGCGCGCACGGTCGGCGGCGGAAATGCCGGTGGTCACGCCCTCGCGCGCTTCGATCGAGGTGGTGAAGGCGGTTTCGTGGCGAGTGCCGTTGTTGCGACTCATCAGCTCGAGGCCCAGCGTTTCGACCCGCGACCGCGTCAGCGTCAGGCAGATCAGGCCGCGGCCGTGCGTCGCCATGAAATTGACCGCATCGGGGGTCGCCATCTGCGCCGGGATGACCAGATCGCCCTCATTTTCGCGATCCTCGTCGTCGACAAGGATGAACATGCGGCCGTTGCGCGCCTCGGCGATGATTTCCTCCGGCGTCGCCATCGGCGACAGGTCGCTGCCGTGCGCGAGCCAATTCTCGAGCTTGCGCAACGTTTCGGCGGTGGGGTTCCAGCCCGGCGATTCCATGTCGCGCAGGCTGTTGGCGTGGAGGCCGGCCGCGCGCGCAAGCCCCGAGCGGGACATGCTGCCGTCGTCGACGATGGCGCGGATGCGATCGATAAGTTGCGTAGACATGCCCCGCAATTATCACATCATAATGTGATTCCCAATAGAGAAATCACATTGCGCTATTATTTGGGTCCGAAGATCGGTCCAAGATCGCGCAGCGGGGCATCGGGCTTGGCGTCGAGCAATTGCAGCATCTGGCCGGTCCGGTCGTCGCGCTTGGCATAATCGCGCGCCGACATGCCCGCGATATGATCCGATTTGTCGGGATTGGCGCCGTGGCGCATCAGCAGCCGGACCATCGCCGCATTCTTGGCCTGCACCGCCAGTATCAACGCCGTCTCGCCGCGGCGATTGGTCATGTCGACGATCGACTTGTCGGCTTCGATCAGTTCCTCGGCGCCGTCGGGATAGTTGAGCAGCGCCGCGTGCATCAGCGGCGTCACCCCTTGGCGGTCGCCGATTTCGGGGTCGGCGCCCTTGCCGATCAGGAAGCGCAGCCACGTCGTGTCGCGGCGCTTGGTGACGATGATCAGCGCGGTTTCGCCGGTGTCGGGATGGCGCGTGTTGACCAGCGTCGAATCGTCCTTCAGCGCCTCGGTCGCCTTCGTCCCGTCGCGGTTCTCCACGGCCTGCAGAAAGGCGTAGCCGCCGCGGAATTGCGCATGCGCCGCGGTGCCGGCGCCGAGCGCGGCGGCGATCAGCAGGAGGAAGGAGGCGAGGCGGAGCTCCGCGCGTCGAAACATGATTGGGCGACCCCTGGCGATGATCGTCGCACGGCGCGACGAGAAAGGTTGATTTTCGTGGCCTAGCCCATCAAGGCTGGCCGCATGATGAACATCCCGAATATGGTCCGAAACGCCGGTCGCGCAAGCCTGCTTCTGATTTTTGGCGCGGCGCTCGCTGGGTGCAACGCTCCGTCGGCGACGCAGGACGCGACCCCGCCGCTCGCCGGCGCGAAGATCGGCGGGCCGTTCAGCCTGATCGATCAGGATGGCAAGCCGGTACGCGACAGTGATTTCGCGGGCCGTTACCGCATCGTCTATTTCGGCTACAGCTATTGCCCCGATATCTGCCCGGTAGATGTGCAAAAGCTGATGCGCGGGCTGACGGCGTTCGAGAAGGCCGATCCGGCGCGCGGCGCCAAGGTGCAGCCGATGTTCATCACCGTCGACCCGGCGCGCGACACGCCCGCCGTGCTCAAGGCCTTCGTCAGCCGGTACCACCCGCGCCTGATCGGGCTGACCGGCACCCCCGAACAGATCGCGGCGGTCGCGAAGGAATATGTCGTGTCCTTCCACAAGGTGGAGGGATCGGCGCCCGACCGCTATCTGATGGCGCATACGCAGCTCGCCTTCCTGATGGACCCGGCCGGCAAGCCGCTCGCGCTCCTGCCGCTCGATGACCCGTCGACCGACGTCGATGAAGGCGCGCCCGACAAGGTCGCCGCCGACCTTGGCAAGTGGGTGAAGTGACCGGGGCGGGGCGCCGCTTCTGGGAAGCGCCGCTCGCCTCGCTCGACGCGGGCGAGTGGGAGGCGCTGTGCGACGGTTGCGGCAAATGCTGCCTCCACAAGCTGGAGGATGAAGACAGCGGGCGCATCTATCCGACCAATGTCGCGTGCCGCCTGCTCGACTTGAAAACAGCGCGCTGCGGCGATTACAAGCGTCGCCGCCGCCATGTCCCCGATTGCCTGACGCTGACCAAGCGCAGCGTCGCCGACATCGAATGGCTGCCGCAAACCTGTGCCTACCGCCTGCGCGCCGAGGGCGAGCCGCTGCCCGCATGGCATTATCTGGTCTGCGGCGATCCGGACGCGGTGCACCGGGCGGGCGAGTCGATCGTCGGCTGGACGGTGAGCGAGGATCGCGCCGGGCCGCTCGAAAATCATCTCGTCGAGCGCGTCGTCTGATGCGCCGCGAACGGGCCAGCGACGAGCGGCCGCGTATCTGGGTCGGTGATACGCCGTGGCCGGTGCGGCTGGTCCCGCATGCGCAATCGCGGCGCTATCGCCTGGTCTTCGATGGCGCGCGCGGCGAGTTGCGGCTCACGCTGCCGCGCCGGGCAAGCGCCGCGCGCGCGATCAAATGGGCGAGCGAGCAACAGGACTGGCTCGCCGAACAGGTCGGCAAGACCGCTGCGCCGGTCCAGGTCGGCCCCGGCACGGCGCTCCCACTGTTCGGCATGGAGCGCCGGATCGAATGGACGGCGACCGCTCCGCGCGCGGTTCGCGCCGAGGGCGACCGGCTGAGCGTCGGCGGCCCCGCCGAAACCGTCGGGCGCCGCATCGAGCGCTGGCTGAAGGCCGCGGCGCTCGACATCATGACGCGCGAGAGCCGGGAAATTGCCGCGCGCGCAGGACTGACCGTCGGCCGCGTCGGGGTCGGCGATCCGCGCAGCCGCTGGGGCAGCTGCACCCACGACGGCGACCTGCGCTACAGCTGGCGGCTCGTCATGGCGCCCGACCATGTCCGCCGCGCCACCGTCGCGCACGAGGTCGCGCATCTGCGGCATATGGACCATAGCGCCGCCTTTCACGCGCTGGTCGACGATCTGCACGATGGCGACGTTGGCGCGGCGCGCGCGTGGCTGCGCCGCGAAGGCCGCGGGCTGCACCGCTACCGTTTCACCTGATCCTTAATTGCCCTCGCCATTGGCGGGCGTACGCGCGGGCGGCACCTTCAGCACCGGTGGCGGCGCCTTGGGCGGTGCTGGTGCGGGGGGACGTAGCTGCTGCGGGGCCGCCTTTGGCGCGGCGGCGCCATTGTCGGCGGGCGGCCGGCGCCCCGTCTGCTCCTCGATCCATTGCTGGTTGAGCACAGGGCCATCGGCGGGCGGCGGCGGGACGTCGCCCTGGGCGGTGTCGGGCGCAGCGGGCAGTTCGATCGGCATGCCATTTTCATCGACCATGCCGCCATTTTCCTCAGGTGCGCCGAAATAGGCCTCGTCATCGCCCTCAAGCTGCCATTCGGGCAGCTTGACCTCGGTATCGAAGGGCTCGACGGGGCGCCGTGCGACAGCGATGCGCATATAGTCGGCGAAGGCCTTGGCCGGCGCGCGGCCGCCCTGCAGCCCCCCGACCGCCTTGGCATCGTCGCGGCCCATCCAGACGCCGGTGGTCAGGCCGCTCGAAAAGCCGAGGAACCAGCCGTCCTTGTTGCTCGACGTCGTGCCGGTCTTGCCTGCCACCGGTCGGCCGATCTGCGCGGCGCGCCCTGTCCCCGTCGCGACTGCGGTCTGCAAGAGGTCGGTAATGCCCGCGGCAACCCAATTGTCGACGAGCACCTGCCCGCGCTCGGCCGGCTTCTGATAAAGGAGGCGCCCGTCGGCGGTCGTCACCTTGGTGATGCCATAGGGCTGCACCGACACCCCCTTGCGCGACACGGCGGCGAAGGCGGCGGTCATGTCGATCACCCGCACCTCGGCGCTGCCCAGCACCATCGACGGGTGAGTGTTGATCGGGGTCGTGATGCCGAAGCGGCGCGCCATGTTGGCGACCGACGAAAAGCCGATTTCATTGCCCAGCTTCGCCGCGATCGTGTTGACCGAATAAGCGAAAGCGGTGCGCAGGCTCATCGGCCCGGCGAAGCGGCCCGACGAGTTTTTCGGGCTCCAGCCGTTGATCGTCACCGGTTCGTCGACCACCTGATCGTCGACCTTATAGCCGGCTTCGAGCGCTGCCATGTAGACGAACAATTTCCAAGCCGACCCCGGCTGGCGCATCGCCTGCGTCGCGCGGTTGTAGTTGGAGGCGACATAGTCGGTGCCGCCGACCATCGCGCGCACGGCGCCGTCGCGATCGAGCGAGACGAGCGCCCCCTGCACGCCCTTCGGCGTGTCGGCCTGGATCGCCGCGGTCGCGGCGCGCTGCATGCCGAGGTCGAGCGTCGTGTAGACATCGAGCGCCTCGGTGCCTTCGTCGATCAGCATGTCGAGCTGCGGCAGCGCCCAGTCGGTGAAATAGCGCGCGCTGTTCTGGCCCGTTTCCTGTGCCAGCTGGACATCGGCGGGCTTGGCACCGTCGGCCTGCGCCTGGGTGATGAAGCCCGCATCGACCATGGTTTCAAGCACGACCCCCGACCGGCCGAGCGCGGCCTGGGCATCGGCAGTCGGCGAATAGCGCGACGGCGCCTTGACCAGCCCCGCAACCACCGCCGCTTCGGACAGCGACATCTGGGTCGCGCTATGCCCGAAAAAGCGCCGCGATGCGGCGTCGATGCCGTAGCTGCCGCCGCCGAAATAGACCTTGTTCAGATAGAGTTCGAGGATCTCGTCCTTCGAGAATTTCCATTCAAGCGCGAGCGACAGGATCATTTCGCGCAGCTTGCGCGACCAGGTGTAGCTGTTCGACAGGAAGATATTGCGCGCCAGCTGCTGGGTGATCGTCGATGCGCCCTGCATCCGGCGCCCGGTGCCATAATGTTCGACCGCGAAGACAGCAGCGCGCGTCATTCCGACCGGATCGACGCCGGGATGATAGCGAAAGCGCCGGTCTTCGACCGCGACCATCGCATCCTGCATCACCTGCGGCGTTTCGCGCAGCGTCAGCCAGCGCCCGTAATTGGGGCCGAGCGACAGGAAGACGGTGCCGTCGGCGGCGTGGACGCGAATCGTCTGGCCCGCCGGCGACTTTTTCAGCTCCTCGAAGCTCGGGATGCGCTGCGCCGCAATGCCGACCGCGACCGCGACCGCGACGACCCCGACCAGCGCAAGCGCGAGGCCCCAGCGGAACAGACGGCGGAGCCAGAGGCGCAGGCCCGACGGTCCCCCGGAGCCGGGGCCCTTGCCCGAGCCTTTGCCTGACGATGACGATTTGGGGGCGGATGACGATTGTCGCTCGCGGCGCAAAATCCAGATTCCTTCTTTCGCTGCGCGGCGATGCGGCAGCCGGCCCGGCGGGGATCAGCCTTCGCCGGTCCCCGCCTCATCCTGCCCGCGGTCGGCGAAGTCAAGCGCCGCGCTGTTGATGCAATAGCGCAGCCCCGTCGGCCCGGGACCGTCGGGAAAGACATGGCCCAGATGCCCCTCGCACTTGGCGCAGCGCACTTCGGTGCGGATCATGCCATGGCTCATGTCGCGATGTTCGCTGACCGACGCATCGCTGGCGGGCGCCGTATAGCTCGGCCAGCCCGAACCGCTGTCATATTTGGTGCGGCTGTCGAACAGCGGCGTGCCGCAACCGGCGCAGCGATAGAGGCCGTCGCCCTTGAAATCGGTATATTTGCCCGTGAAAGCGCGCTCGGTGCCGCCTTCGCGCAGTACATGATGGGCCATTGGGTCGAGTTGCTTGTCGGTCATGATGGGCTACTCCTGGGCGGCGCACGGGGGTGGGGAAGGGCGCCGCATGATGGCCTGAATATCGGCGCGATGCCGCGCCCCCGCAAGGGGTAGCGTGGCCTGCTTTACCGCCGATTAACCACGATCGCGCTATGCCGAAGGGGTGATAATGCGTCTCCTCCTTGCCCTCCTGCTGTTCGGCGCGCCGCCGGCCCCCTTGGCCGCCCAGTGCCAATTGTGCGGCCAAGACGGCAAAGATGCCGCGATTGTGGCGCGCAAGGCGAGCATGCCGCTGCGCGTCGAGGTCGACACCCAGCTCGACCTGGGCCGCGTCGCGGTCGGCGCGAGCGGCGGCGAGATCGAGATCGATCCGCTCACCGGCGCGCGCCGCCTGCGCGGCGACGTGCGCGACCTCGGCGGCTTTGCGGTTACCGGCGTCGTCACCGTCAGCGGTGAGCCCGGCGCCGAAGTGCGTGTCACTCTGCCCCCGTCGGTCGATCTGGAGAGCGGCAGCGGCGCGAGCGCGCGCGTGACCGGGCTGGCAACCGACCTGGGCGCGGCGCCGCGGCTCGGCCCCGACGGCCGCCTCGTCTTCCGCTTCGGCGGACGGCTGCAGGTTGCCGGCGCCACCGACGGGGACTACCGCGGCCGCATTCCGGTGACGGTCGAATATCCGTAAACAGGCCCGCGTTCAGGCGAGAAAAGCCGCAACGCCAACGCCGCAAAATAGCTGCTCCGCGCCGACGTTCTTTCAATGCCGGGCGTGGCGCCGCCGCTTCTCCAGCCCGTCCATTGCTCCGAGGACCCAGATTCGGGAAGGGGCATCGACGCCCAGACTTCAATTCCTGCCTCGGGAGCGACCGTGAATTGTTGCCAAAACCGCGATTCCAAGCCTTGTGCCTGTATTAATCAAGCAATACAGTGTGGCCGTTCTGACGCCCTGCGAATCGAAACCGCGATGTTCAAAACTATTCTTTCATCACTGACCTTTTTCGGACTCTCCGTTGCGGCGCCGGCGCAAGCGCTCGAAGTTGAAATGACCTTTCTCGTTCCGGCACGGGATGCGGCGGGCCAGGCCATCACCGAGCGGCTGTCTGATGGCCGGGAGCTGCCGGTTGGCATGCCGATCGCCGAAGGCCCGCTGAAACGCAGGCTACTCGCAGCGACGGCGAGCGGGGTCGCTGCCCTGCTTCCCGATCTCGATCGGATGGCGCGGGCCAGAAGCCGGCAGACGTTCGACTGCCCCTCGATCGGCGGCGGCATCATCGTCTATCTTTCCGACGAAGACGGCGGTTTCGCCCGCAAAGACCTGTTCATCGAGGACGGCAAGGGGCGCCGCGCACTTTGCCGCGACTATTTCATCGATCTCACGGTCGATGAAGCCAGTATCGCCGACGGCCAGTTCGAAGAGGTGCTCGCGCATGAATTCGGCCATGTGCTTTTGCGCCGGCTCCTTGGCCCGATCCCCCCGACGCTGTCGCGAAATGGCCATTCGGTGCTTGTCACGACCGATCCGACGACCGCTTTCGACGAGGGTTTCGGTGAACATTTCCAGCCCCTGGCGCTGGCATTGACGGCGTCGGAGGGGTTTCGCGCCCGCGCGCGGTTCGGGGCACCATCGCCCGCCGACTATTGGCTCAGCCGCCGCGAGACTTGGCTGCGCGAGACGGCGATCCCGCAAGGCGGCTTTCTCTTCGGATCGGTCCGATCGGACCCGCAAGCTTCGGGGATCGAGGGATGGCGCCTCGCGCAAACCGATTATTCATTAGACCCCTGCAGCGTCAGATCGGGCGAGGCGCAGATGGCGTCCGAAGGCGTCGCCGCGACCATCTTCTACCGGCTCCTCGCAAAAAGCATGACGCGCGAGGCTTTGCTCGCTCGCTACGAAAAGCTGTTCACGATTCTCGCTCGGCGCGCGGACTGGCATGGCCGCGCGCCGCTGGTCGATCTGGTTCGCGACTGGGCCCGGCTCTATCCCGACGATGCAAAGCAGGTCACTCGTATTTTTCTCGAGGCCACCGGCGGCGCGACGGCGAGCGCGGACTTGCGCGACGCCACTGCGCGGCTTTCCTGTTCCGGTGCGCATGGCAAGCTTGCCGACTTTCTTCGCAATTTGCCGCTCTATCGCCAGGCCTTCGCCGCAGCTACCGATCAAGTCGCGGCGGGCAAGTTCGCGCTTGATGCGCACCTCGCTCCGGAACTCTGGATGACGAACCCCGACGTCCATATTCCCGCGGCGCCGTGGGACGAGAAATTGACTGAACCCTTGGTGGTCGACCTCAATACGGCCGACGCTACCAGCCTCGCCTATCTCCTCGCAGGCAAGCGCGATCTCGCATCGCGGCTGGTCAAGGCGCGCGACAGCGCGCGCTTTTCGAGCATCGACGAAGCCGTGACGAGGGCGAAGCTTACGTCTGGGGAGGCGAGCGAAATCGCCCGATTCCATCGGCAGATCGGCGATCTGCCGGCATTTACGCGGCGCTGAGCGGATGTCGATTTGGCAGCAAAGTGATGGGAGTATCGCAACTATGGCTCGGGTGAAGTTCGCCTTGTTGCTGCTATGCAGCACCATAGCGCCCTCCTTGTTGGGCAGTGAGATTGCCGCCGCCCGTCAAGAGCCGGCGCCCTCGGTAGTCCCCCTTGATGTTGAGTTCGGTAAAGCGCCTGCGCCGGTCGAGGCGTCCGGCCGCGACCATCTTCTCTACGAGATGCGATTGACCAACTATTCGGGGCGCACGATCATCCTGACGGAAATCGACGTCTTCGACAGCAACGGCGGCCGTCCACTCGGCGCATTTGCGGCGAAGGATTTAGCGACGATGATTGCGACGCCCGGACAGCAGAAAGAGGGCGCCGACCGTCTTCAGATCGGGCCTGGCAGCTTTGTCATGGTATATTTCGACACGGCGGTTCCCAAGGGGACAGGAGCCGGGTTGCGTCTTGGTCACCATATCCATGTGGCATCGGCATCAAGCGGGCCGCCCGACCCATCGCGCACTATTCTGGAAGTCCCGCCACTGACGGTGAGCGGCGAGGCTCCGCTGGTGGTGAACGCGCCCCTTGGGCCGGGCCACTGGCTCGCAGCCAATGCGCTGTCGAACGATTCCGATCACCGCCGAACGATCGCGGTCGTGGATGGCCAGGCCCGGATCGCGCAGCGCTATGCAATCGACTTCGTGAAGGTCGATGCGCATGGCCGTGCCTTTACGGGCGATCCTTCGAGGAACGAAAGTTGGTCCGGATATGGCGAACCGGTTCTGGCGGTCGCCGATGCGGTCGTCGAGGGCATCCTTGATGGCTTGCCCGACAACCAACCCCTGGCCCCGCCTGCCATCAAGATCGGCCTCGATACGATTGCCGGCAATCATATCGTCCTTCGGCTGCCGGGTGGAAACCGCGTCCTTTACGGACATCTCAAGCCCGGCAGCATCAGAGTGAAGGAAGGCGAGCGGGTGCGCATGGGCGAGGTGCTCGCGGCGCTCGGCAACTCGGGGCAATCCGATGCTCCGCACCTTCATATCCATGTCGCCGATGCAGCCTCGCCGCTGGGTGCAGATGGTCTGCCCTTCGCGTTTCGCACCTTCCGGCAGGAAGGCTATGCGCCGTCGCTCGATATTCTCGAAAACCCCGGCGGGTGGACCGGCCCCACAACATCCGGCGTCGATACGCGACATAAGGAACTGCCCACGGATCTGGCCGTCATCGCCTTTTAATCGCTCGCTGCCCCCTCGGGATCGAGTATCGCGCGCCCGGCAAGGACAATGTCCACAATATGATCAAGGACCGCCCGGATGCGCGGAGACCGACGAAGATCGGGATGAACAAGCAGCCAAAGCTCGCGGCTCGGTGGCGGTGAGGGTGTGGCCACCATCGCGAGCCGCTCGTCGGGGTCGCCGAGAAAACGCGGCAGAACCGCCAAACCCATCCCGGCAGCCGCCGCTTCGTGCAGCGTGGTCAATTCGTTGCTGCGAAATGCCAGGCGCAAGTCCGGCTCCAGACGTCGCAGCCATTGCTGTTGGAGCACATGATCGAGGCTATCGTCATAGCCGAGAAAATCGCGGTCGCAGGCTGCGGCTTTCGCAAGATAGTCCCGCTGGCCATAAAGACCGAAAGCCATCGTTCCGACACGCCGCGTCACGATCGAACCCGTCGTCGGCCGACTGAGACGGATCGCGATATCGGCATCCCGGCGCGACAAGCTGATGGCGCGGCTGTCGCCGGCAAGTTCGAGCTCGATCCCGGGATATCGGCGCCGAAGCGCCGTCAGGCGGGGCGCGATAAATCGGCTGGCGAATGTGGGCGGCGCGCTGATGCGCACCACGCCTGCCAGATCGGACTGCCGGCCTTGCGCCACGCGCGTGATGTTGAGCGTTTCCTCTTCGACGCGCGCCGCAATATCCGCGATCGCCTCGCCTTCGGCCGTAAGGCTGAATCCGCGACCGGACCGTTCGAATAGACGCATGCCAAGCCCTTCTTCGAGCGACGCAATACGGCGCGCGACCGTGCTGTGTTCTGCGCCCAGAGTGCGCGCCGCGGCCGAGAGTGTCCCCGACCGAAAAAGCGCCAGAAAATATTTCAGATCATCCCACTGCATCTGTGCATTTTTGCACAATAACTGGGCATACTAAAGGAATTACTGTGCGCGCACCCATGCCCTAAGCAGCCCGCTTTCAAAGCGAAGGAGCGAGAAGATGGCACGAGTGGTGAAAA
Source organism: Sphingopyxis sp. GC21 (assembly GCF_025727575.1). Classification (NCBI taxonomy): domain Bacteria; kingdom Pseudomonadati; phylum Pseudomonadota; class Alphaproteobacteria; order Sphingomonadales; family Sphingopyxidaceae; genus Sphingopyxis; species Sphingopyxis sp. GC21. The sequence continues at coordinate 3,662,872 of NZ_CP095845.1, read as the reverse complement.
TGCACGCCGTGGGGGATGCGGCTGTTCTGCGCGTCGATGACCAGCATGTCGGCGATCCTGGTCCCGGCGAGATCCGCCTCCGTCACGCCGCAGCGGGGGTAAATTATGTCGATATCTATCACCGAACCGGTCTCTACCCCGTAGCCCACCTGCCCGCCGTCCTCGGTGTCGAAGGGGCCGGAGTGGTCGAAGCGCTGGGCGATGGCGTCACCCATCTTCGTCGGGGCGACCGGGTCGCTTGGGCGGGCCTGCCGATGGGCGGCTATGCCGAAACGCGCCTGCTGGCGGCAAACCGGGCGGTGCCGCTCCCGTCACATATCTCGGATACGGTCGCTGCGGCTTCCATGTTGCGCGGTATCACGGCGCACATGCTGCTGACGCGCGTCGCACGCATCTCGCCTGGAGATATCATCCTCATTCATGCCGCCGCAGGCGGCCTTGGCCTGATATTGAGCCAGTGGGCCCGCAAACTCGGAGCAAGCGTCATCGGGACCGTCGGCTCGCCCGAAAAGGCGGCGCTGGCCAAGAGCTTCGGTCTCGACCATGCGGTGCTTTACAAAGAGAGCGATTTTGTCCGCGAGGTTCTAAACATCACCGGCGGCCGGGGCGTCGATGTCGCCTTCGACGGTATCGGGGGCGACGTCTTGCTGCGAACCCTCGATTGCGTCCGACCCTTTGGCCTGGTGGTTAGTGTGGGCCAAGCCTCGGGGTCGCTCCCGGCAATCGATATATCCGAACTGGGCCCGCGGCGGTCGCTCGCCTTGGCCCGGCCCAGCGTCCTTGCCTATATGGCCGACCTTGATTCCTATCGGAATGCCGCGGCCGAATTGTTCGAAGAACTGGAAGCCGGACTGCACGTCGAGATCGGCGCGCAATTTGACTTGGCCGACGTGGCCAAGGCGCATTCTGCCCTCGAGGCCGGACGAACCACCGGTTCCGTCTTGCTGACGTTCTGACCCTGAGCAGGAAGATTTGAGCGATGGAAGACTGGATTTCGTCCGCCATCACCGAAAGAAAAGGAACCTGATGATGAAGTACCTCGTCCTTTCACGGCGAACGCCGGAATTTCGCAGAGAAGTGCTTGGGGAGCACTATGCCTTTCTCGACCGCCTGCGCGATGCAGGACGGCTCGAATGCGCCGGCCCCTTCACCGACCAATCCGGCGGCGCCTATATATTGATTGCCGCCAGCTTGGACGAGGCGAAGCAGTTTGCCTTCAAAGATCCGTTGCACACGCAAGGCTGTTCCCAGCTTGATGTCTTCGAATGGAACGCGGATTGAGTCATTGCGGCCGTCTTCCGATCGTGCCTGGAGGATGGTCTCTTTTCGGTGAAAGTCAGCAAGAGCGATCCGTTCGGCATGGGGGCCGCGGCCGCCAACCCGGATCTCCGCTCTTCCCATTTCGATTGCGCGACCGTCATCGTGAAAGCCAGGCCGCGCGCGCGGGATAAACTCCCGACCCGGGTTCTCCTAGGCCCCTTAGATACGCATCCGACGCCGCCGTCTGCCCTTCTGCCAGCCGCGCGCCGCTCGCATTCCACCCTTGGTCGAAAAGTCAGGGGCGCTCGTGACCTAAATCTTTCGGGTCTGGCCAACCCGGCTAGAGTTTGCATCACGACCTGATCGGCACGGGTCAGGAGGGGGACAAGCGATGGACCGACGGAAATTTATGGCGGGTGCGGCTTCGATCGGGATCAGCGGCATCTGGGCGTCCCGTCTGTCCGCGGCGCCCTCGCAAATGGCATGGCGAGAGGATCGCCGCCTTTTTCCCCAGGGTGTGGCGTCGGGCGACCCGGACGAACATAGCATCGTCCTGTGGACCCGGCGGCCATTCGACGCGGGCGACCGTCATGAACTGACCGTCGAGGTGGCGCTCGATCCGAACTTTCGCCGCGTCGTCGCGGCGGCGCGCACGCCGGTGCTGGCGGCCGCCGACTGGACGTGCCGGGCGCTGGTCGGCGGACTCTCGCCGGCGACGGTCTATTGGTACCGTTTCGCCGATGAAAGCGGCGCGGGCAGCCGGATCGGGCGGACGATCACGGCCCCGCGCGCCAGCGACCAGCGACCCGTTCAATTTGCCTTCGTGTCCTGCAACAGCGTCAACGAAGGCGCGCAGAACGCCTACGCCCGCATGATCTGGGAGGACGAGCGCGCGGCGGCCGACCGCAAGCTCGGCTTTGTGCTCCATCTCGGCGACTTCATCTACGAAGTGGTCGAATATCCTGAAGAAACGCCGCACCGCTATTCGCGCACGGTCTATGATCTCGGCCACATTCCCGACGCGCGCAAGGTCGGCAATTTCTATGTGCCGACCAATCTCGCCGGCTACCGCCACGTCTATCGCGCGCATATCGACGATCCCGATATCCAGGATGCACGGGCCTATCTTCCTTTCGTGTGCATGGGCGACAATCACGAATTCTCCTGGCAGGGCTGGCAGAGCTTCATCAAATATGGCGCCACCGTCGAGCCCGCGCAGCCGCTGCGCGTCGCGGCCAACCAGGCGTGGTGGGAATATATCCCCTCGCGCGTTCGCAAGGCATCCGGCGCCGCGCTGGAGCAGTTTAGCCCGCCTGCCGTCGAAAAGGCCGCGATCGACACGTTCGACGACGATGGCTTCGGCACCGAAATCAACAACCGCATCGCGGTCGGCAGCATGACGACCTACCGCGCGCTGCGGTACGGCAAGCATGTCGATCTGATCCTGACCGACCTGCACAGTTACAAGGCGGCGGACCCCACCGATCGGCCCGAGGCGGCGGCGCTCGACTCCGGCGACTATCCGGTGATCCCGCAAGAGTGGCTGGAAATCGTCGACGGCGGGCGGGATTATGCGGGCGGCAAGCCGCCTGCGATCATCGCGATCGGGGACAGGAGCATTCCCAATTATCGCAAGGACGAACCCGCGCATACTGTGCTCGGCCGGGAACAAAAGGCGTGGCTCAAGGCGCGGCTGACCCAGTCGACTGCGACCTGGAAGATCTGGGGCGCGACCAACGGCACGCTCGATATGCGCACCGATCCCCAGAACCTGCCCGAGGGGCTGGTGAAGGACCGATGGCCGGGCAGGGATTATGGCACCTTCGGCGGCGGCGATATGAGCGGAGCCTTCGCCGAACGCGCCGAAATCTACGATCTCGTTCGCGACGCGAAGATCCCGGGCTTCGTTACGGTTTCCGGCGACCGCCACAGCTTCTGGGCCGGATATGCAGCGCCTGCCCTGCCGCCCGCGGAATTCGCGCCGGTCGGACTCAGCTTCATCACCGGTTCGATATCCGCTCCCGGCCTTGGCGAAGCTGCCGAGTTCTTCAAGGAATCGGCCTTGCGCCCGCTCTATGTTCGAAAGGTCGAAGGCGCTCCGCCCGAGCACACGATCAACCTCACAATCAAGCGCGGGGTGCGCGCGGCGCTCGAATATGCGGCGAGCGGCGACATCGAAGCCGCCCGGGCGCTGACCAATCCCGACGTTGCGCCCCATCTCGAATTCGTCGACATGGCCGGTCACGGCTATGCTGTTGTCAGCGCAGGGCCCGACACCATCGAAACCGAGTTCGTGTGCATCGTCCGCCCGATCGCGCGGGCGAAAGCCCCCGATGGCGGTCCGCTTCGCTACCGCGTCTCACACCACGCCCAAATGTGGCGGCCAGGGGCGCGGCCCAGGCTCGAACAGCGCATTGTCGAGGGGGACGCGAAGCTCTCGATCTGAAGCTCTCTTCGGATAATCGGCTGCAACGAGCCCGGACGAATTGCGCGCATCCACCAAAAGCGGTCATCGGAGGACACCGAGACCATTTGGATCGCAACAATGCTCATCTGAGCGCTGAATGCCTGTCGGCAGAAGGAGCTCGGCGCAGATCAAGTTTCCGGCGGCCGCTGAAATCCGCGCAGCTATTCTATGATGGACTTTTGCTGCAGCGATCGGATTTCATTTTCGCTGACAGCCCAGTCGATCAGGCTGCCGGGCAAATCGGGCCTCGAAACCACGGGGCCCGGTGACCGGAGGATGGACCGCGAAAATCGCGGCGCGGGTGCCGGTTGCAATGAGCGGCCCGAATGAACATGCGCTTCACGCGCGCGATTCGCGGGATGATCGGCCGCCTCGTCAAAGGTCAGCACTGGCGAGACGCAGGCATCGAGCCGATCGAAAATTGCGCACCATTCGCGCTGCGAACGCGAGCGGAATATCGGCTCGATCCGGCGCGCGCGGTCGGGCCAGACGTCGGGGTTGAGATAGTCGGGAAAATCCCCGGGGTCGAGACCAAGCCCCGCCAGAAACGCATCATGGAACTCGCGCTCGAGCGCGCCTACAGCCATGTGCCGGCCATCGGCGGCTTCATAGCAGCGATAGAAATAGGCGCTTCCGTCGAGAAGATTGCCGGTGCGCTCCCGCTTCCAAAGGCCCATCTGCATCCAGCCCGCCATCTGGGTCAGCAGGACCGAAATACCGTCGACCATCGCCACGTCGAGAATCTGGCCCTTGCCGGAGCGCTGCCGCTCGACCAGCGCAGCGAGCACCCCCATGGCGAGGAATGTGCCGCCGCCGCCAAAGTTACCGACCAGATTGAGCGGCGGCGTCGGCGGCGCGTCACTCGGCCCGATAGGATAGAGGGCGCCGGCGAGCGCGAGATAGTTGATGTCATGTCCTGCGCGCGACGCCAAAGGGCCGGCCTGCCCCCACCCGCTCATGCGCGCATAAATCAGACGCGGATTGGCTTCGCAGAGTATTTCGGGACCGAGTCCGAGCCGTTCCATCGCGCCCGGTCGATACCCTTCGATAAGAACGTCTGCCTTCATCGCCAGATCGCGAACGAGATTGTGTCCGTCGGGCGATTTCAGGTCGACCGCCACCGAGGGGCGGTTGCGATAAAGAAAGTCGAACTGCGGATCGCCGCCAAGCGGGCGCCCGGCGCCGAAGCGTTCAATGCGCAGGATGTCGGCGCCCAGATCGGCGAGCAGCATGGCGCCAAAAGGCGTCGGGCCAAGCCCGGAAAATTCCAGAATCCGAATACCGGAAGCCGGCGGCGCAGAGCCATTTTCTTTTTCTATCATAGGCTTGTCATCCGTCTCCCCTGGCGGGCTCGCCGCCCATATTCCCATCAGTTGAAAAATATACTAGCCAGTATACGCTTCTCCTGTCACTATCTGATTCACCAGACCGGCGCAGACCGGACGATCAGAGGAGAGCGAGATCATGTCTAAGATCACCCCGAGCGAATTGCGCTTCACCCGGACCGAGCGGGTTACCATGGGCGTCCCCACGGCTGAGGCGATTGCCGACCAGGCCGCCAAGATGGGGTGCAACAAGGTTTTTCTGCTGGCATCGGCGACGCTGCGCGAACAAACCGGCGAAATCGGCTTGATCGAGGCGGCGCTTGGCGACCGTCATGCCGCAACCTTCAGCGGGGTCGCTCCGCACGCGCCGCGCAGCGATGTCCTCAAGGCCGCCGATGCCGCACGCGCCGCGGGTGCCGACCTGATCGTCTCGGTCGGCGGAGGTTCGGTCACCGACAGTGCAAAGATCGTCGCCCTGCTGATCAAGCATGACGTGCGAAGCGTCGAGGCGTTCGAACCGCTGCGCACCTTTGTCACCGATGCAGGCGAGGTGATCAACCCGATCACGATCGGTCCCGATATTCCCGTCATCTGCGTGCCGACCACGCTTTCCGGCGGAGAGTTCAACGCGCTGTCGGGCGCCACCGACGAGGTCACCCAGCACAAGCAGGGCTATGAGCACCGCAACATGGCGCCCATCATGGTCGTTCTCGATCCCGCCATCACGCGCCACACGCCCGAATGGCTCTGGCTCTCGACCGGCGTCCGTTCGGTAGACCATGCGGTCGAGACCTTGTCCTCCTACCAGTCGAACGACTTTGCCGACGGTCTTGCCGAAAGCGCCCTGCGACTGCTTGTCGAGGGACTTCCGCGCGTGAAGGCGGATCCGGGCGATCTCGAAGGCCGCCTGAAATGCCAGATCGGCGCATGGCAGTCGATGATCAGCATCATCGGCGGCGTTCCAATGGGCGCAAGCCACGCAATTGGCCATATTCTGGGCGGCACCTGCGATGTCCCGCACGGATATACCTCCTGCGTGATGTCGCCTTATGTCCTGGCGTGGAACGCCGAGCATGATGCAAGCCGTCAGGGGCGCACGCTCGCGGTGCTCGGGGGCGAGCATGCGAGCGCTTCGGCAGCGCTCGATGCCTTCATCGCGGGGCTGGGAATGCCGCGGAGGCTGAGCGAGGTGGGAGTAGACGAAAGCCGCTTCCAGCAGGTCGCCGAATATACGCTTCTCGACATCTGGGGCCGCACCAATCCCCGGCCGGTCACCTCGGCCGCCGACATCCTCGAAATCCTTCGGCGCGCCGCCTGACGATGGCCGGAGCCGGGACGATAGCCAAGGAAGACAGGGGGGTGACTATGCCGGACGCCGCGCGAGCGAGAGACTTTCAGGATCCGCGCATTCCCAATCGCGACGAATGCGTGCTGCGCTACCTGCTCGACCGCTGGGCGGCCGAGCGGCCCGACAAGGCGCATATCGTCTTTCCGGACGGGTCCGAATGGAGCTTTGCTGACATCCACGCCCGCGTTCGCGCCAAGGCCGCCGGCCTGCGCGCGCTCGGCGTCAAGCAGGGCGATCATGTGGCGGTGTGGCTGCCAAATGGACCCGACGCGCTTTTGGCCTTTTATGCGATCAACTACCTCGGCGCCGTCTTCGTGCCTTTCAACACCGCTTATCGGGGCGGCTTGCTCGAGCATGTGCTTGCCAACGCGTCGGCGCGGTTTCTGCTGGTTCACCCCGATCTTGTTCCGCGCCTCGCCGAAGTCGATCTTGGCGGTCTCGAACGCCTTGTCGTCACGACAGCCGGCACCGCGGCGCAAGCGCCTCTTCCGGTGGTGCGTTACGACGATGTGGAGGGCGACCCCTCGGACGGGTTGCCGCTCGAACGACCGATCGAACCCTGGGACATCCAGTCGATCATCTACACGTCGGGCACGACGGGTCCCTCGAAGGGCGTGCTGTCGTCCTATCTTCACATGTTCTCGAATGCCGGACCCGAAAGCTGGCCGATGGTGGGCGAGGACGACCGCTATATGTGTGTCGCGCCGATCTTTCACATCGGCGGGATGGGGCCGCCGTTCGTCATGCTCGCGCGCGGCGCTTCGGTCGCGCTGATCGACAATTTTTCGACCGACGAATTCTGGGCAGTCGCAAAGCGAACCGGCGCCACCGTCGTCTTTCTGCTCGGCGTCATGGCCACATTCCTGCTCAAGGCGCCTCCGGCCGCGCAGGACCGCGACCACGGGGTCAAGAAGGCCTTCATGGTGCCGTTGACCGGCGATGCGCCCGCCTTCACCGAGAGGTTCGGCATCGATATCTACACGATCTTCAACATGACCGAGATTTCCTCGCCGATCGTGTCGGAAGCCAATCCGGTGAAGGTCGGCACCTGCGGGCGGGTGCGCCCGGGGGTCGAGGTCCGCCTCGTCGACGGCGATGATTGCGAGGTCGCCATCGGGGAAATCGGCGAGATGCTCGTCCGCACCGACCGGCCCTGGGCGATGAACAGCGGCTATAATGCGAACCCCGAGGCGACCGCGGCGGCGTGGCGCAACGGCTGGTTTCACACCGGCGACGCCTTTCGCCGTGACGAGGATGGCTATTATTATTTTGTCGACCGGGTCAAAGACGCGATCCGGCGCCGAGGCGAGAATATCTCGTCCTTCGAAGTCGAGGCCGAAGTCTGCCGCCACCCCGACGTTCGCGAGGCGGCTGCTATCGCCGTGCCGAGCGAATATTCCGAGGATGAGGTGATGGTCATTGTCGCACCGGTGCCCGGCCGGTCGATTGACTGCCGCGCGCTCGCGCAATTCCTGATCGAAGCCATGCCCTATTTCATGGTCCCGCGCTATTTTCGCGTGTTGGACGAACTGCCCAAGACGCCGTCGGCAAAAGTGTTGAAGACCGATCTGCGGCGCGAGGGCGTCACGCACGACACTTGGGATCGCGAGGCGGCCGGCCTGCGGGTTCGCCGCGAATCCTTCTCGCCATGATCCTTCCGGCCTCCGCATCGCGCGCGGGGCACCGCCCTCGCTTCACCGGCCTCGCGGCGGGCGCGGGCGCTCTTCTTTCCGCTACTTTCAGGATATTTGTCAGATGACCCAACCGATAACCGACCGCCCGATCGCTGCGGACCGGATCGACTGGCCGCTTTTGGAATCGGGGGTGGAGCAGGCGAACATCCCTGCCCTGCTGATGCTGCTTCACCAGATGACCGGCGAGGAAAAGTGGCTCGAAGATCCCTATCGGCCGGCGCGCGCACCGGGCCTCGATGACAATGACAGCGGCCAGCTGCCCGAGGACATCCAGCGCGAGGTGCGCGAAGCCGCACGGCTGGCAATCAAGGCCTGGCTGACGGGCACGCCGCTCGCCCTGCCGCGGCCCGACAATGCGCATCTCGCCAGGATGCTGAGCGTGGCAATGACCGAGCATGTTCCCGAGGAATATGGCGATATCGTCGCCGCCGGGATGCTGTACGCGCCGACGCCGCGTGCGATACCGCCCTTGCTCAAGACCAAGTCGGCGATCGTGATCGGAGGCGGAATCTCTGGCATTTGCGCCGGGATCGAGCTTCAGCAGCTGGGCATCGATTATGTGCTGTTCGAGAAGAACGAGGATTTCGGCGGCACCTGGTTCGAGAATCGCTACCCGGGATGCGGGGTGGATACGCCTTCGCTGACCTATACATTCTCATGTCGGCCCAACGACTGGTCGAAATATTTCCCGCTGCGCGACGAGATCGAGAATTATCTTCTCGAAACCGCGCGCGAATATGGGTTGGCGGCGCACGCACAGTTCAATTCGAAGGTCGAGTCGGCGCGGTGGATCGACGACGCGCAGCAGTGGGAGGTCGTGGTCTCGAAGCCCGATGGCAGCACGGCCGCGCATCGCGCGGACTATCTCTTCAGCGCGGTGGGCATTCTCAACATCCCCCAATATCCGAGCATCGAAGGTCTCGACGGCTTTGAGGGCGAAGTGATCCACACCAGCCGCTGGCCGCAAGGCGCCGATCTTTCGGGCAAGCGGGTCGCGGTGATCGGCAATGGCGCATCGGGCATGCAGGTTGCTCCGGCGATTGCCGACGAGGTGCGTTCGCTCACCCTTTTTGCGCGGTCGAAACAATGGGCGGCGCCGTTTCCGCAGTTCCGAAAATCGGTTCCCGACGGCGTACGCTATCTGATGCAGGCCGTGCCGCTCTATCGGGCCTGGCTCGAACAGCGTCTGTCGTGGACGTTCAATGACCGCGTCCATGGCACGCTTCGACGCGATCCCGACTGGCCGCACCCCGAACGCGCGGTCAATGCGATCAACGATGGTCACCGCCGCCATTTCACCCGCTACGTCGAAGAGCAGCTGGCCGAACGGCCCGACCTGATAGCGGATGTGCTTCCCGACTATCCGCCCTTCGCGAAGCGGATGCTGCTCGACAACGGCTGGTATCGCACGCTCCTCAAGCCCAATGTCCAGCTGATTCCCGAACATCTGGCGCGGGTGGAGGGCAATCGATTGATCTCGTCGTCGGGGATCGAGGTCGACGCCGACGTCATCATTCTTGCGACCGGATTCCAGACCACCCGCGTTCTCGGCTCCTATGAGGTGATCGGACGGAACGGCGCGTTGCTGCGCGACATCTGGGGCGAAGATGACGCCGCTGCCTATCTCGGAACACTGGTGCCGGGCTTTCCCAATCTGTTCATTCTGCTCGGTCCCAATGTCGGTTCGGGCCATGGCGGCAGCATGATCCGCAACATCGAAAACCAGATGCATTTTGCGGGCGAGGTCGTTCTTGCAAGCGCCGCCCGCGGGGCCGCAACGGTCGAGGTGAAGGATGAGGTTTATCAGGACTATCGGCGGCAGATCGACGAAGCGCATGAGAAGCTCGTGTGGACGCATCCTGGGACCGAGAACTGGTACCGAAACGCGAAGGGCCGCGTGATTGCAATCACGCCGTGGCGTAACGACGCCTTCTGGCGCATGACCCGCTCGCCCAATGCGGACGACCTGGCTTTCGGGCGGCAGGACAGCGACGGGCTCGATGCCCGCGCCGAAGCCGGTTAGGCGGCGGCGAGGCCAAAACCGATGAAAGTCTTTCAAGGCCGCCGCCTCGGCGCGATCGAGGATTTCGCGATCGAGGAGCAGGCCAGCCTCCCGCCGGGTCCCGGTCAAATCCGCGTCCATGTCGAAGCGACCGCGCTCGGTTTTGTCGATGCACTCGTGATGCGCGGCCATTACCAGTTGCAGCCCTCTTTGCCCTTCATTCCGGGAGGCGAGATTGTCGGTCGCATCGAGGCGGTGGGCGATGATGTCGAGGGCTTTACGGAAGGCCAGCGCATCGCGAGCTGGCAATTCGGCGGCGGGCTTGCCGAACAGGCGATCGTCAGCGCCGCAAGCAGCGTGGCGGTGCCCGATGCCCTTGGTGCCGCAGGCGCTTCCGCACTTATCCTCGACTTCCTGACGGCCTATTACGGGCTTTTCGATCGCGGCCATTATGAAGCAGGCCAGTCGCTGCTCGTGACCGGAGCATCGGGCGGGGTGGGATCGGCGGCGGTCCAGCTCGCCTATGCCAGCGGCGGCCGCGTCGCCGCCCTGGCCTCGGGAGACGCCAAGATACGCCATGTTGCGGGCCTCGGCGCCGAGCTGGTGCTCGACTATCGCAATCCCGACTGGCGCGCCGTCCTCAAGACCCGCTATCCCGGCGGGATCGATCGCGTGTTCGATCCGGTCGGCGGCGCGCTGTTCGAGCCCTGTTTCCGCTCGCTCGCCAAACATGGCCGGCACCTGGTCGTCGGCTTCGCGTCGGGTGACGAAATCCCGCGGCTTCCTGCCAATCTGCCGCTGCTCAAGTCGGGCGAACTGGCGGGCGTGGATGCGCGCTATCTTGGCGAAAGCGATCCGGCGCGGGTGCGGACGATCCTCGCCATCATCTTCCGCCTTGCCGAGCGCGGCCGGATCCGGCCCGTCATCGATCAGCGCTTCGCGCTGTCCGACGCCCCCGCCGCGCTACGCGCTCTCGCGTCGGGTACGCGGATCGGAAAGATCATCGTCACCCCCTGACGCGTCACCACTGCGCGCGAAGCGCGCTCATGCCACGGAACAGAAATCCCTCGCGCCATGCCGGCGCGTCGATGTCGACGGTCAGCCCCGGCAGGCGCGTCGCCAGCCTTTCGAAGGCGATCCGGCCTTCGAGCCGGGCCAGTTCGGCGCCGACGCAAAAATGAATGCCGCCGCCAAAGCTGAGGTGCCGAGCCGCATTGCCGCGACCGATATCGAAGCGGTCGGGATCGTCGAACAGCCGCGGGTCACGGTTTCCGGCGCCGATGAGGGTGAGAACCTTCTCGCCCTGCGCGATCGACTGTCCGCGGATTTCGGTTGCTCGCAGTGCGGTGCGATAGGTTGCAATGAGCGAGCTTTCGTAGCGCAGCACTTCATCGACCACGCCTGCAGCAAGGGTTTCCGGTTCGCCGACAAGACGCCGCCATTGATCGGGAAAGCGGCTGAAGCAGAGCAGGCCGTTGCCGATCATGTGCGCGGTCGTCTCAAAGCCAGCCCCGAACAGGCCGATGGCGACGGTGACCAGTTCATCGTGCGAAAGCGCATCCTCGGCACCTCCGGCCTGGACTAGCGCGGTGGCGAGATCGTCCCTGGGCGCCGCCTTTCGCTCGTCGAACAGCGTCTCGAAAAATTGCTGCAGCACGGCAATCTGCCTATTCGCGGTTGCCAGTTCCGCGTCGGTGAGCGCGCGCGCTTCAAAGACGATGAAGCTTTGCGCAATGGCATCGATTACCGTCTTGAGACGGGCATCTTCGGGATCAATGCCGAGCATGTCGCACATGACGCGGACCGGAAGTTCATAAGCGAAGCGCGCAATCAGATCGCCTTCCCGGTCGGCGGCGAAATCGTCGATCAAGCGATCGGTGATTTCACGAATCCGCGGCTCCATGGCGCGAACCCGCCGTGCGGTCAGCGCCCCCGTCACCAGTCCGCGCACGCGCGTGTGATGCGGCGGGTCCTGCATCAGAAACACCTCGGACAGCCATTTATAGCCTCGCTGTCCCATCACATCGAAATCCGGGCCATAGAAAAGGCGAATATTCTCGACAAAATCGCCCTGCCCGAACGCCTCGCGGTTCATCAGGACCGATCGTATATCGTCGTAACGGCTGACCACCCAATAGCCATGCGCGGACCGGTGAATCGGATCCTGCTCGCGAAGCCGGGCAAAAGCGTCGTAAGGATCGGCCTTCAGCGACGCATCGCCGGGCGAAAAGGGCGGCAAGGGAAGCTCGGTCATCGCAGCGCCTCGGTCAATGCTATGCAAAACGCGGCCGATATGTCCCGTCATCGGCGCGCGCCCCGAACAACGAATGAGGGGCCCCGAAATGCGCGGGGACGATGCGCGCTCCCCTGGCGCTCGCGCGCTCGAGCAGATGCCGCCGGCTCGCGGCCGCCTGCACCCTGTCCTCGCAATAGACGCTGTTCCAATCGGGGCGCAGCACCTGCATCGGGTGATGCAATATGTCGCCGGTGAAGAGTGCAACCTGACCTTGATCCTCGACTTCGAGGACCATGTGACCGGGCGTGTGCCCCGGAAAGGTCCAGGCGCGCATCCCGGGGGCGATCTCGGCGCCATCGTCGATCAGTTCGGCGAGGCCCGCGTCGATGATCGGCAGGACGCTGTCCTCGAAGACATTAGCGTTGACCCCCGCACCGGCGAGGGTCGCGTAAAGTGGCTTTTCGGGATTCCAGGCCGCTTCGTCCGCGCGCGGGAAATAGTAGCGCGCGTTGGGGAAGGTCGGCAGCCAGCTGTCCTCGCGCCATTCGGTGTTCCACCCCACATGGTCGATGTGAAGATGCGTGCAGAAGACCTTGTCGATATCGCCTGCTGCGAACCCTGCCGCCTCCAACTCCGCAAGAAATGGCGTCGCGAGATTGCCGAAGATCGGAATGCCGGGACGATCCTTGCCGTTGCCCGCGCCGGTATCTACGATGATCCGCTCGGTTCCGGTATCGATGAGCCAGCTTTGCAGATAGCCGTAGATCATCCCGTCACGAAAGAAGGCGGGCTCGAAACCCGCCACCTGGGCGGCGAAGGCAGCGTCCTCATATTCCGCGAAGAGTGCCTCGGGCGGACTGAAGCCGCCCTGCCACTCCTCGAGACGGAAGACACGGTAGCGGCCGATATTGAACGCTGCCTCCATGCCGCGATACTCCAATCAGAAATCGACCCCGAGCGTCACGCCGTAGGTCCGCGGCGGTCGCAGCGATCCCACCGACACAAAGCTGTAGAGCGGCGCGGAGATGATCGTGTTGGCGAGCGCATATTTGTCGGTCAGATTCTTGCCCCACAGCGCGAGCGACCAGCGTTCGTCGGGCGACCGGTAGGTAATGCTCGCATTGACCAGCGCGAACGCCTGCTGCCGCGCGTCGCGGTTGTTGAATTCGGTGAAGAAGACCTCGTCCTGCAGATTGACGTCGGCGGAGAGGTCGAGGAAGCCGGCGCTGCCGAGCTGGAAACGCTGGTCGGCAAAGGCCGCGACCGTAAATTTGGGCGCGTTCGACAAGCGGTTGCCCGACAGATCGACGAGGGCCGGGTCGGTCGGACAGGCCGGATACTGCGGCCTGCCGGGACTGCCCGCCCCATAATAGCCGTTGCAGAATTCCTTGTATTTCGCGTTGAGATAGGTGCCGTAGACCCGGATCGTGGTGTTCTCTCCGGGACGGAAATTGGCTTCGAGCTCGACCCCGTAGTTGCGCGCCGACGCGGCGTTGATCGTCTCGACGATGCTGTTGGCGTTGACGAAACCGACCTGCAGATTGCTGTAATCATAATAGAAGACGGCACCGGCGAAGCCGAATTTGCGGTCGGCGGTTTCCCCGCGGAAGCCCGCCTCGTAGCTCCAGACATATTCGGGGTCGATGACCGAGTTGATGCTGCCGATGTTGACGACACCCGATTTGAAGCCGCGCGTGACCTTACCGTAAAAGAGCATGCCGCCCGGGGTGCGATATTCGATCGCGAACTTGGGGGTGATCGCATCCCAGCTGCCGCTCTTGTCGGTCGGGATATCGAGGCCCTGCGCCTCGAAGGTGAAACGCCCCACCCCGCTGCGCTTTTCCCAATTATAGCGTGCGCCGGCCGTCAGCGTCAGGTCGGGCAGCAGCTCGTATGACGCTTCGAGATAGGCGCCCGCCGCCTTGGTCTTGACGGTGCCGCGCTGGAGATAATTGCCGTTGTCGAACTGGTCGGCAGGCAAACTGGTGCCCAGAACGATGTTGAAATAGGATGCTAGGTTGACGGTCGGCACGCGAACCTCGCCGAACAGACGTTCGTCGAAATAGGTTGCGCCGCCCAAGAGCGACAAGCCGCCGGTCTTGTAGGTGAAATTAACCTCCTGGCTGAACGACTTGCTGTCCTCGGTATAGTTGTTCTGACCGAAGGCATTGATATCGCTGACGTCGAGATCGTCGCGATTGAAACGCTTGAACTTGCGGTAGGCGGTGGTGGAAACCACCGAGAGATCGCCCGAATCCCACGTCAAAATGCCCTGAACGCTCGATCCGTCGCGCTTGTTGACCGCGTCTTCGTCGGAGTAGATGTTGCGCAGGTTGGGCTTTTCGCCGCGCGCCGCATAATAGTCGAAGATCGTTTTGCCGCCGAGAAGCGACGACGCCAGCCCCGCCTCGGGAACCACGGTCGGACCGAAATAGTGGAAGGCATAATTGTTGTCGTCCTCCTTGAAGTGATCGGCGACAATCAGCAGGTCAAGGTTCGAGGAGAATTTTGCGAGCAGCGATCCGCGAATGGCATAGGCATCGCGGTCATCGACAGGATTGCCGGTGAACAAGTTGGTGCCGTAGCCGTCGCGCTTTTCATATTTGCCCGCGACGCGAAACATCAGATTTTCGCCGGTGATCGGCCCCCCCAGCGCGCCTTCGAGCGTCCGCGCGTCATAATTGCCGTAAGAGGCACGGGCATAGCCGCCGAATTGGGAGGTCGGCCGCGCGGTGACGATATTGATGACGCCGCCGGTCGCGCCGCGGCCATATGTCGTGCCCTGCGGTCCGCGCAGCACTTCGATCTGCTGAACGTCGTAGAAGCCGCTGAGCTGCGCCGCCGGGCGGCTGATCATCGCGCCATTCTGCAGGAAGGCCACGGCGCCGTCGGCGCCAAGGTCGATACTGGTGAGGCCGATGCCGCGAATGAAGGTGCGGTTGACGCCGAATTGATCGCCGACCGAGACATTGGGCACCGCCGAGGCGAGATCGCCGGCGTCTTCGATGCCGCCCGCGCCGACATCGCCAGCACCGAGAACCGAAATCGAGCCCCCTGTATCTTCCAGCGACTTGCCGGACTTGGTTGCCGTTACGATGATGGCACCATCCTCGCCGGCCTCGGTACCGCTATCGCGCGCGGTCTCTTGGGCGAACGCCGGCGCTGCGACGGCAATCGAAGCCGTGGCAGCCGCCGACAGCAGTAGCTTGACCTTGAAATTCATATCGCCTCTCCCTGATATACCGGGCTTATAATTATCTACCCGTCAGTATTTGATTATCTGTTTGGGCCAATCGGGTATCGAAACCCGCTCCGTTTTCCGCCTGTGTCAGATTCCCTTTGCTATTCCGCGCCTGCCAGCCGCAGCGCGGCCTCGACCAGATATTCGATGACCTCGTCAGCGGTGCGTTGGCCGGTCGGCGAATACCATGTCGGGATCCAGCTGATGAGGCCGCCAATCCAGACCGCGATGAACGGATCAATGTCGGCGCGGAATTCGCCGCTTGCGACGCCTTCGCGAATCATCGTGCCGATCTGGTGATCGAAGCTGTGCCGCAGCCGGAGGATGCGCTTGTAATCATCAGCGGAGAGATGCTTCATCTCTCGCTGATAGACGACGACATATTCCTGCCGGTCGATGACAATCCGCCCGACCTTACGCACGACTTCGGCAAGCTTTGCACGGTGGCTCTCATGCTGATGCGCCAGCACATCCTCGAGCACCGCGAGGGCCTCGCTGATGCCGACCTCGCAGATAGCCGCAAGGATCGCTTCCTTGTTCCGGAAATAGGAATAGAGAAAGGGCTTGGTGACGCTGAGCTGGTTGGCGACATTGTCGAGGGTGCAGCTGCTGTAGCCGCGCTCGTAAAAAAGATGGCTCGCAGCCTCGACGATGCGGTTGACCTTGAAGGCAACGAACTCGGATTTGAGCGAGGCACCGGGGGCGCGCGGATTGATCATGGAATCACTGGACACGGCCACCGTCATAGCATCGACCCAAGGCAGTCGGATAGTGACACCAAAATCTCCCTCCGCGGTGCCATTCTGTCGATGGCGAGCCGTTGGGATAACTATGCCGCAAAAATTATCTACCTGCTAGTAGTTTTTACAGGATGTCGGTATTTTTGCGGAACTGCGGCGAAAACGCCGCCGGGGTTACCATGGGGGCAGTCGCGAAAAGCGTTGCCGCCGCGACCAGTCAGGCTGCGAATGATGCGGTCAGCCGATCAAGCCTTGCACCCGTTGCCTTGACCTTTTGCCGATCGGGCGGGTTCTGGCGGCGGTGCGCCTGGCCCGATGGGTCAAGCGCACCGCCCGCTGACGACTGTGGGTCGCAGATCGCCGTCAGCGATTGCGAATAGAGCCCAAGCCTGCATGCGGTTCATCCTCCAGATGGAGGATGGGACGGAGTTTTTCGACTAGTTCGGAGCGGTTGCACCGAGCCGCGCCAGCAGCCCGGCAAGGTCGGACTGCCGTGACGTGCCCGTTTTCTCGAGCACACTGCGAATTTGGCTGCGCACTGTGCTGATGGCGACACAGCCCGATGCCGCGATTGCCTCTGGCGTTTCGCCGCGTGCGATACCACTGGCAACGCGCGCTTCCGACGGCGTCAGGTCAAAAAGCGACTTCATCAGCGTTGCCGAAGGCACGCTATCCGAAGCGACCGGCACCATCATCAGCAAGGCATAGGAATCCCCAAAAACATCGTGCGCACCGCGCTGAACCGGGATCAGATGCGCGACCTGCCGGGGCATTCCCGCCGCGTCACGTACCGGAAACGATCGCGCGCTGATGGCGGGTGCCGAGGTCAGCGATGCCAGGGCGTCGTCGAGGAGCGCATCTGCCTGCCTGTCCGCCAGTCGCAGGCGGCCGTGGGCACCCAATATCACAAGCGGTGACACATCGGTGCCAAGCGGGCTCATCTCGACAACTTCACCGCCTGCGCGCAGGAGAAAGGCAGGCAGGTGCATCGCGGTCAGCGCCTCGGCGGCGCCCTGCGCGCGCTTGTGCTGCATACGCGCGCTCACGAGCGCGCTGCGCGCCAGATGCGGGCGCAGCAGATTGAGCCGTGCCACGCTTTCGGCCGCCACGGGGCCTTCAGAAAAGGCGCGCTCGACGCTGAACACGATATTGTCGCCGGTCGGCACCTGGACCCCGGTTCCCGCCGACCATCCCAGCCCGCGCGGACGGAAAAAATCGCGATACACCGGATCGGCATCGATTTCCGCGTCGCTCCAGAAATCATGCTCGACGAAAAAGGAGGGTTCCTCGCGGCCCATCAGGCAAACGCGCCGGCTGCATTTGCCGAACCATCCTTCCTCCACATAGGCCGCAAAGACGTCGGCTACGCGCTCGGAAGCGGTCCAGTTCAGGGCCTTGCGCGCCGAGAAGAGAAGCCCACCCGCCGAACCCGCGAGCGCTGCCACCTCGTCGAGAACCGCCGGCCATGCCTCCGGGACCACCGAGCATTCGTAAATCCGATCGACAAGTCCGTCTTGCATTCTTGATCCCCGCGGGCAGATGGAGGCATTGTCGTCACCTTGGTCCAAATGGCAAGAGTAAGGAGCGCAGCCCGTAAAGCGCATCTGTCCAACCCGGTTAAGGCTTTACACGGCGGCCGGCTCTCCCAAGCAAAGATTGTCGGGCATGTGGCTGAAGCCACACATAGCGCCGGATATTTGACGGCCTGAGAGTTGCCATCCGCGCGTTAGGGTAAACTCATCTTGGCACATAGATGCCGCGAGCGGGAGCCATCCACCTCATCTGCTTCGGGCACCGAAACGAGGAAAGTGATATTAACGCATCGGGAATTTGCGATTGTTATTGCCAGATGGAAATCCATCGGGTAATTTCGATGAATGACCACTGACGCAGCCCTGCTGGCGCTCGCCGCGCTCGCGCATCCGACCCGGCTCAATGCCTTCCGTTTGCTTGTGCGACACGAGCCCGAAGGACTTTCGACAGGACAGCTCGTCGAACATTCTGGACTGACGCAGAGCACCTTCTCGACGCATCTCGCTGTGCTCGCCAAGGCTGGACTCGTGCAGTCAGAGAAGCGCGGACGCAACATCATCCAGCGCGCCGACATTGATGCCCTTCGCGGCCTGATGCTTTTCCTCGCCAAGGATTGCTGTGACGGGCGCGCCGAACTCTGTGAAGCGCTGCTCGCCGAACTCGCCTGCTGCTGATCGGGATTGAGCCGTGGCCGACATTCTCATCTATCACAATCCCGACTGCGGCACCTCACGCAACACGCTTGGCCTCATCCGCAACGCGGGGATCGAACCGCATATCGTCGAATATCTGCAGTCGCCGCCCACGCGTAGGCTGCTCGAACAGTTGATCGCCCGCGCCGGTATAGCACCGCGAGACCTCCTGCGGCAGAAAGGCACGCCCTACCTCCAGCTCGGCCTCGACGATCCCGCGCTCAGCGATGCGGAAATCATCGACGCGATGATGGCGCATCCCATTCTGATCAACCGTCCGCTCGTCGTATCTCCGCTCGGTGTGAGGCTCTGCCGCCCTTCCGAGGCCGTACTCGACATCCTTCCGGCGAGGCAGCTTGGCGCCTTCGCCAAGGAGGACGGCGAGCAGGTGGTCGACGACGCCGGCAACCGCATCGGCGACTGATCGATGCCGCAGATCAAAGGCGAACGCCTGTCGTTCCTCGACCGCTATCTGACGCTCTGGATATTCCTGGCGATGGCCTTGGGGGTGCTTCTCGGAACCATCTTCGAGGGCCTCCCAAGCGCGATCGAGGCGCTGTCGATCGGCACGACCAACATCCCGATCGCGATCGGCCTGATCCTGATGATGTATCCGCCGCTCGCCCGCGTGCGCTATAGCGAGCTTCCGCGCGTGTTCGACGACCGACGCGTCCTTGCGATCTCGCTCGTCCAGAACTGGATCATCGGCCCGGCGCTGATGTTCGCGCTCGCCATCCTCTTTCTTGCGGATCGACCCGAATATATGACCGGCCTGATCCTCATCGGCCTTGCGCGCTGCATCGCGATGGTCATCGTCTGGAACCAGCTCGCGAAAGGCGACAATCAATATGTCGCGGCGCTCGTCGCCTTCAACTCGATCTTCCAGATTCTCTTCTTCAGTGTCTATGCCTGGTTCTTCCTCACCATCCTGCCGCCGCTGTTCGGGCTCGAAGGCAGCGTCATCGACGTGAGCTTCTGGACGATCGCTAAAGCGGTTCTAATCTATCTCGGCATTCCCTTTTTCGCCGGATATCTGACGCGCCATATTCTCGCGAAGGCAAAAGGCAACGATTGGTACGAGACACGCTTCCTGCCGCGGATCGCCCCGATCACGCTCGTCGCGCTGCTATTCACCATCGTCGCGATGTTCAGCCTCAAGGGCGGCGAGATCGTCAGCATTCCCGCCGACGTTGTTCGCATCGCGATCCCGCTTACGATCTACTTCGTCATCCAGTTCCTGATCAGCTTCTGGATGGGTAAGCTCATCGACGCCGATTACCCGCGCACGACCGCGGTCGCCTTCACCGCCGCAGGCAATAATTTTGAACTCGCGATTGCCGTCTCGATTGCTGCCTTCGGCCTCGCCTCGCCCGTCGCCTTCGCAGCAGTAATCGGCCCGCTCGTCGAGGTCCCCGTCCTCATCCTCCTCGTCGGTGTGGCGTTTCGCCTCGGCCGCCGCTGGTTCCCCGCAACCACCCCACGGTAGACTAGCTCATGTCAGACCAAAACTTCGCGCGCCTGCGCGCACTCGTCGACCCCGACCACTTTCCGGCGCTCAGCCCCCAATATCTGCGCGCACAACCGGCGCTCGGTCTCGGCCCGCTCAATCCCGCGCCGCGCATTTTGCTGCTCTACGGCAGCTTGCGGGAACGCTCCTACTCCCGTCTCGTCGTCGAAGAGAGCGCGCGGCTGCTCCAGCTGTTCGGCTGCGAAACGCGGATCTTCGATCCCTCCGACCTTCCGCTTCCTGACCAGATCGCAGATGATGATCATCCGGCGGTCGAGGAGCTTCGCCAGCATTCGCTCTGGTCCGATGGCCAGGTCTGGTGCAGCCCCGAACGCCATGGTCAGATCACCGGGATCATGAAGGCGCAGATCGATCACCTGCCGCTCGCCTATAAGGGACTTCGCCCGACGCAGGGCCGCACGCTCGCGGTGATGCAGGTCTCGGCGGGATCGCAATCGTTCAACAGCGTCAACACGCTGCGCATCCTTGGCCGCTGGATGCGGATGATCACCATTCCCAACCAGTCGAGCGTCGCGAAGGCCTATCAGGAGTTTGATGAGGCGGGCCGGATGCTGCCATCGAGTTATTATGACCGGATTGTCGACGTCGCCGAGGAGCTGGTGCGCTTCACCGTGCTCACGCGCGGCCATGCCGACCAGCTCGTCGACCGCTACTCGGAGCGGAAGGACCGGAACGAACCCGTCGTCACGCCAGCAGAGCTCGCGGGAATTCCGGGCACATAATGTTCGCAAAGCGCGCCCGGAAACTTACGCAACGGTGCTCCTGGCGTAAGCAGATGCTTAAATCCGCGAGCATAAGCATCTGACCGATGGCCCGGCGGCGTCAGCCATGATCGGATCCTTCGAGCAACGAAGGAAAAGAGCATGCCACACGCGCAACAATTCGAACCCGAAGAATTTGCCCCAGCCCCCGATCGCTCGCGTCGCAGCTGGGATCCCGTCGTGAAAATCACCCATTGGTCGATTGTCACCGCAATCATCGCCAATGCGCTGGTTACCGAAGAAGGATCGGGGGCGCACATCTGGGTGGGCTATGCGCTGGCCGCGGTCTTCGCGCTGCGCCTGCTGTGGGGTTTGATAGGTCCGGCCGAAGCTCGCTTTTCGGCTTTCCCGCCGAGCTTGCGCCGGGCTGTGGGGCATCTAGGCGATATAAGGGTCGGCCGAAAGGAGATCCATCGCTCGCACAATCCGCTTGGCGCGTTGATGGTCTACGCCATCTGGTGCGTGCTCGGCCTTATCATTGCCAGCGGAATAGCGATGGCAGGCCCACCTTCGGGCGCGCTCCCCGGCTCTGCGGATCAGGCGGGCGAGGTCAGCCGCCATTTGGTCGCCGAACAGGACGACGATGAGGAGGAAGACGAGGTGAAAGGCGCGGAGGGTAGCGAAAGCATGTGGGAAGAAGTGCATGAGACCAGCGTCAACCTGCTCTATATTCTGATTGCCCTGCATATCGCCGGAACAGTCTTCGAGACGCGCCGCAGCGGCCGGGAAATCCTGTTGGCCATGTTGCCCGGACGCGCGTAGACCGTGACCATGCGGGAAAGACGAAGAGCGCTGGAGCGCCGGGCAGTCGCCATCACCTTCCTTGTGGCGCTGCAGACGCTCGCGACGATCTTCTTCGTCGCCGACGTCGCAGGCGACATCGCCGCGGATGGATGGAGCATGCACCTGTTCGTTGAATCCTGCGCAACCGCCGCCCTGCTGGCTGGCGTGGTCTTCGGCACGCTGCAGCTGCGCTGGCTGGTCGTTCGCGCAAGGCTTGACGAAGCTGCGGTCGCAACCGCGCGCGGCGCGATGTCAGATCTCGTCCGGCAGCGGTTCCTCGACTGGCAGTTGACCGGTGCCGAGGCCGATGTCGCGCTCTTCGCACTCAAGGGCTTCGATGCCGCAGAGATCGCATGCCTCCGCAGCGCGGCGTCGGGGACGATCCGGGCGCAGCTTGCGAGCATCTATGCAAAGGCCGGTGTCCATTCGCAGGTCGGCCTGATGGCCACGATGGTCGAAGATCTGGTCGAAGCCCCCAATTAGCGCCGGTCCAGCACTCGGCAGGGACTGGCCGGCTGGAGAGGGTCGGCTTTTATGATGCCAGGCACGAAAGCGAACAAAGCGATCGCTTGCAAAGGAGCCCGGCATCAGGATAGAGGGCCGCCATTCGCAAGGACCCGGTGCAACTCCGGGTGGCTATTCCGGCCGCCGATCCGCCGGACAACATCGCACATGCAAATATGATCGCGTCCGCCCGGGCGCCATGTGTCTTGATGTGAGCTTTTCATGTTCAACGGATTTACCGCTTACCGCCAGCAATGGTTCGCCGGCGCCGCGACCGCACGCGCCGACATCCTTGCCGGCATTGTCGTCGCACTCGCACTGATCCCCGAGGCGATCGGCTTTTCGATCATCGCCGGGGTCGATCCGCGCGTCGGCCTTTATGCATCGATCGCGATCGCGATCGTCATCTCCTTTACCGGAGGGCGACCAGGGATGATTTCGGCGGCGACCGCCGCGGTGGCCGTCCTCGTCATTCCGCTCGTCCGCGAACATGGCGTTGAGTATCTCTTTGCCGCGACGATCCTGATGGGCATCATCCAGATTATCGCCGGATTGCTACGGCTCGACCTCGTCATGCAGTTCGTATCGCGCTCGGTGATCACCGGGTTCGTCAACGCGCTCGCCATCCTCATCTTCATGGCACAGCTGCCGCAGCTTATCGATGTGACGTGGCAGGCTTATGCGATGGTCGCGGGCGGGCTTGCCATCATCTACCTGCTCCCACTGCTGACGAAGGCCGTTCCCTCGCCGCTCGTCGCCATCCTGATCCTGTCGGCAATCAGCATTGGGTTCGGCCTGCCGGTGAACACGGTCGGCGACATGGGCAAGCTTCCGGAAGGTCTTCCGAACATCGTCCTGCCCGATGTACCGCTGACTTTGGAAACGCTACGGATCATCCTGCCCTATTCGCTGACGATGGCCGCAGTCGGCCTGCTCGAATCGCTGCTGACGGCGCAGATCGTCGACGACATGACGCACAGTGATAGCGACAAGCGCCGCGAATGCGCCGGACAAGGCACCGCCAACATCGCCGCCGCCTTCGTCGGCGGGATGGGCGGCTGCGCAATGATTGGTCAGTCCGTCATCAACGTCACCTCAGGCGGGCGGACCCGTCTTTCGACCTTCACTGCCGGCGCCACGCTCCTGATGTTGCTCGCCTTGCTCGGCCCCTATGTCGGCCGCGTGCCGATGCCCGCGCTGGTCGCGGTGATGATCATGGTGTCGATCGGCACCTTCAGCTGGAACTCGATCGCGAACCTGCGCCGCCATCCGCCGACCTCGTCGATCGTGATGGTGACCACGGTGGTTGTGGTCGTGGCGACCCACGACCTATCGCTTGGCGTGCTCGCGGGTGTGCTGCTGTCGGGGATATTCTTTGCCGCAAAAGTGCAGCGGATGTTCGAGGTGCGGCGCGAGGCCAGTGATGACGCGAGCCGCACTACCTATTTCGTGACTGGCCAGATTTTCTTCGCCTCGGTCGACCGCTTCACACGGAGCTTCCAGACTGATGAGGCCGCACCCGAGATCCTCATCGACGTGTCGGCCGCACATTTCTGGGACATCTCGGGTGTCGGCGCGCTCGACAAGATCATCGCGCGCCTGCGCCGCGAAGGCCGCACGGTGGAGGTCGTCGGTTACAATCGCGCCAGCGCCGACATCGTCGACAAGTTCGCGCTGCACGATAAAACGGGGTTCGAACTCGGTGCCGTTCCTCATTGAAGAGCGGCCGGTCGGGAAGAGCCGCTTCCACGACGAGCCCTTATTGAAGCGGACATACGCTGTCGCGATGCAGCAACCATTACCTATCACAACACGTCCCGGTTAGCATTGCTTGTGCGCCGTAAGCGCACCGTCCGTGCACGCCTGGAGACAGCTGCGACCAGGACAGCGACCGGCTTCGCGACCAGGACCGGAGCGATATGGACAGCGATCGGGATCGCCTGCGCGACAATGACTGAACCGGCGACCGGAACCGCGACTGGCTGAACGCGTCGGAGGCCATCGACGACGAGCTTGCGCGCTTCAGCCTGCTGACAGGCGCCGAGCGCGCGCAGCTCCGTGACGAGATGCGCGCAAGAACCCTCGAGGAGCGAGCGCGCATTCGCGCCCGTCATCGACAGACGATCGGGCACCGCGCGCGCGATGGGTATCGCTGCGCCGCTTGGCGTCGGCGGTGGCGCTGGGACCGGCGATGGAAGCCGCTCGGGCTGCATGAGGCATTCGCGGCAAGCCTTTCGGCAGGACTTCCGCTCAAATTCACCATTTGCGATCGCCGGCTTTCATTTTCCATCGCGAGGATCGGCGGTGCCAGGGCTCATTTTGTAGAGTTGGCCGCAAGCGAAGGCGCTTTGCAACGGCGGCGGAATGCTGCGGCGGAGGCAAAAGATGCCGCTGCGCGGATCGCGCCAGAGTCCTTTCGGATCCGTGATTGTTCGTCCTTTGTGTACGCGTCTGGTGTATCCACCGAGCCACTCACGAACATAAAACCGAGACTTCGGCGCCCTTCCGGCGATTTGGTGACCCCTACGGGAGGGGTCGGATGGGCTACAAGCCCACGGTTTTCCGTCATTTTCTGCGACGTGAGACGACGCATGTGTACTCAGTGGGTGTACTCACGATCGTGAGCACACTGTCGCGATAGCCGTTGATGAGGTGATCTGTAAAGGCTGCTTTGCGCCTCATGTTGGCCGCTCAGTCCGTGGTTGGCCGACACTGAAAGCAGTCGTCTGATTATGGACATGATGGGGAACCGGACGGATGGATGAACACGAACGCCGCGGCGAAGTTCGTGGCCACTAGTATCGCGGTGCGGATCGCGAACAGTTCGCGGGGGCGGATGTTCACTGGCAGCCCGCAAAGCGTAGTCGTTATCAGGCCGCCGCCGCCGAAATGGCGCCCGTAAATGCCGAACAGTGACTGCGCGGCGAGCAGGCGAACCGAAATGCCGGCGCCGGCGCGAGTTCGTTCCGATAGGCCCCCGCGCTCATGCCTGCGCCGGGGAGGGAGACGTTGGACGTGCGTGGCTCTGGGGCGGCCTGATCACTGTGGGCGTCGTGCTCATCGCGTTCCGGCCGGCCTGAGTGTGTCGCCGCCGGAGCGTCGGCCCCATTTTTCCTTATGGGGTGCGGATTCTGCGTTTCAGCGGCGTCAACAGCCCAATGTCGATTCCGCACGATCCCAATGTTAATGATGTCGAGTTGTTAATGGCGTGCGTCCAGGCACGAAAGGGCTATCGTTCGAGCATGATCAAGCGGTTCTGGGCCTCATCGACACTGTTGCTGCTCTTCCCGCTGGCGGCGTGCGCTCACTACGAGCCAAAGCCGCTCCTCGTCGATGCCGGTGCTGCGCCGTCGCTTCAGGCCCCGCTAACCGATATCCTGTCGCGCGACGCTACGACGATTGACCGGCCCTATCTGAAGCCCGTCGCGCTCGACCTTTCGGCGCCGCTCGACCCCAATGGCATCGCGATCCTCGCGGTGATCGCCAATCCCGATCTCAAGGCGCAGCGCGCGCGCGCCGGTGTCGGTGACGCGCAGGTCTTTGCCGCGGGACTGCTTCCCGACCCGACCTTCAGCTTCGGCGTCGACCATATTCTTTCGGGGCCGGACCCGCTCGACAATATCGCCGGCGCGCTGGGCTTCAGCCTGAATGCACTGCGCACGCAAAAGGTGCAGCGCGCGCAGGCCGTCGCCGAGGCACGGCAGGTGCGGCTCGACCTTGCCTGGGCCGAATGGCAGACGGCTTGCAACGCGCGGCTGCAGGCGGTGCGGGTTCTCTCGCTCGAGCAGGCGCTTGCCAATGCGGCGACCAGCGCCGACGCGAGCGAAGCGCTTCTCGGCCGCTATCTGAAGGCGGCGGGCCGCGGCGACATTTCGCCCGATCAGGTCCAGTCGTCGCGCATCGCCGCGCTCGATGCGCAGAGCAATTTCCGTAGCGCCCAGACCGGTCTCGCGGCCGCGCGATCCGAACTGCACCGCTTGCTCGGTCTGCCGCCCGACTATGCCCTGCGGCTCGCGCCGGTGCCGATGCCGGCCGGGGTGCCTGGGACCGATCGCCTCTTCGCTCTCGCTCTTGCCAATCGCAGCGATCTCGACGCGCTGCGTGCCGGCTATGATGCGCAGGAAGCTGCTGTCCGCCGCGCGATTCTCGATCAGTTCCCGAACCTTGATCTCACGATCAACGGCGCGCGCGATACGGGCGGCAACAAGCTGCTCGGCCCGTCGATCGGCTTCACGCTCCCGCTATGGAACCGCAATCGCGGGGGTATCGCGGTCGCCGAGGCCACGCGCGAAGCGCTCCATCAGGAATATGATGCGCGCCTCTTCCAGACCCGCGCCGATATCGCCGCCGCGGTGTCGGGGCTCGCGATCGCGCGCCAGCAATATGAGATCCTTCACGCTGGTATGCCTGCCATCGAAAACTTTGCGAAAGCGAGCCGCCGCGCAGCGCAGCGCGGCGACCTTGCGCTGGCGACCGCCGAGGTCGCCGAGCAAAGCCTTCGCGATCGGCAATTGCTCCTTCTCCAGTCGCAGCAGGCGATCGCCGAACAAACCATTGCGCTCGAACTGCTCGTCGGCGCCCCGCAGGAATCCTGGACCCTATGATCAGCCGGACGTCCCTCGCTCTGCCGCTCGTCTTCGCCTGTCTTCTGGGCGGCTGCCAATCCTCGACCGATACGGCCGCGACCGCCGATCCGGTCGCGACGATCGACGTTGCGGCCGTGACCACCGGCGATATCGACGAGAAGATCATGCTCTATGGCGCGGCCGAGGCCAATGGCGCGGGCAAATATACGCTCTCGGCTCCGATGGAGGCGATCGTTCAGGCCGTCGATGCGCCGGTAGGAAGCCACGTGACGCGCGGCCAGATATTGGTACGGCTGAGCCCAAGCCCGACCGCGCGGCTCGATCTCGCCACCGCCTCGGCCAATGCCAATGCCGCAGATCTGGCGCACGCCCGGGCGCGGCGCCTTCGCGCCGACGGGTTGGTGAGCGATGCCGAGGTCGAAACCGCACGTGCCGCGAAACAGGCCGCCGACGCATCGCGCGCGAGCCTCGCCACCCGCAACGGGGCACTGGTGCTTCGTGCACCGGCAAGCGGCACGGTCGAGGTGATCGGAGCAAGCGCGGGCGAACTCGTCGCGGCCGGTACGACGATCGTATCGCTGGTCAAGGAAGGCGACTTGCGCGCGCGCTTCGGCGTCGATCCCGCGATCGCGCGGCGCATTCCCAAGGGGAGCTATGTTGAGGTTACCGCGGCTGGCAGCAAGCGGGCCTTCAACGTCCCTGTGCTGTCGGTCGACAGCGTGGTAGACTCGGTGACGAAGCTGGCGTCGGTCTATGTCCAGATACCGAATGAGCGCGGCGTCGGTGCGGGCGAAAGCCTGACCGGGCGCGTGTTGCTCGCCAATATCTCGGGCGGCATCACCATTCCCTATGCGGCGCTGCTCGATGACGGGGGGCAGCCCTTCGTCTTCGTCATCGCGAACACTATCGCCAAGCGACGCGATATCGTCGTCGGGCCGCGCACCGGCGACCGGATCAGCGTCACCTCCGGGCTGAAGGCCGGCGAACGCGTCGCGACGGCTGGCGTAACCGCGCTTGAGGACGGGATGAAGACCCGCATCCAGGGCGCGAAGAAGTGACCGACGTCATCAGCAAGCATGCGCGGTCGATCTGGCTCACGGTGATCCTGCTCGCGCTCGCGGGGGTGGTATCGGCGACGCGCGTGCCGGTCGGGCTGTTCCCGAACATCGATTATCCGCGCGTCGTCGTGTCGGTCGACGCCGGCGACCGCGACGCCGCGCAGATGGAAGCCGAGATCACCCGCCCGATCGAAATCGGGCTCCGCGCGGTGCCTGGCGTGACCAATGTCCGCTCGGTCACGAGCCGCGGGAGCGCCGAGGTTGCGCTCAATTTCCAGTGGGGCGACGATATGGTGGCGGCCGCCCAGTCGACGCAGGGCGCGCTCGCGACGTTGCTGCCGACCTTGCCGCCGGGCACGAGCTTCAACGTTCGCCGCTCGGACCCGACGATCTTCCCGGTCACCGGCTTCGCCTTGACCTCGGACAGCCTCAGCCCCGAGGCGCTTCGTGCGATCGCCGATCTCAAGATATTGCCTGCCTTGACTTCGGTCGAGGGCGTCGCCGGCGTCGACATATTGGGAAGCAGTCCGCGCGAATTCGCGGTCGATGTCGATCCCGCTCGGCTGCAATCGCTCGGGATCAGCCTCACCGATGTCGTCACCGCGCTCGGCAAGGCCAATATGGTCCGTGGGCTCGGCAAGATCGAGGATCGCCACCGTCTCTATCTGGTGCTGATCGAGAACCGCGTCGCCAATGCGGACGATCTTGGCGCGATCCCGGTCAAGGCGGCCGCAGGCGGGGCAGGGGTCGTCACGCTCGGGCAGATCGCGACGATCTCGCCCTCGACGGCCCCGGCGTTCAACCGCGTAACCTCCGACGGCAAGCAGGCTGTCCTCGTCAACGTCCGCCAGGCGCTGAAGGGCGATACGGTGGCGATCGTCAAAGCGGTCGATGCGCGGATCGCCGAACTGCATCTGCCGCCATCGGTCAAGGTCACCACCTTCTACGATCAGTCCGAACTGGTCGTCGGCGCGGCAAATGCCGTGCGCGACGCGATCCTGATGGGCGCGCTGCTCGCCGGGATCGTGCTTTTCGTCTTCCTGCGATCGGGGCGGCTGATGGTCATCACCGGCCTGATGCTGCCCGCGGTGCTCGCCGCCACCTGCCTACTGCTCTTCGCGTTCGGCATGAGCTTCAACATGATGACGCTTGGCGGCATGGCTGCGGCGGTCGGGCTCGTGGTCGACGATGCGGTGGTGATGCTCGAACATATGATGCGGCGGATGCAGGAGCAGCGGTTGGCCGAACCCGGGTCGCTGCTCTCCGCCGCAGCCGAAATGGGCATGCCGCTGCTCGGCTCGACCACCGCAACGATCGTCGTCTTCCTTCCGCTCGCCTTCATCAGCGGGGTGACCGGCGGCTTCTTCAAGGCGCTTGCGATTACGATGGTCGCGGCGCTGGTCATTTCCCTGCTCTTCGCGCGCTTCGTCATCCCCCTCGTCGCAGCCTATTGGCTCCGCGAGAAGGACGCCGAGTCCGCCGATCGCGCCAACAAGATCCTCGATCCGCTGCTCGATCGCTACGGTCGCGCCAGCACGCGCGCGTTCGGGCGGCCGGCCTTGCTCGCGGTCGTGGTCGCGGCGCTGCTGGCGGTCAGCGGTTATATGGCGTGGCGTAACGTGCCCTCGGGCTTCATGCCCAAGATGGACGAAGGCGGGTTCGTCATCGACTATAAGGCGCAGTCGGGCGCATCGCTCGAAGATACCGACGCGCTGCTGCAACGCGTCGAGACGATCATTCGCGCGACGCCCGAGGTCGCCAGCTATTCGCGGCGGACCGGACTTCAGCTCGGCGGTGGCCTGACCGAGGCGGACGAGGGCGATTATTTCATTCGCCTCAAGGGCGGCTCGCGGCGGAATATCGAAGCGGTGATGACCGATATGCGCGAGAAGATCGCGGCTCAAGTGCCAGGTCTCGAAGTCGAACTGATCCAGCTCATGGAGGATCTCATCGGCGACCTGACTGCGGTGCCGCAGCCGATCGAAGTCAAATTGTTCGGCGACGATCCGGCAGCGCTCGAAACCGCGGCGAAGGCTATCGGCGATCGTATCGGTAAGATTTCGGGCGTGGTCGAGGTCATCGACGGCCTGCGCGTCGCGGGCGACGCGATCAGCATCGCGGTCGATCCGGGCGCCGCGGCCCAATATGGCCTCGACCCCAACAGCATCGCTTCGCAGCTCGAAACTGCCGTGGGCGGCACCCCGGCGACGCAGGTCCGCATCGGCGCGCAGCTCATTGGCGTGCGCGTGCGCGCGCCGCAGGATTTACGCAGCGACGTCGCGCAAATCGAAAACCTGCCGCTGGTTGCGCCCGACGGGAGCAGCATCCGGCTTGCGGCGGTCGCGACCGTGTCGACGCAGGGCGGCCAAAAGCAGCTCACGCGCGAGAATTTGGCGCCTTATATTGCCGTGACCGCGCGGCTGGAGGGGCGCGATCTCGGCTCGGCGATGACCGAGATCAAGAGCGCGGTCGGACGGCTCAAGCTGCCCGCCTCGGTCCGCGTCGACTATGGCGGGCTTTATGCCGAGCAGCAAAAGAGCTTCGCCGATCTCTCGCTGGTATTCGGCGCCGCCTTGCTGCTCAGCGCCTTGCTCATCACCCTGTTGTTCGAGCGCGCCGGCTGGACGGTCGCGGCGATTGCCACGGTGCTACTCACTGCGGCAGCCGTGATGATCGGCCTGTGGATCATGGGAATCGAGCTCAATATTTCGGCGCTCATGGGGCTCACCATGGTCGTCGGCATGGTCGCCGAGCTCGTCATCTTTTTCCTCGCAGAAATCGACCGCGACAGCCCCATGACGGCTGCGACGTTGCTGGAGGCCGGCAAGAAGAGGCTACGTCCGATCCTGATGTCGGCCCTCATCGCAGTCCTGACACTCGCGCCGCTCGCGCTGGGGATCAGCCGGGGCGCCGGCCTTCAGCAGCCGCTGGCGACCGCGATCATCTTCGGCCTGATCGCCGCCGTGCCGCTGGTGCTCTTCTTTCTTCCCGCGGTGCTGCTGGCGCTCACGCGGCGCGAATCCGCACCAGCCGCCTGAGGCGCACCCTCCGCCGCGTCAGCCGTTCGAGCGATGCCGCAGGGAATGCGCGGTGAGCGCCTGAGTCAGGCGATAGGTCACCCCATAGCCGACATGATCGGAGAGCATCGTGCCGTCGCGCTCACGGCCGAACGGCACCGCCATCGCAATCGCTTGGATCGAGGCGCGATAGCCCGGTGAGAAGAATTGCCAGTCGCGCCCTCTCTGGAACACCGTCGCGACGATCGAGGGCACGGCGCGTCCGCATGGTTCGCCGGGCTTGAGGCAATGCTGGAGCGCATTGTCGATCGGCAGCCGGCGTTTGGTGGTCCAGTTGGCCGCGCTGTGAGCTGTGAGAAAGCTCCGTCGCTCGGCCGAGCTCGCGTTGAAATCGCCCGCCAGAATGACCGGCAGGTCGGGGTTGCGGTATCGCGTCAAGAAATCGTCGATTATTTCGACTTGTCGCCGATAGGCATAAAGCGAGCGCTCCTGGCTGACGCCGGAGGCTTTCTTGCTGTTCATATGCGTGGTGACCACGGTCACCGGCGTCGCACTTCCGGGAACGGCAATGGTCACCATCAATATGCCCTTGTTGGCGAGGCAGTCATACCCGGCGCAGGCAAAGGCGGGAAAGGCCTCGCGGCGCACCGAGAGGATGGGATAGTCCGACGCAAGCATGAGCCCTGAAGAGACTTGCTTGCCCGACCGCTCGCCCTTGAAAAAGCTGGCGCCGTCGATGAAGGGGCGATCGCCCAGTCGCGGCTGGACCGGGCTCGGAAGATCGCGAGACGGACCTTCGACGACATAACGATAGCCGCTGCGTCTGGCGATCGCCTTGGCTGGCGCAGTGAAGGCTTCCTGCAGGATGACCACATGCGGTTGCGCGCCGCGTGCCCGCATTGCGAGAAGGCGCTCCTCGATGCGCGCGAAGTCGACCGCGCGGTCGGAGGTTATAGGCCAGGGCAGGCCTTTCACATTATAGGCCATGATCGAGAGCCCGGCGGTGACGGGCTGCGGGGACGTGTACGGCTGCGCAGCGGAAGCGGCTGGCGGGACCGTCGCGACAAACAGCATCGGCGCCATCGCGATCAGCATAGTCACGCCTGCCACCTTCTTGCTCATCCGCGTTGCTCCTTCCGGTTCGAGATCGGCTGAATGACGCCGCGGAGCCGCGCGATCCGCACTTCCCCGTGTCAGGTGTGGAAACGCGAGGCCCATGGCGTCTGACCCTTCAGGCATCTGGCTGGCAGGTGCCCCGCGAACTCGGGGGATATGGAATGAGGGCTTTAGCGATCCGTGCCGCAGCGGTTGCAGCCATGCTCGATCCATGCGCCCTGATGGCGCAGGAGGCAGCGCCGAATATTGCTGTCACGCATAGCGCGCCCGTACATTACGGGCGAACATCGATGCGGTCACCGGTTGCGGCCTTTTCGGCCGATCATATCCCGGCAGCTCCTTCTCCCATCATCATGCTGAACGGCGACGTCGCGATGCTCGGCACCATCAGGAGCCAATCGGGCGGCCGCGAATGGGACGGCGGAGCCTTTCATCTGGCCGCCATGCGCGGACGGTCGGAGTCCGCGCGAATGGCCGGGCAAAGTTTCGAGTATCAGCGCTTCGCGATGATGGCGATCGGTGCCGACCTGTCCCGGGATATCTCGGATCGCGACACGCTGACGCTCGCAGGCACCTATGTCGCCCAGCGGTGGCATCCGGCGTTCATCGTCGGCCCGCACCGCTATTATCGTACCGACGAGCGCGCCGTCGCCCTGCACTGGACCCGCGATGATCGCCTCGATCTGGCGGGCACGCTGTTCGACACCGGTCCTGCGAACAGGCGGACGGCCGTCGAGCGCATCACCGACCTTGCCGGCGGCGCGCCTCGCGAGGTTCGCGGCTGGGGGCTGACGGCCAGTCTATATCCCGCAGGGGAGCCCGGACGCCTGTCGGTGGGCATCGATTTTCGCGATCAGCAAGATCGCGACATCCAGCGCCAGGACGCGCGCGTCCAGATCTTTCTGAGGCAGAAATTCTGACCATGACCCATGCCGAGCATATCGCGATCATCCTCCATGATTTCTCGACCGGAGGCAGCGAACGCATCGCCATTCGCCTCGCCAATCGCTGGGCGGAACTGGGGCGGCGGGTGACGATCATTTGCGGAACGCAGACGGGCGCGGCACGCGCGCTCGTCGGCCCCGGCGTCGCGGTCAGGACCTGCTCGCCCGAAACATTGCGCAGCCCCTGGTCGCGCATGCAACTCGGGTGGCGGATGGCGCGGATCGTGCGGGCCGAGGCGCCCGATATCATCTTTTCGCCGGGCAATTTTCACCTCATCATCCTCGCCTTTCTCGCGCGCCGACGCTTCGCCAAGCGGCCAATTTTCGTCAACAAGCTCAGCAACCCGATCCGCCGGGCAGGGATTCGCCACCACATATGCGGGCTCGCCGATGCGGCGATCCGGCTCGCCGCCGCGCCGATCGACATGCTGGTCGCGATGTCGCCTTCGTTGCTTGACGAAGCGCGGTCGGTATTTCCGGGCCATGCCGTGATTGAAATCGCCGAGCCCATCCTCGAGGACGATGCCGCCGCCCCGCACAGCCGTGCCGGCCTCGAACCCGCGCCGCTCATCCTCTGCGCCGCGCGGCTCGCGCCGCAGAAGGATCTGATCACCGCCCTCCGTGCCTTCGCCGAACTCCCTTCGGCGCTGAGGGCACGGTTGTTGATCCTGGGCGAAGGGCCGCTGCGCGGACGGCTCGAACGCGAAGCCGAAAGGCTGGGTGTCGCGGCGCGCGTCGAGATGCCGGGCCATGTTCCCGATATCGCGCCCTATCTTGCGCAGGCGGACCTCTATCTGATGAGCTCGCATTATGAAGGCTATCCCGCGGTCCTCGTCGAAGCGATCGCGGCGGGGGTCCCGATCGTGACCACCGATTGTTCGCTCGCCTTGCCCGAAATCTTCCCGTCGCCCGAACTGGGGGCGATCGTTCGCCAGCGGCAACCCGAAGCCATCGCCGGGGCGATCGTCGCGCAGCTCCGCCGGTCGCCTCCTGCACCAAATGCAGCGCGCAAGATCACGGATCGCCACAGGCTTGGTGCCTCGGCGGCCGAATATCTGGCGCTCTTTGACCGGCTGGCTCGATGACCGCGCGCCGCCTGCTGGCCTCGATCCATGATGTCACGCCGGTTCATGCCGAGCGTCTGGACCGCCTCGTTCCGATCGTCGAAGCGGCCGTGGGTCCGGGACGCTACGCCCTCCTTGTCGTTCCCGATTTTCATCGGCAGGGCCTGTTGACGGACGATCCGAAGTTCGCCCGCCGCCTGCGCGGCTGGGCCGACGCGGGCTGCGAAATATTCCTGCATGGTTTCACTCACATCGACGAGAGCCGCCATGCAGGCGCGGCCACCCGCTGGAAGGCTTCGCGCATGACGGCCGGCGAGGGTGAATTCCTCGGCCTCTCGACGCGCGAGGCCGAAGCGCGAATAGGGGAAGGCCGCGATATGATCGAACAGGTGATCGGCCGGCCGATCGACGGGTTTGTCGCGCCTGCGTGGCTCTATGGAGAGGATAGTCTCGCCGCGCTCGCGGCGCAGGATATACGCTTGATCGAAGATCATTTTCGCGTCTGGAATCCCCAGAATTTCGCGGTTTTCGCGCGCGGGCCGGTCGTGACCTACGCGAGCCGGTCGCGCCTGCGCATCGCGAGCTCGATCCTGTGGTCGCGCCTCGCAACGACGTTGCTCGCACGTGCATCGACGGTCCGTCTCGCGGTCCATCCGCACGACGTCGATTCGCCGCGGTTGATGCGCGAGATTATTCGCGCGCTCGGTGCTTTTACGCGGTCGCACCAGCCGGCCGCCTACGCAGACCTGGCATCCGGCCGATTTTCCTGAATCGCTGGTGCGGATTTACCGGGGGCTTGGCGTCAGTCCCTCAGTGACCCCTGCCAAAAGGTGATCGATGGCTTCTCAAGCATTGGGTGCAACGCCAAATAGATGGGCAGAGCGCCTTCGTCCTCTCCTCCAAGAGCAACATCCCTGGCAAAAATATCTTTCTCTCGGCCTGTCGCTCGCGCTCCTTGCCGCGCTCGGCTCGAAGCTTTCGAGCATCGGCTTGGCCGGACTCGTGCGGGGTGTCCCCGCGTCGCCGGTCTTCTGGATTGCCTTTGCTGCTTATTATTTCGCGCTGCCGGCCTCCGAATGGCTGATATTCCGGCGCCTGTGGAACATTCCGCGCACCGGTTTCGCTGCGCTGCTGCGCAAGCTCGTCAGCAACGAGATATTGTTCGGCTATAGCGGCGAGGCCTATTTCTACGGCTGGGCGCGGCGCCATGCAAAGATGGCGGCGGCGCCTTTCGGCGCGATCAAGGATGTCAGCATCCTTTCGGCGGTCGCCGGCAATCTCATGACCCTGGCGATGCTCGCGCTTGCCTGGCCGGTCATCGGAGAGGTGGCCCCCGAATTCCATGGTCGAACCGTCGCGCTGTCGGCGGCGGTCATCATGGGGCTCTCGCTCGCCCTGCTCGCCTTCAGGCACCGCATCTTCTCGCTATCCCGCTCCGACCTGAAGATGATCTTCGGCGTCCATACCGGCCGGCTGCTGCTGACCACCTTGCTCTCGGGCGTGATGTGGCACAGCGCCTTGCCGGCCGTGCCCATGGGCTCGCTGCTCCTCCTCGCCACACTGCAACTGCTCGTAACGCGCCTGCCTTTCGTGCCAAACAAGGATCTTGTTTTCGCCAGCGTTGCGCTCTTCCTGATCGGGCACGACGGCGCGATCGGGCCGCTGATCGCAATGATCGCCGGATTGATCCTGTTCGTGCACCTTCTTCTCGGCGCCGTTTTGACGCTCTCGGAACTTGCGAAGGCGCATCGGTCGTGAAGGTCGCGATTGCACCCATGGCGCTGTTGCTGGTGGCGGCAGCCCCCGTCAAACCCGACCCGTCGCTGGGCAAGGCCGGGGCCGCGTGCCGGGCGAATGAAACGGGTCCGGCGGTCCTCGTCTCGGTGATCGGCCTCAAGGATCGCAAGGGCCTGGTACGCGCCGAACTCTATCCGGCGAACGACAGCGATTTCCTTGCCGACGATGCGGTCCTGATCAACGCGCAAAAGTTGTTCCGGCGAGTGGACCTGGAGCTGCCGCCATCGGGGCCCGTCACCCTCTGTCTGCGCGTCCCGGCACCCGGCCGGTACAGCCTGTCGGTCCTGCACGATCGCAACCATAATCTCAAATGGGACAAATTGTCCGACGGGCTCGGGTTCGGCGGCAATCCGAAGCTCGGCTGGTCGAAGCCGAAGGCGGCTGCCGCGTCGGTCGTGGTGGGCGCGGGGCCAACACGCACCGAGGTCGTCATGAATTATCTGAGCGGGCTGAGATATAAGCCACTGGAACGCAAATGAAGATCGTCGACGTCTGCGCCTTTTATACGCCGCACGGCGGCGGGGTGAAAACCTATATCGACCGCAAGCTCGCGATCGGCGCCGCGATGGGACATGAAATCGTCGTCATTGCGCCAGGCTCGCACGATCGGGTCGAGCGGCGGGCGGGCGGCGGCACGATCGTCCATGTTGCGAGCCCGCAATTGCTCGTCGACCGGCGCTATCGCTATTTCGACGACGCCGCGGCCGTTCATGCGCGCCTCGACGCCGAACGCCCCGATGTGGTCGAAGCCTCATCGCCCTGGCGCACCGCCAATATCGTCGCCGACTGGCAGGGCGATGCGCCGCGGGCCCTGATCATGCATGCCGATCCGCTAGCTGCCTATGCCTATCGCTGGTTCGGGCGGTTCGGCAGCCGCAAGACGATCGACAAGAGCTTCGATCTCTTCTGGCGCCATCTGCGCCGGCTGGGTGCGCGCTTCGACAGCGTCGTCAGCGCCAATCGCCATCTTTCGGCGCGGCTCAGGGCGGGCGGTGTGGCGGGAGTCGAGACGATACCCATGGGAGTCGATCCGGGGCTCTTCTCGCCGGCGCACCGCGATCCCGGCCTGCGGCGGGATCTTCTCGCGCGCTGCGCGCTCCCGGAAAGCGCGACCCTGTTGATCGGGGTTGGCCGCCACAGCGGCGAAAAGCGTTGGCCGCTGGTGATCGATGCCTGCCTCGCGGCGTCACAGCATCGTCCGATCGGCCTGGTCCTTGTCGGTGACGGCCGCGACCGTGCACGGCTCGTCCGCCAGATCGGCAGTAATCCGCACGTCCATCTCCTTGCGCCGGTCGCCGATCGCGCCTTGCTGGCACGCGTGATGGCCAGCGCCGACGCGCTGATCCACGGCTGCGAAGCCGAAACCTTCGGCCTTGTCGCGGCGGAGGCCGCGGCATCGGGTCTGCCGTTGATCGTCCCCGACGAAGGCGGCGCGTCGGACTTCGTGCGCAGCGACAATGGCGAACTCTACGAAGCGGGCGATGCAGGCGCTGCGGCGCATGCGATCGGACGGCTCCTCGCGCGCGATCCGGCAGCGCTCGCTGCGGCCGTCGCCCGGCGCGCCGGGAGCGTGCCGCTGATCGACGATCATTTCGGCGCGCTGTTCGGCCGCTATCGTTCGTTCGCGTCGCTCCGCCGGGCGGCCTGATGTCCGCGATCGATCTTTATATCGCGCGGCGGCTCGCACGGCCCTTTCTCGCCGTCAGCGCTGTAATTGTCTTGTTGCTGACACTCGAGAACAGCCGCCGGCTGATGGCGTTGCTTGGCAATGTCGAGCAGCCCGTCGCCGTGCTGATCAAGCTGATGCTCTATCTTGTTCCCGAATATCTCGGGCTTGGCCTGCTGATTGCCGTGTTCGTATCGGTCGCGGTCGTCTTTCGCGACTTCGCTCTTCAGGGCGAACTCGACATATTTGCGTCGATCGGTCTCTCCCCCCGTCGCTTGCTCCGCGCGCCGCTGATGTTCGGGCTGGCGGTAGCGCTGCTGCATGTCGGCATTCGCGCTTATATAGAACCGGCCGGCGAGCAGCGGCTCGATGCGCTCGGCACGTCGATCGCGCTTGGCAATCTCGGCCTGTCGATCGCGCCGGGCGAGTTTCTGCGTCCCAGGCCCGGGACGATGTTTCATGTCGATGCCGTCGACAGGAGCACGGGCATTTTTCGCGGACTTCTTGTGCAGAGCCGCAGCCTGACGGTTGCCGCGCGCGAAGGGCGGGTGATCAATGGCGGGCACGAGGGGGTCTTGTTGCGACTGTTCGATGGCCATGTGGTCGTGACGTCCCCCAGCGGCCGACTCGAAGTCACGTCGTTTCAAGCGATGGCGATGCCCATAGAGTTGATGGCCGCCAAGCCCGTCCATATGACGCCGCGCCATCGAAACGACCGGCTCATGTTCGGCGATCTGTGGCGCGCCGCGTCTCACGCCCCGACCGAGCCCGAACGCGCGGCAGCCCGCGCAGCGTTCGGTAGCCGGTTTGTGTCCGCCGCCTTTATCGCTCTTGTCCCGCTCTTCGGTTTTGCCCTCGGTGTTCCGCCCAAGCGATCGACGTCCGCGCTTGGGCTGGGCCTCGGCATCATGCTGATTGTGGGCTTCGTCCAGACGATCGTCGCGATCGAGGATGGCGCCAACGCGTTAGCGCCCCTGTTTCAGGTCGCGATCCTGTTTGGCTTTGCCTGTGTTGCGCTCGCGATGCTTCGCGCCCAGATCCGTCGCGGGCCCGGCGCCATCGAGGCGATGCTGGTGTCGGCGAGCCAACCCGCGCGGCATCTGTCGCGCTGGTTCCGCCTCGACCGCCTGATGATGCGGCTGCCCACCGACCGGCAGCCGATATTGTCGGCTGGTCGATGACGGCACCGGGTCCGCAGCACAGCAATCCGCCAAAGCCGTCGGCGCAGCCGGATGACGGCTCACGCGAGGCGAACGCCTTTCATTGGCTTCCCCATGCCCCCGTCTGGTGGAACCTGCTGCGCTTCGCGACACGCAATTGTCGGAGATGAGGGTTGCCCGTCAGCCGCGAATGGAGCGCCGCTCGTGCAGGCTTCGCACGGGCGCAGCTTTTGGCTGACGCCAGTCATAGACCGTCCATCCCCGTCGCAAGGCCATATGGAGCAACCGGCGCGACGGATTGACCGCCACCGCTTCATCGGCCCATTCGAAGGTAGGAAGGTCGGAAAGATCGTCCGAAAAGAAGCGGATGTGGACGTCCACGCGATCGATCTCCTGACTCGCCAGCCAATGTTCGAGCATGCGACGCTTGTCCGCGCCGTAGCAATTCGCGCCGGCGATCCGGGGCGTGAGGTCGCGCCCGCGCCACATCGACCCCGTACCGACCACATCGGTGACGCCGAGCCGCTCGGCGATGGCCTCGAGATAGAACAGGTGCGCGGCCGATGCGATGACGACGCGGCGCCCGGCTGTTTTCTCGGCTGCGATGTTCACAACGCCATCCCGATGGATATTTTGTGCAAGACTCTGCTCGGCATAGGCGCCCGCGAGATCGGTTATTGTGTCGAGATCGACAGCGCTTCCGAGCATAAGGCGCTGCATCGCCTGCTTGAGCTGTTTGCGCGACAGCAAGCGGGCCTTGTACGCCGCCATCAAGGCGACCACGAGCGGGACGAAGACGAGGCGCCACGGCGCATGCCGCCGCGCAGCGAAAAGCAGGAACGGCGACCAGGTCCCGTGGATGGTCAAGGTGCGATCGAGATCGAAGATCGAGAGCGGACGCGATGATGTCATGGGCGACTTCCTCCGCAGGAACGACGCCGCCCGAATTATTTTCCGCACTTGCTGTGGATATCAGGCCGCCGCGGCGTCGTTCTCCCTATGCGGATCGGCTTTCTCTTCAACCACGACCAGATTCATCAGATGGCGCACAGCTTGCCGGTCGCTATGGCCCTGGCGCGCGCAGGCACGGGCGCCGATATCATGGTCGCGACCACCAGTGATCTGCTGGCGCGCGAGGCGATCCGGTTGATGGGCGGCACTGTGCCGGCTGGCATCCGGCTTGTCGCGCTTGGTCTGAATTCGGCTGCGTCGCGGAGCCTCAACGCAGTGCTCGGATCGATTCTTCCGGCCGCCAAATTGTTGGTATATCGTGACAATCTCGACTTCTTCCGCTCGCTCGATTTGCTTGTCGTGACCGAGCGGACGTCGCTCATCCTCAAGACGCGCTACGGCCTTTCATCGCTCCGCATGGTGCTGACCGATCATGGCGCCGGTGACCGGGCGATCGGCTTCGGCAAGTCCGCGGCGCTGTTCGATCATATCCTGGCGGCAGGCCCGAAAATCCGGGACAGGCTGACCCGGGAAGCGGGCGTGTGCCCGGATCGCCTGACGATCACCGGCTATCCCAAATTCGATATCGCGGCAGGGCAGGGACGGCCGATCAAGTTTCGCGGCAGCAATCGGCCGATCGTCCTCTACAATCCGCACGTCTCGCCGCATCTCTCATCCTGGTACAAGCAGGGCCGCGCGGTACTCGACTATTTCCTTGGTTCCGATCGTTACAATCTGATTTTCGCGCCGCACATCATGATGTTCGAGCGGCGGATGGCGGTGACGATCGACAAGCTCCGCTTCGGCCTGCCCGGCAACCTGCACAGGCGATATGCGGCGGCGCCCAATATCCATATCGATCTCGGCAGCGCCGCGCTGACCGACATGAGCTACACCAACGGCGCGGACATCTATCTCGGCGACGTAAGCAGCCAGATCTACGAGTTTTTGAAATCGCCGCGGCCCTGTCTTTTCCTCAACAGCCACGGCATCGACCCCGACCGGGATCCCAATTTCGCCCATTGGCAATCGGGGCCGGTGATCTCGGGAGCCGGCGACCTCGGTCGCGGTTTGGAGGAAGCGGTGGCGGATCACCCGGGCCGCTATCGGTCCGTGCAGCGCCGACTCTTCGACCATACGTTCGACCTCACCGCCGAGCCATCGTCGGCGCGCGCCGCCCGTGCGATCGCTTGCCTCGCGCGCGGCGTCATGCCCGAGGGCAGGTCCCCCGATGGCCGCCTTGCTTACTGAGACCGCAAAGGCGCCGCCGGGACCGGTTCGCCGCATCTACGAAAATCTCGGCCTCCTGCTTGGCGGCAAGGCTGCGGCCGGCCTGATCAGTCTCATCTATGTCGTCGTCGCCGCGCGTGTCCTTGGCCCCGAACAATATGGCGTGCTGGTGCTCGTCAATTATTTCGCGATGCTGATCGGCGGCCTCATCGCCTTTCCGGGCTGGCACGCGATCGTTCGCTACGGGGTCCAGCCCGCCGAGACCGATCATGCGAAGCTCATCCGGCTGCTTCGCTTTGCCGGCGCCATCGAACTGGCGGCGGGCGTCGCCTCCGTCATTGTCGCAGCGCTTGCGGTGCCGCTCGTCGGCCCGCTGCTCGGATGGTCGGCGGACGCGCAGGCGCTCGCGGTCCCCTATTGCTTTGCCGTTCTGGCGACAGTGCGCGCGACGCCGGGCGGTTATTTGCAGATACTACGGCGCTTCGACCTCCTCGCGCTTCACAATATCGTCACCCCGGTGATGCGGCTGCTCGGGACGCTGATCATCATCGTCTTCGATCTGGGGCTCACGGCCTTCCTCGTTGCGTGGCTCGTCGCTGCGCTTCTCGAGGGCGCGTCGCTATGGATTGCGGCGATCTATCTCGCCCGTCGTCATATGCTCGATCAGCCCTTGCTAGGCGCCATCGCGGACGCGCGGCGCGAGCATGAGGGGCTGGGCCGCTTCATGCTCACCGCCAATGCCGATATCATGCTTGGCGACCTGACCGGACGGCTGACACCGCTCATTGTCGGGGCAATGCTCGGCCCGGCAGCGGCGGGCCTCTATTCGATCGCCCACCGCGCGACGATCGTCATTTCGCAGCCTGCGCAAATGTTGGGGCAAGCCGCCTATGCCGAGCTCGCGCGCCTCGCGGCTGGCGGCGGCGCGGGTCTCGTTATCCGGCAGGCGCTCGGCCGGTGCATCGGCATTGCGTTCGCCACGGCGCTGCCTCTTCTCGTCATCCTCGCTTTCTTTTCGCGCGAAATCGCAATATTGATCGGCGGGCAAGCCTTCGCCGACGCTGCCGGGGTCATGCTCTGGCTGACGCTCGCCCGCGTCGTCGCGATGGCAGGGCCACCGACAAGTGCAGCGCTGATCGCCATCGGGCGACCCGGCTTGTCGGTGAGGGCAAATATAATCGCCGGACTTGGCCTCATGCCGCTGCTGCCCCTGTTTACCCGCTCTGCAGGGCTCGTGGGTGCCGGTTATCATGCCCTGCTGCAGGCGTTGGTCGCTGCGGGCCTGCTTGGTTTCGCTCTGTGGCGAGTTACGGATCGTCCGCAATGAGCGCGCCGTTCGCCTTAACCGCTTCGTGCAGCCTCACGCCTTTCATATTCGCGCCATATGAGGCAGACACTATGCCTTGCCGCAAGGACGAAGACGAAAGAGCGCAGCGTTTGATGAATAGATCCGGCGGGCTCGAAGCGATATTCATGGCCAATCGGCCAGCTTTGTCGCGCTATTTGCGCGTTCGTCTTCGAGGCGATGGAGACGGTGAAGACATCCTGCAGGAACTGTGGCTGAAGCTCGCCGGTATCGACGCGAGCCTGATCGCCGAGCCGCTCGCCTATCTCTATCGAACCGCGGAGAATCTGGTCCTCGACCGGCGCCGCTCGGCGCAGCGCCGCATCGCGCGCGAGCAGGAATGGACGAAGGGGCATATCGACGGCAGCATGGCCGCACCGCGCGATGCGCAGCCATCGGCCGAACGCATGCTTGTGGCCCGCGACCAGCTGAGGCGGGTCGATGCGGTGCTCGACGCCTTGCCCGAGCGCACCGCCTTCGCGTTTCGCGCCGTGCGGATCGATGGCGTGCCACAAAAGCAGATCGCCGCCCAAATGGGGATCAGCGTGAGCGCGGTGGAGAAGCATTTGCAACGGGGGTACCGCGCGGTTCTGGAGCTCAAACAGCAGCTGGATGTGGATATCGACGCGCCGCAACGTCAAGTGGCCGAAGGAATTGATGATGGGGACCGGTAGCATCGTGGACGAGGCCGTCGCATGGCATGTACGGTTGCAAGGGCCGGCGGCCGACGGCGCGCTGTGGGCCGAGTTCACAGCCTGGATGGAAGCCGATCCGACGCACGCCGATGCCTATGATGCCGTCGCGCTCGCCGACGAGCGTCTTTCGGAAGAACTGGCCGAAACCAGTGCGCCCGAGGCATATGAGCCGCTGCTGACCAATGACAACGAGCCCGGTGCCCGGCCCTGGTATCGGCGCACCGCTTTTCTCTCGATCGCGGCGAGTCTCGTCCTCGCGCTGTTCTTGTCGCCTATGCTTTTTCGATCGCCTGGAGTGGAAGTGATTACGACCCAGCCCGGCGAAACACGCGAAATCGCTCTTGGCGATGGATCGACGATCGGCCTCAACGGTGGCACCACTATTCACCTCGATCGCAAGGCCGAACGCTTCGCGCGCCTCGACAGCGGCGAGGCGATCTTCACGATCAAGCATGACAGCGCGC
This sequence comes from Sphingopyxis sp. GC21, assembly GCF_025727575.1. Taxonomy (NCBI): domain Bacteria; kingdom Pseudomonadati; phylum Pseudomonadota; class Alphaproteobacteria; order Sphingomonadales; family Sphingopyxidaceae; genus Sphingopyxis; species Sphingopyxis sp. GC21. The sequence goes on along the minus strand of NZ_CP095845.1, from coordinate 3,619,665 downwards.
GGCCGTTCGTCGTCGAGACGGGCGACGGAACGCTCCGTGATCTCGGCACGATCTTCAACGTGCGCCAGTCGGTAAACGGCCTGGAAGTCGGCGTGTCCGAAGGCAGCATCCAATATGATCCGGGCGCCCAAGCGGTCACGGTAACGGCGGGCAAACAGCTCCGTGTCCAGCGCGGCAAGTCCAAGGCGGTGGTGACGGCCATCGACCCGGCTTCGGTCGGCGGGTGGCGGCAGGGGAGGCTGAGTTATCATGATGCGCCGCTCACCACGATCGCGCTCGATCTCTCGCGTTCGCTTGGCACGCCGGTGACTGTTTCGCCGGATCTGACAAGCCGGCGCTTTTCGGGCGTTATCCGCATCGATCGCGACGAAGCGAAGCTCTTCCGGCAACTGGAGTCCTTGCTTGGCGTCCATGCCCGCCATAGTGCCAAAGGATGGCAATTGACGCGCTAATCCGGTGACCTGGAATCATTTTCTTTCTGCCGCGGCAATCGCCATCGTTACTGCGAGCCCGGCGGCGGCGGCGGCGGCGGAAAGCCGCAACTTTAATATTCCGGCCCAGCGTCTCGACAATGCCTTGATCACGCTCGGAAACGAGACGCAAATTTCTATCGGCGGCATCGATCAGCGTCTGGCAGGTGTGCGCAGCAAGCCGGTTCGCGGCCGGATGACGATCGCACAGGCGCTCACCATGATGCTGCGAGGTACCGGTTTTACCTACCGGATCGTCGATGCCGAGACCGTTCGTATCATTCCGGCGCCGCAGGCGCAGGCGAGGCCGAAGCCCGTGGCGCCTCCGAAGCTTGCACCCCCCGCGCCGCGTATCGAGGCAACGATGACGCCGCCCGTTGAAATCATCGTTACTGCGACCAAGCAAGGCCAGCCGCTCGACAGCTATCCGGGCACCGCGCATATCGAGTCGGTAGGCAGCGTCGGTATTGGAGAGAGTCAGGGCACTGCTGCCTTTGTCGCGCGCATCCCGACCTTGACCTCGACCAATCTGGGGCCGGGCCGCAACAAATTGTTTGTGCGCGGAATCGCCGACAGCAGCTTTTCCGGACCGACCCAGTCGACCGTTGGTATCTATCTCGGTGACCTTCGGCTCACCTATAATGCGCCCGAGCCTGACCTGCGCCTCTATGATATCGACCGCATCGAAGTGATCGAGGGCCCCCAAGGCACGCTCTATGGCGCCGGAGCGCTTGGCGGGATCATTCGGATCGTTCCGAAAATGGCGGACGCGGGTGGCTTTCACGCTTCGGCAACCGCAGGTCGATCGTTCACGCGAGGAGCCGAGCCGGGATATGATATCGAGGGAATGGTCAATCTCCCGATCCTGACCGACCGGGTGGCGCTTCGCGTCGTCGGCTACAAACAGGTCGAAGGCGGCTATATCGACAATAGCACGTTGGGGACCGAGAATACCAACCGGACCCGCATCGATGGCGCACGCGCAAACTTGCGAATTGAACCGGGAGATAATTGGACGATCGATGTCAACGCGTTGCTCCAGAATATCGACACCCGCGACGGCCAATATGCCGAGTCCGATCAGCCGCGTCGGACCCATGCTGCAAATATCCCGCAGCCGTATGACAATGATTTCAAGGCGGCGGGGTTCGAGATTGCCAAAGACTGGAGCGATCTCAAGCTCATCTCATCGACGGGTATCGTTGACCATGGCTTGTCGGAAACCTTCGATGCGACCGGATTTGGCGGCAATCCCGAGGTGCAGATTTTCGAAGGGCATGAGGAAATTCGCCTGCTGACCCACGAGACGCGACTTTCGCACCGCGGGCCGTTCGGCAACAGCTGGGTCGTGGGGCTCGGTCTCGTCCACAACATCGACCGCATCGACCGTCGTCTCGGTCCGCTCGACGCGCCCGTCACGCTCGCGCGGCTGCGCAACCAGAAGACCGAGGTCGCCGTCTTCGGCGAAGCGACGCAGCAGATCGCTCCGCGCCTGTCCGGGACACTCGGCGGACGTGTCGTCTTTGCTGAGACGATCGGCGAGTTGATGGGTGGCTCGGATCAGGATTTCGAACCGAAGCGTCGGCAGGTTCGTGTCCTCCCGACCGCTGCGCTGTCGTGGAAACCGAACCCCGAACTTCTAACTTTTCTCCGCTACCAAAGCGGCTTTCGGAGCGGCGGCATCGCGATCACCGGGGGGCGGGTCAACACCGCGCAGCGCTTCGATTCGGATTCGATCCACACCGCGGAGCTCGGAATCAGGTTCGGGAGCGAAGCCGATACTGCCACGTCCCGCTTCTCAGGCGGCATCACGACCTCCTATTCGATCTGGACAAGTATCCAGGCCGATCTGATCGGGGTCGACGGGCTGCCCTTTACCGAAAATATCGGACGCGGCACGGTCTACGGTGCTGAAATCAACGGCCGCTGGCATGCGACCGATCGCCTGTTCTTCGATGGCGCGATGTTCGTCAATCGCAGCGCGCTGACCAACCCTGCCGAAGGGCTCGAAGAGGCCGACGAACGGCCGCTGCCTAATATTGCGCGGACCGGTGCGCGTTTCAGCGCGGCTTGGGAGAGGCCCTTGTCCTCCAGCCTTACCTTCAAGCTCGACGGTACCGTCCGCCTGATCGGCGCGTCGAGCCTGGGGACGACGGCGCCACTCATCCTCGAACATGGCGAAACGACCCAGGTCGACCTGTCGGCGTCGCTTGTCGCATCGCAAGGCTGGGCCATCTCGCTGGATGCCACGAACCTGCTCGATGCCAGCGGTAATACCTTCTCCTATGGCAACCCATTCACCGTCGCCGACGGCAAGCAGATCACGCCGCTGCGACCACTGACGGTACGATTGGGTATTCGGGCAGGATTCTGAGGGGCCACATCCGCTTGAAATCGATAAGTGTCACGACAGCTTTGTCAGTTCCTCATTCGAAAGCTGCCTGACCGCAACCGGCCAGGAGCGCCATAATTCGTGACTTGAATGACCGCCGGTTTCCACGTCGGAGCGGAGTGTTGCGAACGACGGTTGTTCAGGCGGCGCCGGTTCGCTGCACCTCTTGCCCCTAGAGCAGCACTACCTTCCTGTTCGGCGCGGCCGTCAGTCGAAAGCGGCGCAACGTTATCCCCAGCTCCGCGAAGCAGAGCGCCAGCCCATCCGGCAGGTCGCCCTCCGGCACGACCAAGGTCCGGACGATCCCGGTGCCCGTGCCGACCGAGTGGGTCATCAGCTGTCCGATCGCCGTGTAGAGGGACTGCCGCCCGCAGTCAGTTTTCACCTCGTAGATCTCAGTCATCTTTGCGTCCGTCTTCACCATCAGGTCGACGAGCAGGCTATTGACCACCCGCTCTCCCTTGCAAACCTTTGCCTCTCGCTCGTCGCGAAGCGCCTTTACGACGTCGCCATGGTAGGAGACGTAGTCGATCTCCGCGCGCCGACGGCCCTTTCGACGGCCCGACGCCTCTTCTCTAAACTCGTTCCACGCGGCGATCTTTCGGCGTGCGGCTTCGCTGTCGAGGTCTCCGCGCTTTACCGCGTCCTTGAAGTCACGCACGTTGCGCACGAAGTTCCAGATACGCCCGGCTAGATCGGAATCGTCGACGCGACCGATGACAATGCCTGGCCGCGGTCCACCCTCGCTTCGCTCCACATCGACGAGCTCCCGGTCGGACCAGCTTATGAAGGCCCCTCTTCCCACCCCTTTCTTCCCGCCGCCAACGCTTCCGTCGTGCATCAGATAGGTGGCGCCCGTCGAAGGATCGCGCGCGAAGAAGCCAGCGACCGACGCGGAGTTCGAGGTGGTCGGAATGTTGATCTCCACGGAAATCATCTGCGCGTAACGCTTGCTGTCGAAGACGCCAAAGGCGTTCCACCGCCGCGGCACCTTCGCATCGGAGGCGTTCGAGAACGCCGCCCACAGGGAGCCGTCGCCATTGGCGTACATGATCTCGTCCACATTCCCGCTCGGGAAGCCGATGTTGCGCTTGCCAACGCGTTGGAGGTGCCCGGTAATCGACGCCTCCATCGCCTTCTGCGCCTTGCTCTTTTCCCTGTTGTCCTCAACTAGAACCAGCATTGATCACTGCCCTCCAATTCCATAAAGCTTCTAGATAATGTGTCCGGGGCGTGTCCTGCCAAGTTCATGAAGGTCGGACTGGCAGGTCGGACATGGCCGCTCCGGCCGGGCCGCGCCAACGTCTCAAGCGCTTCGGCCGGAACTTAGAAGGAGCAGCCGCACGAAGCTGAACAGCCGAACGAACAGCCAGTCCACCTGCTCGGACCGTTCGATCATCTCCTGCGCGATCTCGGAATGACGGATGCGAAGGCTGTTGCCGATGTCGGTGAGCGCCTTCGCCTCCTCGCTCAGAGCCGAGCGCATCGTGGAACCGGGAGCCCCAGCACGGTCGAGGAGCGCATCCGCCCGCGCCTTCTTGTCCGCACCGCGTTCGAGCGTCTTCATCCGCTCGAACGCGTCCCATAGCTTCTCGGTAGCGTCCCGCCGATCGTCCAGCTTGGGCGACAGGAAGTGCGAGCGGGCATATTCCAACAGGCGGTCCAGCTCATCATCGCCGGTACTGAACATATGCCAGCCCAGCGTCTGCGCCACCGGCAGCGGCAGGATCCGTTGGGCATGGCCAGTGTCATCGAGCTTGAAAGCGATGCCGTTCCGCCGAAACAATAGATTCACCTCAGCGACGAACTTCGTCAGGCCCGCATCGCGGTCCCACTGCATGTGATGATGATGGTGATAAGAATGGTAGCTGCCGAGGATCGGCTCGCCGACTGCCGAGGCGCAGAATTCCAGCAGATCGAGGATAACCGGCGTGTCGGGCAGCTCACCGCGTTGGAGAGGCCAGTCGATCCACGGCACCTCGGCCTTGATGAAGCGTGCAAAGGCCTGACGATCGCAGCCGCAAGGCCCATCGCCATCGGGACACTGAGCCGTGAATCGGTAGCCGAAGGCCCCATCGTCAAGCCGCATGTCGATGGCAGCCTGAAGCGCCTCCCACACCCGCTCGTCGATGGTCTCGGATATCGCTAGCCGCTGACCGTATTCGCGGTCGGTGAAGTAATTCGTGCTCAACCTTGCCCCCGAGATAAACAAATGCTTCTATCGCGTCGCTGTTGCAAATTTTTCTGCCCTGCTCGATAGCCGCCAATGACCTAGGTTCAGGCGCGGGCAATTTCCAATCCGAATAGTAGATGATCGCCGAGCTTAGCAAGAATGCAGCGCCATGACACCGATGTGACTTTATGCCGAAGGCGCAGAAGCATCCACGACGTTATAGGTGTGGATGAACGTGCGCAATTCGTCATCGGGCCGCAATCTTGGGATCACCGGCATGTCCGCTTCTCACGATTTGCGTTTGAAAGCTGCCCGACCGCTAACGTTTAGAGTTTCGGACGCCGCCAGGCGTCGGAAAGTCTTCGGTGCCCGAACCGCGGTGGTCATGGGCTGAGCTATGGGGAAAGCTGTTTGGTGCGGGTCGTGGGGCTGCTGAGGGTTGCCCAGAAGCGGACGTGCGCGATAGCGGACCGTCGGGATATGGATCGTAAAAGCGGACGCGGAAAGTCCGACCGTCCGATTTCAGGCGGGCGACGTCCGCTTATGAGCAGCACCGGCGCGAGGGGGGCCGCTTCCAGGCGCGGGTGTGCGCTGGATCGTGTCGGTGCCAGGCCGTGCCGGGTCACGGCGCAGGTGTCCCGGATGCGACCACGGACGGTGGCGGCGCGCGAGGCTGATAGCGGCGCTCGAAGACTTCGATGATGATCATCCTGCCGCCGCAGCACGGACAGGTGGGATGGACGTCGGGCTCTTCGGGTGGTTCCTCGACCGGCGGAGGTGCGACATCGAGCAGGCGGCGTGCGCGTTCGAGATGAGCCTTGCGCCTGGCGCTTGCGAGCAGGCCATAGTGACGGATCCGGTGGAACCCGCGCGGCAGGGCGTGGAGGAGAAAGCGGCGGATGAACTCGTCGGCGGCCAGCGTCATGACCTGCTGCCGTCCTTCGCCAGACTTGCGGTAATCCTTGTAGCGGAAGGTGACCCCGGCCTCGTCGAACCGAAGGAGGCGGCTGTTCGATATGGCGACCCGGTGGGTGTAGCGCGAAAGATAGGCGAGGACCGCTTCGGGGCCGGCAAAGGGAGGCTTGGCATAGACGACCCAGCGCTTCTTCCGGACCGGTGACAGATGCCGCAGGAACGCGCGTCGTTCGGCGAGATGCGTGAGGCTTCCAAAGAATGCGAGCTTGTCGGCATCGTGCAGCGCACGTAGCCGGGTGAGGAAAAGCCGGCGGAAGAGGGCGCCGAGAACGCGGACCGGCAGCAGGAAGGCGGGGCGCGCGGATATCCAGCGTGTTCCATCGCGCGATAGGCCGCCGCCGGGCACGATCATGTGGATATGGGGATGATGGGTCAGCGCCGAGCCCCATGTGTGGAGGACGGCGGTGATGCCGATCCGGGCGCCGAGGTGCTTCGGGTCGGCGGCGATGGTCAGCATCGTATCGGCCGCGGCCCTGAACAGCAGGTCATAGACGAGCGCCTTGTTGTAATAGGCGATCGCGGCGACCTCGGCAGGAAGGGTGAAGACGACGTGGAAGTAGCCGACCGGGAGGAGATCGGCCTCGCGCGCCTCGAGCCAGGTGCGCGCGGCGGCGCCCTGGCACCGCGGGCAGTGCCGGTCGCGGCAACTGTTGTAGGCGATCCGCCAGTGGCCGCAGTCGGTACAGGCCTCGACGTGGCCGCCGAGCGCGGCGGTGCGACAATGCTCGATCGCCGACATGATCCCCAGCTGATGCAGGCTCAGATGCCCGGCATGGGCCATGCGATAGGCAGGCCCCGCGGCACGGAAGATGTCGGCGACCTCGAGTGAGGCGCGCATCGACCTCAGCCGTCGGGCGCTTCCTCGCTGGGCGATGCGAGCGCGAGCCTGTCGAGCGGGCTGACGATCGAGCGAACGGTCCTCGTCGCAACCTGGGTGTAGAAGGCGGTGGTGTTTAGCTTGGCATGGCCGAGCAGCGCCTGGATGACGCGGATATCGACGCCGTCCTCGAGCAGGTGAGTGGCGAAGCTGTGGCGCAGCGTATGCGGTCCGACGCGCTTGTCGATATCGGCGGCCTCCGCGGCTTCGACGACGACGCGGTAGAGCTGGCGGGTGCTGATCGGGGCTGCGGCGCTCTGTCCGGGGAAGAGCCAGCCATCGGGAAGGAGGATGCCCTGTTGCCGTCCGGCGCGCCACCAGTCGCGCAGCAGCAGGAGCAGGCCTTCGGGCAGCATGGCGTTGCGGTAGCGGCCGCCTTTGCCGCGCTCGATCCGCAGCAGCATCCGCTTGCTGTCGATATCGGTGACTTTTAGCGCCGACACCTCGGCGACGCGCAAGCCCGCGCCGTAAGCGACCGACAGCGCCGCCTGGTGCTTCAAGGAGCGCGTGGCATCGAGCAGGCGCTTCACCTCGGCCATGGTGAGGACGACCGGGATCTTGCGTACCTGCCTGGTGCGGACCAGCTTGCGCGCGAGGTCGGGGCGGTCGAGCGTGTGCGTGAAGAAGAACCTCAGCGCGCCGACGATGCTGTTCATCGTTGGTGCGGGGACGCCCGCCTGTTGCTGCTCGATCTGGAACTGCCGGACATCCTCGGCGCTCGCGGTGTGGGGCGAGCGCCCGAGCCAGGTCGCGAACCGTCCGACGTCGCGCAGATAGTTGCGCTGCGTCTCCTTCGAGAAGCGCCGCATGGTCATATCGTCGATCAGCCGCTGGCGCAGCGGGCTGATCGGGCCAATCTGGATAAGCTCGTTCATCGTTCGACTCCTCAGGTAAAGGAGCCGAAAGGGTCTGCCTGCGGCAGCCGACGTTCAATCAGGCGCGGCGCTCGCTCGGCCCCTTTACATTGAGGCTAGCGCCAATCCGCGCAGCGGTTCGTGCACCGGCCAGAGTCGGCGGTATCGCACGCCTGAATGTGAGTTCCGGGGGTGATGCCTATTCCGTAGGATGTTGTCGCCACCAGGCGTGGATTAATCGCTTTCCTACAATGTTTCGCGCTGTCATGCCGAGCCTATGCAAGAACGCGGACCCAAATGGCGCGACCGGGCGCTCGCTATCGAATTCTGGATTGCGACCGCGTTGGTGGGCAGCTCATTCCTCGTCGGGGCGTGGCAGGCGCTCAAATATTTGTTCTAGCGGTGCAGGTGGCGCAGTGGGGCTACGCGCCGGCCGCCAGCGGCGAAGACGCAATATTCTCGGGAGCCACACCGTCGACATCGACCAGGTCTTCACCGACCACGATGCCGGTAATGCGCACACGCTTTTCGATATGATCGACCGGAACGCGGTGCAGGTCGAGGCGCCACCGACCGCCAAGGTCACGGCGAAGCGAGAAACCGCCCGCGTCGCGGAGCAACGTCCCTGTTTCTTCGATTCTCGTGCCGATCATCGTCATGTCTTTGGCCTACGCAATGTCGCAACACCGCGCCAGAAACTTTGCCTGAAGGCCTTTCAACCCAGCCTAAATGCTCAGCGACGCCGAAATGGCTCGCAAGCTACCCCGTCACCGTCGCCATCCATTTCTGGTCGATATCCGGGCTGACCGCGGTATAACGGCGCGGCACCCGCTGCCCATGCCGCATTGCAATTGCGGTAATAGACGCCGGACGGCGCCGACGATGCAGTAGGCCGGCGCACGGCGGATGCCTGCGGCTTGGGCCGATGTGCCCTGGGATTGGCGGCCCGATAGTCCGCCGGCTGCTGGAACTCGGAAGCCCAGATGCCTAGTCTGAGTGCCTTGGCGCGCGCCTCGGCGCTGAGATAACGATCGCTGAAATGTGGCAATGCGACCGCAAGGCCTGCTTCGACCATGGCTTGGCCCAAATCCACTTGCCGCGCGGTGCAGATGGCGACGATCCGGGCATAGTCATCAACATCGCGCTGCTCACAGCGCAATTCGGCACCACTGACCAGTTGCGCCAGTTTTGCCGACGATTCTTTGCCGCATGCCCAGCTCTGTCCCTCGCGCGCGCAAGTCTGGTTAAGCTCAGGGGCGTCCACACCGTGCAAGCGGATGGCGATCCCCGCCATACTGAGAGAGTCGCCGTCCATCGCCCGGCCCGAGCCACTAATGTCCTGCGCGGATACGGAAATCGGCGACAGCGCCAGCCCGATTACAAAAAGCCATTTCATGCGAATGAATTTAGCGCGGTTAGCTTACCAATTTCTTGAACATCCTCGATCGAGCCGAATGTCCTCTATGCGAATACAGCCGATCTAATCCAGTAGGCGGCAAGGCCTCGGTATGCTCAGAAACGGTTGCAGTGCATTTTTCCTTTCCGCCCATAACGGGAAGCAAACGCGCGCTGCCTTGGCTGGCTCGCGGCCCATGAGCTGTTGCGCAAGATCGACCTCATTTTCTCTGAATGGTCCGATCCTGCGAAGCTTTGCAGCGTCGCTGGTACGACAATGGCCTATATTGCTCGCGGCCGCGAAGGTGCCAAGAATGCGAGAGCAAAATGTCTCCTAAATGATGATGAAATCGAGCTCGCCGGGTCCCCAAGAATTATCACCGTTAAATTGCCCCGTCAGTTCGAATGCGTGATCCTCTTCATAGGCCGAACCGTCAAACACCAGGCTCGGGAATTCAGCGGCAATTGCATCGAAAGCGGCGGTAGGAAAGTCCCATGCAGTGGTGAACTGGAAGTGCAGCGTCCCATCCTGACAATCGCGGAAATCGACATCGAATCCGGGCCATTTTGTACCCCAATTTTCAACGCACCAATCCTGACCTTCGCCGGAGGGAATCGGCAAGATGGCGCCAAAATCCAAAATTGTTTCCTGGCGATCAAGTCCGTCAATATAGTTTGATCCATCAGTCGTTGTTGTCTTGAACATCGTCCGCTTAAAGCGTTCAATTTCATTTTTATCGCCTTCAACGTGGAAGCCGCAATAAACGTAGTTAGGCATGCTACTATCCTTTCTTCAATTATATACTTGTTTCTTTCATAATCTAATATCTTACTCGTTATTCAATAGATTCTCCCTTTGTAGATTTTCAATGGAACGACCGTTAGTGATCAGAGCCTCGGATCACCCGTGAATTGCCTTCCACACCACGAACACTGCCATTCCGAAGATCAGGGTCAGCACGATGAGGAGAAGGCTCGAGCGAGCGGCCCAGATCAGCCCATCGCGTGCCTCGTCGCCGTCGCACCGGCTGAAGGCGTGCCGAAGATAGCTGAGCACAGGAAATATGCGGGTCGGATCCAAGGCCTCGATTGCACCAAAGGATGTGTGGTCAGACCATTCAGGACGTCGCGGAATGCGGCGGACGTCAGCAGTCACCTGGCCCACGAGCCGCTGCAGTTGATACCGCAGGTTCCCAAGTTCTTCGCGGTGCGCGGCAAGCTCCACAATGAACGCCTGCTCTTCGACGCTGCGCTTCTTGAGCACGGCTTCCACCTGGTCGGCGATACCCAAATTGCATACGACAATTTGCGTTAGAAGCTCGTCGTCCTGCAGCCCGAATATAGCTTCCATGGTTTGCAGATGGAGCAGCGTTTGCGGGGGCGGGTCCCGGTGGTATATCGCTTGGTAGAGCCCGGCGACGTTCGAGATCTTGCTCATCAGAACAGCCCACCCAGCGCGTCTTCGACATCGCGCTGCCACATACGAAAGCGCGCGCGGGTTCCCCGCGATAGGCCCGCATCGATCTGATCGAGTCCGATGTTGCCGGTGCGGAACATGTCGTAGATGTGCTCGGGCAACGCCGGACAGCAGAAGACATCGCCCCCGGTTTTTTCGACTGCAGCGAGAAGCTCGGCGTCAACGAGCACGAACTTTTGGGGCGGCCCGTGCCAGGCCGGGAGGTTGAGCAGCACGCGGCCTGGCGGGTCACCGGCGAGCATGGCATCGAGCGTCGCGCGTGACGCCTGATCGAGGCCCATAGTCCAGATGATATCGACGTGGATATCGAGCGGGTCTTCTTCATCCTCAATCGCAAAGCGGAGAAACTCGTGGACCCGATCAAGATCCTCAAATCGCCCGCCGGGAACGTTGACGAGGATGTACGCGTCATCGGGCGCGTCATCGATGATCGTGATGAGCTTCTCCTGATCGGATTCGTCACCCAGGTCGATCGGCTCGACGCGATGTCGATTGCCATAGGCATGTTCGATGTCGCGCTGCGACAGGCTCGCTTCGATGAAGATGACGGGAATGCCGCGGTGCATGAGCGAATGTGCAAATGTTGCCAGCGTGCCGGTGCTGCCGACGCCGCCCTTCTCCTTCTCGTAAAGCATGAGGCGCTTGCGCCGGTGCTCCTCAACCTGTTCTTTGGTCGCCATGGGTCACTTCCTTTCTGCGTTGAATAGTTTGGTCGCCTGGCCGCAGGGGTGCGGCTACCCGCGTGAAATGTGCGGTCATGATTTGGGCCTGCCGTGCTTGGCGTGCGCCTCGGCAAGACGTTGCCGGGCGTCGCCCTGCGATCGTGCTCGCCCGGCAAATCTCGCGGCGAGATCCGCTCCGCGACCCGGCGCCGCGGATTCATTCCCCGCCCGTTCCGGAGACGGCGAACTATGTGTTGCCTCTTCCGCGTGTGGTGTCGTTGTAACGAGCTTTTGCCGCGAGGAGACGAGGGGCGGCGGATCGGTAGGAGATGCGGGTGCAGGCGGCGGCTCGGGAAGCTGCTGTAATCCAGTCGAGAACATGACCGGATCGGCAGCGGGGGAGCTCGTCTGGCGTGTGTAACCCGCTGAGAGAAGACGCGTGATGATTTGATTGAATATCTCAGGTCCGTCCTTGAGTTCGGCGAGGGCCGAGAGCTTTGTCGCAATCGCGCCGACGTCGAGAGCGGTGCCGCGAATGGCCGCGAGATTGGTGATCGCCGCGGCCCACTGCTCTGGCCCGTTCGTCGAATTCAGGAGGATCTCAGCAATCTCGTCTGGAATATCGGCCGCAGTAATCTTGCGGCGGCGGAGCGAGGGTGCGCTTTTCTTTTGCTGACCCGGCGGTGCTGGTTCGACAATGCATTCAGGTCCAAGCGCTATTGTGACGGCGCGGATCCGGATAATAGCGACCACGATGTTGAAGATGCGGGACGGACAGACTAGGCCGGACGAGTTGAGGATCGCATCATGGAAAGTTTTCTCAGCGTCCTCGAGTTCGAACACGAGCGCCTCACGGCGATACCGCGGATGGAGCCGGTAGGCGTTAAAACGCGGGACCGTCTTGCGGCTCGCTTCACCGATGATTCCTTGTAATAGCCTGTTTAAGCGTGGTCCGAGCAGCGCGTGCGCAACAGCGCCATTGCGCAGTTCAGCGCCCGTCGCTCGCGATGCTTGATGCTGATCCACCGCGGCGTCGAAACCGGCGAACGCCGCTTCGCACAATAGATCACCAATGGCATCAAGAGCGTCGTCAAGGTAATCCAAATCGTCCTCCCGCACCGAGAAGACCGGGCCTCGCAAACAATCTCGCGGAGGCCTGACGAATCGGGCGGGCTACCATTTATGGTAATGTCAAAGCGATCTCCACAATAACCGTTACTTTCGCATGTGGAAATATCGCAGACGGGTGGTTTATTTGTCACCGATATCTCGGTGTAAGGCGAAGTCCGTTTCACCTTACATCCGCCATTTTCGTGTATGGTGAAATGAAAATCCCTTTACATTATCGATGGAGTTTCCAGCGCAGGAGATTTTCGGATTCCTGAAGATGTAAGCTATATTCGATGCGGGCTTACTTGTTTTGCGCAATAGGCTAACCTCCCATTCTTCGATTGTGGAAGTTAGCAGCAACATGATATCCTTCGGATTAGGAAGGTCGGTTTCGCTCGGGACTTCCCGAGCGGGCGCCTGCCGCGGGCTGGTAGGGCGGGCACGGCCCGTCTTTTAAAGCGTGGACTGGAGATCATGGATCCGATCGGAACTTTTCGCAGGCGCGCAGCAAAGCGGATCATCCGCGACTTGCCGCTCGACCTGGCGGAGACCGAACTCGATGATCCGTTGGGGCTCCTGCGCGGCAAGGTCCGAGCGAGCCTCGATTCCGCGCAGCGCTGGGAGCGCGGGAAGGCGGCTCCTGCCCGGCGCGCCTGGTTCGGCATTCCGAGCGTGCCGGACATATCGCGGCTGACGAGCGTGGCGGGGGAGCGCAGCTTCCACCTGGCGCGCAACGTCACCCGCGAGCGAGCGGCGGCCGCCTTCGATGATTATGCGACCGGTAAGATCGGCGATGCGAATGCGGAGCCGGAAATGGCGGCAGAGGAGCGGCCCGCTGCGACGTTCGACCGCTACACGCAGGATCATGGCCATGACGATCGCCAGGTCCTCGTCACGACGCTCGATCCGGATCCGGTCAAGCGAGCCAGGCAGTGGGACGCGGTCGAAGCGCATGAGTTCGGTCGGCGCAAGAATAAATCCGCCGGACCGCCGCGTCTCAACATCAGATATGAAATCGCGCCTGCGTTTCTGGCGGGCGCTGCGCTTCGCGCCGATTGTCCCGAAGGTCTGCGTCACATTCTCAACGCCGAGCAGAGGCGGGTGGATGGCGGCAAGGCGCTCGGCAAAAAGCGCCAGTCGGTTGGTGTGCCGTGGATCGATCCGGAGGCGCCTGCCGCGCTGAAGTGGCTCGCGGCGCTGCCCGGCTGGCCGGATGCGGATCCGCCGGTGAAGCTCAGCGAAGGTCGCGGCAGCTATGCGGTCATTGCGGGCGAGGCGGAGCTGCCCGCCGATCTCGATGGCGCGGCGCACGAACGCATTCTCGTCGGTGCGAACGCCTGGGTGCAATCGCTCGCCAAATCCGAAAGCGGCGATGCTGACGCAAATCGGGTCGTGCCCGCCCTGTTCGTGCGGCATGAACCCGACGCGCTCAATAACCTGACGAACTGGCACCTGCACTTCCAGGTCGGTAAGCGTGCGGTGTCCATCGATGGCGACGGTGAACTGGCGTTCGACGCCCACGTCGTGCCGCAAATCGCGACCAGCTTCATGAAGCCGTTCCGCTGCGAGATCGCGCGACTCGTCAACGTCGAACTGAAGGCCACTGACGCTGACTATCGGCTCTCGCCAGAAACCTATGCGAAGATGGGGCTCGACGCGCAAACCATGCGTAAGGTCGGCGGCAAGGCCACCGTACTCGAACGCGCGGGAGATACGCCGGATGTGTCGCTCGACAATGCAGCGATCGGCTGGTCGCGCGTGCTTGCGCAGCACGTGGCGAAGCGCGAGGCGGATCTGGCGGATGCCGATACGGCTTTCGAATTACGCGAAGCGCGCGTGCGCGAAGTCTGCAATTCGGATGAGCGTGATCGCCTTGCGCGGCTCGCGCTCGACCTTCGCGATCGCGAGCATGCCGCGATCCGGCTGCGCGCTGAGGCCGCCGAGATCGAAACGCTGTGCGCTATGGCGCGCAGCCATCCGCGTATCGTTGCGAGATTTGCTCCGGGCTATGCGGACAAGGCGCGTAAGGACGGACACGATACCTATCTGTCGCACGCGTGGACCAGGCGGGGGAGTGAGGCCGAAGCCTATCTCGATAAACTAGAACTGGAGTTGGTCGTTGAACAGACCGCGATGGCCGAGCGCCGCGACCAGGCGATGTTTCTCGAAAGCAGCGCCGCCGATCTTCGCGAGCGCCTCGAGCGAGACCTGAGTCTTGCGGTCCAGAATGCAGAGCCGACTCGCGTGATCAACGCAATATTGTCCCGTGAGCCCCGCTCTCAAACCATCCTCGACCCCAATGCGGTGATGCAGCGCATCGCCGAGACGCCGCTCCTGCTCAGCGACGTCGACGGACACCTCGTGGTCCTTCCGGCCGACGATCCTCAGGATTTGATCCACGGCGTCGATCTGAATGCCGCGCCCTATCGAAAGCGCCTCCCGGCGATCCGCGACACCCAGCAAAGAGAACTGGCCCAAGTCTGCGCTTTGCTGACCAAGCGCGGCCCGGCAGGTCTAGATGATGATAATCTCGTCGACAAAAGCGCGTGGCTGCAGAAGGTGGTGCGGCGCTGGCGCGATACTCCCGAGATTGCACGGCAGATCAAGTTGCGCGATTTGCGCATCCAAGCGGCCCGCAAAATGGCATCAGACCACCAGCGGGAGGCTGACCAAGAATTTGCGTTGTCGCCGCCTCGCGCGCTCGATCAGCCCTTGCCGACTCTTGCATCCTTGGGCGCGCGCGGGTTCGACATGGTTGGGCTGGGCAACATCAGGCCCGGCCGCGAACCAAAGCCGGTGCCCGCAAGGCTCTCGCTGCGTGCCGAGCGGTCGCACCAACTCGCTATTCCCGCCGACGAAAATGTTCCGGTCGCAACGGAGCGCACCAAGACGCTGCGCGATGTTCGCGTTGACGACCATATCCCCATCCATAACAACGGGCGAGAAAAGTTTGCAGATCTGTACCAGCGGCTTGCCCACACCCCAATCAATGGGCCGTTTCCCGACAAACCGACCATCAACGAGCTCCAGACGCTACAATCGGTCATCGAGACCTATCCTGTCCGGATCGCGCACTGGCGCGGCGCTTTGCGGATCGACCTGCGCGACGACCCCCGCGGGTGGTTCGATACCCCTTACATTAGGAGCGCGGCGGGACAGGACCTGCTTTCGGCGATTGTCGATAAGCGAGCGCAGATGGCCGGGAACCTGCCCGATTTCGATCTTGGGCGCCGGCCGACGGCCTGGGACATGGAGCATAAGCGGCGGGCATCTTGGCTTGATCAACCTGCCACGCACCTTGCGCCGGTGCCTGCCGAATTGATGGACACATACCAGGAAACCGACCCGGCCGCCCTGTGGCGGCGTTCGCCTGTCCCTTTTCTGTTTGCCCGGCGTTCGGATGCCGAAGCACCGGACACCGTGGAGACGCTGCGCGACGCCCTCGGGTCTCGCGCCGCGTGGCTGGCGCGGCCCGACATAAAAGCCCGGACCCGGGCCGCCTGGCTCGTTCAGCAGGAGACACGGAGCGATATCCTGCATGATCGAATGATCGATGCAGGCTTGCTGCCACCCGCGCCGCTGCGGGCAAACGAAGCGGACCGGTTTCTGCATATGGGCGATCCGTTGCTCGACGAAGAGTGGCTGCTGATCAAGCGCGGTTCGGTATGGTTCGATCCGCCGAAAGAGGCGGACCGGTTGAAGCGCGCGCTGGCATCGGCGCGGTCCAGCAGCGATATCGCGGCCGCCAGCGCTATCATAGCTTTCGGGATCAAGCCGCGAGCAGCGAAGCAAAAGGCGAAGCGATCGAAGCCGCCGAAGCGCCTTCATCCGCCCGTTCGCGGGGGGGCCGGGCGAGAGCCCGGCGGCCGCGGCCGCTGATCGCCTGACCGCCAGAAATACCTGCCACCCATAAAATGACGACCACACTGCGCCGCGGCCGCAGAACGGCCTCGTATGTCCGCCGCATGGAAAAGCGAGACGCGGCAGCGCGCCCGCTGAACAATGGAGACGCTGACGCGGGAAGCGAGGAACAGGGTGAAAGGAAAAGAGGCAGGAGTTCTGTCTCGGATCCCTGATCCTCCGAAAGGAGAATATCGTGAACGATTATCAACTTCCCAAATGCCTGCAGGTGATCGGTCTGGCCTGCATTCCGGTGAACGACTTGCCGGACGAGCATCCAGCGCTGGCACGCCGGCCGGTTGCGGCGGCGGTCCTGACGTTGGTCGAACAGGATGATGGCCATCGCTGGATCAACGCGATTTGCGTGTCCGACGCGCGCAAATCGGAAATCCCATTGCCGCACTTGCTCGACAAGACGCTGTTGCCCGGCGCGGTCCAGATCGCGTCCACGGCCGATCGCATGACGTTGGCGATGGACGCGGTCAGCCGGCGCTTCTTCGTCGAGCCGGCTCTTGCAGAACTCTGTTTTGGGGAGACGGCTATCGATCCCTCCGCAATGGGTGACCATGGGTTCGATGAGCGAACAGCGTGCCGCCGCTTCTCGATCCCGATGCCCGAGATCGGCGATGCTGACATCGAACTCGCCTGGTCGCGCGCCGCGCCCGCGGCAGCCGAAAACCATGCGCTGCGCGTCGCGACCGCACGCTTGATGCTGTGGGCGCATGTCGAGGCGTTCCGCAGCGCGCGACCGGAACCCTTCTTCGAGACGATGCTGGCGCTGCGCAACTGGATCGATGCCAGTGAATATCTCAAGTCTGCGCTCGCCGATATCGGGAACTCCCGCCCTATCCGCCGCGCAGACTCATTCGCGCATCATTATCGCGATTATCGACAACGCCTTGCTGCGGGGGACGAGACCGCGAGATGGGTCAGCTTCGAAGACGGGCTGTTCCACGCCTGAGCGAGCCTAACTCGTAGGCCCAGAATCGACGGAAAAATGGCCTCGCTGCTCGGGTCGCGCGAGCAGCGAGGCCTGCGAGCGTGCATATGCACAACGCTTCGCATGTGATGGGCCGCTGTCATGCCCGTCAGGGCACGGTCTAGCGACCAGCTTTAAATATCCGGTGAATCGACGCCCAGTAGCCGCTGCGGTGCCGCCTCGCCGTTTCTCCATCACATCCAAACTCAGCAAGGGGACCGCAGCGATGCGGCTCCTTTTCATTCGTAGAAAGAAGTACCAAATGACGACCATCCACAACATCCGCCCGTTCAACACCCGTTATGTGATCCGGGACCGGTCAAGCCGCTATACACCCGAGCTCTTGCGGACGCACCGCACGGCGCAGGCGAGCTACGCATACATCAACCGGCAGAACAGCATCGATGAATGGGGTCCGACGCCGAACTGGGAGTCGCGCTCCGACCTTGCGGCGGCGGGCCGATGCGCTCCTGCCCGCGCCGCCGGACCCAAGCTGTCGGGGATCGCGCTGTGGGCACAAGCGGACGAGAATGCGGCGCGGTATCGGCCCGACGAGCCGACCATCGCGCATTGCGTTGGCAGTCTGCCGCGCCATGAGGACCTCGCCTTCTGGCGCAATCTGATCGAAGGCTTTGCCGAGGATTATCTGGTCGCCCGCGGCATGGTCGTCGACTGGGCGATCCATCATCAGGCAGAAAGCGACGATAAGCCCGAAATCGCGCCCCATGCGCATTTCCTCATCACCTTGCGAGGATATGACCCGGAGCACCGCGATTATGGCAAGGTTCGCCAGAACTGGCTGCGGACGGACAATTCTCGCAAGCGCCTCGCCGAGCGGTGGTGGGAACGGACCGGAATCGTCCCGCCCGAATATGCCATGGCGGCGGCGATGTCCCAAATCTCTCGCTGACATCGTGCCGGCGCCGGGCCTCGACGACGCCCGGGGTCGGCACTCTCGAATGCCGCGTTTCCGCATGGCGCTTTGCGAGGATCTGCAAGCAATGACTACAGGCGTGAAGAAGAGAGGATAAATGGCGCGCAGCAGGTGATCTAAAGATCGGAGGAGAAAAGAAATGTTTAGCGTCGAACCAATTATCGTGCTCGTTGCCGTGTGCGGGACAGTCGTCTTTATGCGCGAAATGCCGCGCCTGTTTGCGTTGCTAATCGTCTGGATTGCCGACCGACTGTCGGCCGCCAGGAACACTCAGATCGTGGAAGCGCTTAACGGTCGCCAAGTTTCAGCGACTTGGACCGCGTCGTGGGTAAATCGCAAGTTGTTGCGCGCTGCCATGCGCTCCACGATGTGCGTGACGACGTTTCGTTCGCTCTATCCGACTAGTCGCTAAGGAAATCTGCTGGCCCAGGTGTCGGCAATCGAATTGCCGAACCCTGGGCCAGCCGGATCTATCATTATGCAAGCCCCATATCAGGGGTTCATCAGATGGCCGGTGTTAGCTCGCGCCATGATACCTATTTCGTCTCCAATCGGGAGCGCGGCCTTGCCAGCGACCTCTCGTTGCGCCCAGGGAGATCAATGAACCCTTACATAAGGATTGGGATCGCATGCCATGATCTGCGGCATCAGTGACAGGATCTTGCGCGCCATTTTGATCCGATCAGCCCGATAGTCTAACGGGATGTCCAATACCCGACAAAGTGCCGCATCGTGATAAGCGAACCCGAAATCCGCGCCCTTGGGAACTATCAGAGCCGGTCCTTCCCTGGACAGAACCCATGCCGAGCATCGAGGCCACGTCTTCACTTTACCGTCATAGGTCTCATAAACCGCGATATTGGCGGGTCCACGGCGTTCCTTCCCGGGCTTGAAGGCAAGCACAATCAGGTCTTTGTTGGCTTCTTTTACCGCCTGCTCAAAACCATGTTCATTCCCTACTTCAGCAACAGTGAATGCAGCCTCTCTGGAAGGGATCCCGTCTACTTCTCGTCTAAGGGTTATCATTCTGCTTAGACAAATCAGGAAATCCATCGCAATTTCTCGATTAAATCTGGTCTTCATTCTCATTCTCCTTGGAGCTAATGTTCAAAGCTCGTCGGAGGCATTATTCCGCCGACCCTTAGTTATAGGATCGTCGCAAGATTCTCCCAAGCTACTCAGAAATTTTTTCACTTATTCTAGGCCGTGTTGACAAAAGGGATTCCCAAACCGGCCTTCTTCTGATTCAAGACTGCTTTTTGGGGAGCAGTCATGGGTCGCGGGGATTTGTCGGACGCGGAGTGGGGGTTGATCGGGCCGCTGCTGCCGCCTGAGCGTGGTCGCTGGGCGCGGCCGGCGGGCGATAACCGGCTCTTCCTCAATGGGATGCTCCACGTGCTGCGGGTCGGCTGCCCCTGGCGCGACATGCACGAGCGGTACGGCAAATGGAACTCGGTCTATGTGCGCTTCCGTCGCTGGGCCGAACAGGGTGTCTGGGATGCCCTGCTGCAAACACTGGTCGACCTGGGTCTGACCGACGACTGGCAACACATGATCGACAGCACCAGCGTTCGCGGCCACGTCTCGGCAGCGGGCGGAAAAGGGGGGCTTGTGCGAACGCTCTTGGTCGATCACGCGGCGGCTTTACGAGCAAAATCCACGCCCGCTGCGACAATCAAGGACTGCCTGTCGGCTTCATCCTGACCGGCGGCGAGGCCTCCGATTATACCGCCGCCGAACCGCTGATGGCGATCCCCGTCGCCACGCCCAAGGCGCTGCTGGCGGACAAGGGCTATGATGGTGATCGCTTCCGGGAAAGCCTGCTGGTCCGCGGCATCCTGCCGATCATCCCGCCCCGTTCGAACCGCAAGGTGCCCGAGCATCCCGACTATCGCCGCTACCGGGACCGCAACCGCGTCGAGCGCATGTTCGGCAAGCTCAAACAGCAACGACGCATCGCCACCCGCTATGACAAAACCCTTCTCTCGTTCGAGAGCTTCCTCAACCTCGCCGCTACGCGCTTATGGCTGAAGTCTTTTGTCAACACGACCTAGTCGACGATGGCGAATTTCATCATCTCGACGGACAGCTTGGCCGTTTTAATCTCTTTGAAGCGATGGGCGGCGTGCGTTCGGAACTTCGCCATTCCAACTTCCTCGCCTTCCTCTTTTCGCCAAACCGCGCGCACGGTTTGGCCGGGCTTGCCCTTCAGAAAGTCCTGCGCGCGATCATCGATGATATCACACCGGAAAGCCGCCCGATCCGGCCGCTTGAGCTCGCCGTTGCCGATTTGGACGATGCGTTCGTCCAGCGCGAGCGCGACAATATCGATTTGCTGATCGAAATCCCCTCACTGAAGCTTGTCGTACTTATCGAGAACAAGGTGGGCGCCGCCGCCAGCGATGGTCAGCTTCAGCGCTACCGCGCGGTCGTCGAGCGCCGATATCCGGACTATCGCCGCCTCCTCGTCTTTCTAACGCCGCACGGCATCACGCCCGACTGCGAAGGCTATGTCGCCTTCAGCTATCGCCGATTAGCTGAGGTGTTCGACGAGCTGTCGCGACACGAGATGATTGCGTCCGAACCCAAGCTACTTCTCGCCCATTATGTCGAAATGCTCCGGAGACATGTCGTGCCCCACGCGGAATTGAGAGACTTGGCGTTGCGACTTTATGAGCGCCACCGCGAAGCCTTTGATTTTGTCTTTAAGGCACGCCCCGAACCCAACGGCATTTTGGATGATCTGAAAGCACGGGTCTTAAGTGTCGAGGGCCTCGAGGAAGATCGCTCAGTCGCTAATATTTTCCGTTTCTATCCGGCGCGCTGGAATGAAACATTAGCGGGCGCTCGCTGCAGCACCAGCAGCTGGACGCGTTCAGGCCGAGGCCTCCTATTCGAAATCAAGCTCCATCCATCGACCGGGCGCGTCCATCTTGTCCTTGTTATGGGGCCGCTAGATCAGCCGCTGCGCGACAAAATCTACACAGCGGCTATGAGCCGACCAGACCTTTTCAAAGGACTGGTCAAACCGATGGGCCGACACCATTCAACCCTCTTCAACCGCGAGCTGCTAACCGCCAGTCTTGCACCAACGCTCGATTTTGAACAGCAAAGTCTGACTGCCTCGCTCGCTTGGTCTGACTTTCAGGGGACTGAGCTCAGCCCACTCATTGAGACGGTCGAACATATCGCTGCCAAGGCCTTGGCGGAAGAAAACTAGCAGCGCCAACCGCCATGGGTCGGCCTCAGTCTGGCACGGACATCTGCTGCGGATCATCACTCTCGCTATGGCGAGCAGCCCAGTGGAAACAGTGGATGAGACATCGGCGCGCGAGTGTTTCGGCAAGGCCGCGCAGATCTTCCCAATCGTGTCCGAGCCGATCGCTGTTGCCATGAAGGAGACGGCTCCGTCCTTGCGAATAAAGCTCGTTCACGACGACCTTATAGGGTTGGCCGTCTTTTCGGATCGGTGTGGTGGGCTCGACGCCTGTGCGCGCGGATATCAAATTCATGATCCCGCCGCCGCCTTTGCCGCAGGCGAGTGCATCCAGGCACGACATAAATTTGGCAATCGCAATCATGGGCATGGGTTCGCGGCACGCTTCGTGAAACCAGATAAGCGCATGAGCGAAGCTGTTCATGAGCTTGGGGCGACGTGCTGCAGCCGGATCGCCGAGCAAAAATTCGATGGTCTCCGCCAAGGTCGCCCACCAATCAGCGCGTTTGGCGACGAGCGGCTCCCAGATGTCCTTGAAGATGGTGAGGCCATGGAAAGAGCGCGCCCGGCGCCTGCCACCGAGCGATTCAGGTCGATCTTGATAGAAAACATAGGTCTCGATGTAGGGCGGCCCGTCATAAGCGAAGTTAATATCCCGAAGCGCGCGTCTTGGGCTCACCCACATGAGCGCCACACCCACGACGGCGATGCGTGCGGCGAGAAGCGCCTTTTCCTTCGCAAAACTGCCAAACAGACCATCGGTTTGGACCGAACAGATGAAGGGCGCTTCGCCTACTGTCTCAAAGATGTCGGATTCGTTGACGCTATCGACCGATCCTTTGCGGCGCCGAACTTTTTTGCCCGACCAACGCGCAGTCAAGCGGCGATGAGTGACGGGCGTTATGCGGCCCTCGGCCAACGCGGCGTCGAGCCATATATTCCGGCGGCTAATCGTGACCGGGCCGACGGTGAAGGGCGAGATCTCATGGTGCTCGATGAGCGAACAGCCAAAAAGGAAGGTCCGTTTGTCAAAATTCCATTTCGTTTGGTCGAGTTCGCCGTTTAGCGCGGTGAGAGCATCCCGCGCGCTCACGGCCAGCGGCAAATCGAGATCGATCTCGGCCAAGATAGGCCCAATCACGCGCTGAACGATCGAGCCCCAATCCTTGCCCGATATGGCGTTTGCGAGTTGTGGCCGCGCTGTGAGCAAAAGTCCTGCAAGCTCTAAAATCAGCTCGCTGATAGCCCGGTTGATGATGAGCGAATCGCCGTTGCCCGCGCTGATCCATCCCGGTATTTCAGGTACCTCGCCGCTACCGCTTTTGGAAACGGGCACGACTTGGATCGACAGCAACTCCTTCAAGATCTGCTCGATAATGTCTCGCGCTTTTTGCAACGCCGCCCCCTCTTTGCCGTCGTCTCAGCATAGCTGAGCAACTCAATTTTGCCGCCTCATCCATCGCAGAAAATTCCGCCGCGCGATGTCGCGCCAGCCAATCCAATATCGGGCAGGTCAAAAAACTTCCATTCGAGCCGGTTAATGGGTTTGTGTAAGCCTCACGATCGGCCAGCGGGATTTTGCTTCCAGAAATGCATACATTACTCCGCGTAGCAGTATCAGGCTCATCCGCTCCAACTTGAGCTGGTTCTGTTCCGAGATTTGATGATGAGCGTTTCCGCGGATCGCCTGGCAAATAGCGAGATCGCTGGCAATTTGCGCCGGCAGGGGACCTCCTTGCTTCGTGTTGAACCAGTCAAGATCGATCGCGGAGTGCAGCTGCGAAATCTTTCGGTACTCGTCGGCTTTCAGCAGCTTTCCAACTGGAGTGGCGACTGGCCAGATCTGTTTGAATTTTTCGTACAACTGGGTTTTTGGGAATTGAACATTGCCGACCAGCATTGCGTGGACGAGGTGTTCGACGCTCAATGCCATGCCTTGGATATCACTTTTAAGGCCTGCCAAGTGCCGAGAGTCACCCGAAAACGCCCGTTCGTTGAGGGATCGCCAACGCCAATAGAATTCGTAAAGGTCGTGGCCCTCAACAAAGTCCAGAAATGCGTTCGCCTGCTCCCTGGTGAAGCCAGCCTTCAGAATCGCGTCGGGCCGCGAAAAGCTGATGATCAACCGTTCCGCATCTTCCCGCCATTCGGTCGCCCAGTCCTGGAAGATCACCCGCAAGGTCGGCTTGAAATGTCCAGTTACGCGACCAACGTCCTCAAACAACTGTTGAGGCGGAACGTCCTTCAGATAGCGCGCAAGCGTGACGGACTTACCAATGAAGGTCCGATAGGCCTTCTTGTGATTTTGATAACCTATGCGCTCCCAGTCGCCCCAGCGTCCACAGAGGAACCGAATAACCTCAATGACCTGTGGATAGCTAACCCTAAAGCGCGCCCGGCACCGCTTTGCCAGTTCGATCGATCTCGCCTCCATTTCTGCGTGTTCCGCCTCATCGATCTGGCGTCTGCCCTGCCATCCCGATCGCATCAGAACATAATGATCGTTCTTCGCGTCTTCTTCCGCAAACCAAACGATCGCATCCAGCACTTTTTCGAATTTTCGAAATGACTGCAGTGAACGAATCGGTTCAAAATGGATCCCGCCTCCGGTCCAGGATTCTGGGATTTGTCCTGAACGCCAATCCCAATTCTCCGTATTGCCGAAGAATCGTGTACCCATGTCGTGGCATTCGAGGAAAAGTAGTAATTGCCACGTGCTGTAATAAGTGACCACTGTACGGTTGTGCCAAAGCGGACCGCCGCGCTTTGCATCTACACGAACGCGAAAACTCGTCCAAGGCACGAACTTTCGTCTTGCAGGATACTGAATAAACTGCCGCCATTCCTTGTTAGGGCTGTCCAGCGGATTGCGCTCGGTCAACGGATCGCATCCCCACTTTTGGTCTTGCTTCTGGCGAGCCCGTTCTAGGGCGCAGGCCGCCTTCCAGCGCGGACCGTTTGGTTCCTTCGGCCCCGTCGGCTTCGGTCGGCGGTAGCCCGGCCGCTCCATCGCATACCACCGCCGTTCGATGGGATCGGGATAGCGTAATCGCAGCAGTGGAATTAAAATTCGTTGCCGCTCCAGCCTTTCAAGTACACTGTCATTTGGCGGAATTGCCAGGACTTTGAGTTCTTTGAGCTCGGCTAAAAACTGCCCAATTTCCAAATGTCGTGAAAAGCGCATCGGTCACTTCTAGCCCACAGCCAAGCACGCCACAAAGCCTTCCGGTCGATGGAAAATTGGAGGCGGGTGTGCTTGGTGGATGCGTAGCTGCTAGTTATTGTCTCACCAATTGGGGGATGAAAGAAAATCATGGGCGACGATGACACAGGAAATGCCAACCTCGCTGATATGCTGGCTATGGACGCAGCCGACCCCAGCGAGAAGCTCGCAGCCCACGCAACTGTGCTTCAATCGCAAATGGAAGAGATCGCCGAAGAAATCCGCGAGCTGATTGCTTCACAGCCGCCGGTGGCTTTACTCGGCTACTTATTGGGGCAAACTCATATCGCACTGATGTACGAAGTTTCCGAATCTGAAGAGCCCCCTCGTCTCAACTCCCAAACCCTTCAGCAGCATCAGCTAGCGCTCGAATACGCCCATGCCGTCTGGAGCAGCGAACCCGACTTGCCGGCCGAGAATACTCGGCTCAACGAGGAGAACGCAGCGAAACTGCTAGAAGCCTTTGAGCGGCTCAGCAAAACCACGATGCTGTATTGCATGGCGAGTTCGGCTGCATCACGTGATCCGGAGCGTCCAAATTTGGCGGAGATGCAGTTTCACGCCAAGTCGAGCTGGAGCCTGATCCGAGGTCATCGCTACCAAGTGCTCGAAGAAGAGTTTTTTCGGTATGCGCTCCGTCCACACGACGCGGCACTCCGCTCGGCTTATGGGATGAATTCCGGCCAAGTAGCAGCCTCGATTCAGGGCATCGCCGATAGTATGCGGACCGGATTCAGCAATGCCGCCGAGGGGATGATGCAGCGCTTCGACCAAGTCAACGCACTTGTCGATGAGACGGGCGACGACCTTGAGACAGTCATGAAAGCGTTGGCCGTTGCCGACGATACTTTCATGTCCAGCACTGCCGATTTGATGAAAGACATGCTCTATGGCGGAACGAGCAATCTCAGCCGGCACACCGAAATGACGCAGCCGTTGCTCGAAGACCTTTGCTTCCTGCCCGGTGAAAACACCGAATTCTTCGAAGAGGGGGCGTTTCGCGGGACGCCAATGCGCACACTTCCCGCGCGTATCAAGCCGGGAGTCAAGCTCGGAGATGAGTACTATGCGCCTGAGCCGCAGTTCGTTCGCGACGCCGCCTACAGGGCAATCCAAAGGGGAGTTTGCGAGCGGCTTCCATACCGTGACGAGTGGCTCAAGCGCCAAGGGGCGATCGCGGAAGAAGCGTTTCCGGTCATCTTCTCGAAGCAGCTTACCGGCGCGATCCTCCATTCATCCGTGTACTATCGCGACGTCGAGAGCGGAAACTGGGCTGAGACCGACCTGCTCATAGCGGTGGAAGATTGCTTGCTCGTAGTCGAGGCAAAGGCGGGAACGATGCCAATGCATTCGCCGGCTACGAACTTCAAAGCCCATGAGCGCGCAATCCAGGATTTGGTGGTCAAGGCTTATCGTCAGTGCCAACGGTTCATCGAATATCTAAACAGCGCAGCAGAGGTGCCGATTTATCGGCTCGCCGATGGCGTCTACACCGAGATCGGTAGACTCAAGCGGACCGACTATCGTTCCATCCTCCCGATCGGCCTAACGATCGAGGCTTTCACGCCCTTCTCCGCTGCGGCCAAAGAGCTGCCTGAGGTGGCACCCATTCTAGGCAACTTTCCCTTTGTCTCAATGTCGGTCGATGATCTCTTCGTCCTGAACCGTTTCCTCCCCACCGCGGGCCATTTGTTGCACTATCTCAAGGTGCGCCAAGCCGTCGCCGGGATACCGAGCGCCATGCTGTTCGACGAAGTAGATCACCTCGGCGCATATATCTCCCGCAATCGCATCGATATTGATATTCGGGAAGCGATGGCCGAGGCTGACCGGATGACGTTGGACGCGTTTTGCGAGGTCGTCGATCGATACTTCGAAGGTCCCGACTGGGAGGCCAAGCCGGTTCCGTCCCAGTCAATTCCTACCACTCTCGCACGGGTCTTGGCCGCGCTTGATGCTCTGAAACCGACCGGATGGCTAGCGATGGACAATGCGCTTCGTGACCTCGGTGGAGATGCCCGGGATAGAATCTCCAGTTTAATTTCGGACCTTGAATCGACTTTGCACGAGAAAACCCAACGCCGGTTCATGATGGATACGGAGGAGCCTCTACAAGTGTGGCTGTGCAGGATTGGACACCCGCCGGACCCGATAGAGTTCAGGTTCGGCGCTCAGGCCGCCTGTCTCTCCCTGGACGCATCTCAGATCCGGGTGCTTACGCTCTTTTACGACAAACCTGGAACAATCAGCCAAATGTCCTGCGCAATCATTTCATCACCCTCCCCGCTGCAAAGCGATTTTGGTGCCATCCGAGAAAAGGCAGATTGGCTGAAGGAGAAAGCGCAGAACCTTTGAAAGGAGCGCCCCATTGTCGAGCCGTCTACGCCTCGCCAAGACCGCTACCGCTGCAACGGCGGCTGCCTTTGGTCCGATGACTCTGCTACGCCTTGATCGCCACCCCATTTGGGCATGAACCGTTCGCACGGAGTAGCGGAATGTCAGACAAGAAACTTGCCGAACTGCAGGCTGACCTCGCGCGATTGGCGGATAAACTGCCAACGGCGATCGACCTTCTTGCTCTGCACAAGCGGTACAAGGCGCCCGGCAAGGTCGAGATGCTCCGCGGAAGCCTGATCTGGCGCGCGGAAGAATTGGGAAGGAATGCCTTGGTTGCGCTCGAGGCGGGCGATTTCGTCACCGCCGCGCTGTTGACGCGCGCGGTGATGGAAACGACGGCAGCGCTCGTCTTTCTGCACAAGCTGGTGACCCGGGCGGTCAGCCAAGGATGCTCTCCCTCCCTTGAAGAGAAACTTACTGGTTTTCTGACCGGCTCAAAACTCTGGGAGGAGCTGGGCGGGGCTATTCATGTCAACGACATGCTTCGCGAAGTCAGCAAGGTGATCCCGGGATATTTCGAAGAGCATTATGCGGCGCTCAGCGAGATCGCGCATCCGAACTGGTCGGGCGCGTTCGGCGCGTTCGGGATCATCGACAAGGAGAAGATGGTCATAAACTTCGCGAGAGGCGGCCGGTCCCGCGAAACGCAGCGCGGAACGATCATCGGCCGACTTGTGGGCTCGATTGGCCTATTCCTGGGCTACCACGACATGCTGGGCCAAGCGCTTCCGGACTTCGCCAAAGCGGTTGAAGATTATTATACGGCGAAGGAAGCAGCCGAGCCCGCATCCTGAAGCGGCAGGCAGTTACGCGCAGCGCCCGTTCTCTTCCCGCTTTGCCAGATGTTCGGTGTAGATGTCTCGGCGACGCCCACAACGTGCTCGATCTCGCTCTGCTTGTACGGCGGAAGATGGTCGATATCGCTCTTCATCGCCGTACCCTAACAGGGAGGAGTCGGCGAGGCGCCCCAATTGCGGGCCATCCGGTCCGTTTCCGAGCGAGATGGCGAGCGCCTGGGCGTCCGCCTTTGCGCCGCCCGGATCATCGGCTAGGGCGGCCCGATGGGGCAGAATATTTCGTCGCTGATCAGTGCCGGGGGGCGGAATGGGTACTCGCGGCCGAAGAGGCCAAGAGGCAGGCGATCGCGTCGCTGCGCGGCTATTCCTATCAGTTGCACCAGAGCCTGGCCGCATGGATCGCGCTGCCCGAAGGCGCGACGCTACATCTGGAGGTCGCCGAGGATTATGCCGCGATCGCGCGCGATCCCGCCACGCTTGAGGAGGTGCTGGCCGCGACGCAAGTCAAGGACAAGCGCGAGTCCGGCAGCGTCACACTAAACTCCGCCGATGTCCTCGAGGCGATCGCGAACTTCTGGTCGCTGCGCGAGGCCAATGAAGGCCGCAAGGTCCGGTTCGCCTTTCTGACTACCTCGCCGATCGGCAAGGAGCGGCGTGCGCCGCTGCCTTCGGGGACCCCAGGACTCGAAGTCTGGGCGACCGCGGCGCGCGGCGGCCCGGTGGACGAGCTTCGCGCCGCGCTGAAGGAGCGGCTTGCGGACCATGCAGGGATCGCTGCACTGCTGGCCGACGCCAGCGACGACGAACTGTGCGAAACGCTGATCGCGCCGATCCGTTTCGTGTGCGGCGCGCCCGACATCGCGGGCGTCGAGGCGGACAACCGCGCCGCGCTGGTCGAGCTCGGCTATGAGCTCGGCGGTACGCCCGAGCTTGCGGCCCGCGCCGCAGACCATCTTCTCGTCCGCGTTCTCGACACGGTCATCGAAAGCGCGGACCGCCGGCTCACGCGCGGCGACCTTATCCAGCAGCTCTTCGACCTCATCACCATACGCGTGCCCTCGCGCATGGCAATCGGTGCGGGCGGCCTCACGGCGCGCGGCATCGATCTCGACGCGACCGGGGTCTGGCGGGCGGCCGCGCCGCCGCAGGGTCCCTTCGCGCCGCGTAGCGTGGCGGTCGATGCGATCGGCGCGATTGCGGCCGAACATGGCGTCGCATGGATTCACGGCTCGACCGGGCTCGGCAAATCGATCCTCGCCGAACTCGCCGCCGCGCGGCGTGGCAGCGCGTGGCGGGTTCTCGATCTGCGCGGCGCGTCGGGCCCGGTGGCCCGCGAGCGGCTGGCCGCCGCGCGCGCGCATATCCTTGCCGCGCCCGACATCGTCGGGCTGGTGGTCGACGACTTGTCGCCCGATCTCGAGGCCGAGATCCTATCCGAGCTCTCGGCGCTGGCGGCGACGCTGGCGCGCCGGGACACGCCGCTCCTCGTCACGAGCAACCATCCGCCGTCGCACCGCATCGCGCGCGCGACCGGCGCGGTAGACGCGGCGGTGTTCGCCGCCCCCTCGTTCGACGAGAGCGACGCCGCCGAGCTCGTCGCGGCCTATCGCGGCGATCCCGCCAAATGGGCGTGGTTCGCGCTGCTCGTCGGCGGCGCGCATCCCCAGCTCGTCGATGCGGCGATCGCGGGGCTCGAACGGCGCGGCTGGCCCGATTCCGCGATGGAGGAATGGGCCGAGGCCGGAATGCGGAACAGCGACGTCGAGGCCGAACGCGAAGCGGCGCGGCGGCGCCTGCTCGCGGAACTCACGGGCGACACGCTTCCGCTTCTCGCCCGCACCGCCCGGATCATCGGCACCTTCGACCGCCCGCTTGCGGTCGCGGTCGGCGAAGCGATGCCAGCGCTCGAACGCATCGGCCTTTCGCTCGACCAGCTGACCGGCCACTGGATCGAACGGGTCGGAAGCCGCGGCCTGCGCACGTCGCCGCTGGTGTCGGGGCTCGACCGCGAGACATTTTCTGCGGACGAGCTGAAGGCGATCGACGAGGCGATCTGCGCGCATCTCCTGAAACGCACAGCGATCTCGCCCGACCTGATCGACCTCGCCTTCGCGCACGCGATCTTCGCGCAAAACGGCGGCGTCGTGAACATGATCGTGCAGATGGTGATCACGTCGACGGACGAAAACCGGCCGAAGCTTGCGAGCGCGATGACCTTGTTCCGCCGCGCCGATGCGGGTCTCGGCTTCCTCGACGAATATCCGTTGCAGCGGCTGCTGCTCCTGCTCGCACAGCACCTGCTGCTGAGCTCGATCGGGTCGGCCGACGACGTCGACCGGTCGGCGGAGCGGTTGGTCGAGCGCCTCGACGCCGCGACCAAGTCGCCCGATGCCAGGCCCGAGGCCGAAGAGGCGGCCGCAGGCATCGTCTTCATGAAAATGCTGATGGACGGCTATGCCTTCGGCAAGATCCGCGACTGGTTCCCCCTCCTCCGGCGTTTCCGGACCATCGCCGAAGCAAAAGCCTCTTATGCGCATCTGTTCGAGACCAAACTCGAGCGCGATCCGATCCAGTTCATGTTCCTCGCGCATGCGGTGTATCTGCCCGGCCGCCCTGCGCTTTCGGACCTTTTCGGCAATCTCGACGGGCTGGCGCCCGACGAACGGCGCTATTGGCTCGCATCGCTCAGTACGCAGCCAGGCGCGACCTCGATGTTCGTCGACAATGCGTGGATGAAGGAAGTGGAAAAGGGCGACGTCGATGGCACCGGTGAAGCCGCTGAGCTCGAGCGGCTCGCCGACATGGCGATCGGATGGGGCGAGCCGGCGCTCGCGGGCAAGCTGTTCCGCGCGCAATCCGTGATGCTCGACGAATATGCGGGCGACCGGGCAGGCGCCGACGCCGCACTGGACGCCGCCGGGGCCAAGCTTCCCGGAAGCTTCGAGATCTTGCGTTCGCGCGCGAAGGTCGCGTGGCGGGCCGACGATCACCCGAAAGTGGTCGCGATCACGAAGGAGCTCACGGGACGCCTCGACGATGTCGAGGCGATCGAGGCGGCGTTCGTGTTGCGCGAGGGTGCGATGAGCGCGGGCGAGCTTGAACTCTACGACCAGGCGCGGCGCTGGTTCGAGGCGGCGGAGCACCGCGCACGCGAGACCCGGTCGGCGAGCGACGTGTTCGCGACGGGGCTGGCAGCCGACGCGGTCTGGGCGGCCTTTGCCGCGGGCGACCGGGCGGGCGCAGTGCGTGCGATGGCGGGCGTGCTCGAGCGCCTTGAAACGATCGATCCGGCCATGAGTGAGACGGCGCGCGCGTTGCACCTCCTCTCACGCCACCTCGTCCTTTGGATGCGGGCTCAGGATGAGGATATCCGCATCGACGACGGGCCGGTGCTCTTCGTGCCTGGCGCGATCAGTAACCCCTCGCCCAACCCGGGGCTCGCGGCGCAGCCGCTCAGCCGGCTCGCGCCCGCGTGGATGATGCTAGCGCGCGCTGCGCTGCGTGCAGGCGTGCCGCCCGCCGAAGTGCTGGACTGGGCGGGGGTCGCCGACAGCAGGCGCTATCCCGCGCACGACGTGATGATCCGGACCGACCTTCTCAATTACGGGATCGAACGTCAGTCGATCGACGACTTCTCGCGCTTCCTCGTCCCGCATGTCGAGGGGATCCAGTATATCGCGGAAAGCGATTGGCAGCAGAACCCACCCGATCCGGTGAACGCTGTTCCCGGCACCCTACCCACGCTGACGGCGGACAAGCTGGCCGACGATCTCGTTCGCAGTTCGCTCCGCGATTCCGCGCTCGCCTATGGCGCGGTTTCACTGAAAGGCGGGCTCGCGCAACCCCATTCCCTCGGTATGGTTCGCGGCGTCGTCCACGAGGTGGCCGAGGCGGATCTCCTGCCCGAATGGTCCGACACGCCGCCCGCCGAGGCAACCGACCTCGGTTCGGCGGCGGCCGAGAGCATCGCCCGCCTCGCGGCGCACAAGACGCTGACGCTTGAGCAGTTGTTCGTCGCCCATTTGCGGGTACTCGAGTGGGCGAACGGCTCGCACCACCGGGCGGTCGCTCTCGCGGCGCTCGCGTCGCGTGTGCGGTCGGACTGGCGCCATGTCTTGGACGAGCGCCGAGCGCTGCTTCGGCTCCCCGCCGCGACAATTCCCGAAATCGAAACCGCGCTCACCGCCGATCACAGGCCCGGATCCTACGCTGCGAACGTGCTACTCGCGGTGCTGTCGGCAGTGTCAGTCAACCTCGCGCCCGGTATCCGCGCAATGCTCGCCGACATGCGCGACCGGACCGACGACCGCCGCCCGCACACAGCATCGTAAAAGCGCCGCGGCACGGAAAAGCTGCTTCGTACCGCGATTACCGCGCAATTATCTTCCTCTCGCATTCGACCTAGCCATACTGCGCCCGAGCACCGATGACTCGCAGCGCGCGCCTCAATTTCTGCCACGCCTGGTACGCCTCGTTGGCGCTGCATCGCGTTCCGCTAGCGGCCACTGACACCCGCGCAGTCCCTTGCTATTGTTCGGGCATGATAACAGAAAGCTACTACTGGAAAAGGCCACTCCTGACTGGTGCCAATTTCATCCGAAAGTACATGGATAAAGAGAACATCACGGACGCGCAGTTCGCCCGGATTGAGCGGGAGATTTTCATCGGCTTCTATACCGTTCGCAAATTGCTCGAAGCCACGGGGAAGGTCGGCCCAGAAACCCGCGATTTGCAGGTCTCCTTAAAGTGTTACCCCAAGCGCACAGGGCAGCCACTGGTTGACTGGTATAATCGCAGCGAGTTCTGGGAGCTGTATGATCTGGAAGTTGGTCGCTCCGAGCAGCGTGATCTTCTCTACGTTGCGCATCAGATGGTTCACAGCTTCATCTTCGTATTATCTGGACATGATGATGGGCACGGCGCTTTCTTCACCAGCGACCGTGACAAGAAAACCCGTCTCAGCTTCATCACGACAAGCGAGATCGCCCGTATTTTCGAAATAGTCGGGAATGATTACCCCTCCGGATTCAATTCTTGGCGCGATCCTGACACCGGCGAGATGAAGTGGGCCGTCCCGCCTCGCAAGGAGCCAGCCGCCTGATGGGAACTGCGATCGAACTGGAGGTCGGCGATGTATCTATCTCCTACGCCAAAAACCACATGGGCATGGACTTCGGATATCTGTTCCAACGGGGAGATGAGACGCGCCGTAAATCGGACGCGATCAACTACGACTATTACGAGGAGCACCCGGAAGAAAAAGACGAGCTGGTTGTGCATGAGGCCGCCTTCGTCAGGCCCTTATCGCGTGTGCTCCCCCGCCTTTTTCTCTTCGGTTCCAGTATCGAAAGCGCGCGCTTTGAATACGAGGCAATCATCGCAGAAGCGCGAGAGTTTGCGTCCTATGGCGAGCCGCCCGATGAAACTGATTTCCTAACCTTCGAAGAATACTGCGCTCTGATTCGGCGTTATCCGCTTTCAAGCCTTGGCGGCGGAACAGAGTTTCACGATAAAGAAAAAGCGAAAGGCAGGCTCGCGGCGGATAAGGATTTCGACCGCCTCCCTTGGACTGACAACTCCGACAGCTTCTGGTCGGAATCGAGCTTTATCGCTGCTAAGCTCGCGATTCTAAGTCCTGAGTCCATGCTCCATGTCTTTGCGCTGAATCCAGACAATCTCGACGCAGAGGTGAAATGGGAGTTTGGCCCGCTGGTCGTAGCAGGCTGGGCGAGCCGAGAGAATTTCGAGCCGGGCGCACGCAGGATGCAGAAAATCCTGATCGCGACGGAAGGCGCATCGGATGCGCGTATCATCAAGCGTGCGCTCGAAATCCTTCGCCCTGATGTTTCGGACTTCTTTAATTTCGTCGATGTAGATGAACGGCATCACTTCTGGGGCACAGGCAATCTCGTGAAATTCGCCGAGGGTCTGCTTCGCATCGACGTACAGAACAAAGTGCTATTCCTTTTTGACAACGATGCTGAAGGGGTGGACGCCTACCGGAAACTGAACGCGCTCAAGCTGCCGGGCAACATGCGCTCCATGCTTCTGCCAGACCTAGACGACTTTCGAAGCTTTCCGACACGCGGACCGGAAGGCGTCGGCATTTCAGATATTAACGGCCGGGCGGCCGCGATCGAGTGCTATCTCGATCTCAACCTCCCCTCCTACGGTCCCGCGCAAGTTCTATGGAGCAATTTCAAAAAGGACATTGAGGCGTGGCACGGTGCTCTTGAGTTCAAGGAGTCCTATCAGCGCCACTTCTATGATCAGTCTCCTGAGGCGTTGCTGTCGGCGAGCTATGACGTTTCGAAGCTTCTCAAGCTCCTCGACGCGCTGATCAAGGAGGCCTCACTGGTTTCGTCTGTAGCGTAGTGCAAAGTAGCATGTGAGTGGCTTGATACCGAAAATCTCAAGCAAGAAACCAAACTAACAGAGATTTGGCTGACAAACGTCGGCTTTCAGGCGATCGCGCTGGAGCCTCCGAGGACGTAAGCGAGGTCTGACGACCGCCTTGCACGGCGCCCATTCGCGGGGATGATTGCCGCTCTTTGAGCGGGGTGGCCGGTGTCGGACGAGATCGAGGTTTCAGCTAGCGGTGCAGCGACTACTCATACGAGCGGTCGTATGAGTAGTCGGATAGAGGTCGTTAGCCGGCTGTCGGGCCGGCGGCGCTGGACGGTGGAGCAGAAGCTGGCCGTGCTGCGGGATGCATTCGGGCCGGAGGGCTGCGTGCGCGCGGCGTGTGAACGCCATGACGTCGGCAGCGGCTCGATCTACACCTGGCGACGACAGGCGATGTCCGGCGAGCTTGCCGGGGTTCGCAAGCTGGCGGAGCCGGCATTTGCGGAGGTGCAGATCAGTGAGCAGCTGGCCTTGCCCGCCCCAACGGTCGCCGCGCGCAGCGACGGTGTGATCGGCATCGAGCTGCCGTCGGGCATCAGGGTGAGTGTGGACGCTACGGTCGATGCCGACGCCCTGTCGCGGGTGATCGGTATCCTGACGCGATGATCCCGCTGCCGCCATCGACGCGGATATTCCTGGCCTGCGGGGCGACGGACATGCGCAAGGGTTTCGACGGCCTTGCCGTGATGACGCAGCAGGTTCTGGAGCAAAGCCCGCATTCCGGCGCGCTGTTCGCCTTTCGCGGGAAGCGAGGCGATCTGGTGAAGCTGCTCTGGTATGACGGTCAGGGCATGTGCCTTTTCTCCAAGCGGATGGATCGTGGCCGGTTCGTGTGGCCATCGACCAAGACTGGATCGGTGGTGATGACCGCAGCCCAGCTTTCCATGCTGTTGGAAGGCATAGATTGGCGGCGGCCCGAGCGCATTTTCACCCCTTCATTAGCGGGATAAATGCCCATTTTTCGGCGCTTTTTCTGGCATTATAACCGCTGTTCCGCTATAGGATCGCGGTGTCGGACGCAGGCCTTTCCACCGCTGACAAAGACGCTCGGATCGCCGAGCTCGAAGCTGCTTTGGCGGCGGCCCACGCCGATATTTCGGCTCGCGACATCCTGATCGACACGCTGCGTGTGCAGATCGCGCGCCTCAAGCGGATGCAGTTCGGCAAGTCATCCGAGAAGCTCGATACCCAGATCGCACAGCTTGAGCTGGCCCTCGAAGAGCTCGAAGGCGAGGCCATCGTCGCCGCCGCCCGTCGGGCCGATCCGGCAGAGGTTGATCGGCCGTCGCCTGTTCGGTCGCTGCCTGCCCATCTGCCGCGCGAGGAACAGCGGATCGAGCCTGTGCAAGGCACCTGCACCTGTCCCGGCTGCGGCGGGGCGTTGCGGCCGCTGGGGCAGGATAGCGACGAGATGCTCGATGCCGTGCCGGTGCAATGGCGTGTCGTTCGGACGATCCGGCCCAAGTATAGCTGCCGGTCCTGCGAGAAGATCGTCCAGGCGCCCGCGCCGGTAAAAGCCATTGCCCGAGGCAAAGCGACCTTTGGCACGCTGGCCCACGTTGTCGTCTCCAAGTTCGACCATCATCTGCCACTTTACCGCCAAGCCGAGATCATGGCGGCGCAGGGCATCGAGATCGACCGCTCAACGCTGGCAGGCTGGGTCGGGCAGGCATCCGTGCTGCTCGACCCGATCGTCAGTCGCATTCGCGAGGTCGGCCTGACCGCCTCGAAGATCCATACCGACGATACGCCGGTTCCCATGCTTGATCCGGGCCGGGGCAAGACGGCGACTGGCAGGCTCTGGGCTTACGCCGTCGATGATCGCGGCTCCGGCGCCACGACCCCCTCGCTGGTCTGGTATGAGTTCACCACCGATCG
Source organism: Sphingopyxis sp. GC21 (assembly GCF_025727575.1). NCBI lineage: Bacteria > Pseudomonadati > Pseudomonadota > Alphaproteobacteria > Sphingomonadales > Sphingopyxidaceae > Sphingopyxis > Sphingopyxis sp. GC21. The sequence continues at coordinate 3,583,550 of NZ_CP095845.1, read as the reverse complement.
CACAGGCGCGCATCCCCAACGGCAGCTGGCCAACTTCACCGGCTATCTCCAGGCCGACGGCTATGCCGGTTATGACAAGCTCTACGACACTAACCGTGTCACCCAGGTTGCTTGCTGGGCGCACTTCCGGCGGAAGATATTCGACATCCACGCCACCAAGCCGACGCCGCTCACCACCGATCTGTTGGAGCGTATAGGTCAGCTCTATGAGATTGAGGCAGAGGTTCGAGGCCATCAGCCCGAGATCCGGCGACGAAGTCGGCAGGACCGCACTCAGCCATTGATCGACGAGTTGCGCCAGGCACTCGACGAAGCCCTGCGCCGTCTCTCGCCCAAGTCCGAGATGGCCAAGGCGATCGCCTATGGCCGCAAGCGCTGGGTCGCGCTTACGCGCTTCCTTGATGATGGCCGCCTGGAGATCGATAACAACATTGCGGAGCGCGCCATGCGGTGTGTGGCTTTGGGCCGTAAAAACTGGCTGTTTGCCGGATCAAAGGCAGGCGGTGATCGCGCCGCTGCCGTCTATTCCGTCATCGAGAGCGCCAAACTCAATGGCCTTGAACCCCAGGCCTATATCGCCGACGTCATCACCAAGATCGCTGGCAACTGGCCTGCTGCCCGCTGGGATGAACTCATGCCGTGGAACTGGCGGCCCGATCAGCAACCGATCGCCGCAGCCGCCTGATCTGCGGTCTCCAGCTCACGCTTACCCGAGGACCGACATGAGGCGCGGAGCTGCTGTATCGGGAATCAGTTCATTCGCAGGTCGCGCATCTCGGGCTCGAACCAGTCGAACGGCTCGCTGCTCTTGTTGACCATCACCGCCTTCGTGAAGAAATAATGATCGAAGGACTCCTGACCGCCTTCGCGGCCGATGCCCGAATCTTTGACGCCGCCCCAAGGGAAAGCCGTGTCCGCCCGATGGTGATCGTTAATCCAGACGATCCCAGCTTCCAGTCGATCGGCGATTCGGTGTGCGCGGGCGACATCGTTCGTGCGGACCGCCGACGCCAAGCCGTAGCAGGAATCATTTGCGATCCGCAGGGCATCTTCTTCTGTATCGAAGGGGATGACGACGGTGAAGGGACCGAATACTTCCTCGCGCGCGATGCGCATATCTGGCGTGACATTGGCGAAAACCGTGGGCTCGATATAGAAGCCACCGCTGTCTTCCATATGTTCTGGAATACGCCCGCCAGCAACGAGCTCCGCGCCTTCGCCAAGGCCGATCTCGACAAAATCGAGAACGCGTTGGCGCTGGCGCTCCGAGATGACCGGTCCCATCTGCGTCGACTGGTCGATCGGATCGCCGACACGAATGGCTTTTGCCTTCGCGGCGAAGCGCTTCACAAACTCGTCATAGATGGTGCGCTGGACGATGTGACGCGACGAGCAGACACAGGTCTGGCCTGCGCCGATGAATGAGCCGAAGGCGGCGTAGTCGACAGCCTGGTTGAGGTCGAAGTCGTCGAACACGAGCACGGGTGTCTTGCCGCCGAGTTCGAGGGTTTGCTGCGCGAAGTTCTTCGCCGCGGCTTGACCGGCAATGCGGCCGGCCTCGGTGCCGCCAGTGAGCGCGAGCTTGTTGATATCGGGATGGTTGGTCAGCGCCTTGCCTGTCGTGGCCCCATGACCGGTCACCAGATTGAAAACGCCCGGGGGAAGGCCGGCTTCATTCATGATTTCCCAGAGCCGGATGGCCGTAAGCGGCGTATATTCGGATGGTTTGAGCACCGTGGTACAACCCGAGGCGAATGTTGGCGCGAGATTGCGCGACGCGATCAGAATGGGATGATTGAAAGGCGAAATATTGGCTACAACGCCTACGGGGCGGCGCAACGTATAGGCCAGATAATTGCCTTCGACCGGGATAACTGCATCGCGCTTGGCGAGCGACAGCGCGGCATTATAGCGGAACATGTCAGCCAGCTTGCCCAACTGCGCCCGCGTTTCGCGGAAAGGGCGGCCGTTGTTGATCGTTTCCAGTTCGTAGAGTTCATCGAGGTGTTTCTCGAGAACGTCGGCCAGCTTCAATACCAGCTTGGCGCGTGTGCGATCCGGCATGCGCGACCAATCCGAATCGGTGAAAGCCTGGCGGGCGCTGGCCACCGCTGCATCAACCTCGGTCTCCCCGCAATTGATCGTATGGCCGATGACCTTGCCATCGCGTGGGGAAATGATCGGCAGCGTGTCGCAGCCGGGAGCGGCGATTTCCTTGCCGTCGATAAACAGGCCGCGAATGGCGGTTTTTGCGTCATGCGATGATATGGTCACGGACACATTTTCTCTCCCTCGATACTTGGTTGCGCACACGTGTACATTGAGACGATCGAACGCGCAATACCGAGATGAGTTTGATCCCTTGCGCACGATTGGCGAGGCATCTATACGAAACGAAACGAGCCGTTCGATAAATGATTGCGATATGGTCGCTGTCGGTTGTCGCTCATTTCGTTGACTGAGATCGGCGGCGCGGTTCCGCTGGGCGGATCCGGCGTGATCGCGGGAACGACAAGCCTTTGTCGTTATCTGCACCGGTCGTGTATTTTGGTGATCGCTCGACAGCGGCGGCGCCGGGGGGAGCAAGGCATGGACACGGCACCAGCAGCGACGGCAGTCTCGCATTCAATTTATCCGCGTCCGGCCTATGCCTGGTATGTCGTCGGCGTGCTGCTGATTGTCGGGATCACATCCTATCTCGACCGATATATCGTGTCGCTTCTTGTCGAGCCCATCAAGGCGGATCTCGGATTGTCCGACACGCAGGTCAGCCTGTTGCAAGGCACGGCTTTTGCCGTCTTCTTCGTGGCGTTCAGCCTGCCTTGCGGCGCCTTGGTTGACCGGGTCAGTCGGCGAACCATTTTGGCGATTGGAATTGCCTTGTGGAGCGTGATGACCGCGGCTGGCGGGCTTGCGGACAATTTCTGGGAATTGTTCTTGTCGCGGGCTGGGGTGGGCATTGGCGAGGCCTGTCTGGCGCCGGCAGCCTTTTCGCTCATCGCAGATTATTTTCCGCCCGTCCGGCGGGGCAAGGCGATGAGCATATACAATATGGCCAATTATCTCGGCGGCGGCTCATCGCTCCTGATTGGCGGTCTTGTCCTTGGCATGCTGGGAGGCGTTGGCGTGGCCTCTTTGCCGACCATCGGGCCCATCGCCAGCTGGAAAGCCACCTTCATCATCGTGGGACTGCCGGGACTCCTCTTGTCCCTTCTGATGCTGACCGTGCGTGAGCCGGCGCGCCAAGGATCGCGTGTCTCGTCGGAACAGGGGACCGCCGAGGGCTTTCTCGAGCATATGCGTAGCGCTCCCAAAGTTTATGTGGCGGTGCATTTTGTGTCGGCTATGACGGCCTTCACGGGCTTTGCAGTAGCATCCTGGTCGCCGAGCTATTTCATCCGTACCTTCGGTCTCACGCCTTCCGAAGCCGGTTTGATGGTGGGACCGGTGGCCGCCCTCTGCGGCATGACGGGCTGCATTCTCAGCGGCATATGCAGCGACTGGGCCGTGGCGAAGGGACGCGTTGGCGGACGCTTCCTGTTGCCGCTCATCTGGTGGCCGGCGGCATTCGCCGGTTTGACGCTGATGGTCACGGCGCCGAATGAGCACCGCGCGCTGATCGGAATCGGATTGTTCATGGTGGGCAGCGGTTTCGGGCTGGCGAGCGTTGTGCCGACGATCCATGACATCACGCCCGCGCAGTTCCGCGGCCGCGCGACCTCTCTCCATTTCGTGCTCGCCGGACTGCTGGCGCTCGGCTCTGCCGCCACCCTTGTCGCGTTGGTGAACGATTATCTCTTCGCCGATCCTGCAGCGCTCGGCAAATCGATGCTGGTGGTGCTGGTGCCCGTGATCGTGGCAGGCTTTGCCGTCTGCCTCGCCTCGCGCAGGATCTACGAGCAGCGGCGGCGCTTCTTCCTCGCAACTGCGAACTGAAGCGCGATCCTGGCGCGTCGTTTCGGCTTGGACCTTCTTCGGCTTCGGCACCACCCATATGCGTTCACCCGCCGAACCATTGACTTTTTAAAAACACAACGATACGAACCGTTTTGAAATGCCGCAAAGGCATATTGGGAGGGGGCATTAGCGTGGGACAGCAATATCTTCGGGCATTTTTGTTGGGCTCCGTCGCGGTTTGTCTGACGCCCGCCGCAGAGGCCCAGGATCGCAGCGCCCAGGCTGAGGGTTTGGACGACATCATCGTTACAGCGCAGCGGCTTGAGGAATCGGCCCAGCGCGCGCCGGTCATCATCGACACGGTTACGCCCGAACAATTGCGCGGAATTTCGGACGTTCGCCAGCTCCAGAATGCGGTTCCCGGCGTCCAGTTCGCCAATGCCGGCAATGTGATCCAGACCTATGTCCGTGGCATCGGGTCATTCAACGCCAAGTCAGTGCAGGAGTCAGCGGTCGCCTACAGCCTCGACGGCGTGTACTTGTTCACCACCACCCAGGTTTCGCCGGCGATGTACGACCTCGCTCGTGTCGAAGTGCTGAAAGGACCTCAGGGCACGCTTTACGGGCGCAATGCCAGCGGCGGCGCGATCAACCTGATCACGCAAGGCGCGAAGCTGAGCGGGATCGAGGGTTTTGTGTCGGCGGAGATCGGCAATTATGATGCTCGTCGCATCGTCGGAGCGGTCAATCTACCTGTGTCCGAGACATTTGCTGTGCGCTTGGCCGGCCAGCACGTCGAGCACGACGGGTATCTAAGCGACGGCACGAGCGATGACGACACCACCGCAGGCCGCATTCGTGCGCTTTGGGAGCCTTCGCCGGATGTCAGTATCAAGCTGAACTTTGATATCGCGCGCGTTCGCGGCACCGGTCCAGGATCGGTCGTCTTTCCGTTCCGCGTCGCCGGCGATCCTTGGGTCGGCGCGCTCGATCCTGGGTCCGACACGGGCGTAAGCACGGTCAGCGGGTTCCGGCCACTTGCGCAGCCCCGCAACGCGCTCGACCAATGGAGCGTCAACGCGCAACTCGACTGGGACATGGGCTTTGCGACACTCACTGTGCTGCCGGCCTATCGCCACGAGAAGATTGACAGCATCAGCTATGTGCCTGGCTATGGCATCGATGAAGATGCCAAAATCCGGCAGACCTCGTTCGAGGCACGGCTCGCCAATCAATCCGACCGTTTGCGTTGGGTGGTCGGCGCCTATTATCTTGATGTCGATATCACGCAGACTTTTCAAATCAACAACCCCAATCCCCCGGTGGGCCGACCCGCGGTCAATTTCCTCAACAACCCCAACAAGGTCGAGTCCTGGGCAGCGTTCGGCGAAGGCGCATTCAACCTGACCGAGGGCCTGCGCCTGATCGGCGGCCTGCGCTACACGTGGGAGCGGTCGGTCTCGGGAGGTTTCCAGAACCAGCTTTTCCCGGCCCCGCTCGCGACCGCTGCCTTTCTGCCCGGGGTTGAACCCGGCGACCACTTCATTGATGAGCGGGTCACCGATAATGCGGTCACCTGGAAATTCGGTGCGCAATATGACATCGCACCGGACTCCATGATTTTCGCAACCGTTAGCCGCGGTTTCAAAGGTGGCGGCTCATATGTGGATATTCCGAGTGTCGACTCCCAATTTGGTCCCGAATATGTGACCGCCTATGAATTCGGCTCGCGAAACCGCTTCTTCGGCAACACGCTGCAGTTGAATCTCGAACTGTTCTACTGGAAGATCAAGGACCAGCAGATTGCGTTCGTCGGGTTCAACGCGCTCAACCAGCCTAAATTCCAAACCGTAAATGCGGCAAATTCCGAAGCCTATGGCGTCAGTGTTGATGTGGACTGGCTTATGACGCCCAACGACCGGTTCCACTTCGGCGTCGAGCATGTGAAATCGAAATATGCCGACTTCGTCCGCATCCAGCCGGCGACGCCGATCGGGACGACCTGCGCCACGACCACGCTGTCGGCGGGACCACCGGCGCGCATCGCGATCGATTGTTCGGGATTCCCAATGATGCGGACACCGAAATGGGCCGGTTCAGCGGGCTATGAGCACAAGTTCGACCTTGCAAGCGGGGCTGAGGTAAAAGTCGGCGGCGACGTGAACTTCGCGTCATCGCGGTGGACGTCGATCGACTTCAGCCCAGTAACGCGAGACAAGGGCTATGCCGTTTTCAACGCCGAGGTCGGCTATCATGCGCCTGACGACCGCTGGTCGGTCAGTCTGTTTGGACAGAATCTGACCAAGGAAGCCTTTCTCGTCGGCGGGCTGCAATCGGGAACGATCAACCGTCCGACCATCAATCAGCCGCGCACCTATGGCGTGCGGGCACGCGTGAACTTCTGATGATCCGTTCGGCCGGGACGGCGCTTGTGTCGGCCCTTCGGACCGGCACGGCGTAACCACGCCCGCAGCCCACTGCTGCTTCACTTTCTCCATGTCCCGCGAACCCTTTCGCTTTCCATTCGTGTCGACGATGGCGCGCCGTCGCGGTAGCGCGCTTTCACTTGCGGCGATGTCGCGCTAATTAGCGATTGGCTTGGATGCGGAGGAATGAGTGCGAAAATCGCGGCCGACATTGAAGGACATCGCCGCCGAGCTGAATCTCTCGCATCCCACCGTTTCACGTGCGCTTGCGGATCATGACAGCATCAGCCGGGACACCAAGGAAAGAATTCGCGCGGTTGCCGACCGGCTCGGCTATGTCGCGAATTCGAGCGCGCGCATGCTGCGGGTCGGGACAGGCAATGTCGTTGGCGTATTGCTTCCCGACATGACCAATGAATTTTATGCCGCGGCGGCGCAGCGGCTTGCCGATGACTGCAGCGCGCGGAATCAGCGGCTTCTCCTGTCAATTTCCGGCGGCGACCCGGAACGCGAACTGGCCTTGGTGCGAGCGTTGATCGAGGCGCGGCCGATCGGGCTGGTCGTCGCCCTGACGGAAGCGCCTCGTCCCGAGACGCTCGAATATCTCCGCGGCGTACACTGCGTCCAGTTCATGAATATCGCTCCCGGCCTTCAGGGACCGAGCGTCTCGGTTACCGACAGCGGGGGGGCTACCCTCGCCGTGCAGCATCTTCTCGACCTTGGCCATCGGCGGATCGGCTTTGTCGGACCGCTTCCGAGCGAACGGATCGGCGAGGCGCGGTTGCGCGGTTTGAATGTGGCGCTGAAGACAGCCGGGCACCAGCTGGACAGCGACCTTATCCGGCTCGGGCCATCGACTGCTGAATTCGGGGCATCCGCCGTTGCCGCACTGCTGGCGCTGCCGAAGCCGCCAACCGCACTTTACCTGTCGAGCGCGCCCCTCAGTCTCGGCGGCATGCATATGCTTGGCGAGCGCCGCGTGGCCATCCCGGGTGACATATCCGTTGTCGTCGCGGGCAGCGCCAACTGGTATGCCGTTTGGCCCGGCGGGCTGACCTCGATTACCTTGCCCATGACCGATCTTGCCGACGCAGCATCGACGATGCTGACAAATCCCGAAGCTATGGCGCAACAGCATACCGAGCTGTCATTCCAACTGATACAGCGCGGCTCCACCGTTCCTTTCGCAAACGGACGCACGTAGCGCGCGCCACATGGCAGATTCCACTTGATCCCGTTTCAGAGTTTACGTACACGTGTGCGTAACGTTGAATTCGTCGAAGAGTGAATCGAAGAGAGGAGAGCGCCATGTCCCGTTTGCCCCAATTGTCCGCCGCCGATATTTCGGGTGTTGTGGCTTATATGCCCACCACCACGCGCACCGACGTCGAGATCGATCGCAACACCAAGAACGCGGTCGATCTGGAGGAAGCCGCACGGGCTGCCGACGTGCTGATCCGCGACGGCGCGACCGCGATCGTGCTCAACGGCACCTTTGGCGAACTGTCGTCGCTGACGCTCGACGAGATCACCGATTTCACCCGCGCCGTCGTTGAATCGGCGGCGGGCCGCGTTCCCGTCTTCGCGGGGGCAACGACGCTCAACACGCGCGATACGATCGCGCGGGCGCGCATCTTTCGCGATCTTGGCGCCCAAGGTCTCAACCTCGGCCGCCCGATGCTTTCGGCGATGGACGATGTCGCCATCGTGAAATGGTACCAGGACATCGTCGAAGAGCTGCCCGACATGGCGGTATTCCTCTACGACGACGCGCAGGCCTTCAAGCGTCCGATCAACACCTCGGTATATCGTGAACTGGCAAAGCTTCCCCAGATCGTTGCTTGCAAATATCGCACCCAGTTGATGATCAGCAACATGATCCCCTCGAATACCTACAACGCCGACCTCGATGCGGTCGGCAAGAATATCAAGCTGCTGACGCAGGAAACCGACTGGCCGCTCGTCAACAAGGCGTTCGGGGTCGATTCCTGCTGGTCGAGCTATATCAACTGCGCCCCTGGCTATGTGATGGCGCTGCGCGACGCGATTCTGGGCGGCGACGAAGCGAAGACCATGTCGCTGCTGGCAGAAAATGCCTGGCCTGGCGACGAATTCTCGCCCGCCGGCGGGTCGGAAAACTGGCACATGAACAAGATTACGGCGCTCAAGACGCGTATCCATTATGCGGGCTACATCAAGGCCGGGCCGCCGCTTCCGCCCTATCATATCGCCCCGCAAGAGCGGGTCGAGACCGCGAAGCGTCTCGCTGCAAAGGATCGTGAGATCCAGAAGAAATATCCCCACAAGACCGCGGGCGAGTCTGCGGTCGTCTCTCCGGAGGCTGTGCCGGCCTAAGCGGCCTGGCAGCCATAAAGGAATCGGCACCGGCCTCATTTTGGGGCCGGTGCATCGAGAGTGGGAATGATATGAATGTCTCAGACTGAACCCGCAATCGAAGACGCCGCGCGCGCACTGGCGTCATTGTCCTCGTCGATCGTTGCCGACGCGGCGGCCGGGCGCGGCGTCGTCGCACCCGGCCTTCAGCGCTTTGCCGGAAAAGGGACAGCCGTCGGCCGCGCGGTCACCGCGGCATGCGCCGAGGGGTCGCTCGTTGCGATATTCAGCGCGCTCGACGCGGCCCGGCCCGGCGATTTTCTCTGTATCAGCGCGCCCGGCGCATCGGCCTATCTCGGCGATCTTCTCGCTGCGGACCTGGTGCGACGGGATATGGCGGGGATCATCGTCGACGGTCTGATCCGCGACCGTGCCGCGATCGCGGATCTGCCGATCACCGTGTTGGCACGCGGCGTTACGCCCGTTGCCCGGCGCGGGCGCGAGCCGGGCTTGTCGATGATCCCGATCGAAATTGGCGGCGTGACCATCCGTCCCGGCGACTGGATCATCGCGGACGACGACGGTGCCGTCGTCGTGGCGCCGGACGAGGTCGAAGCCGTTGTCGCGACCGCACGGGAGCATGCGCGGATCGAGGAGCGGATCATGGCTCATATCGAGGCGGGCGCGACAATCATGGAAGCGGTGGGCCGCGAAGTACCGCAATGATGGCTGTGATCGGCGTCTGAGCCTCGGTGCCGCGCGCCGTTTCGATGGCGAAGAGAGGCGGAATCCGCGGCTTGTCTGCCGTCCGGAACGATGAAGATGGGAGAGAAAATGGCGATCGTGTTTCAGACCGATTATGCGTGGCCCGACGATTCCATCGAGCGCGCGGTCATTGAGGGTGCAGGCCACAAGCTTTTTACCGGGCCTGCAGTGCCGGCGAGTGCCGAGGAAATTGTCTCCCTCGTCGAGCGATATCGTCCGCAGGCAATCATGACGTGCTGGGCTCAGGTATCCGGGCGCGCTATCGCGGCTGCGGAAAATTTGCTTGTCGTGCAGCGCATCGGGGTCGGTCTCGATAACATCGACGTCGAGGCGGCAACCGATTTCGGCGCGTGGGTGACGAACGTTCCCGATTATTGCGTCGGCGAGGTGTCGGACCACGCCATTGCCCTGCTCCTCGATTGGGCGCGCGGGACGGTCGCCTTCGATCGCGAAGTGAAGGCGGGCCGATGGGACCCGGCGGCGGCGAAGCTCCGCCGGGTCGCGGACCTGACGGTCGGTGTGGTCGGGCTGGGCCGTATCGGTCGCGCGACCGTTACCCGGCTCGAGGGTTTCGGATGCGCGCTGCTTGCCCATGACCCTTACGCACGAGAGAGCGGTGCCGCACGACTGGTCGCGCTGGATGCGTTGCTTGAAGCAAGCGACGTCGTGATCCTTCATGTCCCACTCACCGCCGGCACTCATCATCTGATGGACGCGGCCCGTCTGGCGCAGATGCGCCCCGGCGCTTTTCTCATCAACGTCAGTCGCGGGCCGCTTGTCGACAATGACGCGTTGCTCGCAGCGCTCGAGCAAGGGCGCTTGTCGGGCGCAGGTCTCGACGTAGTCGAAGGCGAGCCCGACCCGCCGCGCGCTCTGGTCGAACGGGCTGACGTCGTGGTGACGCCACATGTGGCCTTTTCGTCCGAAGCCTCGCTTGCCGAGCTTCGCCGGCGCTCGGCCGAGGAGGTTGTGCGTGTCTTGGGAGGCGGTCGGCCCCAAAATCCCTGCAACAACCCGGGAGCATAAGCATGACGGCGATCACGGCCCTTCGCGGGCGCCAAATTCTCGACAGCCGCGGCCGTCCGACGGTCGAGGCTGAGGTCGAACTCGCCGACGGGACGATCGCGCGCGCCTCGGCGCCGTCGGGCGCCTCGACCGGCAAGGCCGAAGCGGTCGAGCTACGGGACGGCGGCACGGCGTGGGGGGGGCGGGGCGTCCGGAACGCCGTCGCGCATGTCAGCGGCGAAATTGCGGTGCTGCTCCTCGGCCACGACGCATACGACCAGATGGGCATCGATGAAGCGATGCGCGAGGCCGACGGTACGCCGAATTTTGCCCGGCTCGGCGGGAATGCGGTCCTTTCGGTGAGCCTGGCCGTGGCGCGCGCCAGTGCGGCGGCGCGGCGCCAGCCGCTTTGGCGCCGCTTCGCCGACCTAGCCGGCGTCGACCCCACCATGCCCATGCCGATGGTCAACATCCTGTCGGGGGGTCTCCATGCCGGCCGCGGGATGGATGTTCAGGATTTTCTCGTCATTCCCGTGGGCGCGTCATCCTATACCGAAGCGCTCGACTGGGTTTGCCGGGTTCGGCTGGCGGCAACCGAGCTTAGCACCGAGCGCGGCCTTCCCATCCTGCTTGCCGACGAAGGGGGGCTTTCGCCTGGCTTCGCAAGCTCGGAAGAGGCGCTCGATCTCATGGTTGCGGCGTTCGGGCGTGCCGGACTGAAAGCGGGATCCCAGGTCGCCATCGCGCTCGACATCGCTTCATCCTCGCTGATCGATGCCGAAGGGCGCTACCCGTTCGTCCGGCAGGGCGCCATCTATGACGCGGAGCAGATGATCGCGTTGCAGGCCGATTGGGTCTCCCGCTACCCGATCGTGTCGATCGAGGATGGGCTCGGCGAGGATGACTGGGACAACTGGCCCGAAATGACGCGTCGCCTTTCGCATATCCAGCTTGTCGGCGACGACCTGTTCGCGACCCAGCCCGAGCGCATCCGGCGGGGGATCGGGTCGAACATCGCCAACAGCGCGCTCATCAAGGTTAATCAGAACGGGACGCTGACGGGCACGCTCGAGGCGATCCGGACCGCACGCGAGGCCGGTTATACCACCGTGATATCGGCGCGATCGGGCGAGACCGAAGACGATTTCCTTGCGGATCTTGCGGTCGGAGTGGCGGGTGGCCAGATCAAGATCGGCTCGGTGCGCAATTCGGAGCGCCAGGCGAAATACAACCAGTTGCTTCGTATCGAGGAGGCCGGGCTTCCCTGGTCCGCACGAAGCGGACTAGCGCCGCTATGAATTCGGTCGAGCCTGGCTTGGTCGCGTTTCTACGCGACCAAGGCCTATGCTCGGGGGATGAAGAAGGGCAGTGGATTCCGCTTGCGGGCGGCGTATCCTCCGACATCTGGCGGGTCGATACCTCAGTCGGCAGTTTTTGCGTCAAGCGCGCGCTGGCCGAGCTGAAGGTTGCCGCCGAGTGGAAGGCCCCACTCGAACGCAATGCGTTCGAGTGGGCCTATATGGAAGTGATCGCCCAGGTGGCGCCGGGATCGGTACCCGAGCCGCTTGCGCACGATCCGGTGCGTGGTCTCTTCGCGATGGCGTGGCTGGAGCCCGGGCGCTATCCGCTGTGGAAGACCGAACTTCTCGCCGGCCGCATTGAGCCAGGCGTTGCCGCTGACGTGGGAGCCCTGATCGGCCGTATCCATTCCGCCACGGCCGACAATCCCCTGCTTGGGGCGCGCTTCGCCACCGATGCGAATTTCGAGATGCTCCGGATCGCGCCCTATCTGCGCACGACCGCCGCTGCCCACCCCGATCTTGCGCCGATGATCAACGCGATCGCGCGCACCACGGCCGACACCCGCAGAGCGTTGGTCCATGGCGACGTCAGTCCCAAGAACATTCTTTGCGGCCCCGAGGGTCCTGTGCTGCTCGATGCTGAATGCGCATGGTTCGGCGATCCCGCGTTCGACCTCGCCTTTTGCGTCAATCATCTTGTCATCAAGGCCCGTGTCGTCGCGGGGAAGGAAGCGTCGCTTCGCACGGCGATCGACCGGCTGATCGCCGCCTATCTTGCGCATGTCGCTTGGGAGCCCGTCAAGGCCGTCGACACACGCGCGGCGGACCTGCTGGCGGTTCTGGCGCTGGCGCGTGTCGATGGCAAATCGCCGGTCGAATATCTCGACACGGATCAGCGCAGCGCGCTGCGCGGCGCGGCGCGGGGGGCTGTCGCCGCACGCCCCACCTCACTGGCGGACTGTTGCGACATGCTGATTCGGGGTTGACGGATCGCCGCCGGCACTTGCCCGGTTGTCCAACCAGGACATCAACCGGCGGTGCCGCGGGCAACGATCCTTATCGATCTCCACCGGTCGGTGTCCCGAGCGCGTCATCGATCTATCGTGACAAAGGCGCGGGAAGCGACGTGAGCGCGGCAACACCGTCTCGGCCAATGCGGGAAAGGGGCGCAGCTAGGCGAGGAAGCGCGTGACTTCGAGGCCCTGACCTAGCGGCAGCGCAATGCTTGAGACGCCTTTGAGCGCGCGAACATGCTTCTGGTATTTCTCAGCCGACTCGCGATGCGCAACCGGCTCGAGCATATTGTCAGCAACCACAATCGAATCCTGCGACAGCTTCGGCCGCAAAGTTTCGAAGCAGGGAATGTAAAGCTCTTTCCAAATGTCGAGAAGCGCAAGGTCGACAGCAAAATCGAGCCGCGAAACCAGTTCGACCGCATCGCCAGTGCGGAACTCGACGACCGATTCCAGGCCTGCTTCCCGCAATTGCTCGCGGGCATAGTCCTGCTTCTGCGCGGCCACATCGACGCTGACGATCCGTGCATCGACCTCTGCCGCCGCGCGCGCCAGCCAGAGGGTCGAATAGCCATAAGACGTGCCGAGTTCGACGATGTGACGCGGGCGGGCGCCGCGGACCAGTTCCGCGAGGAAGGAGCCGACGACCGGTCCGATGCTCAGCAAGAGATCGTCGAGAACCGCTGGAGCTTCGCCCGTTGACAGCGCCGCGAGCGCTGCTTCTTCTTCCCGCGCCCGCGCTTCATATCGGGCCATCACTGTTTCGAAAGCGCTGTTCATCCCCTGTCCCCATCTTCGTGTGCGAGGCTCGATCTCGCTCCAATAAGCAAACGGATCGTAGCGTTCCGTAATTAAGGGATCAACCTCTCAGTCGGCGGGTGCTCCTTCACCGCGGCCGGTTCAGCCTTCGGCCGCCTGCCGCGATCCGCTCGCGCGGCGTTCAGTCGCGTCTCCCACCCGGTGACCAGCGAGGCCAGCGCCTGCTCGAGGATCGCGTCGAACGGCACAAGCTTCTGGAGCGAGCCGCCGCTTGCGGCACCGGCAAGACCGCTCAGACCGAGAACCATCGACTGGACCGCGATCTGCATCTCCAGCGCGGTCGGTGCGTCGATCCCGTGTCGGGCGAGGATATCGCGGGGCCATTCGGTCATGGCGATCAACTGGTCCGGGTCGAATTCGGTGGTGAGAACAAGCCGTGCAACGTCGCCGATCCGGTGCTGCGTCGCCCATAATGTCCGGCCGAACTGGCTGAGCCATTGCTGCCAAGACGCACAGTCGCCGATCGCTTCGATCTGGTCATGGAACAGGCGCACCGCCATGAGCGCAAGCAATTGCTGCTTGCCGGCGACGTGGCGATAGAGGGACGGGGCTTCGACGTCGAGCCGCGTCGCAAGCTTGCGAAGCGTGATGTCGTCAAGTCCGTCTTCCTGAAGCAAGGCGATTGCTTCGTCGAGGATCAGATCGAGATTCAGTTTTGCCGGGGCTGCCACGATTCCCCCTATTGATCAAATCGTCGCCAATTACTAGAAGCAAGACTAACAATGTTAGCAATGGGGAGGTCGGTATGTACCCATTCTGCGAAGATGCCGCGCGACCTGTTGCTCCGGTCCGACCGCAACACGGCCGAGGGCCGCCCGATGCTGCAGGCCATGCTTGATGCCGAGCGAGCGTTTCCGACGCCGGATGGCGATTGTCCGCGGGTGAGGAGTGATGGATTTGTCGCGCGGCCCGCCGCCGCCGATGGGCAAGAGGAGAGACCGAAATGGCGACTGCAAGCGTCGATACCTTATATGGCCAGCGCAACTATCCTTATAATTGCTGGTGGGTGGCAGCCTATGCCGACGAAGTAGGCCGGATGCCGTTGGCACGCTGGCTGCTGGACACGCCGGTCGTGCTTTACCGGACCGAGGAGGGCGCCGTCGTCGCCCTCGAGGACCGCTGTCCGCACCGGCAGGCGCCGCTTTCGATCGGCAAGCTACGCGGCGACGCGATCGAATGCGGCTATCATGGGTTTCAGTTCGGACCCAGCGGCCGCTGTGTGCACGTGCCGTCTATGAGCAGCCCGCCCCCCATCGGCGTCGAGGCCTATCCGGTCCGTGAAATCGGGCCGCTGGTCTGGATATATCTCGGCGATCAATCGCGGCTCGATGACGTTCCGCCGCCGCCTGAGCTCGCCTGGATGCTAGATCCCGGGTTCGAGATCCGCAAGGGACGGATCGAGATTGCCGCCAATTACCTGCTTCTCAAGGAAAATGTCCTCGACCTCACGCATTTTGGCTATGTCCATGCGGCGACCTTTCAGATCACCGACTGGGTCGACGCTCCCAAGGTGGCGAAGGACGGGAACACCGTGACGTACCGGCAGGAGTTCATCCGGACGCCACTCATTCCAGGGATGGCGATTCCGCTAGGGCTCGAGCCGGGTGCGCTGTGGAATAGGATTAATTCGGGCTCGCTGCTTTCGCCGGCAGCTCAGGAGGGCCGCAGCGACTTCTGCAATCCCGATCGGTCCGAACCACCGGCCGGACGCGTGCGCTTTGCGCATTTGACGACCCCGATCGACCAGAAGAATATGCATTATTTTTATGTTTTCGGGCGGGATTTCGCGCGCGAGGAGGCGGCGATGGATATGTTCGAAAAGATGGTCATCGAAGGGTTCAAGGAAGATGAGTTCGTCCTCGAGCAGGTGCAATCGATCATGAGCCGCAAGCCGCGCCGCGGCTCGCAAGGCGAGCGGAGCGTGAAGGCCGATGCTGCTGGCATCGAGGCGCGCCGCATCATCGAAGGCTGGATGGCGCGCGAGACGATCACGGATTAGGTCGGGTCGGCCGGGCTCCCTCGAAGCACGCCCGGCCTTGATCTCATGCTTGTGGGCGGCTTTCGTTGCCGGGCAACGCAAATCGACCGGCGATCCTTGGTGGGTCGCCGGTCGAGTTTTAGGACAAAGAGATATGCTGCTGGCGGCTTCAGGCTGCGGGGCTGTCGATGAACATGCGCTCAGTCGTGGCGCGCTTCGTCGGCATAGGTAATTTTTTCGGGAATGGCGCCCTGTGGCAGCGTGGTCTGGTCGAGCTTTACTTCCCAGGGCAGCTCTTCGGGAAGGAAGGGCAGGACCTTGCTCGTCCAGGTAAAAGCCCCAAAGCGAGCCTCCCAGATCCGCGGAATCCAGCTGTCGTCGAGATAGTCGGTATCGGCGCCATATTCAGCCATGCCGCCGCAGGGTGCGTCGAAATAGCAGAAGAGAGCCGATCCGACACGATGGCGTCCGACGCCGCCCAGCGGATTGCGATAGCCGCGGCGCTCGAGATAATTCCAGCCGGCATAGACTTCGTCGATATCCTCGACCCCGAAACAGACATGGTCGAAGCCGACGTTGAAGGGCGGCAGCATGTCCCAGCGCTGGAAGTACACCACATGATGCTGATGAACGCCGGCAGGGCGAGCAAAAATGCCCGCATCGACCTGATAGTCGGTCATCCGGAAATCGAGCCGGTCGCGGAAGAAGGCAAAGCTCTCGTGAATATCCTGCGCCCGCCACACGACATGGTTGATCGTCTTGGGCGCGGCGCGTACCCGCCAGCGGCGATGCTGGTTCAGGCGCTTGACATTGTCGGGCGCGTTCACCGGATCGGGAGAATAAAGCACCTTGGAGCGCGTCCATACGCGCAGACCGAGAGGAATGCCGCCGTCAGCGACGAAATGGATGCGGTTGCCGTCTTCGGAGCGGCGAACCTCGCGGTCGATCCCGATGCGTTCGGCATATTCGTCAAGCTCCTCGCGCGTGTCGACGCCGTAAAAGGTTTCGCGCACGCCATTGCCTTCATAATGATGGGCCGGCAGCGAGGGATCGTCGAACTTACGCAGGATGACGCGCGAGCCTTCTTCAAGGCGATAGACGACCTCGTCGGGGGTACGGCGAATGGATTTCAATCCGAAATCGTCATAGAATCGCGCTGAAGCCTCAAGGTCATCGACTCCGTAAACAACGCTTTCAACACCACCTATGGGCATCTCTCTTCTCCATCAATTCGGCTCTTGCCGATACGTCTGCGGGACAACCGAAACGCTCCGTATTGTAAATAGCCGTTCTGGGCGCGCAAAACAAGGGGCGAAGCCACGCGAACGCACGAGGAAGGCGCCCGCCGCGACAATCTTTGCCGCGCGGCCCCAACTCAATCCTCCGGCGCCAAAATAACTGTCAGTCCGTCAAGCGCATGGTCGAACGGGATCTGGCAGGAGAGGCGGGACCGCTCGGTCCGATGATCCGAGCTGTCGAGAAGGTCGCTTTCGTCGTCGCCAAGCGGCGGCAGTTCGAAGGCGGTGGAATCGACATAAACATGGCAAGTCGCGCAGGAGCAACAGCCGCCGCAGAGCGCGAGCAACTCGTCAATCCCCGCGTCGCGAATGGCTTCCATGACGCTTATGCCGGGGCTGGCTTCTACTTCGGTCGCGTTGCCGCCTCGGTCGATTACGGTGAGTCTGGGCATATTCCATTATCCTGTTTCTACGGCACCACCGGGGGAAGGGGGGAGGCGTGCCATGCCGCGGCAGCGTGGCGGCCCGCAGCGCGCTGTCGGACTCTTTAGAAGACGACGACGGACCGGATACTCTCACCCGCATGCATCAGGTCGAACCCCTTGTTGATCTCTTCGAGGCCCATGACGTGGGTGATCATCGGGTCGATCTCGATCTTGCCGGTCATGTACATGTCGACGATCTTGGGCACGTCGGTGCGGCCCTTGGCGCCGCCGAACGCGGTGCCGCGCCAGTTGCGCCCGGTGACGAGCTGGAACGGACGCGTCGCGATTTCCTTGCCCGCCTCGGCGACGCCGATGATGATCGAAGTGCCCCAGCCGCGGTGGCAGGCCTCGAGCGCGATCCGCATAACTTCGGTGTTGCCCGTCGCGTCGAACGTATAGTCGGCGCCGCCGTCGGTCATCGCGACGATCGCGGCAACGACATCCTCGCAGCTCATGCCTTTCGAATTGAGGAAATCGGTCATGCCGAACTTGCGGCCCCATTCCTCTCGGGTTGCGTTGATGTCAACGCCGATGATCTGCTTTGCCCCCGCAAGCCGCGCGCCCTGGATCACGTTCAATCCGATGCCGCCGAGGCCGAAGACGACGACATTGTCGCCGACCTGCACCTTGGCGGTATTGATCACCGCGCCGACCCCGGTGGTGACGCCGCAGCCGATGTAGCAGCTCGACTGAAACGGCGCGTCTTCGCGGATCTTCGCGACCGCGATCTCGGGCAGCACGGTGAAGTTCGAGAAGGTCGAGCAGCCCATATAATGATAGATCGGCTGGCCCTTGTACGAAAAGCGCGTCGTGCCGTCGGGCATCAGCCCCTTGCCCTGCGTCGCGCGGATCGCGGTGCAGAGGTTGGTCTTGCCCGAAAGGCAGCTTTTGCACTGGCGGCATTCGGGGGTGTAGAGCGGGATGACATGGTCGCCGGGGACGACGCTGGTGACGCCTGCGCCGACCTCGCGCACGACGCCCGCGCCTTCATGGCCGAGCACGCTCGGAAAGATGCCCTCGCTGTCGAAGCCGTCGAGCGTGTAAGCATCGGTGTGGCAGATGCCCGTCGCCATAATCTCGACCAGCACTTCGCCCGCCTTCGGGCCTTCGAGGTCAAGCTCGACGATTTCGAGCGGCTTCTTCGCTTCGAACGCAACGGCGGCGCGGGTCTTCATCTCGGAAAGTCTCCAAAGCAATGGGGATGGAAAGGACTGGGTTCAGAGCGCCAGGAGTATGGCAAGCAGCCCCATGAAAATGATCGCCGCGGCAAAGAGTCCCATTTCGGCCATATAATCGCGTCCGTTCATGCAGCCGCAGCCGCATTTCTGGACGAAAGTGGCGTCACCCTGCCCGATAATGATGATGCCGCTGTCCTTGCATAGGTTACATGAAGGCTTGGCTGGCAAGCTCGCTTCTTGTTGCATCCTCGATCCTCTCCAGCGAATCTTATCAAGCTTAAATACAATACGCAACGTTTAGGTCAAGTTCAGAGAAGGCGATGCCAGCCGCCGGTCGACCTTGGGGCACAGCGCCTTTGCCACGCCTTGCCAACAGGCGCGTTTCAAGCTCTCTTTCGCGTTGCCTCAGGCGCGGGAACGCTCTGACGCCAAGGCTTGCACTGTTCATGTGCCTATCGACCGATGCGAGGCATCCGACAATTTACAAAGGGAAAATCGGAAGGTTGACCATACGAAACGAATAGTATTATTTCTTCGCCATCACAGCAAGTGAATGGCGGGAGAAGCAGATGTCGTTTTTGCGCAATGCCTGGTACGCGGCAGGTTGGTCGAGCGAGCTTGGCGATGCGCCGCTTGCACGTGTGTTCCTTGGTGAACCCGTGGTGCTTTTTCGGACCGCCTCGGGCGAGCCGGCGGCGCTGGCCGACCAATGTCCGCACCGCTTCGCCCCGCTCAGCATGGGCCGGGTCAGCGGAGATACGATCCGCTGCCCCTATCATGGGCTCGTCTTCGACAAGGGCGGAGCCTGCGTTCACAATCCGCATGGCCGCGGTGCCCTGCCGGCGTCGCTCGGTGTCCGACATTATCCGCTACGCGTCCAGGACGGCATGATCTGGATATGGATGGGCGACGAAGCGGCCGTCGCGGGCACCGCGCCGCCTTCTTATCCATTTCTGATCGCGCAAGGCTGGGCGACGATCCAGGGTTATCTGCACGTCAACGCCAACTATGAGCTGGTCACCGACAATCTGATGGATCTCAGTCATGCCGAATTCCTGCATCCGTTTATCGCGCCTGAAGGCACGGCATCGAGCATCGCTTATCGCGCCGAGCAGCGCGGCGAGCGCGTGTCGGTGTTCAACGATATGCGCGATCAGCCGAATACTCCGTTGTTCGAGATCGTTCTCGGCTCTGACGTGAAGCGCATCGATGGCGCCGCCAACACGCACTGGGAAGCGCCGGCCAACATGCTTCTCGAGACATGCGCCGTCGCTCTCGATTCGGGCGATGGCCGCAAGGCCACCATGCCGCAGGCGCACTTGCTGACGCCCGAGACCGAGATCTCCACCCATTATTTCTGGGGCTTGTCGCGCGATCGTTGTCTCGACAACCCAGAGCTTGAGGAGATGCTGCGCGCCGGCATCAGTCACGCTTTCGAGTATGAGGACGAGCCGATGATCCACGCCGTTCAGGAACGAATGCGCAACCGTCCGCTTTTCGAATTGTCGCCGGCGCTTTTGCCAATGGATGAGGGCGCTGTGCGCGCGCGGCGGATTCTGGCGGCGCACATTGCCGCGGAGCAGACGGCGCGCCGGCCGCAGGAAGCGGACGCCGGACAGGTGCCCGCCTGATAGGAAAATGGGCGGGCGGGCCCGGATCCGGTCCGCCGCCCATGGCTTGTCAGCGCCCGTCAGGGGCTCAGTCCGCTCGGCGGATCAGAAGCCCACGTCGCCGCCGCCCTTCAAGTCGAGCATCTGGCGTGCTTCGTCGGGCGAGGCGATCTCCATCCCAAGTTCCTCGAGAATGTGCCGGATTTTGCTGACCTGCTGCGCGTTGGAAATAGCCAGCTCGCCGCGTCCGATATACAGGCTGTCCTCGAGACCGACACGGACATTGGCGCCCATCAGCGAACTCATCGCCGCGAGCCGCATCTGATGGACGCCCGCCGCGAGCACAGACCATTTATAATCGCTTCCAAAAAGCCTGTCCGCGGTGCGCTTCTGATGCATGAGATCTTCGGGGTGCGCGCCGATCGAGCCGCGCAAGCCGAAGACCGTCTGGACGAACAGCGGCGGCTTCACCAGGCCGCGCTCGAGAAAATAGGCGAGCGTGTAGAGATGGCTCGTGTCATAACATTCGAACTCGAACCGTGTGCCCGCATTGCCGATATTCGTCATGATCCATTCGATGTCGGCGAAGGTGTTGCGGAAGACGAGGTCCTTGGTCGATTCGAGGAAGGGCTGTTCCCAGTCATGCTTCCACTCGCGCTTGCGCTGCGCCAGTTCGCTAAGGTTGAGGTTGATCGACCCCATGTTGAGCGAACACATTTCCGGCCGCAGTTCCTGCGCGGCCAGCGTTCGCTCTTCGATCGCCATCGCAGGACCACCACCGCCGGTGGAGATGTTTACGACCGCGTCGGTTGCGCCCTTGATCCGCTGCAGGAAGCGTTGGAAAATCGCGGGATCGCCCGTCGGTTTGCCGGTTTCGGGATCGCGGGCATGAAGATGAATGATCGAGGCACCTGCCGCCGCCGCTTCGATCGACTGGTCTGCAATTTCTTCCGGCGTGACGGGAAGGTAAGGCGACATCGACGGCGTATGCGCGCCCCCGGTGACGGCGCAGGTGATGATGACCTTGCTCATGCGGCTTCTCCTTCACCGAGGGCGACGAGGACAAATGCCATCCGGCACATCTTGTCGGACCGGTTGGACCAGCTGTGATTGGTCGCTCGCTGGATCAGCACGTCTCCCTGGCGCAGGAGAGTCTCGCCTTCGTCCATCATCGCGTAAATCTCGCCCTCGAGCACGATTGCATAGTCGAGCGAGGGAGTCTTGTGGAACCAGAAGTGCCGCGGCGCGTCCGCATCGCGAACCTCATTCTCGTCGAGGAAGGTCGTCACCTTGCCGGGATCGCAGTTCTCGTCGGGCGGAAAATCGACGATGCGCAGGATCGTGCCGCCTTCGGAATGGAAGCCGAACTGGTGGCTGGCGGGGGCCGGTTCGTCGCCGGGTGCGGCGCCTTTGCCGGTCGCCCACAAAACCTGCGCGACCATCGGCGAATGGTCCGGCAGCACGACGTTGGGCGCCGGACCGTCGGACTGGATCAGGGACCGCCCCGCTTCATTCTCACCCGTCACGACTCGACGGACATGGCGAACCGGTCTCTCTGCTGGTGATCTGTCGCTCGCCGGGGAAATTTTCGTCGCTGTCATTTAGGCCATCTCTCATAATAGATACGGGCCGCCCCGTATTTATAGGCATTTGTGGCAGCAATCGGTCGGCTGGTCAAGCTTGGAGGAGCACGCAGGGCCGCGTTCCATCACTCGAAGGCTTTGTGTCTCCGATGTCGAGGTGACCGAGGCCGGTGCGGGTGTCGGCGCCCCTTAATTAGATGGCCGGCTGAAAGGGATGGCGGCCTGCCGGACCCGCATCTCAGCTCCAGCGGGCTGGAAACGAGGCCAGCTGGCCGCTCGCAGCCACCGATGCAGTTGCCGTTCCAGCGAGAAACGATACGATGGGTATTGATTTATGCCACTCCGGGCGTCAGGAGAAGAGCAACCCTCAATCGGTTCTCGGCGGGAGCCGAACGATTAAAAGAGGCACCGACAGCATAGTCAAAGGGAGGACGGGAATGACTGACGTCTCGCGAAGAAACATACTTGCGGGCCTGGGCGCCGCAACAGCGTTGACGCCAGATCTGGTTTACGCGTCGCCCGAAAAGGCGCCTCCACCCAACATCATCTTTATCATGGCGGACGATCTCGGCTATGCCGATCTGAGTTGCTATGGCGCTCGTTCGATCAAGACGCCGCACCTCGATCATTTGGCGGAGCAAGGATTGCGTCTAACAGACGGTTATTCCAACTCTCCCGTTTGCTCGGCTACCCGAACGGGCCTTATCACAGGTTGCTATCAATATCGCTTCCGCTGCGGGTTGGAGGAGCCGATTTCGCTGCGCAATTTCGGTCTGCCCGCCGATACGCCGACCTTGCCTTCACGGTTGCGGGCCATGGGCTATATGACGTCGCTCGTCGGCAAATGGCATTTGGGGAACATGCCCGAATATGGACCGCTTAAGAGCGGATACGACAGGTTTTTTGGCATCCAGGAAGGAGGCGCGGATTATTTTACCCATCGACTGACTTTCGGTTCGGTCACGTCCTCCGGGCTGATCGAAGGGGATACACCGGTCGAACGTCACGGCTATCTGACCGATCTTCTAGGCGCCAAGGCCATTGAGGAGGTCGCATATGCGGTGGAACAGCGGCGGCCGATCATGCTCAGCCTGCATTTCACCGCGCCGCATTGGCCATGGGAGGGACCCGAGGATGAGCAGCTTTCGAAGCAGATTGCCAATCCCGTTCATCTCGACGGGGGGAGTCTCGCCACTTATGCAAAAATGGTGGAGAGCATGGACGCCAATATCGGACGATTGCTGAAAGAACTGGATCGCCTTGGGATCGCCGACAACAGCATCGTCATTTTTACAAGCGACAATGGTGGCGAACGCTTTTCCGACACCTGGCCCTTTACCGGCAAGAAAACGGAGTTGCTGGAAGGTGGGATCCGCGTGCCGGTCATCATGCGCTGGCCGGCTCGCATCGCTGCCGGGAAAACTTGTTCGCAAGTCATGATCTCGATGGATTTCGTCCCGACACTCCTGGCTGCCGCGGGTGCGGGTCCGGACTCGATTGCCGGGTTTGACGGCGAGGATCTGCTGGACGTGCTGACTGGCCACGCTCCGCCCAGGGAGCGAACCCTGTTTTGGCGGTATAAGGCCGCCGATCAGGCGGCCGTCCGGCAGGGAAGCTGGAAATATCTCAAAGTCATGGATCGCGAGTGGCTGTTCAACTTGGCGGAGGATCAGCATGAACGCGCCAACTATGCCGAGCGGGACCGAAAGCGTTTCGAGATGCTCAAGGCGAAATTCGCCGAATGGAACGCAACCATGCTTGCCTATCCAGCCGACAGCGCGACACACAGCATATCCGAATATCTTCCCGATCGGTACCGGGCCGAGCCGAGCGAGATGATAAAGCCGCGCTGAGGCAGGAGCGGCTCCGGACTCGCGGGCAGGCATTGCGAAAGGGCCGCTCCGCCAGACGTCTTCGTCTGCCTGGATCATGGCGAGTCGCCGGCTAGTGGACCTGCTTGAGTGTTGCCGGCTGCCGGTGTCGCGATTCATTTATTCGCCGACCGACGTATCGATCGTGAATCAGGCTGAGCCGGCCGCGGCGCATGGAAAGCGCCGAACTTAATATGCGCTTTCCCTGCCGCCGCCCCGTGCGGGGTCCGGCCACCCCCCTTTGCACGGGCAAGCGGCCGGCGCCGGCATCGCGCGTGGATGGATGAGACGGTCGCCGAGAATAGAAATGGGCAACCGGCGCCCTTCATCCCGGAAATCATGGTTGCGCTTCCGGCCCGGATGCTGTCGCTTCTTGGACTGGACCATGTCGCCAACCTTGTCAGTCATCGCGTCGCCCGGGCCGGCGAAACTTGCCCGGCAAGAAAAGAGCGCGCCGGTCATGAACTGGCGCGCTCCCTGATAGTCAGTCGTATAACCGTCGGCTAGAAATTGAAGCCCACGCGGACGCCGTAGGTGCGCGGCGGAGCGAGCAGGTCGAAGCTGGTGGCCGGACCTGCCGGATGAAAAGAGGTGAAAACGGAAACATTCTCGTCCGTGATGTTATTGACGAAACCCGCAATATAGAAATCCGGCTTGTCGAATTGCACCTTCACTTGCAGATCGGCCGTGAAAAACCCCTTCTGAACCTGCGACGCCAATTGTTCGTTGCCGACAAACGACTTCGATTTGTAGCGACCGTCCGCGTTGATCAGGATCTGGCTGTTGCTGCTGAGGTCGATCACTTGTTCGATACCACCGCTCAGGGACCATTTCGGCGCATTGATCGCGGGCAAGCCGCTACAGTTCACATCGAATACCGCGCCATTGGGGGTCACGGCGCAGCCCGTTACGGGCGCTCCGACAGCCGCAGGGGTCGAATAGGTGTAGTTCTGACGTTTCGTGTCGAGATATTGCACGAGGCCGGTCAGCGTCGTCGTCGACGTGATCTTTCCAAGAAGCTCCAGTTCGACACCGCGAATGCGCGTCTTGCCTACATTGTCGGTGATAAACTCGATGCCGCCGGCGCTGTTGGTAGCAAATCGGGAAATCTGCTGGTTCTTGTAGTTCCACCAGAACAGCTCGAGATTCACTTGCAAGCGATTGTCCAGGAACCGGTTTTTCGAACCCAAAGTCCAGGCGTTGATGGTTTCGGGCTGGAAAATCGGATTGTCGATCGAATTGAAATAGCCGCCCGATTTGTAGCCCGTTTCGAAACTGCCATAGAGCAGCGATTGCGGACCGACGTCATATTCGAAGCCAAGGCGATATGTGAACTTCTCGAACCGATTGTCCGGTGTATTGCGAGCCAGCGCGCCGAGGAGAAGCGCGCCATTGCCATAGGGCTGCGCCGGGATCAGATTGCCGTTCGCATCGAACAGATTGGCAGGCGCCTGGAGCTGCACCGGCCGGATCGGGGGGGTGCCGATGCAGAAGGGCGGTCCGCCCGCCAGCGTTGGACAAACAACGCGCGTATTATATGCGGAAATGTCCGCCTTCTTGTCATCGATGGTGTAGCGGCCCGCCGCGGTCAGGCGGAAGCTTTCGCTGACGTCGTAAGTCAAGCGAGCAAAGCCCGCATAGCTCTTTGTCCAACTGTTGAAATTGGAATAGAAGGAGCCGAAATCCTGGTTATAGTTCGCGCGTTCGTGCGAGGTCTCGCTGAGATAGAAAAGGCCGGCGATATAGTTGAGCGGGCCATCGCTGTCCGAGGCGAGGCGCGCTTCGAACGAGAACTGATCATTCTTCAGTTTGGACTGGAAGCATTGGGCCGTGCAGGTCAGAAAATCGACCTGCGCGCGGCGATAGGCCGGCAGGATGGTCAGCGTACCGATCGAAGTCTCGATATCCGCCTGCGCGAAGAAGCCGAAATAATCATTGTCCTGATAGACGTCCATTCCGGTGCGTGAACCCAGGAACGAACCTGCAGGAAAAGAGAGTGTGCTCTGGATCAATGGCTGGGCTCGTGGATCGAGGCTGCCGATACGGTCGCTGCGATCCAGCCCCTGCACGGTGACGCCGGGGCCGTTGCCTCCAACATGCGCATAGTCGCCGCCGACCCTGATCCTGATCGTGTCGGTCAGCTCGCTGGCCATCTGCAGGCGGACCGCGCTCATACTCTCGTCGCTGGTGTCGTCCGACAGATACCCGTCACGATTCGACACCATGCCCGAGACGCGGATCGCACCGTTGTCACCCATAGGCGCGTTCACTGCGCCTTCGATTTTGATGGCGTCAAAATTGCCGTACTCGCCCGACATGTAGCCGCCGAACTCTCCAAGATCGGGAGCGCGGGTGATGACGTTGATCTGCCCGCCGGTCGCATTGCGACCGTAAAGTGTACCTTGCGGTCCCTTCAGCACTTCCACGCGCTCAAGGTCGTAGAACATGCCCTGGACGGCCGAACTGCGAGCGATGCTGACGCCGTTGACCGCAACCGCAACAGCGGCATCGGTGTTCGAATTGGTGGTGAAATTGCCGACGCCGCGCAGGTAGAACTGCGTTGCCGAACCGCCAATAGTGGACACTTGCAACGAGGGGGCCACTCGGGAGAGCCCCGTCGCGTCGGTGATCGACGCACGCGTGAGGCTCTCGCCGTCAACGGCCGTGATGGCGATCGCCGCCTTTTGCAGATTTTCTTCACGGCGCTGCGCCGTGACGATGATGTCCTGAAGCCCCTCATTCGATTCGGCTTGCGCCGTTTCAGCCGGGACTTGAGTCTCTTGAGCGCTCGCCGTCGCCGGCAAGGCGGCCAATCCGGTCGCCAAAGCGGTTGACACATTCAGAATCGTAAAGAACTTCACGGCACCCTCCCATAGGTCTTCATTGTTGTAAGGCCTATATACGGTACGGCCCGTTTTGTTGTCAATCACCGACGTTCAGCCAAAAAGCTTGCCGAAGATCGACTGCCTTGCGACCTCGTCACGGCGGTTTTTCCATCTCTGCGAAAACGGGACGGCAGGGGTGCAACAGCGTGGCGTTCGTCATCGATGCACCATAGGGCAAACGGCTCGTTTTGCTCACGCCCACGCGTAATGCTCCGGATTGAGGACGGGGAGCGCCATGCCGAGCTGAAGCGGCGAGCATCGAGGCGCGAAAGAGGTAGGAAATCCTTCCGCCGATCTTGATCGCGATGCCTGAGAGACGCGAAGTCGCCTCCAATCGCCAACTGCGCAATTGACTAATACGATACGGACCGTAAAGTTTATAGCAATTTACAGGGCCAGGAAGCGCGAAGGCGAAAGCGGCCCCAGCGGGAGATGAGCGATGGGCGCGGTGCGAGATGTGGTAATTGTGGGCGGCGGGATAGGTGGACTTAGCCTAGCCGTCGCGCTCCGGCGCGTGGGAGTGGGTGCGCGAATTGTCGAGAAAGGGAGCAGGGCAAATCGCCTGGGCACGGGCATTTCGCTGCTCGGCAACACGCTGCGGGCGCTTGACGCGCTCGGGCTGGCCGACATCTGCGTGGCCGCGGGTCATGGTTATGACAGCGTCAAGACGCGCGACGCCACGGGGCGGCTCATCGATGAAATGCGTCCGCCCAGGACATTTCGCGCCGATCGTCCGGGAGCATTCGGGATCATGCGCCCCGTGCTCGCCGACATTCTCGAAAATGCGGCGACGAGCGCCGGTGCGAGCATCGAATTCGAGGCGACCGTTACGGCTTTTGAACAACGGTCCGACGGCATTGACGTCACCCTGTCGACCGGTGAACGGGTCAGCGCCGACCTCGTTGTCGGTGCCGATGGAGCCTATTCCGCAACGCGGTCCGCCGTGTTCGGCGATGCGTTCGCGCCAGCCTATTGCGGTCAGAGCGGAATTCGCCTGACCGCCGCCCGTCCTGCGTCGATGGATGGCGTGACTTTCTATCGAGCTCCGGAAGGCGATGTTGTCGGCGCGATCCCGCTGTCCCGGGAGCGCTGCTATTATTTCGTGCTCGAAACCGGCGAACGGCAAAATTACCTCGAGCCGGCGCGGATCGCGGAAATATGGCGGAACCGGATGAAGCCCTTTTCGGCGCCCGAACTCGTCGAAACCGCCGAGATGGTCAGCGCCGATTCGCCAATCAGCTATCGTCCGTTCGATGTTCTCATGATGCCGCTTCCTTGGCATCGCGGCCGTGTCGTTCTCCTCGGCGATGCGTTGCACAGCATGTCGCCCCAGCTCACATCGGGCGGCGGCATGGCGATCGAGGATGCCGTTGTGCTTGCTGAAATCCTTGCGAACGCCACCGATGTCGAGGCAGCGCTTACTGCCTTCGGCGAGCGCCGGGAACCGCGCGTACGCGGCATCTTTGAAACGTCGCTCGGCATTTGCGAGCTCGAGCAGTCGCCGTCGTTCGAGGGGCACAAGAAGAGCATGGAACTCATGGGCCGCGGCTTCCAACTCCTTGCCGAGCCGATGTGACGCGTAGTTGGCTCAGAGCGGAAACGACGGGCGTTCCCGGCCCATCCGGTATCGCCGCCGGCGCGAAATGCGACGATCCGCTTCGGCATAGCAAGTGAGCAAGATATTCTCCCCGACATGGAAAGTGATAAAATGACCACGAAGATTCTCGTTCTGGCCGGCTCTATCCGCCCCGGCTCTTTCAACGCCAGGCTTGCTGAACGCGCCGTGCGATCGATCGAGGCTCAGGGTGGCGACGCGACTCGCCTCGACCTTGGACAATATCCGCTGCCGATCTATGACGCGGAATTGGAAGCTGCCGGAATTCCTGATGAAGTCCTCGCGCTGCACGCGCTGTTCGCCAGCCATGACGGGGTTTTCATCGCCAGCCCGGAATATAATAGTTTTCCGCCTCCGCTGCTGCTCAACATGCTCGACTGGCTGTCGCGTGTTCGTCATTATGAGGGCGGCATGGTGGAAGCGTTCGAGCGCCCCGCCTTCGCCATAAGTTCGGCGTCGCCCGCTCCGCTTGGTGGATATCGTGGCCTCATCGCGTTGCGCCACAAGCTTGAGCTTGGCCTCGGTGCAACGGTCATGCCCGCGATGGCATCGGTCATGTCCGCCTATGCGGGCTTCGACGACGACGGCAATATCATCGACGAACGCAACGCCGCCATGCTGGAAAAGGCGGTCAGCCAATTGCTCGCCGCCGCCGCGCGCGCCTGATCGATCGGCGTTCGGAGCGCCGAAGAATCTGAACGCAACGGATCGTTGTCCGAAGATTTTTTTCGTGGATCGACCATCTGCGAACTGGTTTCTCGGCGATCGAGGAGCGACTCGAAACGATCCGGACGCGAAGTTCCAGAAGCTCAGACATTCTTGGCTCTCGCCGAAGCATGGCAATAATCAACGAAATTTAGCCATTCCGTCTCGCTGAGATTTTCGGACGCGCCGCCGTTTGTGGCCCGCTATTCGGCTGCTCCCTCGGCGGTTGCGCGGGCATGATTTTGCTATTAACGGTACGCAGCGTACACCAATTTAAAATCAGGAGGGATTATGAAGTTCGGACGCATTCTTCGCGACAGCCCCGACGGCAAGATTGCCCGGTTGGTCGTTGTCGAGCCGGAAAAGGGCCGGGTGATTGACCTCGCGCGCGCCGCCGCGCTTCATTATGCCGCCAAGCTGCATGCCACTCCGGACGCGGCGCGCCGCTTCGCCAATGCGGCCTTTCCCGGGAGCATGGCGGAGGCACTCGCGATGGGCGACTATCTCGCCGATCAGTCCAATGACATCGTTGCCGCGCGGGGCGATGACGCCTCGATCGAGATCGATGGGGTCGACTGGCTTCCGGCTTCCGATCCCCCCGTGCTTCGCGATGGACTGAATTTCCTCGGTCACATCAAGAACTGGAGCGCCAAAATGGGGCGTACCGTTCCCGACGCCATGGAACGTATCATACCCTATTGTCAGAACTCGCCGTCGATGGTCATCGGCAACAATGCGATCGTGCCGTGGCCGGGCTATATCAAGCGTATGGATTACGAGCTCGAACTCGGCTGGGTGATCGGCCGGCGCAGCACCAATGTCACGCCGGACAATGCACTCGACTCGGTCTTCGGCGTCACGCTCTACAATGATTTCAGCGGCCGAGACCTGCAGCAGGACGAGGTCGCGATCGGTATGGGCGGAACGAAGGCAAAAAATTTCGCCCACGGCATCGGTCCCTGGATCACGACCCTCGACGAGTTTAAGGACGTCTATTCGATCGAGATGGAAGTCCGGTTGAACGGCGAGACCAAGGGCAAGGGCGTCAGCAAGGATATCCTGTGGAGAGTCGAGGAAGTTCTTTCGTTCATTTCGCTCGGCGAATATCTCCAGCCTGGCGACGTCATCGGGTCAGGGACGCTCGAGGGCGGTTCGGCGCTCGAGCATGACATCATTCTGAATCCCGGCGACGTTATCGAACTCGAGGCGAAGGGTGTCGGTATCCTGCGCAATGTCCTCGGCACGCCGCAGGAAGGCCTGTGGTGGCCGACGGCGCAGCCCGGCAAGCTTTCCTAATTTTTGGAGGAGCCGGCGCGCAGATTTTGCGCGCCGGAGAAGCCGGCGAGAGGGCCTGCAAGGCCGCGACACGGGCAATAGTTTTTCCTCGGAGAAGGTTAACTGCGGCGTTTAATGACCGCGCCGACCAGGCCCATGAATCGCCGCGATCCGGTCAGCGCCAATATGGCCTTCTCGACGGGCGCCTCAATGAAGCGCCTCGCAGGAGGCAGACTGCCGGACTTGCGGCTCTCGCGACCCATGGCCGGATTGACCGAGCAGCGCACAGGCATATTGAAGACCAGCCGGCGCATGCACAGATTATCGCGCGTGCAATGTACGATATCGTCGGTGCGTCCCGAGCACGCCTTGCGCGCATAGTCGGGGTCAGCCAGCATCGGCCGTGCCAACATCACCATGTCGCCATGCCCGTCCGCTATCGCCTCTGCCGCTCGGGCGGGATCGTGGAGACCTTGCAGCAGCAGCGGCACCGAAAGAGCGTTCCGAAACAGGCGCGCGTCGCCGGTGTCGACAAGGCCGCCATCGACCGATGGCGCGCTCCTGTCCATCGTTTCATAGCAGCCGGTCGACAGCGCGACATAGTCGAGGCCGGCTTTCTCGACCTCCTTTGCGATGGCAGAAAATCCGGCGGCTCCCTGCCCGTCCGGCATATAGTCGTTCGCCGTGATGCGGAGGCCGATGACAAAATCGGGGCCGAGGCGCTCGCGAATGTTGCGCACGATGTTAGTCAGCATGCGCGCCCGGTTTTCGACCGATCCGCCATATTGATCGGTACGCCAGTTGGTCCTGGGCGACAGGAAAGAGGAAGCAAAATAGCTCATATGCGCCGCGACTTCGACGCCGTCCCAACCGGCACGCTGCACATTACTGGCGGTATCGACCATTTCGCGCCGGTACTGCTCGATTTCTTCGACCGTCGCTTCGTCCGGCTCAGGCGTTGTCCGCCCGCCCGGAACGAGCACGCCTTTGGGAAAATTCTGCTCGGGAATGACAACATTGATGGGACTTGCCGAAATGATCGGTCGTCCGGGGCCGGGTACGCCCATCCGCCCAAAGCCGGGCATGATCTCGGCGATGATCGGGACCCCATGGGCATGCACGGTGTCGGCAACCCGGCGAAATTGCGGAATCAGACTTTCGACGTCGAAACGGAGCACGGGTTTGAAGGGCGTTTCCTCGAACGACCGGGCCGTCGCGACAACCCCGCCCGCGATAATCATGCCAATGCCGCCGCGCGCGCGCCGCTCGAAGAAGGCGATCGTCTGCTCGCTCGGTGCGCCTTCGGCGGTCGGCGCGCCCACGGCCATCGGACCCATGACGAGCCGGTTGGCCAGCGTCAGCTTGTTGATCTTGAACGGGGCGGAAAGAATGTCGGCAATCTTCTCGGGCAGCATGTTTTGAGATCTCCTCGCGATCCTTTCGACGCCCGTAGCGGGCTGTCGCACTGCCTGGCGATCGCCACTCGAATGGGCGCGCAAGGCGAATTGCGACGAGCCTTCTATTTTCAAAACGATACGTCAAGGATTGTTTAACTTCGGACGCAAGTCTTGCGAAGGCGCGTGCGCGCCTAGTTTTTGAACACGATTGTCGCTGAGCCGTTGACGAGTACCCGCTGTTCGAGGTGGTAGTGAACCGCGCGAGACAGAACACGCCGGTCGATATCGCGGCTCCTGCGAGCCGACCACGGTGCTAATGATTGAATTTGAGATCGCGCAGCGGCGCGCCGACCAGGGACTCGAGAATCTCGAGCGATTTGGGACCTAGGAACTCGTATTTGAAATAGTCGGGCGTGACCGGGACTGTGAACGATCGAATTTGTACAATTCCTCCTGCCAACCCGCCGGCAGGTTTGCCCCCCGAGGCGGCATGAGCCGCGGTTGCGCACATTGCTACGGCGGTGCGCGCTGCTTCAAAGTAAGTAAGTAAACGATACGCATCGAAATTATATTTGCACGGCGCACACCAATTGTTTTCCATCGGAGTCCGCGTCGAAAGCGTTGGTAAACTGCCAAATTTTTCTATTTCTCGAGTGGAAATTAGGTCGTTGACCGGGTAAGTCGTACAAACTAGGGTGAATGAATGAACGCAACGGCTCAGATCGAAACGAAAACGCGAGGAGGAGGCCGGCCGCGAAGCGAAGCCACCCGTCGCTCGATCCTCGCAGCGACGATGTCGCTCCTCCAAACCGGTTCGGTGCAGTCGCTCACCATCGAAGCGATCGCGCGCGATTCCGGGGTCAGCAAGGCGACCATTTATCGCTGGTGGCCGTCTAAGGCCTCGGTTGTCATCGATGCCTTCATCGAGAATCACATAATCAACACGCCGATGCATTATGACATGCATCCAGCCGAGGCGCTCGTGCGTCACTGGCGCGCGCTTGCCGAACAATATACGGGACGGTCCGGCCGAATCGTATCGCAGATATTGGCCGAAGGGCAGTCCGACGAGACGGTCCTTCGCGAGTTTCGTCAGCGGTTTCACTATGGGCGCCGCGCCGTTGTTCGCGAAGTCGTCGAAAAGCTCAACGAGGTCCACAAGCTGCCCGAGGGTCTTGGTCCGGAGTTGTTGATGGATATGCTCTATGCCGTGATCTACATGCGGTTGCTTTGGGGACATGCGCCGCTCGATGACGAGTTTATCCATTCCTATCCGCTGGCGGTCTTCCGGCTGATCGGTATCGAGTTTGACGAGAACACAAAGATCGTCCTTCCCTGATCGACTGTCTGAGGGTCTTCCGGCGCGTGCTGATCCAGCGCGCGACTTAACCATAGCTGGTCCAACCGCTCGGCAAAGCCCTGCCGGATGATTTTCATTCTGCTGGCGCTCGACGACGAGCAGGGGGCATGACAGTTCCGTCTGCCGGCATCTGAGAAAATTACGAAACGACCAATCACTCTTCAGCGAGCGCCTTGATGCCGCGTTCGGTCGCGAGCGCGATCAACCCGGCAACGACGAGCGCCGCGGCGGCGGCGAGCAGCCAACTCCCATAATTGCCCGAAACATCGTAAAGCGCGCCCGCAAGCATGCCGCCGATGCCGGCGCCAAAGGCGTGGACTGCGAAAATCGCTCCGTAGACGCTCCCGAAGCTGCGAATGGGGAAGCGGCGGCCCAGCAGATAGGCGAGAAGATCGCCCTCGGTTCCCACTCCGAAGCCCACGAGCATCGCGCCCGGAATGACGAGCGCCGGATAGCCGGTCCAGAGCAGCAGCATGCCGAAGGCAGCGAGTGTGAGCAGGATCCAGGTGACCCAGCCCGCATCCCAACGGTCGAGAAGGCGACCGGCAATCACTCGTCCTCCGATCACCGAAATGCCGAGTGCCGAGGCCGTCGAACCGGCAGCGGCGAGATCGAGACCGCCGTCGGTGAGCATCGGAACGATGTGGAGCGTGGTCCCGAGCACCGCGGTCGCCGACAGGAAGATCATAGCACTGATCGAGAAAAAGGCCGGATGGCTGCAGATGACGCGCCAAGGCAGCGATGCCGACTGTGCCTGCAGATCGGCCCGGGGACCTGTCTCTCTGAGCAGCAGGGCGGCGCAGCCGGTAAGCACGAATGCCAGAACGGCGAGCACATAATAGGCCGGTCGCCAGCCATGCTCGGCGATGAAGGGGGCAAGGAGCGGCGGCACAATCGCGGCGCCGATGGCTGAGCCGGTGAGCGCGAGGCCCAATGCCAGACCGCGCTGCGCCTTGAAATGGCGTACGATCACGCGATTATAGCTGACGGCCGTCGACCCTGCCGATGCCATGGTCAGGAGCAGGACGAGGAGCAGGAAGCTGGTCAGCCCTCCCGTCAGGCTGCCAAGCATCGCGAATGCGGCCGCGAGTGCCGTTCCCGATGTCAGCGCGACGCGTACTTCGCCAAAACGGTCAACGAGCCGGCCGGCGATCGGGAGTGCGATCGTGTTCCCGATCATGAAAGAGAGGGCGCTCAACGAGGCTTCGCCGCGTGTCCACTGGAATTCCTCGGCGAGCGGCTTTATGAACAGGCCCGCAGTGTAGAAATACAGCGACGCAAAGCCGCCGCCGATGCCGATGAACGCGCCGAGCACAAATCGCCACCCTCTTCTGAACTCGCCCGCTTCGGCCGCCATATTCTTCTCCCTGCAGGATCGTTTTGCGTCGGCAATGCCGCGGCCGATGCACCGGTCCATCTGATTTTATTGCTAATTCATATAGTATACGTCCCGTTTTAAAACAATGCTCGAAAACCGCATCTGTGCGTCCAGATAATATTGCGTCCAGATAACATGATGCCTGGGTTTCTGTGATGTCTGGAGCTGGGCGCGTCGGCTTGATCGCTCGCTCCTTGTTGTTCATTCGTGCTAAATAGTGAACACAAAGGATCGCAATAGACTCGCGCACGGGGCGGCCGGGTTGCCGGTGGAAGACCTGGACTTTGCCGAATGCTGGGTCGTCGTCGATCCATGGCTCACCGCCGACACCCCGCTTTCACTCAAAGCGGCGCAATATTGCCAGCCGAAGTGACCGGCGACCTTCGTTGTCGGCCCCACAAGCTGCGGCGCCGGGAAATCAAGCTGCTTCCCGGCGAGACGCCCGAGGCAGTCCGCAGCGAGGCGGCTGTTCGCGATTTGCCCGCTGATTATGTCGATGTCGATGCCTTGTCGCTCTGGCGCACCGCGGTCGATCGCTTTCGCGCCGCGGTCGCGTCATTGGCGCAGCAACCGGCTCCTGATCGAGGGCGATGCGGCCCACACCATGCCGCCGTTCCTCGCGCAAGGCCCGTGCGCCGGGCTTCGCGATGCCGACAATCTCACGTGGAAGTTGGTGCAAGTTCTGGCAAGGGGCACCGACCCGAGGCTGCTCGATGACTAAGAGGCTGACGCCGGCGGCATGTCACGGAAATCATCGCGCACGCCAAGCAGTTCGGCGTGATCATCTGCGAATTCGACCCGCTCCGGGCGGCCGAGCGCGACACGTTGCTGGCCGAACAATTGCGCAGCGGATCGGTGTCCACCGATCGCCAGGCATTCGTTCCGTGGCTTGGCAGGGGGCTGGTCGATTCGCGTTCTCCTGCTGCGGGCGCGCTTTTCGTCCAGCCCGAGATCGCGCGCGCCAACGGCAGCACGGCACGCATGGGCGACCTCGTCGAGCCCGAGTTCCTATCGTGGCGCGCGACCCTGCGGTGCTCGATTTCGATCCTGTAATTGCGCGGGATTGAGCCGTGATTGGCGGGCAATTGGTGCTGATCGGCGAAGGCGAGGCTGGGGACGACGCGCGATCCGGGATGCGCGGTGTCAGCGACTGTTTCGCCGACTGGCTGGCGCGCAATGACGCCGTGGCCATCATCGTCCGGCCTGACCGCTACGTCTATGGTGCCGCTTCCGGCCCGCAGGCATTGCCCGGATAGTGAGCGCGTCGTCGCCAGCCTCGCCGCGCCCGCGGGGAGGCGCTTCCTGGTGAGATCGTGCCCGCCGCCGCAGCAGGGCATCGGGTGGATATAGCGGGTGGACGATTGACATTTACGATACGCGCCGTGCATTATACCCCGACATCGCCGGCCGTCATGGTCCGCTGCCGCTTTGCGGCGGCCAGGACTCGGTGAGAATTGATATATGAGAGGTTGACCTGGAATGGCTTGCATCAAGAACGCTGTGATTGTCGGCGGCGGCATCGGGGGAATGGTCGCCGCGATCGCCCTGCAGCGGCAGGGGATCGACGTGCATGTCGTCGAAGCGGCGCGGCGCGAGGATCAGCTCGGCACCGGTATCAACTTGCAGAACAATGCGCTGCGCGCGCTGGAGCAATTGGGTCTTCTGCAAGAATGCGTTGCCGAGGGTTTCGGCTGGGAGACGATCACCAACCGGGACAAGGACGGCAATGTGATCAACAGTTTCGGGCTGCCGTGGGCGAAGCATCCCGGCCGCCCAGGGGCGCTTGGCATCATGCGGACGACCTTCGCCGACATCTTGTCGCGCAACGCGCTCGCGGCGGGCGTGCGCATTTCGTATCAGACGAAAATTGTCCGGCTCGCGCAGGATGGCGACGGTGTCGAAGTCGAACTCTCGAACGGGATGACCGAGGACACCGATCTTCTCGTGGCGGCCGATGGCGTTTATTCGCAGATTCGCGGCATGGTTTTCGGTGAGGAGCACCAGCCATTTTATGCAGGGCAGGGCGTGTGGCGCTATACGGTGCCTCGGCCAAAGTCGCTCGACGGGTTCACGATGTTCCGTACCGCCGAGGGCAATTCTGTTGGTTTCCTGCCTCTGTCGGAAGAAACCGCCTATTATTTCTATCTCGAGACGTCGATCGAGCCCCTGCGGGTCGAGCGCGACAAGCTCGCCGGTGAGCTGGTCAGTCGGCTTGCCCCGTTCGACGCTACCGAAGTTCGCGATGCGGTCGGACGGATGAAGGATGGTTGGCACATCAGCTACCGGTCGTTCGATATCCTGCTGATGCCCGCGCCCTGGCACCGCGGCCGCGTGGTGCTGCTCGGCGACGCGGCGCATTCGCTGACGCCGCAGCTGACGTCTGGCGGCGGCATGGCGATCGAGGATGCGGTGGTTCTGGCCGAGGAGCTCGAAACGCACGCGGCGCTGGACGCCGCACTCGCAGCATATAGCGAACGGCGCGAGCGCCGGGTCACGCTCATCTATGAGAATAGCTACCGCATTTGCGAACTCGAAAAGCAGAAGAGCGCGAGCGGGGCCGAAGCGACCCAGCTGATGATCGACAGCTTCACTTTTCTCGACTCGCCCTACTAGTGCGGGAATTTGGTAACCGCTTTTCAAGGGCATAGAATGATGGTGAAGATTATCTGGTTCGTTCCGCCGGCGATCAGCGTCGTCGCTGAGCAGCGGGGCTTTTTCGGCCGCGAGGGGGTGAGCGTCGAGGCCACCGCGACACGGTCGTCCGACGAACAGTTCGAGGCCCTGCGCGACGGCCGGGTCGAGGCCGCCGTCACCGCGATGGACAATGTGATCATGTGGAATCGCCGACCCGGCGGCGGGGCCTTCCGCATTGTCGCCCAGGTCGAGGCAAAGACGGGCATCAGCCTCGTGGCGCGGCCCGAATTCGAAACGGTCGCCGCGCTCGCCGGCAGACGTCTTCTCGTCGATTCCGCGGTCAACGGTTTCGTGGTCGCATTGCGCGCGATGCTCGCCGATGCCGGCACCGATTTCGATCGTTGCGATGTGGTTGAGGCCGGCGGCGTGAAGGAGCGGTTCGACCGCCTTCTTGAGGGTGAAGGCGACGCGACCCTTCTCGGGCCCCCGTTCGTGGAACTGGCCGAACAACATGGTCTCCGGCGAATTGCCGACGCCGATGCCGCCTATCCGGGCTTTCCAGGACAAGGTGTCGTCGTTCGCTCGCCGCTACCCGAGACCCGCGCGAGCGAGCTTGTCCGTTGGCTCGCGGCCATGGAATCCGCGCGAGCCGCGTCCGTTCGCGATCCTGCTGCGACCGCCGCAGCACTACAGACGACGGGGCTGCCGCCTCCCATCGCGGCGCGGCTGGCGGGGTTCGTCGCCTCGACGCTGTGGCCGTCGCGGGACGGGATTGCGCTGCTTGTCGAACAGCGGCGGCGCCTCGGCTTGGATGGCGGTGATGCGACCTATGATGCGCTCGTCGATACCGCCCTGCTCGATCAGCTTGGCGCCCCCGGGCGGCCCGATCCATTGAATTGAAGGATGCTACCAATGAAGAAATTCGCGCTGGCGACGATAGCGGTGGCAGGCGGTCCTAAAGGCGCCGCGATGGTTATTGGGGAAAGGGTTGCGCTGCTGGGCGATCTGGTCGCGGCGTACCCCGACAGCGCGATACCCCCCGGGGCCTCGCTTCTTGCCCTGCTCGAGAATTGGGGGGCTGCCGAGGCGGCCCTTGGCCACCTCGCCGGGGCAGCCGAGGGGCTCAAGAGCGTGACATGGCACGATTGCGCAGCGGTCCACTTCCATCCGCCGGTCGACCTCCCGCGGCAGATCTTCTGCACGGGCGCAAATTATCGCACCCACGTCGTTCACCTTACGGTCGATACCAATGCTGGCCCCGAAGGCTTGTCGGGTGACGAATTACGGCTCTGGGCCGAGAAGATGATGGACGATCGCCTCGCGCACGGCGAACCCTATGTTTTCACCAAGCCGATTTCGACCGTCGCTGGCCCCAATGACACGCTGGTCCTGCCCGCGAACACGGCCAAGCCCGACTGGGAACTCGAGCTGGCCGTGGTGATCGGCAAAGGTGGCTATCAGATCGGCCGCGAGACGGCGATGGAGCATGTCGCGGGCTATGCCATCGTCAACGATATCAGCGCGCGCGATCTTATCCCGCGCACCGACTATAAATTGCTCGGCACCGACTGGCTGCGCTCGAAGGGCCAGGTCGGTTTTTTGCCGTTCGGACCCTATCTCGTTCCCGCGCGATTCATCCCCGATCCATACGATCTTCGGATCCGGCTAAGTGTCGAGGGGCAGTTGATGCAGAACGAGACGACGGGCGACATGATGTTCGATATCGTCCGCCAGATTGAATATATTTCGCGCTACGCGCGCCTTCTGCCAGGCGACATCATCTGCACCGGATCGCCGGCCGGCAACGGCACCCATTATAATCGCTATCTGACCGACGGCGACCTGATGATCGGCGAAATCGACGGCTTGGGAGCACAGCAGATCCGCTGTGTCACCGCCAATGGATGAGAAGACTGCCGAGGCGTCTGCGAAGGACAATGAAACCCGCCGTTTCGTCGCTGACGCCATCGCCGCCGAGAAGCGCGATGTTCCGCTGACCTGCAACCCCGCGTTCATATCGATGGGCGCGATCCTCGTCGATGGGCAGGCGGGCGACGTGCTTTTGTCCTTCGTCGCGGACGAGGGGACGGCACAGGGCAATGGCGTCGTGAATGGCGGCACCATGGCGGCGATGCTCGATACCGCGATGGCGGTCGCGGTTCTGTCGGCGCTCCGTCCGGGACAGACCTGCGCGACGATCTCGCTGAACGTCAACATGCTGCGGGCGGGCAAGATCGGCCGCCTTTATGTCCGTGCCGGTGTCGAGAAGCTCGGTGGCCGGGTGGCCTTCGCCCATGCCCAGTTGCTCAGCGA
The DNA here is from genome assembly GCF_025727575.1 of Sphingopyxis sp. GC21. NCBI lineage: Bacteria > Pseudomonadati > Pseudomonadota > Alphaproteobacteria > Sphingomonadales > Sphingopyxidaceae > Sphingopyxis > Sphingopyxis sp. GC21. The sequence goes on along the minus strand of NZ_CP095845.1, from coordinate 3,544,485 downwards.
GGATCGCATGCCGCTCGCGACCGCTTCGTCGTCGCTCGCGGTGTGGGATATCAACTGAGCGGAAGCACGCGACGCGCCGCTACGCTACGAACGGCCGAAGAGAAAGCTGCGCACCGAGACAATATGATCGCGCATCAGCTCTTCGGCCTTGCCAGGATGGTGTGCGGAAATCGCTGCGACGACCGCGCTGTGGTCGGCGTTCGCGGCTGTGCGCGGGCCGGGGGGGGCGCCGAAGACTTCTTCGAGCCGCGCGTCCAGGCCCCAGCGCATCGGCGCGTGCAGCGTGTCGTACAGCAGCAGGAGAAGCGCATTGTGGGTCGCGTGCGCAATCAGCCGGTGCAGCTTGGCGTCGAGACGCTTCCATTCGGCGAAAGATCGGGTCGCGGCCATGTCGGCGAGGACTACTTCCATGGCTGCAATGTCCGAAGGGTTCGCGTGGAGCGCCGCCTGGGCCGCCAGCTGGGGCTCGATCAGGGCGCGTGCGTCGAACAGGTCGCCCACGCTCACCGGAAGGTCGCGCATCGCCTCGGTCCCGATCGGTGGCCGCGCTCCTGCGAATGTACCCTTGCCGACATGCCGCCAGATTAATCCTTCGGCCTCCGCGCGCTTGAGGAGCGTGCGCAGGCGGCTGCGCGACACGCCGAGTATTTCGCACAGCTTGGGTTCGGCCGGTAGCCGGGCGACGCCGCCGCGCCCGCGTTCCTCGATAAGCGCATGCAGCCGGACGCTGTCGTCGTCAGTGTGCTGGACCATCTTATCCCTCGAATTTGCGTAGATGGAACAATCAATACGCAAATTGATACGGTATTAAAAGCCTGATTGACACGCAGTCATAAAACGATACGTAGGGTCCAGTAATTGGATTCGGGGGGCGCCCGGCGCGACCCGAAAACCTGCCTGCCAACCGGAGAAGCCAGTGACCATTTCCATCGATGGCCCCGTTTTTGTTTCCGCCGAGACCGCGCGCACTGTCTTTCGCTGGGAAGATGCGATCCGCGCGCTTCAGGCCGCCTATTCTCGGCCCGCCGAACCGGCGGCTGCGCCCGCGCGGACGATTGCCCAATCGGGCAACGCCTGGCTTCGCACCTTGCCCGCGGCGCCGCCGGGCGGCCGCTATTTCGGCGCGAAGCTGATGGGCATGGCGATGGCCTCGGCGACGCCCGGCGTCGAATATGTGATCGTGCTGTTCGATCGTCAGACGAGCCGTATCGCGGCCTTTCTCGATGCCAATCTCCTGACCGGCTTCCGGACCGCGGCGACATCGGCCGCGGCGCTCGATCGTATCGCGCCAAAAGGTGCCGCGCGCCTCGGCGTGATCGGTAGCGGCCTTGAGGCATCGATGCACGCGCGCGCCTTTGGCGCCATTCGCGGGCTCAGCGAAGTGGTGGTCTTCAGCCCGAACCCCGAACGCCGCCAGGCTTTCGCCGATGCAATCGTTCGCGACCTTGGGGTAGCTGCGCGGGCCGCGGCATCGCCCGAGGAAGCTGTCAGCGAAGCCGACATCGTGCTTGCCGCAGCGCGCTCGCATGGTGAGGTGCCGATCCTCTACGGCGACTGGCTCAAGCCCGGGGCTGTCGTCGTTTCCATCGGCTCCACGGTTCCGCAGCAGCGCGAGATCGACGTCTCGGTGGTGCAGCGGGTCGATCTGGTGGTCTGCGACATGCTCGAGGAAGTGCTCGAGGAAACCGGCGACATGCTCGCCGCCGTCGAGGTCGGGATCGACGTGCATGCAAAGTCCTTTTCGCTCAACGCGCTTATGACGGGCGCCATCGATGCACAGGTCGCGGCGGCACGCATGCCGATGTTCAAGTCCGTTGGCGGGGGCATGCAGGATATCGTGATAGCCGAGATGATCCTCGACAAGGCCTTGGGCGCTGGGCTCGCCCAGCCGCTGCCGATCCAGTTCGATTCCAAGATTTTGTAAGAGGAGCTTTTTCGTGGCCAGATACAAGAAAAGCGAAGCGCGTGAGTGGGCGCGCGAGCATATGTTCGGTGTCGCCAATGTGACGATTCCGACGATGACCTCGGATTTCAAGCGGCTGAACGAAAAGGCGATCCGCCACGATGTCGAGCTCGCGATCGAGCATGGGTTCGTCGGTTCGCTCTCCTGCTCGGAAGTCGCCATCACCGCGGAGCAATATGGCCGCTTCTGCGAGATCATGGTCGACCAAGCCAGGGACCGGATGTTCGTCGTACACCACGCCGTCTCGAACACGCTCGAAGAAAGCATCGAAGCGACGAAAATGGCCGAGGCTGCTGGCGCCGAGCTTGTGCTCCTCGGCTATCCGCCCTTTTTCTATCCGCAATCCTATGACGAGGTTTACGCCTATTCCAAGGCGATCTGCGATTCGACCAACCTTGCCGTCATGCTGTTCCCGCTGCCCGCCTGGGGCTTCGGCCGCCTTCACCCAGCCGATATTCCCGTGCCCGTCCTGCGCCGCCTGATCGACGACTGTCCGAACGTCGCAGCCATCAAGACCGAGGGCGGCGTGCCGTACATCATGAGCGCGATCGAAATGCACCGCCACTTCCACAAGGATGTGGTCATCTCGTCGCCGCTCGAGTTCGAATATGCGCCGTTGGCGCAGGTCATGCCGATCCCGTTCTGCGGTACCAATTATTCAGCCTATTTTGGCCCGACGCTGCCGCGCATCCACAAGCTGATCAACGAAGGCAAGTTCGACGAGGCGACCGAAATCTGGTACAAGGTCGATCCCGCGCGCAAGGCTTTCGGAAGCCTGCCGATCGCCTCCAACGGCCTGATCAACCGCCTGATGTGGAAATATGAAGGCTGGCTTCAGGGCTATAATGGCGGGCCGATTCCCCACCCGACGCAGCGCATCTTCGACCGCGATATGGCGGTGCTGCGCCGCGGCCTCGACGCCGCCGGCCTGAATCCCACCAGCGATCCCGACGAAGCTTTCTTCATCGGGCGCAATCCGGAATGATCAACCCCAGTCGGGATGCATGAAGTGACGAACCAACTTGAGGACAAGGGGCTGCTGCGTACGACGCCCTATATCGATGGCATGTGGATCGATGGCGCGGCATTCCCAGCACGCGAGCTGCGCAATCCGTCCACCGGCGAAGTGCTGGCGCAGATTCCGCAGCTCGGCGTCGAGGAAGCGCGGCGGGCGATCGAGGGGGCGCATGCCGCGCTTCCAGCTTGGCGCGCGCAGACCGGCAAGGAGCGATCGATCATCCTGCGCCACTGGTTTGATCTTATCGTGAAGCATGCCGACGATCTGGCGCGCCTGATGGTGATGGAGGAAGGCAAGCCCTTTGCTGAGGCCAAGGGCGAGATCGCCTATGCCGCCTCCTTCGTCGAATGGTTCGCCGAGGAGGCCAAGCGTGTCCGCGGCGACGTAATGGCCGCGACCGAACGGACGCGCCGCATCGTCACGACGAAGGAACCGGTCGGTGTCTGTGCGGCGATTACCCCGTGGAACTTTCCCGCGGCAATGATCACGCGAAAGGCGGCGCCGGCGCTGGCGGCCGGATGCACGATGGTGGTGAAACCCGCCGAGCAGACGCCGCTCACCGCCCTCGCGCTGATGGAACTCGCGGTGCGCGCCGGTATCCCGGCGGGCGTGCTGAACGTCATCACCGGCAAGGCACGCGTGCTGGGCGCCGAACTCACGGGCAATCCGCTGGTCCGGAAGATCACCTTTACCGGGTCGACCGAAGTGGGTCGGATCCTGATCGAGCAGTCGGCCGCGACGGTGAAGAAGCTGTCTATGGAACTCGGTGGCAATGCGCCGTTCCTCGTGTTCGACGACGCCGATGTCGATAAGGCCGTGGCGGGGCTGATCGCGACCAAATATCGCAACACCGGCCAGGCGTGCATCAGCGCCAATCGCGTCTATGTGCAGGATGGTATTTATGATGCCTTCACCGCGGCGCTTGCAGCGGCGGTCGGTGCGCTCAAGGTCGGCGACGGGTTCGAGCCCGGCGTCCAGCAGGGGCCGCTCATCGATGCCGCTGCGATCGAGAAGGTCGAGGCGCATATCGCCGATGCCGTTTCGAGCGGAGCATCGGTGGTGCAGGGCGGCCGGCGCCATGCGCGCGGCGGGCTGTTTTTCGAGCCGACGGTGCTCGCCGGCGTCACGCAGGACATGCTGGTCTGCCGCGAGGAGACCTTCGGTCCGATCGCCCCGGTGATTCGCTTTTCCACCGAGGAAGAGGCGATCGCCATGGCGAACGATACCGAATATGGTCTCGCTTCCTATCTCTTTGCGACTGACGCGGCACGGATCTGGCGGGTGTCGGCGGCGCTCGAAGCCGGCATGGTCGGCATCAACACGGGGCTCATCTCGAACGAGGTCGCCCCGTTCGGCGGAATCAAACAATCGGGGCTCGGCCGCGAGGGTTCGATTTACGGTTTGGACGAATATCTCGAACTTAAATATCTGGCCTGGGAAGATGCACGGGCGGGCTTCTAGCCCATCCCGCCGGGCAAATGGGTTCGACGTCGAGGAGAGGATTATGGTTGAACCGGCAACCGCTATCGTCGCGGCCGCCCGGCGTGCGTCGGCCAGAATGGCCGATCGCGACACGCCTTTCATCTTCGACGACTGGTATGTTGCGGCCTTTGCCGATGAGGTCGGTCGCACGCTGTTCGCCCGGACCCTGCTCGGCAAGAAGATACTCTTCTATAGGACCGAGGACGGCACCGCGGTCGCGATGAGCGATCGCTGTGCGCACCGTTCCTATCCCTTGTCCGAAGGCACGCTCGAAGGCGACACCGTGGTCTGCGGCTATCATGGCTTTCGCTATGATGCACATGGGGATTGCATCGAAGTGCCGGCAATGGCCAAATGCCCGCGCTCGATCGGCGTGAAGCGCTATGCGCTTGTCGAGACCGGCAATCTTATTTGGATTTGGATGGGCGATGCTGAAACCGCAGATCTAGCGAAGCTCCCCGAGACCGCCTTCCAGACGAGCGCCGAATGGGTTTGCTCGAAGGGCTATTTGCACCTGGCGGGCAATTATGTGAGCCTCCACGAGAATTTGCTCGACCTCACTCATCTCAGCTATATTCACGCCCGCAGCTTCGGCACTCCTGAATATGCCAGGGCGCCATTCAGGACCGAAATCGGCGACGGCCATTTCCTCGTGCATCGCGAGGTAATCCCAACCCTGCTGCCCCCTGTTTGGGCCGACCCCATGGGCCTTGCGGGCGTGACGACGGCGGCGCGCATCGCGACGTCGGAGTTCATGTCTCCGGGGTTCCACCGCGTGACGGTGAGCTTCTATGATTCAGCGGTTCCTGAGGCAAAGCGCCAAGTGGGCACGATCCGCACGGCGCATCTGCCGACGCCCGAGACGCATTCGTCGACCCATTATTTCATCGTGCACGGCCGAGATTTCGCCCTCGGCGATCCCGACGCAACGGGCGTGATGCACGATCGGCTGTTCCAGGCGTTCGAGGAGGATGTCGAGGCGCTGGGAAAACTGGAGCATATGCTCGCCGAGACCGCGCCCGAGGACATGTACGAGATTTCGGTCGCGACCGACGGGCCATCGGTCGCGATGCGTCGCTATCTGTTCCAGCGCGCGCGGAGCGCGGAAGTTTGGGCGCCTTAGCTGTCCAAGGCACTTCCGCAGAGGCATTTTCGGTCTTTGGCGGAGGTCCTTGAGTAGGGGGCGCCACAATGAGAAGCGCCGCCACGCGCCGCTTTGGCCTGCAGTAGCCACCGCTCGCAGCCAATCACAAAACCTATCGCCGCTTGCCGGAACCGAAGGGGTGCCAGGAACCAGTTTTATGCGATCACGACTACCGGCGATCGATCCTCGAGGCCCCTCACGCCCGGGGAATGAACGCCAGTTGCAGTCGAGGAAAATATCCCATGCACAAGTTGATGCATTCACCGATCGGCTTTTCTCGGAAAAGCCCGCAGCCCTGCTCGTCCTGGACAACTGGCTGTGAGGGAGAACCATCGGCCTCTGTCGAGCAGAATGCGTCGTTGTCTCCTCGGGGGAGCATGGCATCCTGACTGATCGTCAGGCGTTGCTGAACAGGATTGTTTCGCGGACCATCATCGCGCGAGACTTCGCCGGATCAGTGAACTTCGGCTCGTCGGGCGCGAGCCGGTCGCGATAATGAGCCGATGAAAACTCCGCCTCCAGGTCGGCCATGTTGTCGAAGACGATTGTGCCGATGCCGTCGAACGGTGCCGCTCCGAAGGGAACGAGGACACATCCGTCCGCGGGGCATGTAACCGCCTGCCTCAGCCTTTCGGAGGTCCCCGGGCCGCCGATCGCGAGCGAAAAATGGCTATGAATCCAGTAGTCGCCAAAATCGGCTTGGCTCATGCCCGCGCGCCGAACGGGCAGAGTGAGTATTTTAACGGGGTTGGCGGGAGGAGGCCCTGCCCGGTCCCACAGGACATGTGCGGGACCCGAGATAGCGAGGATCGGCGCCGCGAGAAGCTGCGCGCGCGGTGCGATCCAGTCCGCAGCGAAGCGGTCCGACGCGAAAAACATCGCCGCGCTTGCGGCGGAATCGAAGCTATATTCATCTACGCCGTCGAAGGGCGCCGGCGGCGCATTTTCGATCGGCACCGCCGACAGACCCGGAGCGTTGTAGACATGCGTGCCCAATCCCGGGGCAGGCCCGGGGTTGCCGCCGCCGATCCACGCTTCGGTGAACTCGGCGGCTGTGCATTCCGGATTGCGTGTCAGAAAAAGCGCAACCTTGTAGGCATTTGCCGGCCTCACCTGCCCTGTTCGGCGGCTTCGGCGGCGAGTTCCGCCTCGATCAGGCGGCGGCCCAAGGTGAGGCCGTTGTCGGCGAGGATAAACGCCATCTTGTCGTCGCCGCTCTCGTTGACGACCAACTGCTGCGCCTCGATCATGTCGCGATCTTCTTGGAAGCCTGCCGAGATTCGCTCGGCTAGGGCCTGCGTCAACTCCGAATTCTCGAGCGCGAAATTATGCGCGTAGGTCCAGAAATAATGGGTGTTGTTCTCGTCCTCGGGCGTGATGAGCTGGTTCGAGTGGAATACCATCGTTTCCGGCGCCAGCTTGCCCTCGGGCGCGCCGGTGTTGGCGGGCGCGCTGCCTGACGACATCGAGAAATGATTGCTCCGCGTCGAAAGGTCGTAAATGTTCCAGCGATCGACCGGACCGGTGAAGCGCTCATAACCCTTGAGGTAGGGTGCGAAGCCGGGTTCGCCCAGATACCAGCGCGTCAGTTTCACGCCCTTGTTAGTCTGTTCGACCTTGGGGCGGGTCTCGGCGATCGTTTTTGATCCGCCGAGCGAATTCTCGTGAACGTAGGACAGGTGCGAGAAGTCGAGCAGATTGTCGAGAACAAGCAGATAATTCGCCTTGAAGTGGGCGGTGCGCGGGATGCTCGCCCATTCGGGGCTCTCATGCTGATGGCAATCGGGGATCAGATCGGGATCGGCCTTGTCGGCGTCGCCCATCCACACCCAGACAAGCTTGTGGCGTTCGACCGCCGGGTAGCTCGGCACGTCGGTGTTGGGGCTGACGCCTTTGCGGCCAGGTTCCTCGACGCATTTGCCGTCGCCGTCGAACACCAGGCCATGATACATGCAGCGCACGCAATCGCCTTCGCGGCGGCCGAGCGAGAGCGGCGCAAAGCGGTGGCTGCAGCGGTCGCGCAGGACCTTTACCTCACCGTCTGACTTGCGGAAGAACAGCAGCGAGGTGCCGAGAATTTTGCGCGGCAGCATGCCGTTGTCGGTCAGCTCGTGACCCCAGGCGCTGGCATACCAGGCATTGCGGATGAACATTGTCTCTTCTCCCTTGATCGATTGTCCCCTTTTAGCATCTCTTGCGATGATATACGATACGCATCGTTCAAATTGTTTGGCCATTTTCTCAAAAATGCGCCTATGCTGGAGAAGATGAACCCCGCGACGCCCATTCCCGCCTTTTCGCTGTTCGGACAGACCGATGTGCGGGTAGAGCCGCGCTTCTGCCACGTCGAGCGCATCGGTGACCGCTGGAAATTGCACTCTGGCCATGTCGTCGAGCATAGCCATCCGCACCTTCACCAACTGACCTATTGGGTGTCGGGTAGTGGCCATTATATCGCCGATGACGCCCAGTCAGCCATTTCGGCGGGCACATTCTGCTGGATCCCGGCAGGTGTCGTCCACGGGTTCCGCGTCGCACCGGGCAGCAATGCGATCGTGCTGTCGATGTCCGACGACTTTGCGCGCGAGCAACTTGGGCTTCTCGAGGGTACCTATGGCGTCGGACCGTTGCGCGAGAGCGCCATTCTCCGGCTTGAGGCCGGCGAGCAGGCGTGGATTCGCACCCTGTTCGATCGGATGGAGCATGAATATGGCCTTGCACGGCCGGCACAGCTTGAATGTATCGGCGCGCTTGCTCGGCTGGCGCTCGCGGAAATACAGCGGCCGGAACTGGGGAGCGGGGGCAGGGGCACGGGCGGCAACGACGGCGGAGCCGACTCTTCGTTGCTCACCCGCTTCATGGCGCTCGTGGAGACGAGGCTCGGCGAAAGGCCGCATGTCGATACGCTGGCCAGCGAGCTCGGGACGACACCCTACTTGCTCAACCGCGCCTGTCGGAACGGCCTTGGACTGCGGGCCTCCGACGTCGTCCGGCGCCGTCATATGCAGGAGGCGAAGCGGCTGCTGATGTTCACTGCGCTGGGCGTCAGCGAGATCGGGCAATTGCTGGGGTATGAGGATCCGGCACATTTCGCGCGGAGTTTCCGGTCAATGACGGGCCAGTCGCCGCGCTCGTGGCGCGCCGAGCGGATTTCGGCGGAGGCCCGCGCGAGGGGAGCGACCTAGCCGGGCATGGTAGGAATCTGCTTGGGGTTGGAGGCCGTGCCGCAGGACATATTTATTTAAACGATGCGTATTGTATCTGGTTTTATGCCACGGCATGGTAGGGGCCTTACCCGCACCCATGGCTGACAATCCCAAGGAATCCCATGAGCAACGCGTTCACCGCCGACTTGCCGCATCCCTTTTACGGCGATCATGTTCTCTATCACGCCAACACCAAGGGGTTGGCGATTACGCCAGTTCGCGCCTGGGCGTTCGATGGCTGGCGGGCCGAAGCGCTGTCATGGCGCAAGGGTTGCTACATTCACGCTGGCCTTTCGGGCATCGGGCCGGTCTCGATCAAGGGATCGCAGGCGCTCGAATATCTCCAGGGGCTATGCATCAACAGCTTCGCGAAATTTCCCGTCGGCAGCATGAAGCATGCCGTGATGTGCAACGAGGATGGGTTGATCACAGCGCATGGCGTCGTCGAGCGGCTGGCCGAGGATCATTTCCTCTCCTTCGCCGGTGGTCCTCCGGGCCCGACGGCGCGGAGTGTCGAAGGCCTCGACGTCGAGATCGAGATTCGCAACTGGTATCTTTTCCAGATCGCCGGGCCGACCTCGCTCGACGTGCTGGAAAAAGTCACCGGCGAGGATCTGCGCGACCTGAAGTTCCTCCGCTTCCGACAGACCAGGATCAACGGCATCGAATGCGAGATCGCGCGCCTCGGCATGACCGGCAGCCTCGCCTATGAACTGCACGGCCCGATGAGCGACGCCCCGGCGATCTATGACGCGGTGTACAAGGCAGGGCAGGAGTTCGGGATCGAGCGGCTCGGCTGGGGATCCTATCTCGTCAACCATATCGAGGGCGGCTTTCCCCAGCACACTTGGACCTTCGTCTCGGCGCCGCCTCCAGAAAAATGGCCGCGCGCGATGAAGCGGTGGGAAGTGGGCGGGTCGGTCGACCCCATGGATATCAGGGCGCGCTGCCGCACCCCCGCCGAAGTGCGATGGGACAATATGGCGAAATTCGACCACGACTTCATCGGGCGCGACGCGGTCGAGGCCGAAATCGCCAATCCGCGCCGAACGACGACGACCTTGCGGTGGAACAAGGACGACGTCCTCGACGTGTTCGCCTCGCTCCTGCGCGAGGGCGAGCCCTACAAGCCGTTCGATTTCCCTTATTCGCCCCAGCGTTGGCCGATGGCCTATGCCGATCATGTCGAGAAGGGTGGCCGTCCCGTCGGATGGTCTTCGGGCACGATCTACAGCCCGCATTATCGCGAGTTCCTCTCGCACGGCTGCATCGACATTTCCGAGGCCGAGATCGGCAATGAAGTGACGGTGAAGTGGGGCGATCACGGCGGGCCGATCAAGGAAATCCGCGCGACCGTCGAGCGCTTCCCTTATCTCGCCCAAGGCCGCAACAACGAGATCGACGTCGCAAAGCTATAGGACGCGCCGCGCGGCGGTGCGCGGTAGATCGCGTCGATCAGCCGCGGATCGAGTCCAGCAGTCCGGCGGCGCCGCGCGCCAGCAGGCCGATGTCGGTTCCGACCGAGATGAAGGCGAAGCCGTCCGCCATGCGCCGCTGCGCATCACCTGGCGACAGCGCGAAAATCCCCGCCGGCTTTCCAGCGGCATCGATCCGCGTCTTGGCATGCGCGATCGCCGCCTGCACCTCGTCATGGCCCGGATTACCGAGATGACCGAGCGAGGCAGCGAGATCGGCCGGGCCAACGAAGAGCGCGTCGATGCCGTCAACGGCGGCAATGACATCGATCTGGTCGAGCGCCGCTCGGCTTTCGATCTGGGCGATGATCGCCGTGCGCTCGTGCGCGCGCGAAAGATAGCCGGGCTGGGCGCCGAACCCTGACGCCCGGCTCGTCGCGCTGGCGACGCCGCGGTTCCCGAGCGGCGGGAAGCGGCTTGCCGCGACGATGGCGCGCGCCTGTTCGGCGCTATCGACCATCGGCACGAGCAGCGTCCCGAAGCCGAGATCGAGATAATGTTTGATCGCGACGGGTTCGCCTATTGGCACCCGCGCCACCGCCTCGACAGGGAAGGGGGCGACGGCCTGAAGCTGGGCAAGGAGCGTCTGCAGCGTATTCGGCGCATGCTCACCGTCGAACAGCAGCCAGTCGAAACCCGCCCGCGCGCAGATTTCGGCGGTGTAAGGCGTCGCCAGTGCCTGCCACAGCCCAAGCTGCGGTGTGCCGCTTGCCAGCCGCTTGAGGAAGCCGTTCATATGAAGCGCACCGAAATGGCGCCGAGCGGGCCATAATCGACGTGAAAACTGTCGCCCGGCCGCGCGAAGACGGGGGCTGTGAAACTGCCGCCGAGCACGATCTGGCCCGGTTCGAGCCACTCGCCATGCGGCGCGAGCTTGTTCGCCAGCCAGGCCGGACCGTTGGCGGGGTGGTTGAGGACGGCCGCGGCCACGCCCGATTCCTCGATCACCCCGTTGCGGAAGAGCAGCGCGGAGACCCAGCGCAGGTCCACGGCGTCGGGCTTGACCGGCCGTCCACCCAGGACGATGCCAGCGTTGGCGGCATTGTCCGAAATCGTGTCATAGACCTTGCGCGTCGTGCCGGTCGCTTGGTCGATGCGCTCGATGCGCGCATCGATGATCTCGATCGCCGGCGTGACATAGTCGGTTGCGTTCAGCACGTCGTAAAGTGTGCACCCCGGTCCTTTCAGCGGCTCACGCAGGATGAAGGCCAGTTCAACTTCGACCCGCGGCTCGATAAAACGGTCGATCGGTATGTCCTGCCCGTCGGGAAACAGCATGTCATCGAGCAGCGTCCCGAAATCGGGTTCGGTCACATTGGAGGAGCGCTGCATCGCGCGGCTGGTGAGGCCGATCTTGTGGCCGATGACCTTGCGGCCGGCGGCGAGCTTTTTTTGTGTCCAGGCGCGGCTCACGGCATAACCGTCTTCCAGCGTCATCTCGGGATGCGCGAGCGAAAATTGGCCGACCTGCGTGCGGGTACGTTCGGCCTCGTCGAGGCGGGTGGCCAAGGTCTCGATGATATCGGGGCTCAGGGACATGGGCGGGTCAGCCTTTCAGGCGCTTGTGAATGCTGTTGTGCTTCCAGCCCTCGACTTCGGCCACATAGAGCGAGAGGGCGAACGGGCGCTGGTCGAAGAGGTCGGCGAGGAAGTCGCGGACGCGCGTGAAGAGCGCATCGAAATATTGTTTGCGGAACGCCTCGCTCCGGCCGACCCCCATGCGCACCTCGATATTGACGAAGGCATCGTCGGGGCCGTTGCCGTCGGCGATGACATAATCGTCGGCGCGATAAGCGCGCACGCGAATGCCGCCGACCGGAAACGTGCCGTCGGAGCGCTCGCGCATATCCTCGGCGATGAGGCGCATGAGCCCCGGGCGATCGAGCACTTCTTCGAGATTCGCACTCCATTCGATAATCACATGGGCCATCAGGCGATCTCCATCCGTCCGACGGTGCAGCCGACCGCGAAGATCGGGATCGGCGCGAAGAACTGGACGTTGCCCTTGCCGCGCGCCGCGGCGGCGGCGGCGATGAAGGTGCGGATTTCGAATCCGCCCTGTCCGGCATCGCGGTAGGTGTCGGCATCGCTGTAGTCGAGCAGCCGGTCGCGGTCGTTGGCCTCCCAGCGCTCGAGAAAGTCGCGGTCCCAGGCTTCGTTGATCTTCCCGCTGTCGGGCGTCGCGGGCCAGTGCGAGATGCCGCCGGTCGCAACGAGCGCGATGCGCTCGGGAGCCGCGTCGGCGGCGCGCCGGATCGCCTCGCCAAAGGCCCAGGCGCGGTGGAGCGGGGTCAGCGGTGGTCCCTGGCAATTGATGTTGACCGGGATGATGGTCATTTCATTCGCGGGATCGAGGAAGTGCAGGGGCACCATGATGCCATGATCGAACTGCCATTCCTCGCAATAGGTCACATCGACCGTCTGGAGCATTTCGCCTACGAGCCTCCGCCCGAGGTCGGGATTCCCGCGCGCCGTGCGCAGCGGGATTTTCAGCCAGTCGGGATCTTCGATCGGTCCGCGATACGTCTCGCCCATGCCCACCGCATAGGCGGGCATCGCGTTCATGAAGAAATTGGCGAAATGCTCGGCTGCGATGATCATGAGCGCGTCGGGTTTCGTCGCACTGATTTCCTGCCGCATCGTCTCGAGGGCAGCATAGAAAGGATCGCGCAGCGCGGGGTCTGCCAGTTCCGCGCGGGCGGTAATGCCCGGCGCGTGGCTGCAAATTCCGGTATAGACCAGCGTCATAGTCCTGCCACCTTCTCGTCGAATTGCGTCGTCATCGCGTAAAGCCCGGCGCGGACCGGTCCATAGGTCTGGACGCCCTCGCGCATCAGGCGAAGATAGTCCGCCCAGGCGATCCCACAGAGCGCGGCAAAATGCATGAGGATCTGGCCGTTGACGCCCAAGACATAGAGCAGCCCGATGTCATGGCCGAGGATCGCCTGGCGTTCCTCCTCCGTAAGCTCGAACCGGTCGACGAGCGGGACGGGATCCTCGCGCCACTGCGCCTTGGCAGCATCCTCGCGGTTCAACACGTAGAGGAGCTTGGAGAGCTGATAGAGGCTCATGATGCCACCAGATGATTGGTCAAGCGGCCGATACCCTCGATCTCACAGACGACTTCGTCGCCCGCCGCGCAGAAATGCACGCCCTGCGGGGTACCGGTCAGGATCATGTCGCCGGGCATCAACGTCGTTGCCGACGACAGATGGGCGACGAGGTCAGCCACGCTCATGACCATGTCGGCGGTGCTGCCCTGCTGCACCAGTTGTCCGTTGACCCTTGTCGACAGGCGCAATGCCTGCGGATCGGGAACATCGGCGGCGTCGACGATCCAGGGACCGATCGGCGTCGTGGCGTCGCGATTCTTGACGCGCGCGTTGGGGCGGTAATAATTTTCCAGATACTCGCGGATCGCATAGTCGTTGGCGATCGTATAGCCGGCGACATGGTCCAGCGCCGTCTCCGCGGAGACGCCCCGTGCGGGGCTTCCGATGATGGCGACGAGTTCGCATTCGGGATGCATCTGGTTCGCGTCGGCGGGGCGCGGCGTGTCACCGCGATGGCCGACGAAACAATTGTCACCCTTCATGAAGACCAAAGGTGTTTCGAGCTTGGGCGCAAAGCCCAATTCCTTGTTGTGATCGGCATAGTTGAGGCCGAGCGCATAGACTGCCGCTCCGCGCTGGACCGGGGGTAGCCACTGCGCGTCGCCCGTAGGCAGTGTCTGGCCGCAGGGAAGGCGAAGCGTCGCGCCGTCCTCGCCGACCTCAGCCCAGACATCGCGGCCGCGATGGTAAATTCGCGCGCGCTTCACGCTGCGTCTCCCTTGGTTGCGACTTCGAGCGGCGGGAAGCCATCGGCCTCCACGCGCAAGGTCTGACCGGGGCGGATGCGGGGGGCATCGCCGGGCAGGCCGACCAGCAGCACGTCGCCCGCCTTCAGGGTGAGAAATGCGCCGAGGTCGGCGACCAGTGTCTCGAGCGGTCGCACCAGCCGGTCGAGCGGCCATTCGTGGAGCAGCTCGCCGTCTGCGAACAGGCGGATCTGCGCCGGCTGGCGGGACGCGACGAAGTCGCCGAGCGCGATACGGCCGTCGCCGTTCTTTTGCGCGATCGCGGGCCGGTAATAGCTGGCGGCGGGGATCGACAGGTCAAGCGCGAGTGCTGCGGCGCCGAGGCAGGCATCGACGCCTTGCTCGTCGACCCGTCCGGTATCGCGGGCGAAGAGAAGCGCCAGCGTCGCCGCGGCGACGAGGCCGGTGTCGGCCGGCACCCCGATCGGGCCGTGCACGATACTCGCGAGCGGTTTCATATAGACAACCGGCGCGACCGGCGGCGCGCCATAGGGCTTGTCCTCGAACTGCCCCGCCAGCTGCGCGCGCTCGGCACTGTCGTTCAGCACGACGCCATAGATGTTTCCCGCAATCGTCACGACCGGTGACCCTCCCGTATGCTTAACACGTTAAGTTTGTTTCCCGCCCACTTCTGTGCCATCAGCGGGCGATGCCCAACTCCGAGACTCTCGCGCCCTATCCCCGTTCGCTCGCCGGAACGCTGCTTGCCGCGCGCGAGGCGGTGATGGCGCCGATCCGGCCCTTGCTGCGCGATGCCGGCGTTACCGACCAGCAATGGCGCGTCTTGCGCGTGCTCGCCGATGCGGGGCCGCTCGACGCGAGCGGTATCGCCGAACGCGCGCTGCTCTACCCACCGAGCGTGACGCGGATACTTCGTGAACTCGTGGATCGCGACTTTCTGAGCCGCGCGATCGACGACGCCGACCGGCGTCGCTCGGTCATTAAGATCACCCCTGCCGGCATCGCGCTGGTACGCAACACCGCCGCGCGTACGGCGCATATTCTCGCGCGCTACCGCGATGCCTTCGGCGCCGACCGGCTGGAGCGTTTCATCGCCGAGGCCGCTGCTCTCGTCCACACGCTCGAAAGCTTCGCACCGCCGGAGGCCGATCGCGTGCAGGATCATCGCTGACCCGGGGGAAGGGCGCGCCGGCATGCTCAGATACCGAGTTGCTGGATTTTGTGCGTACCGCGTGCGAGCGCGACATTTTTCGTTTCCATGTAGAAGTCGAAGCTCCAGTCGCCGCCGTCGCGCCCGATTCCGCTGGCCTTGGTGCCGCCGAAGGGGGTGGGAAGATGGCGTACATTCTCGCTGTTCACCCAGACCATGCCGACGTCCAGCGCATCGGACACGCGCAGCGCCCGGCCCACGTCGTTCGTCCACAGATAACCTGCAAGACCATATTCGACGTCGTTCGCTTTCGCGATCGCATCGGCCTCGTCATCGAACGGAATCGCCGTCAGCACCGGACCGAAAATCTCTTCGCGCGCGATGCGCATCGACTGCTCGGCGTTCGCGAACAGCGTTGGCTGGAAGAAAAAGCCTTCGGTTCCCTGGACCGGTGCGCCGCCGGCTGCGATACGCGCGCCTTCGCCGGTCGCAATCTCCATATAGCTTGCGACTTTCGCGAAATGCCGCGGATGGATGAGCGGTCCGACTTCGGTCGCCGGATCGAAGGGGTCGCCGACCTTCAGCTTGCGCACCCGCTCGGCGACCTTCTCGACGAAGCTGTCGTAGATTGAGCGCTGCACGAGCAAACGCGACGAGGAGGTGCAGCGCTGACCGTTGAGCGAGTAGATCATGAACACGGCGGCATCGAGCGCGAGATCGAGATCGGCGTCGTCGAACACGATGACGGGGTTCTTGCCCCCGAGTTCGAAATGGACGCGCTTCAGCGTCGCCGCGCCCTGACGCATGATTGCCGAACCGGTCGACGATTCGCCCACGAAAGCGACGGCCTTGATGTCGGGATGTTCGGTAAGGCGCCGGCCCGTGCTTTCTCCAAGGCCGTTGACCGAGTTGAAAACGCCGTCGGGCAGGCCGGCTTCCTTGCCGATCTCGGCTAGCAGCCGCGCCGAATAGGGCGACCATTCGGCGGGCTTGTGCACCACCGTGCAGCCAGCCGCGAGTGCCGGTGCGATCTTCCACGTCGACAGCATGAACGGCGTGTTCCACGGGGTGATCACTGCGACGGGACCGATCGCTTTGCGCGACGTGATATTGACATGGTCCGCGCTCGGAAGCGCGAGCCCGTCGGCGGCTCCAGGTGCGCGGTCGGCGAAGAAACGGAAATTCTCCGCGCCGCGAATGGCGGCCTTCGACATGAAGCGCCAGCATTGGCCGGCGTCGAGGCATTCGACGGCGGCGATCTCGTCGGCGCGCGCGACGATCAGGTCGGCCATGCGGTGGAGAATCTTGCGCCGCGCCTCGGGCGGGGTCGCGCTCCAGCTTGCAAAGGCGTCGCGCGCGGCGGCAACCGCAGCGTCGAGTTCGGCCTCGGTCGCATCATGGCACTGGCCGAGCACCGCGCCGGTCGAGGGATCGACGACGTCGAACAGGGGGCCGTTTCCGCTAGCCGCCTGGCCCGCGACAAAATGGCCCAGTGCCCCGTCGCCATGCAAGGCGTTGAGGGTCCCCACCGATTCGAGCGCGAGGTTGCGCATGTTGCTCATCTGAAAATCTCCCGATTACCGCGCCCCTTGCCGGGCTCACGCACGTTGTCGCCGCCCTTAGAATCGGGGCAGATCGGCCTGATGCTGAACGGACTGTATCTTAACATCATGGGCACCTCAAGATACTTAATGTGATAAGTTTTTCTTGGCGGGCTGCGGAACAACGGCCGATTCTACTGCGCAGAGCAGCAGACACGCTGGAATTTCAACATTTCCTCCAGCAGTGGTATCGCGCTCTCCATCGCCGCCCGTCTCATGGTTGACACATTATAATACGCCGCGTATCGTTTTGTCTATGACAAAGCTGTCGGAGCGGCATGTTGCGCTTGGCGATCCGTTTTCAGTCTATGGAGAAAGAGAAATGAGGAGCTTCGAACTTCGCTGTGTGCCTTCGGCTGCCGATCGCGCTCCGCAGGGCGGGGTGGTCGCCGCCTTGGGCTTGGGACATGGAGCCGCGTGACGATGGAACTGGCCAGCAGCAACAAGTGTCACGGCGGCGTCCAGCGTTCCTACACCCATCAGAGCGATGCGACCGGCACGGCAATGAGCTTTTCGATTTTCCTGCCTGGCCATCGCCCAGACGAACGGCTTCCCGTGCTCTGGTTTCTGTCGGGCCTGACCTGCACGCCGGCGAATGTGACTGAGAAGGGCGAGTTCCGGGAGGCCTGCGCTGAGCATGGAATCATCCTGGTGGCCCCCGACACGAGCCCGAGAGGCGATGATGTTCCCGACGATGAGGAATATGATTTCGGCAAGAGCGCGGGCTTTTACCTCGATGCGACCGAGCAGCCCTGGTCGCAGCACTTTCGGATGCGGA
This sequence comes from Sphingopyxis sp. GC21, assembly GCF_025727575.1. NCBI lineage: Bacteria > Pseudomonadati > Pseudomonadota > Alphaproteobacteria > Sphingomonadales > Sphingopyxidaceae > Sphingopyxis > Sphingopyxis sp. GC21. Next base: position 3,526,848 of record NZ_CP095845.1, on the reverse strand, counting down.
CCTATCTTGAGCAGGAGTTGCCGACGCTGATCGCGCGCGAGTTTCCGGTCGATATGGCGCGCCAGGGAATTACCGGCCATTCGATGGGCGGGCATGGCGCCCTAACGATTGCCCTGCGCGATCCGGCGCGCTTCCGGTCAGTAAGTGCCTTTGCGCCGATCGTCAGTCCGTTGAACTGCCCTTGGGGCGAAAAGGCGTTGTCGGGCTATCTCGGCGCCGACCGGACGGCTTGGTGCGACTATGACAGTTGCGCGCTCATCGACGCGGGGGCGCGCCTTCCCGACCTTCTTGTCGACCAGGGCGATGCCGACATATTTCTCGAAGAGCAGCTCAAGCCGCATTTGCTCGCCGAAGCATGCGAGCGGTCGGGCCAGCCGCTGACGCTGCGCATGCAGCCCGGTTACGACCATAGCTTCTACTTCGTTTCGACCTTCATGGCCGACCATGTCGCATGGCACGCCGCGCGTCTGAACGGAGATCGGCAATGAGCCTCGCAAGCCTTGCTGCCGGCGCTGTGATCGCTGTGGGACCCGCGTCATGAAGCAGCCGCTGTTCGATATTCTCGTCGTGGGCGGCGGGCATGGCGGCGCGCAGGTTGCGATCAACCTCAGGCAGGGCGGCTTTACCGGTTCGATCGCAATCGTCAGCGACGAAACCGAATTTCCTTATGAAAGACCGCCGCTGTCGAAGGAATATTTCGCCGGCGAGAAGAGCGTCGAACGTATCCGCCTGCGCCCGCCTGCCTTCTGGGACGACAAGCGCATCAGCCTCATCCTGGGCGAGCGCGTCATCGAAATCGATCCCGCCGCGAGGCAGGTGACGACGCGGACTGGCAGCCGTCTGCGATATGGTAAGCTGGTCTGGGCCGCGGGCGGATCGCCGCGCTGCTTGCCGCTTGTCGGGTCGGGCCGGGACAATGTCCTCTGTATCCGCACGCTGGCCGACGCCGACCGGTTAAAAGCGCTGGCCGAGAAGGCGGCGCGGGTTGTCGTGATCGGAGGCGGTTACATCGGTCTCGAGGCAGCGGCGGTGCTCCGCAAGGCTGGCAAGCAGGTGGTCCTGCTCGAAGTTCTCGATCGGGTGCTCGCGCGGGCGGCGGGCGCCGAGCTGGCGCATTTCGTCGAAAATTATCACCGTGATCGCGGCGTGGACGTACGTCTCGGCACCGGGGTATCGGCCCTCGAAGGCGAGGGTGCGATCGAGGCTGTCCGGCTCTCCGATGGCGAACGCATCGCGTGCGACCTCTTGATTGTCGGCATCGGGATCGTTCCCGCGATCGAGCCGCTCGAAGCAGCCGGTGCGGCTTGCCCGAACGGCGTGCTGGTCGATCGGTTCTGCCGAACCAGTCTCCCTGATATATTTGCGGTCGGTGACTGTGCGGCCCATGCGAATGTCTATGCCGGCTCGGCCGTCATTCGCCTTGAGTCCGTCCAGAATGCTGTCGACATGGCGAAGACGGTGTCCGCGACCATATTGGGGAATGCAGCTGCCTATGAGGCCGTCCCCTGGTTCTGGTCGCACCAGTTCGACTTGCGAATCCAGACGGTCGGGCTCTCGATGGGCCATGATGCCGCAGTTCTTCGGGGCGATCCGGCGACTGGCTCCTTTTCCGTCGTCTATCTCAAGGATGGACGTGTCATCGCACTCGATTGTGTCAACGCAACGAAGGACTATACCCAAGGTAAGGCGCTTGTTGTTTCCGGCGCGCAAATTCTCCCCGACATTCTAGCTGATGCGAACCGCCCGCTGAAGGAACTTCAGCCCGCCTAGGAGGATCGGGCGAGTTATCGACGGTTGCTGGCTTGCCGGAACAAAGCGCGCAGCCCCATGGGTGTAGCGATTGCGGCGACCATTCCGCCGAATGCCAGTTTTCCGGTCAGACCGACGAGCCAGTCTATTTCATGATATTCCCCGAGTAACAGCGCCGTGATGACGCTGCCGCTGCCGATCAGGAGCGCCAACACTCCATAGGTGAAGCCTCGCAGAACAAGCGGGGAGGCTGGAAGCTTCATTGCGGGAAGCGCGGCAATCGCGCCGCGCGCGAGCCGCTTGCGGGTCATAGCCCCGGGCACCCAGATACAGATCAAAGCGGTCATAAACGCTTGCGGAACGAAGTCGAACGCATAAGCTCCGACGCCGCGAACAGGAACCGGGCCAGCAAATCCGAACATAAGGCTATAGAGAAAGGCGGTCACGACGAGAGTCCCGATCGTGCTGAAAATTGTTTCGGTGCGGACATATCTTTCGAACCCCGGCATGCTGAACCTCCCCATTTCAATGATTCCGATACCGGAACCCCATCTTTCTGGGTGGTCCGAGTTTCTCACACACCTCGCGCTTTGGCGATCTCGACGATATTTTTCAGGGTTTTGCTGAAGAATGGTGCCGGCTTCATGATCCGCGTCCGTTATGACAAAATAAGAGGGCGTACCGCTTGCCAGTAAGTCTGAATCTCCGGGGCGGCCCTCATCCGCTCCCGGTTGGCTTCCTTCCGTCGAGGTTCACGAGCCCACATGTGGATCCTAAATATTTCAAATCCTCGCTGCATGAAGCCAGGCATCGCCGCGCGGTCGATCCGTTCTGCCCGGTTCAGAACCGCACTCTGACCCGATCCTTCCTGCCCCGTGCGTTAAAATCTCGATCCTACCTCTATAAATACGCTACGATTCGTATTTAAATACAGTATTTTGCAGCCCATGCAAGCTCTGCGGCCCACCGGAATTCTTCGGGTATTGTGGCCGAAATACCCGTGCCGGAGACACGCCGAGCCCCTTTATTGATGACGGGTTAGGTTGATGGCCGATCAGCATTTTCGGCATCCCGTGTAGCGTATCACCTCAGTTTGGGAGCCTGTTCGAACAGCGCGGCGACGGGTCCGTTTTGCGTGTCGTCGATTCTAAGCCAGCAATCCGCCGCGACGACAGATCCCATGACATGCGATCGTTGATCGTCGAGCAGTTTGATGCTGCCTCTATTCGTGCGCCCCCGCCGTGCACGAAGAAAAAGCGTTGTCCCGCCTCTGGCCGCTGTCGGCGTTGCAATAAGGCAACCTTCTTCGCGCGGAAGGCCAATCATGCGCCGCACAGCGGCGAGCACAAAGAAGCGGAAGCCGACCAGCGCCGCAACGGGATTTCCAGGCAGTCCGAAGAATGGCCGGCCATCGGGAAGCAAGGCGAAGAGAATGGGCTTGCCGGGGCGCATGGCGATGCCGTGGAAGATGATCCGAGCTCCGATCCGGTCGAGGGCTTCGCGCACAAGGTCATGCTTCCCCACGGACACGCCCCCTGTCGATACGAGCATGTCGGCAGGCGGAAATTCCTCCCGCGACGCAATCTGGCGGCAAAGCAGCGTGAGGTCATCCGGCATCGGGGCGGAGACGCGGCACTCCAGGCCCAGCGACCGGCACATGGCACCGATCATGGGGCCATTGCTGTCCATTCGCGCCGAACCGACGGCGTCGGCAGGCGAGACCAGTTCGGAACCCGTTGCGAGGACGTCGATGCGTGCCGGACGCCGTGCTTCGACGTGGGTTACACCATAGCCGAGCAGCGCGCCTATGAGCTCGGGCGACAGGACGTGGCCGGCCTCGGCGACCCTTTTTCCAGCCGGAGCATCTTCGCCGCGCCGCCGCACGTTGCACCATGGTGTGATCGGCTCCGACAGGTGCAACGCGCCATCGATGACAAGGCATCGCTCTTTCGCCGCCACGCCATCGGCATCCGCCGGGATCGGAGCGCCGGTACTGATCGGCGCGGCACTACCGGGCTGCAGCCTTCTCGCCGTCGCGGCAGCCGGAATGTCTTCGGCAAGAGCGAAGATTGCCGGTGCCGCCGCCCTCGCATCCCGCGTCGCTCCACTCGATATGGCAAAGCCGTCCATGGCAGAACAATCGAAACGTGGCGTGTCGGCCGCAGCCGCAACGGGGGCCGAGAGAATATGGCCTTGGGCGTCGGCATCGACCGCGAGCCGCTCCGGTGGTGACAGCAGAAGGTGACGATCGATCCTGTCGAGCGCTTCGGCAACGGATATCTTGTCATCCATGTCGGCGGACGATGCGGGCGAAGTCGGAAACGCTGTTGATGTTGGGGATGTCGCCGAATCCGGTCAGCGGCGCGATATTTTCGCTCTCGGCCCAAGACCGAACCGCCTTGCTGCCACCGCGTGCAAGATAGCGCTCGAGACCTCCTCCGAGGCGGGTGGGCCAGAAGCCGATCACCGGGCAGGCGGCGGCATAGGCACCCTCGGCGCGCAAAAGAAGCGCTGCCAGGAGGCCGTCAGGGAGATGCGGCGTATCGCAGGGAAGCGACAGAAGGTGCGAGAAGCCCAGCGCGTTCGCGCGCTGCATCGCGCCGGCAAGGCCGCCGAGCGGACCGAAGCCTCGGCCCGGACGATCGGCCGAAAGCGGGTGGGCGGGATGGAAGCGGCCCGAGACGAGGACGAGATCGCAATGGGGCCGCAGGCCCATGATCGAGAAATCGAGAAGGGTGCGCCCCCGAAACAGCGCCGCCGCCTTGTCCGAGCCGAATCGGTGCGATTGCCCGCCGGCCAGAACTACCCCGCCGATCCGCATCGTCAGGTCACCACCGCGAGCAGCGCATCGTGCCGCGCGAGCACGCGCAGCGCAAGACCGGCGACGGCGGCGCGGTCGACCGCAAGGCGAGATGGCGCCGAGATGGTTACGAGCATTGGACAATCGGCGAGCACAGCTTTTTCGACGAGTTCGAACGAGCAACGCGAGGACAGCAGGGCAAAGCCGCCGTCCCACTGCGCCCCGGCTCGGCGCATTGCACCGATCAATTTGTCGAAGGCATTGTGGCGACCAATATCCTCACGAGCCAACTGCACCGCGCCGTTTGCATCGACCCACGCTGCCACATGGACCGCGCCGGTACGCGCGTTCAGCGGCTGGAAGCTGTCGAGCTCGCCTAGCGCGCGGAACACGGCATCGTCGCTCGCCCTACAGTTGTCGGAGACAGAAGGCAGGGGCCGCATCGCCTGTTCGATATTCTCGATCCCGCATAGTCCGCAGGACGAGTCCGAAGCACGGTGACGGATACGGTCGAGCAGGGCTGGCGCGCGATCGGCCGGCAGGCTGGCGCGCGCGACGACTCCCTGGTCGGTCCGGTGAAGCGCAACAGGCAGCACGGGGTCGCCGGAAAACTGGAGCCGCTCGGCGAGCAGGAAACCCGCTACCAGATCTTCGAGATCGGCGGGTGTTGCCATCAGCACGGCATAGCCGATGCCGTTGAACTCGAGTGCGATCGGCGTCTCTTCGGCAAGTTCGCGCGTGATGGCGCTTTTGCCGCCGTCGGGTGTCAGGCGCTCGAACGCCTGTTCGGCCGACGGCGCGCGGCTCAAGACGCCGCGATCCGGGCGATCGCGGCGGCGGCAATCGGCGACAGTGCGTCGGGGCGATCCTTGAAAAGCTCGGCGATGCGCTGTCGCATCGATGGATCCCAAAATTGGCGAATATGGTCGGCGACCATCTCCACCGAGCGGTCGGTGCCCTCGATCGCCAGGTTGCGCGCGATCTGGTTCGCCATATAGATCAGCCGGTCCTGCGTCGACATGACACCGCCCTCGTCGTCGAAAGCCGTCATTATTCGGCCCCCTCGAGCGGTGCGATGCGCCGGCTCTGCCGGGCATGGTCGGCATAATCCTCCTGCCAGTCCGACGGCCCGTTCGACAGGCCGATCTGCACCGCGGTGACCTTATATTCGGGACAGTTCGTCGCCCAGTCCGAATAGTCGGTGGTTATGACGTTGGCCTGCGTGTCGGGGTGGTGGAAGGTGGTGTAGACCACACCCGGCGCGACGCGCTCGGTGATCAGCGCGCGCAGCGTCGTCTCGCCGGCGCGGCTCTTCAGGCTCACCCAGTCGCCGTCCTTGATCCCGCGATTTTCGGCATCGGACGGGTGGATCTCCAGACGGTCCTCGGGATGCCAGGCGGTGTTCGCGGTGCGCCGCGTCTGTGCGCCGACGTTGTAGTGGCTGAGGATGCGGCCCGTCGTCAGCAGCAACGGGAAGCGCGGCCCGGTTTTTTCGTCAGTCGGGACATAGTCGGTGACGACGAACTTGCCCTTGCCGCGCACGAAGCCGTCGATGTGCATCGTCGGGGTGCCGTGCGGCGCGGCGTCGTTCGCGGGCCATTGCAACGAGCCTTCGGCGTCGAGCCGATCGTAATGAACGCCCGCGAAGGTCGGGGTCAGCGCCGCGATCTCGTCCATGATCTCCGACGGATGGCGATAGCTCCAGCCGAGTCCCATCGCATTGGCGACGAGCTGGACGATCTCCCAGTCGGCATAGCCATTCAAGGGCGCCATAACCTTGCGAACCATCTGGATGCGGCGTTCGGCGTTGGTGAAGGTGCCGTCCTTTTCGAGGAAAGTCGATCCGGGCAGGAAGATGTGCGCGTAATTCGCGGTTTCGTTGAGGAACAGGTCCTGGACGATGACGCATTCCATCGCCGCGAGGCCGGCGGCGACATGATGGGTGTTGGGGTCGGATTGGAGGATATCCTCGCCCTGGATGAACAGCGCCTTGAACGTCCCGTCGGTCGCGGCATCGAGCATATTCGGGATGCGGAGCCCCGGCTCGCTGTCGAGTGTCACGCCCCAAGCGGCCTCGAACATCTCGCGCGCCGCGGTGTCCGACACGTGACGATAGCCGGAAAATTCGTGCGGGAAGCTGCCCATGTCGCACGCGCCCTGGACATTGTTCTGGCCGCGCAGCGGATTCACCCCGACGCCTTCGCGCCCGATATTGCCTGTCGCCATCGCAAGGTTTGCGATCGCCATCACGGTCGACGATCCCTGGCTATGCTCGGTGACGCCGAGGCCGTAATAGATCGCTGCATTGCCGCCGGTGGCATAAAGGCGCGCGGCAGCGCGCAGGTCCGCGGCCGGCACGCCGGTCAGCGGCTCGATCGCTTCGGGCGAGCGTGCGGCGTCCGAGACGAAATCGGCCCAATCCTGGAATTCGTCCCAGTCGCAGCGTTCGCGAATGAACGCCTCGTCAAAGAGTTTCTCGGACACCACGACATGCGCGATCGCGGTCAGCACCGCGACATTGGTGCCGGGGCGCAGCGGCAAATGATGCGCCGCCTCGACATGTGGCGATTTGACGAGGTCGATGCGGCGCGGGTCGATGACGATCAACTGCGCGCCCTGTCGCAAACGCCGCTTCATGCGGCTTGCGAACACCGGGTGCCCATCGGTCGGGTTGGCGCCGATGACGAGGATGACGTCCGACTGCATCACGCTGTCGAAATCCTGCGTCCCCGCCGAGGTTCCGAACGTGGTCTTCAGCCCATAACCGGTCGGCGAATGGCAGACGCGCGCGCAGGTATCGACATTGTTGTTGCCGAAGCCCTGGCGGATCAGCTTCTGGACGAGGAAGGTTTCCTCGTTGGTGCAGCGGCTCGAGGTGATGCCGCCGATCGCGCGTGTGCCATATTGTGCCTGGATGCGGCGGAACTCGCTCGCGGTGTGCGCGATCGCCTCGTCCCAGCTCACCTCGCGCCACGGCTCGGTGACGCTCGCGCGGATCATCGGGTTGAGGATGCGGTCCTGGTGCTGGGCATAGCCCCACGCGAAGCGCCCCTTGACGCAGCTGTGGCCACGGTTCGCCTTGCCGTCCTTCCACGGTACCATGCGGACCAGCTCCTCGCCGCGCATCTCGGCGCGGAAGGTGCAGCCGACACCACAGTACGCACAAGTGGTGACGACCGCACGGTCGGGGGTGCCGGTCTCGACGACCTTCTTCTCGATCAGGCTCGCGGTCGGGCACGCCTGCACGCAGGCGCCGCACGAGACACATTCGGACGAAAGGAAGGCGTCGTCCTGCGACGCGGAGACCTTCGATCCGAAACCCATGCCCTCCATCGTGAGCGCGAAGGTGCCTTGAACTTCGTCGCACGCGCGCACGCAGCGCGAGCAGACGATGCATTTCGAGGGGTCGAAATCGAAATAGGGGTTCGACTGGTCCTTGGGCTGGCCCATGTTGGTGGCGCCGTCATAGCCATAGCGCACGTCGCGCAGCCCGACCGCGCCCGCCTGGTCCTGCAACTCGCAGTCGCCGTTCGCGGCGCAGGTCAGGCAATCGAGCGGATGGTCGGAGATATACAGCTCCATCACCCCGCGGCGCAGCTGTTTCAGCCGCTCGGTCTGGGTGCGCACGACCATGCCCTCGGCGATCGGGGTCGTGCACGATGCGGGATAGCCGTTCCGGCCTTCGATTTCGACGAGGCAGAGGCGGCACGAGCCGAAGCTTTCGAGGTTGTCGGTCGCACACAATTTGGGAATCGCGGTTCCGGTCAGCGACGCGGCGCGCATGATCGACGTGCCCTCGGGCAGGGTGACCTGTTCGCCGTCGATGGTCAGCGTGACGGTCGTGCCCGTTGCGATCGCGGGTGGGGTGCCATGGTCGGTTTCGCGGGTGAAGCCCATGTCGTTACTCCGCTGCTTCGAGAGCCGGCGCGGGCGCACCGAAATCTTCGGGAAAATGATCGAGCGCGCTCAACACCGGATAGGGAGTGAAACCGCCGAGCGCGCAGAGCGATCCATATTTCATCGTGTCGCAGAGGTCGCGGAGCAGCGTGGTTTGCGCCTCGACACTCACGTCGATGCGGTCGGGCGCGCGCGAATAGAGTGCCTTGCCGAGCGCGTCGTCGTTGGCGGCGGCACGAGCGGGTTCGGTTTCACGCGCGGCGATGATCCGGTCGACGATCTCGACCCCGCGCGTCGACCCGATCCGGCACGGAGTACATTTGCCGCAGCTTTCGGCGGCACAGAATTCCATCGCGAAGCGCGCCATATGCGCCATGTCGACGCTGTCGTCGAAGATGGTGATCCCGGCATGGCCGATCAGCCCGCCGGCTGCCGTGAAGGCTTCGTAATCGAAGGGCAGGTCGAACTTCGACGGCGGAAAATAGGCGCCCAATGGCCCGCCGACCTGCACCGCGCGCACCGGCCGGCCGCTTGCCGTGCCGCCGCCGATGTCGTTCACCAGTTCGCCGAGCGTGATGCCGAAGCCGATCTCGAACAGCCCGCCATGCTTCACATTGCCGGCAAGCTGGACCGGCATCGTCCCGCGCGAACGGCCGAAGCCGACGTGCGCATAGGCGTCCGCCCCTTCAGCGAGGATGAAGGGGACGGCGGCGAGGCTGAGCACATTGTTGATCACCGTCGGCTTGCCGAACAGCCCGGCGAGCGCTGGGAGCGGCGGCTTGGCGCGGACCTGTCCGCGCTTGCCCTCGATGCTGTCGAGCAGCGCGGTTTCCTCGCCGCACACATAGGCGCCGGCGCCGGCGCGGACTTCGAGCGTGAAGGGCGCGGTCCGGCCTGCGGACAGTGCGATGGCTTCGCGCATCGTAGCAATCGCGAACGGATATTCGCTGCGAATATAGATATAGCCGTGGCTCGCGCCGACGGCATGCGCGGCGATCGCCATGCCTTCGATCAGGCAAAAGGGATCGCCTTCCATCAGCATGCGGTCGGCGAAGGTGCCGCTGTCGCCCTCGTCGGCGTTGCACACGATATATTTGGGGCCGCCGGGAGCATCGAGCACCGTCTGCCACTTGATGCCGGTGGGGAAACCCGCGCCGCCGCGTCCGCGCAGGCCGCTCGCCGTCACCGCATCGACGACCGCTTGCGGCTCGGAGGAACGCGCGATGTCGAGGCCGATCCAGCCGCGGTGCGCGGCATAGTCGGCAAGGCTCAGCGGATCGACTATCCCGCAGCGCGCGAAGGTGAAGCGTTGCTGTGCGGCGAAGAAGGACAGGGCGGCGACATCGCCGATCCGGCTCGCGTGCGTTCCGTCCAGCACAGCGGCCACATCGCCGGGCGCAACCGGGCCAAAGCCGACACGGCCGCCGGCGGTTTCTACCTCGACCAGCGGCTCGATCGAAAACAGCCCGCGCGATCCGGTCCGGACGACTTCGCAGCCCGCATCGGCAAAGGCGCGCGCAACATCGTCGGCGCCGAGCGCCACCGACGCCATGTCGCGGCTGATGAAGACGCGCGTCATGCCGCGATCTCGGCGGCGATGCGGTCGAGCGCCGCCGCGTCGATCCGGGCCACGGGGCGACCGTCGACGAGCGCATTGGGGCCGATCGCGCACAGGCCGAGGCAATAGACGGGCTCGAGCGTGACCTGCCCGTCGCGGCGCGTCTCGCCCATCGCGACGCCCCATCGCGCACTGGCAGCGGCCTCGATCGCCGCCCCGCCGCGCGACTGGCAGCTTTCGGCGCGGCACAGTTTGACGATATGGCGTCCCGCGGGCTGGCGGCGATAATCGTGGTAGAAGGTCAGCACGCCATGGACATCGGCGCGGCTGAGGTTCAGCGCGGCAGCGATCGCCGGGACGAGCGCGTCATCGATATATCCTATCTCGTCCTGCAGTGCATGCAGCAGCGGCAGCAGCCGGTCGCGCCCGGCGCCCTCGTGGCAGACCCAGCCTTTGATCAGGGCCTTTGCTTCTTCCAATCCCATCAACGCCATCCTTTTCCGGGAAAGCAGTGGCGTGCAACGGCGGGCAGGTCAAATCGATCTGTCCGATGTTTGATAGGCAGTCTCTATCAATCGAGATGATAGCCCTCGGGCAGGCGCAGGTCGCGCGCGACGCCGAGCACGCTTTGCGCGAGCGGGCTCATCGGGGTGCGGTCGGAGACGATGACGCCGATGCGGTTCACTTCGCCGGTTTCAGGTAGCGGCGTGATCCGGGCCCAGTCGAGTCCCTGGAGCAGTAGCGCATGATTGTCGGGCATGATCGAGCAGAGATGCCCCTGCCGCACGATCGCGAGCAGCGCGATATAGCTGTCGGCAGTGACGATCGGGCGCAGCGCCAGCCCGAGCGCTGCGAGCCGCGCGTCGAGGATGCGGCGGTTCTGCATCCCTTGGTGCAGCAGGCACAGCGGCACGTCAGCGAGATCGCGCCAGTCGGGGCGTTCGGGAACCGCGATGCCGTCCTTCGCGCTCACCAATCGGCTGCGTTCGCTGTAGAGCGGCACGGCGAGCGCGTGCGCGGGGGGCTCGAAATCGAGATAGGTGATGCCCGCGTCGAGCTCGAACGCCGCGAGTTCGCGCTCGATCTGGCGCGAGGTGAGGGCCCGGACCTGAACATTGAGATCGGGAAAGCGCGCACGGATCGCCTCCACCAGATAGCCGGTTGCGGGCATCGACGCCGGAATCGCGCCGAGCCGGAGTTCGCCCTTCAGCGGCCCATGCGCCGTGCCCGCGACCTGTTCGAGTGCGTCGGCGGCGGCGATGAGCTGCCGCGCCCACGGCAGGATCGCTTCGCCCTCGGGTGTCAGTCCGGCATATTTGCGGTCGCGCACGATCAGCCTTTTGCCGAGCTGCGCTTCCAGCGTCACGATCCCCGCCGACAGCGTCGGCTGCGATACGTTGCAGCTTGCCGCGGCACGGCCGAAATGCCGTTCGCGATGGAGCGCGAGGAAATATTCGACAAGGCGCGTCTGCATCATAGCGCCATAGTCCCGCCGAAACGCGATTGCCATTGTTCCTGAATGGCGATTCCAGGCGCTCGATCGAACAGTCAATTCGATCGAGCGCTCGGCGACGCACCGCGACGTGGCGCGCGGGCGACCAGCTTCGCGCTATCTCATGGGCTCGGCCGCGAACATCGAGCGCGTCGCATTCGCGTCGCTCCCTTTCCGTCGGAGCGCCCGCACCTACTGATGCGGCGGGCGTCCCAATGGGCAGCGGGCGCTGGCTCGGACCATTGTTCGTGCGGCGCGCCTTCCTGCGGCGCAGGGTGTGCCGCGGCGATGGACGGCGAGGCTCGTGCGGCTCGCAGTCGTTTGGAAGGCCCCAAATCGCCTTGTATCGCTCGGCGCTGTCCAGCTGCGGCACGCATAGCAATCCGCCAGCGTCGGGCGTGTCGTCAACTTCGAATAGGCCGCCCTGCCGCTCGACAGGTGAGAGTGAATGGCAGTCATGCCGTGCAGACGGGCGGCCTTCGTTTTCACGCGCCGTTGGAATCGGCTATTCGGCACACCCACCGTCTCGGGCAATTCAATCTCCATGAAGGGCGCGCGCTGATAAAATTCTTTAGAAGCGAAGGCTTGAACCAGGCGAGCCAGTCCCTGACGGCTAGCTCCCTCTTAAGCTTTTGGGAGTCGACGGGCTTGGTTGTGGTCAGTATTTCCGATGGCTCGAGTCGGTCGCATTCCTATGCGTCAGGCAACACGGCGGCGTTGAGCACCATGTCGCGATGCTCGACCAGCCATTCCAGCAAGGTGGTCGGTTTACGACCGATGGTGCGTTCGACGAAATCGTTGCGAGCCCAGACCACCTCGTTGTCTTGCTCGTACTGCATATAATCCCAGAGATGTTGGCAAAGCGGCCCGAGATGCGAATAGGTGGCAAAGAAGGCTTCCTTGGAGCCATCGTACGCGATCGGCTCATTCCATGTTTCGCTCATCAACTTCGCCACTTCGTGGTAGCGCATCAGATCGTGACCATTATTCATCGTGTGGACATGGCCGATGTGGCGGTGGTTGTCGGAAAGAAACAGGCACGCGGCCACTTCGGCGATATCGCGGGGATCAATCCAAGGGACGAGGTGTTCGGGCCAGATGAGCTTGCGTTGCCGCCGAAGACTATCGCCTAGGCCAAGCCGTATGAAGTTATCCATAAATGTGGCGCCGCAGTTGAGGAAGGTAACCGGAAGACCGCTTTCATCCAGAATTTGTCGAGCCCAGACGTGCTGGATTTCGATACCGTCGCCGCTCAGTCGCATCGCGCGCGGCACGCGATTTAGGCTCTCGTCGGGGTGCAGGCCCGTGATGCGCAGCATATGAATTAGACTGCCCGACGCTTTGACGGCAGCGATAAGGTTGGTCATGCAGGCGCGCTCGTCCAGGCCGCCTGGCGTGACGACGAATATCCCCTCCATGCCCTCTACGGCTTTGACCAAAGTGGACAAGTCCGTGTAATCGGCGAGCACCACTTCGGCAGCGGGATATTTGAGACGCAGGCCTTTGGCCTTATCTGCGTTGCGAGTGGCCAGTCTCAGGCGAATTGACGGCGCGTCGCGCGTGAGGAACGCCGCAAGCGGATCTCCTATATGATCTGCCGCTCCGAAGATGAGAATGCTCTTTGGGATCGGCTTGCGATTGTAGTTCCTGCTCCCGGACATCCCGTTCATCGATTGCTCCTGCTTCCTACCCTGCCATACAAAGCCTCAGAGGGGCTTTCGTCCTCTGGCGCGTCACGCTCGCTGTTCAGCGCCGGCCAGACTTAAATCCCATAAGACGAAAGGCGTTTTTTGCGAGCCGGCCTATACATCGTAGCGGTCAGGCAGAGGACGGCGGCGCTCGACAGGGCGCAGGTGGCAGCGAGGGCGAGACCGGCGTTTTCTATACCTCCGAGCAGCCTTTGTGCCATCATCATTCCGATCGTCATCGCGAACATCATGGCGGCGAAGCCGATCAGGGCGCGGCCTGCCCATTGCATAAGAGCCAAGGGCGTGCGGAGCGAGGACCAGCACATGGGAGCCGGCCGACAGCAGGCAACCGAGGCTATCAGCATCCCCATGCAAGTCATCGGCATAATCAGCATATGGTATCCGACAAGCTGAGTGACCGACGGGGCGCCGCATGCTGCTTGCATCGCTAGCATGGCGCGTGCGCCGTCAAGCCACAGGCCGACTGCGCTGGCGGTGAAACAGGCACCCATATCCAGGCAGTGTCTGCCCACACCAACACGCCCCCCCGAACAGGTTGTTGGCGACGCGGCAATCCGCCCGTCTGTTCGCTTGGCGGTCACAAGCGGGGCCATCAAACGTGCCGCTGGAGCAGCCGGGGGATCAGTCTGCAATGCCGCCGTGTCATTCCGCTCTGCTCAGTACGATGGTCTGCGCATTGGTATATTCGGCTAGGCCCTCAAGCGCGTTCTCGATGCCAATGCCAGATTGCTTGTGGCCGCCAAAGGCGACGTGCGGCGAAAAGCTGTGGATCTCGTTAATCCAGACAGTCCCAGCCTCGATCCGCTCCGCGATCGCGCGCGCCTGCTCGACGTCGCGCGACCAGACCGATGCCGCAAGCCCATATTCGGTGTCGTTCGCCCGCGCGATGACATCGTCGAGGTCGCGGAACTTCAACAGCGGCAACACCGGCCCGAACGCCTCCTCTACAACGACGCGGCTGTTTTCGGGGGGATTGTCGATGATGGTAATGGGAACGAAATATCCCTTGCCTGCCGGAATCTCTCCGCCCAACCGGAACTTCAGTCCCTGCTCCCGGGCATCGGCGAGCAAATTCTTGAGCTTTTCGAACTGCATCTTGTTCTGGATTGGGCCGAGTTCGACGCCTTGCTCGGATCCGTCACCGACCTGCACGGTGCGTGCATAGCTCACAAGTTCCTCGGCGAAGCTGTCATAGATATCCTCGTGCACGTAGAGCCGCTTGGCCGCGACGCAGAACTGCGCACTGTTCTGGAAGGCGCCCCAGAAAAGCTGCTTTGCCGTTTCCTTCACATCGACATCGGGCATGACTATGGCAGGATCGTTGCCCCCGAGTTCGAGCGTAATACGCTTGAGATTGCCGGACGCCGATTCCATGATCTTGCGGCCGGTGGCGGTAGATCCGGTGAAGCTGATCTTGTTGACGTCGGGATGCTGGACGAGCCATGCCCCAGGTTCGTTACCGCCCGAGACGATATTGAGTACGCCGGGAGGCAGGAGCTCGCGGGCGAGTTCGCCGAACTTAAGCGTGCACAACGGCGTATAGGGCGAAGGCTTGAGCACCATGGTGTTCCCGGCGACGAGTGCGGGCGCGATTTTCCAGATCGCTAGCAGCAGGGGGAAATTCCACGGCGTGATCGCGCCCACCACGCCGACGGGTACCCGCCGCGTCTCGACGGTCCGCGTCTCGCTCTTTTCAGCTACGTGAAGTTCTAGCTGCTGCTTTGCGATCTCGTCGCACCAGATCGCGGAACCGCCGATCTCCCACTCGGCGCCCTGGCGGGCCTTACCTTGTTCGAGCGTGAGCAGCCGCATAAAGTCCTCCGCATGATCGCGGATGATCTGGCCCAGCCGCGCGACCATCGCCTGCCTCTCGGCGAGCGGCCGGGCGGACCACGGCCCGAACGCGGCCTTGGCAGCGGCCACCGCCGCATCGAGATCGGCCCGGCTGGCGTCTGGAACGCTCGCGATGACCTCCTCGGTCGCCGGGTTGATTGCGTCAAAACGGCGGTCGGAATCCACCGCGCGCCCATTGATCGTCATCGTGTAATCGGAAAATAGATCGACAGCCATTTCAGGACTCCTCGTTTAGATCGGTCGGTGCCTCGCGCAGGGCGCGTCGCATGATCTTGCCCGTGCTGGTCTTCGGAAGGTCGTCGACAAAGGCGAAGGCCCTCGGCACCTTGTAGGCGGCCAGGCGTTCGCGGCAGTGCTGCCGCAAGGTCTCGGCATCGCAGGAGGCGCCGGGGCGAAGCACAACGAAGGCCTTGGCCAGCTCACCCTTCTCGGCGTCGGGCAGGGATGCGACCGCCACCATCGACACGGCTGGGTGGGCCGCGATCACCTGCTCGAGCTCGGCGGGGTAGATATTATATCCCCCCGTGATGATCATGTCCTTGCGCCGATCTACGATCGAGAGATAGCCGTCCGTTTGCCGCACGGCTATGTCCCCGGTCGCGAGCCAGCCCCGCGGATCGATGCTCGCGGCCGTGGCCTCGGGATTGTTCCAGTAGCCCAAAGTGACGAGCGGCCCGCGAACGCAGAGTTCGCCCGGGGCGCCGTCTGCCACATCGCGCGCAGGATCATCGAGGTCAGCGATGCGGACGTCGAGGCCAGGGAAGGGCAGGCCGATCGATCCATAGCGCGTCGGCCAATAAGGCGAATGCGAGGTGGCGGGGCCGGACAGCTCCGTCATACCCCACAGTTCGAGAACCGGGCAGTCGAAACGCCGCGCCACTTCCTCGAGACTGGCTATCGGCATCGTCTGCCCGCCTGCCGTGCAGCAACGAAGGGAGGAGAAGTCCGTCCTTTCGATCGCCGGATCCGCCAACATCTGGTAGTACATCGTCGGCACGCCCTCGAAGAGGGTAATCGCTTCTCGTCCAATAGCCGTGAGGGCCTGCCCGGCATCGAACCGGGCCATGGCAATGACATGCAAGCCGGCGACGAAAGCCGTGTTGACCACGACGTTACCGTAAACATGGGGGAACGGCAGTGCCGTCAGGACCCTATCTGCCGCGCTGCGGACGTGGATCGTGGCGGTGGTCGCAATGCTGTCGAACACCGCCCGGTGCGACTGCATCGCTCCCTTGGGCCGGCCCGTCGTGCCCGAGGTGTAGCCGATCGTGAACAGGTCCTCGGGGCGCGCTGCCACTGGCGGCAACCACTCTCCATCGAGGATTGCCGATGCTGGAATGCCATCGCTACCTAGCGCGTCCCCGTGCACGATCCACAGAGGTCCGTCCGCTCCGGCGTTCGCCCTCGTCTGGGGCATTTGCATGGCTTCGGCTGTCAGGATAACCGCGCGCGCGCCGCAGTCCGCAACGATGTAGGCGACCTCGTCTGCTGACAGCAGGATGTTCGCCGGCACGAAAACGGCACCCATCCGTGCAATCGCATGATAGGCGATGAGCCAGTCAGGGCTGTTGGGCAGATATACCACCACCCGGTCTCCCGGGCGGATGCCGGCGTGCGCCAATCCTCCGGCGTAGCGGCCGGCGCGCGCGTCGATGTCGGCGAAGGTGAGCGTCTCGCTGCCCAGCATGGTCAAGGCCGGCCGCTCTCCAAAACGCTGCGCGGCGTCGTATGCGAGCGAGGCCATCGTCGCCATGGTTGCCATCTTCGTCATTGCTCCGGCAGCAGAATGGCTTTGAGCACCTCTCCCCGTTCCGATGCCTGAGCCGCTTCCTCGATCCGCGAAAGCGGAAAACGCGTGACAAGCCTGTCGAAGGGGAAGCGGCCCTGCCGCCACAGCTCGACAAGTTGCGGAATGAAGATATCGGGAATGCTATCGCCTTCGATGATCCCACGAACGCTTCGCCCGAACAGGATGGCGTTCATGTCGAGGGTGAACTCAGTACCGATTGGCGCGACACCGATCGTGCCGCATACGCCGGTCAAGCGCAGGGCATCGACTGCCTGCCGCACCACCTGGGGAAGGCCAGTGCACTCGAGCGAATATTGCACGCCTTCGCCACCGGTGAGGGCGCGGATCGCGTCCCCGGTGCCTTCTCCCGCCTGCACTGCATCGGTCGCGCCGAGCTCCTTCGCCAGATCGAGCCGCTTCTGGTTAAGATCGACCGCGATGATGGTCGCGCAGCCGACCACGCGCGCCGCCATGATTGCCGCGAGGCCGACCGATCCTGCGCCGAACACGGCGATGCTCGTGCCGGCGCCCGGCTTCAAAGCATTGATGACCGCGCCCGCGCCGGTCTGGATGCCGCAGCCAAGCGGCCCCATCAGCTCGATTGGGACGTCCTTGCGGATCTTGATCACATTGCGCTCATTCGCCAGCGCATGATCGCCGAACGAGGATTGCGCGAAGAAATAGCCACTCAACCGTTCGCCATTCGTGCCGCAACAAGGGCTTGAACCGTCCGGCCGCGCTCCCGAGAAGTTGCGTCCGTACAGATCGGGGCAATACCCACCGAGCCCGCGTCGGCAATTCTCGCATTGGCCGCAGCTGGCGAAGCTCATTACGACATGATCGCCGGGTGCCACTTTGGTCACGGAGCTCCCGACTTCAACGACGATGCCGGAGCCCCCATGGCCTAGGCTGCGTTGACAAAAGACTTCAGCCATAGTCGGACGGCGGCGAGGTTGAGGAAGCTCTCAAAGGAGAGGACGGATTTGTCGTACCGGGTGGCGATGCGGCATTACTGCTTCAGCTTGCCGAACATGCGCTCGATGCGGTTGCGATCCTTGTAGCGCCGATAGTCGGGATGCTCGGGCGCCTTGCGGTTTGATCGTGGCGGGATGATCGGCAGAATGCCTTGGATCAGCAGGCTTTCGCGGAAGCGATCGCCATCATAGCCCTTATCGGCGAGCAGCGCCTTGGGCTTGGCGACCGGGATTTGCATCAGTGGCTCGGCGGCGGTGTAATCCGATGCTTCGCCGCCGGTCAGGAGGAAGCCAAGAGGGCGTCCCTGATTGTCCGAGCGGGCGTGGATCTTGCACGTAAAGCCGCCGCGTGATCGACCAAAAGCGTTCGCAGCATCCCCCCTTTTCCGCCCACGGCCGAGACATGGCCGCGAACCGTGGTGCTGTCGATCATGTGCTGCCAGTCGTCGGTGGGCCCCAGATCGACCAGCGTTTGCAGAAGCCCATCCCAGACCCCCTGTTCGGCCCAGCGCAGGAACCGGACATAGACGGAGTTCCACTTGCCATAGCGCTCGTGCATGTCGCGCCAGGGACAGCCGACCCGCAAAACATGAAGCATCCCGTTCAGGAACCGCCGATTATCGCCCGCCGGACGCGCCCAGCGCCCCCGCTCAGACGGCAACAGCGGCCCGATCAGCGCCCATTCCGCATCCGACAAATCTCCGCGATCCATGACTGCTCCTCAAAAAGAAGCTCTGAATCAGAAGTCAGGCTAAATGGGAATCCCTTTTGTCAACGCGGCCTAGTCGGACAGGCTTTCGTCCTCGATCGCGGCGGTGATCATCCGATCCCAGATATCGGCGTCGCCAACCGCAAGCATGCGGCCGCTCGGTTCGCGCAAGCCCCGCAACACGGCAAGCGCCGCCGGTGCATAATCGGGCCACAGGTCGTCGACCGCGCGGCCCGCCGACGCCAGCTCGCCCTCGGCGTTGCGGCTCAGCGCATGCCCTGCGAGCACGCGCGCGACCCGCTCGACGGGCGCGGTACGGGCGGCATCATAATCGGCGGTCATGGGGCGTCTCCTTCGCATCGCGAACGCGCAGGCGCCGTGCGGGTTGCCGATTGACAGGCCGCGCCGGTGCGCCATGATCGCAGGCGTGTGCAATCTCTACACCAACAAGAGCACGGTCCAGGAGATGGCGAAGCTGTTCGGGACGCCAGCGACCTACCGCTTCAACGCCCCCGCCGACGTCTATCCGCAATATCCCGGCATCGTCGTGCGCGATGATAAGGGGCAACGTATCCTGCAGCAGATGATCTGGGGGTTCCCGCGCCACTCGACCAACAAGTTACCGGCCCCCACCGAGTGGTCCGCTGGGATTGTTAGTGCATTGACGCGTCCATCGCCAGTGTTGGCCGCAGGTGGAGCGAAGCGGAACCGGCGGGCGACACTGGCGATGGAACGGCCTCCGGCGCCGGTGGTCGATATCCCAGCGAGCTGTGCGGCCGGACGGTGTTGTAATGCCGCCGCCAAGCCTCGATCAGGATCCGGGCCTCCGCGAGCGAGTAGAAGATCTCGCCGTTGAGCAGCTCATCGCGCAGGGATCCGTTGAAGCTTTCACAATAGCCATTCTCCCATGGCGATCCGGGCGTGATATACAGCGTCTTCACGCCGATCTGGGCGAGCCATTGCTGCACCGCCGTCGCGATAAACTCGGGGCCGTAGCACATTGGGAAGCTGCCTATTGGAGGGCCGCAATGCCTTGATGAGGACAAGGGCGCGTAGCGCCCGCCGGCTTCATCAAGGCAGTCATGACCTGCCAGCAGGTCTCTAAAGAGAAGTTGTCGACACAACCCTTTGGAGGCTGACCGATCATGACCAAGCTGTATTCTACGCCACCCGACGCCGTCCTGGTAGCCATCGATATGTCGAAGCACCGCCAGGAGGTTCTCCTCGAACGACCGGAGGGTGGCCGCCGACGCCGTATGACCGTCATGGCAACGAAGGCGGACTATGACCGGCTGGCGGACGATCTGACGACCATCGGTAGGCCCGTGATCGTCGGCTTTGAAGCAACCGGCAACTATCACCGCACGTTGGCGCATCGATTGCTGTCCGCCGGGTGCGAACTGCGCCTGATTTCGTCGGTCGCCTTGGCCCGGACACGCGAAGCGCTGCACAATGGCTGGGACAAGAATGATTCCAAGGACGCGCAAGTCATCCTGCACATGCTGAAGGTCGGCGCGACCCAGCGCTATGTCGATCCGCTGGCGGCAGGGATCAACGATCTGCAGGAGATGTCGAAGACGCATGAAGCCATATCGAAGGCGAAGACCCAGACCTGGCATCGGATCCTCACGCATTATCTGCCACTGTATTTTCCGGAGATCGAGCGTTTCGCCGGCAACAGCCGGTCCGACTGGTTCCTGGCGTTGATCGAACGCTTCCCGACGCCGGGCAGCATCACCTCGATCGGACGCGAGGCGTTCACCGAACAGGCCTGGCCGCTGATCGGTCGCAAGGTCTCCAAGGCCCGGGTGGTCAACGATATTTACGAGACCGCCTGTGCATCGATCGCGCTGCCGATCGACGAAGATTCCACGGCGGTCGCCATGTTCCGCATGGTCATCGCCCAGGCACGCACCCTGATTCAGCAGCGTAACGAGATCGAGCGGATCGCCCATGACGCGCTGGCGACGAACAGCGATTATCAGCTCCTGCGCATGATCCCCGGTATCGGTCCGATCAACGCCCTGACGATCCTGGCCGAGGCCGGCGATCTGCGCCGGTTCAGCCACCATCGCCAGTTCCTCAAGTTCTGCGGCCTCGACCTCGCTACCTACCAGTCAGGGATATTTCGGGGGCGGACGAAGCTATCAAAGTACGGCAATGCCCGGCTGCGACGCACCTTCTGGATGGCAACGCAGGTCGCGATCCGACAACCCAACAACAGCTTCCGTGACAAGCTCTCCCGCTATGTCGATGGCCATGCCGACGACCCCGATCGCCGCCGCAAGGCGATGACCGCTCTCACCGCCAAGATGGCGCGCGTCGTGCACGCCGTCATCAAGACGGGAACCGAGTACCGCCCGTTCGTCGAACGGGCGGACACCAGATGGAAGGACCCCTCTCTGCTGTGCCGTGAGGGCGCTACGGCGACCCTGTAGATAATGTTCGGGCCTTCCATCTGGCATGCGTATCTCATCTTAAGGACGGTGAGGACCACGATCCCGATGATCGATGGATCCTATGTTTGCTATGGCCGAGAGCGCCTTCCTTGACGATGGAAGCCATCTGGATCATAAAATCATCAGCGCCGATCACATTCGGCGCAACGAGATCTGCTGGCCTGTTCCCGCCGCTGCTTCCCAACATAGGACGTTGTCCGACCGGATATGCGCCGGCGGCCCACGCGTGACGAACAGCTCGGCCAGTGCCGCGAGCACGTCGTCGCTCTTGAGCTTACGCGCCACCGGCAACGCCAGGCACTCCCGGCTCGCCTCGTCGATGATCGACAGGATCCGGTATTTGCGACCATCGTGGGTCCGCCCTTCGACGAAGTCGTAGGACCAGACATGGCCGGGATATTCCGGCCGAAGCCGGATGCACGATCCGTCGTTCAGCCACAGACGCCCGCGCTTCGGCTGCCTTTGTGGCACCTTCAGCCCTTCGCGGCGCCAGATACGCTCAACCCGCTTGCGGTTCACATGCCACCCTGCATCGCGCAGCAACGCCGTCACCCGGCGATAGCCATAACGACCATATTGCCGCGCCAATGCGATGATATCCTCAGTGAGGGCCGCTTCGTCATCCGCCCCGCGTGGCGCCTTGCGCTGCGTCGATCGGTGCTGCCCGAGCACGCGGCACAGCCGCCGCTCGGACACCGGCATCATCATTCTGATGTGGTCGATACAGCGCCTGCGGCGTGCGGGGCTCAGAAGTTTCCCCGGGCAGCCTCCTGCAGGATCAGCTTGTCCAGCGTCAGGTCCGAGATCGCACGACGAAGCCGCGCATTCTCCTTCTCCAGATCCTTCATCCGACGCGCCTGATCGGTCTTCAGGCCGCCATATTCCTTGCGCCACCGATAATAGGTCTGCTCGCTGATCGCGATCCGACGACACGCCTCGGCGGTCGTAGCGCCCTGCGCAAGCACAACCTCCGCCTCACGTAGCTTGCCGATAATCTCTTCCGGGCGATGCTTCTTGCTCGGCATTCTATATCTCCTTCGTCGTCCAAAATATCATCAATTTTGGACCACTCAGAAGGGGGCAGATCAGTAAGGTCGAGGGTGATGTCATGGTCCACGAACTGGCCGAAAAATATATGCCCGACGGGGACACTCGTGGTCTTTTTCGCGGGGCCGGTCGATTTCATCGGGCCGTCTTTGTCGGCGATCGCGGCGAGGTCGCGCGGGTCGATATAGAGCGGCGGGGCGTGGGGGAACATGCGGCCGAACCGGTCACTGCGGTTGACGCTGTGAGTGCACAAATAATGGAGGCCGGTGAAATTTTTGAGTCCGTGATGCGTGGGCATGACTTCTCCTTCCCCCACAGAAAGGTCCTGCGGGCAGTATGAGCGGTTGGGACTTTGGCAGGCGCGCCAGTGCACTAAGCCCGCGCGACTTGGCGGCGGGACGGCACCATGCAGCATGATCTTTTTGGCAAACCCTGACGAAGACGCTAGGCTCTGGCCGCGCGGCCCGATAGCATCAAAGCGCCATAGACTGGCGCGTTCGTCGCGCGGTGTGCACAACTTGGCAGGTAAAGGCGGGGTTAGGGACGAGGGCACCAATAGCGCCGCGTTCTAAGGAGATTCGATGATGCGTGGGATTGTGGCGGCATAGACGGCCGCCGGAAGAGGGTAATTGCGCCCGCTTCTATGCCGACCACCGCATCAAGCTGCGGACCACCCAGCTCGAAGCGGTAGTTTTTTGGCATTGTGGGGCCCTCGGCATCTTTAGGGCAGCAGCAAAAATCTCACGCGAGTAAAAATGTCGTATCGTTTCTCTTTAACCATGAACGGCTGCTTTCCCACCCACGCTAATCGCAAGCGGCCTTTCTGCTGCCGTTGAGAGTTTCGGACGCCGCCAGGCGTCGGAAAGTCTTCGATGCCCGAACCGCGGTGGTCATGGTGCGAGCTATGGGGAAAGCTGTTTTGCGCTGATGTTGGGATAGCCAGGCGCTGCCCAAAAGCAGACGTGCGCGATATCGGACCGTCTGGATATGGGTCGCAAAAGCGGACATGCAAAAGCAGACGGGCTGATTTTGGTGGTGTGATGTCTGCTTTTGGGCAGCGTCGGCTTGAGCGGGTCCGCTTCCAGGCGCGGGTGTGCGCTGGATCGTGTCGGTGCCAGGCCGTGCCGGGTCACGGCGCAGGTGCCCCGGATGAGACCGCAAGCTGGGGCGGCGCGCGGGGCTGGTAGCGGCGCTCGAAGACCTCGATGATGATCATGGTACCGCCGCAGCACGGGCAGGTTGGCCCGGGCCCTGCATCGACGACGGGCTCGTCGGTCGGCGGAGGTGCGACATCGAGCAGGCGGCGGGCGCGTTCGAGATGATCCTTGCGGTGTGCGCTGGCGAGAAGGCCATAGTGGCGGATGCGGTGGAACCCGCGCGGCAGGGCGTGGAGAAGAAAGCGGCGGATGAACTCGTCGGCGGCGAGGGTCATGACCTGCTGCCGTCCGGCGCCGGCCTTGCGGTAATCCTTGTAGCGGAAGGTGACGCCTTCCTCGTCGAACCGGAGGAGCCGACTGTTCGATATGGCGACCCGGTGGGTGTAGCGGGAGAGATAAGCGAGCACCGCCTCAGGGCCAGCGAACGGCGGCTTGGCGTAGACGACCCAGCGCTTCTTCCTGACGGGTGAGAGGTGCCGCAGGAACGCGCGCCGCTCGGCAAGCTGCGACATGGTGCCGAAGAAGGCGAGCTGCCCGCGGTCATGGAGGGCGCGCAGCCGGGTGAGGAAAAGCCGGCGGAAGAGCGCGCCGAGCACGCGAACCGGGAGCAGGAAGGCGGGGCGTGCCGATATCCAGCGCGTTCCATCGCGCGATAGGCCGCCGCCGGGTACGATCATGTGGATGTGGGGATGGTGGGTCAGCGCCGAGCCCCAGGTGTGGAGGACGGCGGTGATGCCGATCCGGGCGCCGAGGTGCTTCGGGTCGGCGGCGATGGTCAGCATCGTATCGGCGGCGGCCTTGAACAGCAGATCGTAGACCAGCGCCTTGTTGTGGAAGGCGATGGCGGCGACCTCGGCAGGCAGGGTGAACACGACATGGAAGTAACCGACCGGGAGCAGGTCGGCCTCGCGCGCTTCGAGCCAGCTGCGCGCGGCGGCGCCCTGGCACCTGGGGCAGTGCCGGTTGCGGCAGCTGTTATAGGCGATCCGCCAGTGCCCGCAGTCGGTACAGGCCTCGACATGACCACCGAGCGCGGCGGTGCGGCAATGCTCGATCGCCGACATGATCTTGAGCTGGTGCAGGCTGAGATGCCCGGCATGGGCGGCGCGGTAGGTTGGCCCGGCAGCGCGGAAGACGTCGGCGACCTCGAGTGAGGCGCGCATCGGCCTCAGCCGTCGGGCGCTTCCTCGCTGGGCGATGCGAGCGCGAGCCTGTCGAGCGGACTGACGATCGACCGCACCGTCTTGGTCGCCACCTGGGTGTAAAAGGCGGTGGTGCCCAGCTTGGCGTGACCGAGCAGCGCCTGGATGACGCGGATATCGACACCGTCCTCAAGCAGGTGGGTGGCGAAGCTGTGGCGCAGGGTATGCGGTCCGACGCGCTTGTCGATGTCCGCCGCCTCCGCGGCTTCGACGACGACGCGGTAGAGCTGCCGCGTGCTGATCGGCGCCGCGGCGCTCTGTCCGGGAAAGAGCCAGCCGTCGGGGACAAGGATGCCCTGTTGCCGCCCAGCGCGCCACCAGTCGCGCAGGAGCAGGAGCAGGCCTTCGGGAAGCATGGCGTTGCGGTAGCGCCCGCCTTTGCCGCGCTCGATCCGAAGCAGCATGCGCTTGCTGTCGATATCGCTGACCTTGAGCGCCGACACCTCGGCGACGCGTAGGCCCGCGCCATAGGCGACCGACAGCGCAGCCTGGTGCTTGAGGCTGCGGGTCGCATCGAGCAGGCGCTTTACCTCGGCCATCGTCAGCACGACCGGGATCTTGCGTACCTGCCTGGTGCGGACGAGCTTGCGCGCGAGGTCGGGGCGGTCGAGCGTGTGCGTGAAGAAGAACCTCAGCGCGCCGACGATGCTGTTCATGGTCGGCGCCGGGACGCCCGCCTGCTGCTGCTCGATCTGGAACCGCCGAATGTCCTCGGCGCCTGCGGTGTGTGGCGAGCGTCCGAGCCAGGTCGCGAACCGCCCCACATCGCGAAGATAATTACGCTGCGTCTCCTTCGAGAAGCGGCGCATGGTCATGTCGTCGATCAGGCGCTGGCGCAGCGGGCTGATCGGGCCAATCTGGATAAGCTCGTTCATCGTTCGACTCCTCAGGTGAAGGAGTCGAGAGGGTCCACCTGCGGCAGCCCACGTTCAATCAGGTGCGGCGCTCGCTCGGCCGCTTTACATCGAGGCTAGCACCAATCCGCGGAGCGGTTCGTGCAACGGCCAGCTCAGGCCGAATAGCAGCCGGGCAGCGGTTCGCTTATTTGGCAGCAACATTAATCGGATCCCAATCGATGAAAAGAAACCGAACTCGCTTTAGATGGGCTGCAAGATTGCCGATCGCCCGTCCCAAACCGTAGCCTCCGCCAACATCTGCGGGCGAATGCCCCATAAGCTGGTCGTGCACGTCCTTGGGAATGTTGGCGTCGCGGCAGAGATCCTTGAAGCTGTGTCGGAAACTATAAAACACGAGGCGGGGGTCGTCGCCGACGGCATTGTCGATCAGGCGGTTGGCGCGGCGGCTCGCCTCCTTGGTCTTTACGCCCAGTGAATCGGCCTCGAGGTCAGGAAAAAGCCGTACTGCTCCGCTTGACCGCATCCGTTGGACGTAGTCGAGAAATCCGAGCGCTATCAGTTTGGGATGGAGCGGTATCACGCGAATAGAACCGTCGGTCTTCACCCGTTTGCGCTCGTCAATCTCGTCCATGACGTAGTCCGTGACGTCGATATAAGGGATCCCTTGCTCGGACTTGATGTCCGCGAGCAATATCTGACCAAGTTCCTCAATTCGAGCGCCCGTGCAAAGCCCGAGCAGGAACAACCAGCGCAGCGTCGAATCGGAGACCTTTGACTTGCTCAGAGGGTGAGACCAAGCCGCAGTGAACAGCTTGGCCGCAAATAGCTGAGCGAGTTCGTCCTTGGTAAATGGGCGCCGCGTGCTCTTTTTTGTGTATCCTTCGACTTTGATACCGGCGCCGGTGTTCGCAGGGATGAAGCGCTCCTGGAAAGCGAACCCGAGGAGGGCTTGGACCGCGCCGAGATATTTTTTGATCGATTGCGGGGATATGCGGTCTACGCCCGATCTGTCCGCATAGAGCGCATGAATGTCGACAAACTCCATCATGCGATGCACTCGCGGCATACTTTTTGGCAGCACCGCTATCGCGTCACGAAATTCGAACAGATCGTTGGGCGTGATTTCGCCGATGCCGACATCGCCGATATAGCTTTTGAAATAGCGTACGGCCGTTTTCGTCGCGGCCTGCGCCTTCGGCGTCGGCTTGCGCGCCGCGATCCACTTCGCCTCGAGGGCGTCGAGCTTCATGTCCGGTTGGAGCCGGCTCGAATTTGCGCGGCGCCGGGCCGAGGGGAGTACGGGAACTTGTTCGCGGACTTGCGGCGAACCCAGCGCATCGGCCAGTGCATCGGCGAGCGGTTCGTCGATCCCGCGATTCGCCTCCTCGGGTAGTTTTAGTTCACGCTTTATTTTCGCGACGGCGAAGCTGAGCAGGGGGCGCCAACGGCGGTGCGGTACCCGTTTCTGAAAACTGAACCACAGATCGCCAAGGTCGCGATGGACCGAAGCATGGTGAGCCTCGATCCGAGCGAGTGTTTCGGGAGAAAACTCATCGTCGGCGTCGCTTCCCGCCAACCTCTTGCGATAAGCGATCCATTCGGTTGGACTCATGTCTTGTGCGGTGGCCCGATGGTCTCCCGATTGGTCCGCGACGGCGTCGTCGAGCTCCTTGAGCAAGAAGGCGACATCCATACCGCCGCTCGCAAACCCGGTAGTGGACCTGGCGGTGAGGAGGCGGTCAACCAAGACACGCGCCTCGTCGGAAGTGAAGGATCTTGGAGCGTCGTTTGCGAGCGCGTCGCGAAATTGTTCGCACTTCTGCTCATATTCACCATTGGCAATCGCCAGCTTGCGTTCGGCATGGCGCTGATCGGCGGTGCCGAGGCTTACCTTGTAAAGTTGGCCGCAAGCGAAGGCGCTTTGCAACGGCAGCGGGATACGGCGGCGAAGATAAAAAATGCCGCTGCGTGGATCGCGCCAGAGTCCCTTCGGATTCATGATCGTTCGTCCTTTGTGTACTCATTTGGTGTACCCACCGAGTCACTAACGAACAGAAAACCGAGACTTCTGCGCCTTTCCGGCGATTTGGTGACCCCTACGGGACTCGAACCCGTGTTTTCGCCGTGAAAGGGCGACGTCCTAGACCGCTAGACGAAGGGGCCGTCGTTCGGTGAAGCGGCGCCTTAGACGGGCCCGTCGGTGCGGTCAAGCCGTGGTGGCGGCGCGTGCGCAAAAATATTGCGCCGCGCGGTTTCATTCTGCCCAGGCGGCGTCCTCGAGATGGAGTTCAGCGGCAGGGCGGCTGCCCCAATCGTCGCGCTTTGCGCGCCCCGCCAGCCACAGCTTGCGCACACCGCGCGCATGGAGCAGCGTCTGGCCCAGTTCGGTTTGGGCGCTGCGAAAAGCGATCGCCTTGAACCGCGCACCATCGTCGCCGGCGACGATCAGCCGCAGATGGTCAGTGCCGACTACCCCCGATTCGACGATTCGCACCGGCCCCGTGGCAACGCGCGGCGCGGGCCAGCCGGCGCCGTAGGGACCGGCGCTCTCGATCGCTTCGCACCACAAGGGATTGATCCCGCGCGGCGCGAGCACCGCGTCAATCAGCAGCGACCTGTCGCCGCTCGCCCGCTCGACATCGGCGGCCAGCCGCTCGTTCAGAAAGGCGCCGAGCGCATCGACCCGCGCGCGCTCGACCGTCAGCCCCGCGGCCATCGCATGTCCGCCGCCCGCGACGAGCAGCCCCGTCTCCTTGGCGGCCAGAATAGCGGCGCCCAGATCGACGCCCGAGATCGAGCGCCCCGATCCCTTGCCGACGCCATCCTCGTCGAACGCGATGACGATCGCCGGGCGGTGCAGCTTCTCCTTGAGCCGCCCCGCGACGATACCGATGACGCCGGGATGCCAGCCGTCGCCCGCGACGATCGCCACCGGCGCGTTGGCGGTCGCGCCGCTCGCCTCGATCGCGGCGTCGAGCACCGCCGCCTCGATCGCGCGGCGCTCCTCGTTGAGCCGGCACAGCTCCTGCGCGATGTCCGCGGCTTCCTGCGGGTCGCCGGTGGTCAGCAGCCGGACGCCGAGGTCGGATTTGCCGACGCGCCCGCCGGCGTTGATGCGCGGCCCCAACGCAAAGCCCATGTCGCTCGCCGTCGGGGGCTTGGTCAGCCGCGCCGCGTCCATCAGCGCCGCCATGCCGATATTGCCGCGCCGCGCCATCACCTTCAGCCCCTGCGTGACGAGCGCACGGTTGAAACCGGTGAGCCGCGCGACATCAGCGACGGTGCCGAGCGCGACGAGGTCGAGCAGCTCGATCAGCTGCGGTTCGGGGCGGCTGCCGAAGAAACCGCGCGCGCGCAGCGTACGGAGCAGCGCCGCGCCGAGCAGGAAGGCGACGCCGACCGCGGCAAGATTGCCGTGCGCGGCCGCATCGGGCGCTTCGTCGAGGCGGTTGGGATTCACCACGGCAAAAGCCTGCGGCAGCGTGGTCGCGCATTGGTGATGGTCGACGACGATCACCTCGACCCCCGCGGCCTTCGCCTCGGCGATCGCGTCGAACGCCTGCGCACCGCAATCGACGGTGACGACGAGCCGCGACCCCGCCGCGCCGATGCGCACCAGCGCGGCACCCGAGGGGCCATAGCCTTCCATCAGCCGGTCGGGGATATAAGCGCCCACCGGCACATCGAGCGCGCGAAGCAGGCGGACGAGCAGCGCCGCCGATGTCGCGCCATCGACGTCATAATCGCCGAAGATGGTTACCCCCTCGCGCGCCTCGACCGCATCGGCGAGCCGCGCCGCGGCGGCATCCATGTCGCGGAACAGCGAGGGGTCGGGCATGAAACCGCGCAGGGTCGGAACGCGCTGGCGGTCGAGGTCGTCGCGCGCGACGCCGCGCGCGAGCAGCAATTGGGTGACGAGATCGTCGGGTGCAAGGCTTTCGCCGCCCATTTCGGCGCTGGTGCGGCGCCAATGCCACGGCTGGCCGAGGATCGAGCGAGTGATACCGAGGGCGGCCGTAGTCATGCCGCCGTTCCTGCCTGGAGGATGCGTGCGCGTAAATCCCGCGCGGCGGCGAGCGGGATGGCGGGGATTTCATGCGCGCCGAGCGCGCTGCCGCCGGGCACGCCGAAAACGAGGGTTGCAAGGCCGAGCGGGCGGAGGAGGAAATCGGTCTTGATATCGACGCTCTGCACCGACGCGTGCGGCAGCAGCGTCGTCTTCGGCTTCCACCAGCCGCGGCGAATCACCACCATCTCGCCAAGGTCGGTCCACAGATGAAAGCGCGTCGCGAACAGCGCCCCGGCCGCGAGCAGGGGAGCAGCGATCAGGCCGAGCCAGCCGACCGCATTGCCCAGAATCAGCGCGATGGTTCCGCCGGTCGCCGCCGCGACCGCGCCGATCACCGGACCGATGGCGATGATGCGGTGGCTGTGTTGCCACGTCTCGCCGGGGCCGGGGCGCGGCATCGCAACCTCGGCGAGCACCCGGTCGATTTCGGCGAGTCGGCCGAAGGGGACGACCTGATGGTCGGGTTCCTTCGCACCGTCGCTCGCCAGGCTTTGCAGGCGCAGTTCGTGCCAGCCGAAGCGCTGTCGCAGCCAGCCGGTGACAAGGATCGCCGCCTGCACGCGCTTGACCGGCATCGCCACGTCGGTGCGCGTCGTCAGCCCACGCGTGCGGCGCAGCGCACGCGGTTCGCGCACGAGACGAAAGCCCCAGTTGGCGAAGACCATCATCGCGATCCCGCTCGCAAAGCCGATGACGAGCAGCGACAGGAGCGCGCCGATACCGGCGACCCAGCGATGCGCGAGCACCCAATTGTCGAGGCCATAGCCTTCGGCCAGATCGACCCAGTCGACGGGGTTGAAGACGTTGAAATCGAACGGCAGCAGATTGTCAAACAGCTGCATCGACGCGCCGACAACCGCGAGCGCGGCGAGCGAGAAGTTGAACAGGCCCGCGACGAGCAGCCGGCGCGGATCCATTGCGAAGAGCAGCCGGTCCTCCGCGGCATCGCAGCCGCCTTCGATTGCGACGCCCGAGGGATCGGCAACCTGTATGTCGGCGGCATCGCTGCGCCAGGCGCGGATCGCGCCGCGCAGCGCCTGCGCTTCGTCGAACCCGATGGCATCGAGATCGCCGTCGCCTTCCTTGCCGCCGCCCGCGCCGGTTTCGAAATCGACCTTGGCGATGCCCAGCGCGCGCGCGATCAGCCCCTGTTCGATGCTGACGTCCTGGATGCGGTCGAAGGGGATGGTGCGGTGCTGGTGCGCGAACACGCCGCTTTCGATCACCACCGCATCATCGGTCACGGCATAGCGGAAGCGCAGCCAGGCAGCGATCGCGACGAGCAGCGACAACAGCAGAAAGGCGAGCAGCGCGGGAACGACATAGGCCCATTTGCCCGCAAAGCCGATCGCCGCCAGCGCGGGCAGAAAATTGAGCGAACGCGGGCCGAGCTTGACGATCGCCAGCGCCAGCGTCGCCGGGTGCAGGCGCTGCCAGTCGGGTTCGACATCGGCCGCCCGCGCGGGCGCCGCGGCAGGTTCGCCCTCGCTCATGCGAAGTCGGTCTGGATGTGGTGGCGGATCGTCTCGCGCATCGCGGCGGCGAGATCGGACCGCAGGCCAGGCAGCGTCACCGTGCTGTTGTGCGTCCCCGAGGTATGGACGACAAGGTGCGACAGGCCGAACCATCGCTCGATCGGCCCCTGCCCGACGTCGATGTGCTGGACGCGCACGAAGGGGACGATGGTGTCGGTGCGGAACATCCAGCCGCGCGCGACGCGCAATTGCCCCGTGCCGATGTGATAGCCCCACCGCTGCATCCGGCGCGACGGCAGCATGACGATGACGAGGAGCGCGATCAGCCAGGCCAGCGCGGTGAGCAGGCCGAACGGGCCGCCAATGCTGCGGATCAGCAGCGCGTCGGCGACGCTCGCGCCGATCGCCAGCGGGACGGCGTTGAGCGCCGCGGCGATACGCAGAACGTGGCGATAGGCGGGATCGACCGGGTCGAGCCCCTCCACCGCGTTGAGCGCATCGGGTGCGAAAGGGTCGATGGGCGGCGCGGCGTCGGTATCGGTCATTGCCCTTCGTTAAGCGCAGCGCCCCCTATGGCACAACAATATTGAAGCGCGGGTCGGCGGGCGGGTGCATCGCGAACCACGACAGAAAGGCCATGCGGTCGCCCTCGATGCGGATCGCGCCCGATTGCATGAGCGCCGGAAACTGCGCCTGGCCGAGCATCACATCGTCGAGCGTGCTGCGATCGAGCGTGATCGTCGCGGTCGGCGCGGCGTCGGTGACGCCATAGCGCGGGAATTCGACCCCGCCCTCGACGACGACCGCGACGCTTTCCTTGCTGTCGGGCATCACGAACTGGAACACGCCCTTCTGCGCCGCGCCCTTCACCGCGTCGAAGCGGGTAGCAAGCGAATCGAAGAAGACCGCGGTCGGGATCGCGCTGATGAACGACCGGCTCTGGCCGTTGCTGGTGCCGCCAGCGACCGCATTGCCGCGCAGCGTTGCGGCGGCGGCGAGATAATAGTTGCGCCACGCCCCCGATTCGGCCTGATAACCCAGCTGGTCATAGGCCGAGGCGAGCGCCGCGCGCGCCGCCTGATTGTCGGGCGCCGCGAAGACGAGCTTGTTCAGCATTTCGGCCGCCCAGCGATAATCGCCCTTGGCGATGGCGTCCTTGCCCGCTGCGAGCAGCTTGTCGGGGCCGCCCGCAAGTGCGACATATTTGGGCGCGCTCTCTTCGGGCGGCAGTGGGTTGAAATTGGCCGGATTGCCGTCCCACCAGCCGAAATAGCGCTGATAGGTCGCCTTCATGTCGTGATTGAGGGTGCCATAATAGCCGCGCGTCGAAAAATCGCTTCCCTGCACCGCCGCTTCGGGGGTCTGGTCGGCCAGCTCATGCAGCGTCGCGCCCCGGTTGGCGAGAAACAGGGTACGATCGTGGACGTAGCGATAGGCGTCGCGCTGGTTCGTGAGCAGCGTGCGGACCTCGCCCGCGCCCCATGTCGGCCAATGGTGCGATCCCATCGCAACCTCGGCGCTGCCGCCCCATTTGAGCAGCATCGCGTCGATCACCTTCGACCAGCGCAGCGCGTCGCGGACCTGCGCGCCGCGCATCGTCAGCACATTGTGCAGATTGTGGGTCACCACCTCGGTCGTGTGGAGCGCCTTGTAGGCGGGGATGTAAAAGACGAACTCGGCTGGCGCCTCGGTGCCGCCGGCGTCCATGAAGTCGAAAAGGAGGCCGTCGATGGTCAGCGTCGTCCCGCGCGCGGACACGGTTTCGGTCGGCTCCATATAGCCGATCGTCCCAGACGAAAGCTTGGGGCCGAGCCCGGTATCGACCTGTCCCGTCGGCCCGGGCGCGAGGATCGCCCCGAACATATAGAGCGCGCGGCGCCCCATCGCCGGGCCGGCAAGGACATTTTCCGACGTCGCCTCTTCGGAAAAGCCGTGCGGTGCGATGATGCGGATCTTGTCCTTCTTCACCTGTTCGGGGGTCACAATGCCGCCAACGCCGCCGAAATGATCGCTGTGGCTGTGGCTGAAGATGACGGCGCGGATCGGCAGCACGCCCGTCTTTGCCTCGACCGTGTCGGCGAACAGCTTCCACCCCGCCGCTGCGGTTTCCTCGGACAGCAGGGGATCGACCACGATCCACCCGGTCTTGCCACGAATGATCGTCATCACCGACAGGTCATAGCCGCGCAATTGCCAGATCTTGTCCGGCACAACCTCGAACAGCCCGTGCACCGCATTGAGCCGCGCCTGCCGCCACAGCGACGGGTTGACCGTGTCGGGGGCCTTCGCCCTGTTCAGAAAGTCATAGGGTCGGCGATCCCAGACGATCCGGCCATCCTTGCCCCTGATGACGCCGTCGGGAATCTCGGCGATCTTGCCGCGCAGCACATTCGCCTCGTCGCGCGGGTCGTCGAGCGGCAGGCGCTGCGCGAGTTCGGCCTGCGCGGCGCGGGTCGCCTCGCTGGCCGCATCCTGCGCGGCCGCGCCGCTCGCCCACAGCATGATCGGAATCAGACAGATCGCACGCTTCATCGCATCCTCCC
Organism: Sphingopyxis sp. GC21; assembly: GCF_025727575.1. NCBI lineage: Bacteria > Pseudomonadati > Pseudomonadota > Alphaproteobacteria > Sphingomonadales > Sphingopyxidaceae > Sphingopyxis > Sphingopyxis sp. GC21. The sequence continues at coordinate 3,493,508 of NZ_CP095845.1, read as the reverse complement.
CTTTTGGTCCTGCTTGCGCCTTGTGGCATGGCTTGGCAAGCGGCCGCCCGGCGGTGCGGGCTTCGCGCGATGCTAAAGGATCTTGCGGCGATGAAATGCAAATTGCTTATCATTTGGCACAGCCGCACCGGCGGCAGCGCCGCGCTCGCCGAGGCGGCGGCGGCAGGTGCCGGCGACGCAGCGCGCCGCGTCGCGGCGGACGATGTGACGCCAGAGATGATTAAAGCGGCGGCGGGCTATCTGTTCGTCGGCCCCGAAAATCTCGCGGCGCTGTCGGGCGCAATGAAGGAGATGTTCGACCGCTGCTACTATCCCTGTCTCGGCCGGATCGAGGGACGCCCCTATGCGACGATCATCTGCGCCGGCTCCGACGGCGAAAACGCCCAGCGCCAGCTCGATCGCATCGCGACCGGCTGGCGCCTGCGGCGTGTCGCCGACCCGGTCATCGTCAACACCGATGCCCAGACGCCCGAGGCGATCCTCGCCCCCAAGACGATTGCGGCGGACCGTCTCGCCGAAGCGCGCGATCTGGGCGCGGCGCTGGCGGAAGGGCTGACGGCAGGAATTTTCTAGGCCCACAACCCTGGGGCCGGATGCCGTCAGGCCGGGCTCGCCGCCTGCATCTCGGCGATCAGCCCGTTGTCGATTTCCTTGGCCCGCCGGTATCCCGCGCGCTCGCGCAGCGGCGCGACATAGGCTTCGAAGGCGGGGCGCGTCGGGATCGTCCCGAATTGCAGACCCCAGTCGAGCTGGCTGCCGACATAGACGTCGGCGGCGCTGAAGCGCCCCTCCGCAACGAAGGCCTTGCCCGCCACCGCCGTTTCGAGCGCGTCGAGCGCCTTTTCGAACGAGCCGTATCCCACCATTCGCTGCTGCTCGGCGCTCGGCACCCAGCCGGCGTGGGTGTTAGTCACCGCGGTTTCGAGCGGCCCGGCGGCAAAGAACAGCCAGCGGTAATAGTCGGCGCGCGCCTCCAGCGGCGGCGCGAGCCCCGCATCGGGAAAAGCATCGGCGAGATAGGCGCAGATCGCGGCGCATTCGGTGACGACCTTGCCCCGGTGGACGATCGCGGGCACCTTGCCCATCGGGTTGATCGCCAGATAGTCGGCGCCCTTCATGCTGTCGTCATAGCCCAGGATTTGCGTCTGATAGGGCGCACCGACCTCTTCGAGCATCCAGCGGACGATCTGTCCGCGCGACATGGGGTTGGTATAGAAAATCAGATCGTCGGCCACGGTTGCTCTCCCTTGCTGCGAGTCGCAAAGAACATATCAGGAACATCGTCTGCGATCCAGAAGCCTTGTTTTGTCATGCGGGCGCGGTAAGGCAAGAGGATGAGCGACGAACGCATCTGGACCGCCGCCGTGCTGGTGATCGGGGACGAGATTCTCTCGGGCCGCACGCAGGACAAGAATGTCGCGCAAATCGCGACCTGGCTCGACGTGCAGGGGATTCGCCTGCGCGAAGTGCGCATCGTTCCCGACGTCGAGGACGAGATCGTCGCGGCGCTGAACGCGCTGCGCGCGCGTTACGACTATGTCTTCACCACCGGCGGCATCGGCCCGACCCACGACGACATCACCGTCGATGCGGTGGCGAGAGCGCTCGGCGTCGGGGTCATCGTCCACCCCGATGCGCGCGCGATTCTCGAACGCTATTACACGGCGCGCGGCGGCGAACTGACCGAGGCGCGGCTGCGCATGGCGCGCACCCCCGAGGGCGCCGAGCTGATCCCCAACCGCATGTCGGGCGCGCCCGGCATCCGCATCGGCAATCTGTTCGTGATGGCGGGTGTGCCGCACATCACCGCGGGCATGCTCGATGCGCTGACCGGAGCGCTGGAAGGCGGGGCGCCGCTCGTCGCGCACACGATCGGCGCATGGGCACCCGAAAGCGAGGTCGCCGACCTGCTTCGCGCGGGCGAAAAGGATCATCCCGGCGTCGCGATCGGCAGCTATCCCTTCTTTCGCGACGGCCGCGTCGGCGCCAATTTCGTCTTTCGCTCGACCGACGCGGAACGGGTCGCCGCCTGCGTTGCCGCCGTGCGCACGGCGCTCGAGGCGGCGGGCTATACGGTGACCGACGGCGGCATCTGATCGGCCGCGTCGGCGTCGCTCGTCCGCGTCGCGCGGGGCAGGCGGCGCAGCATCGCGATCGCGAACAATCCGAACAGCGCCGCCACCAGAAAGGCGGCGCCGGGGAAATGCACCGGCGCGTTCGCGCCCGTGAACCAGGCCATGGTGCCGGTGAGCAGCAGGGGCGCGACGATCTGCCCCAGCCCCATCGCCATCGCCGAAATCCCCTGCACCTCGCCCTGCGCGCCGGCATCGGCGCGGCGCGACAAGATCGCGCTCAGCGATGGCTGCACCGGCGCCTGGAACATGATCGGCACGATCAACAGGAAGGCGCCCCAGGTCGTTGTGACGAACGCATAGCCGACGAACACCGCGACCGCGACGGCGATGCCGATCGTCGCCGCATCGCGTTCGCCGAAACGCGCGACCATCGGCCCGACGACGAAGCTTTGCCCGAGCGCGATGGCAACGCCGACCGCGGCAAGGCTCGCGCCGATCATCCCCGGCGTCCAGCCGAGCTGCGCGGTGCAGTAAAAGCTCCACGTCATCGGATAGACGAGGCTGGCGATCTGCCACAGCAGCAGCACCGCCGCCGCGCCGCTCATGCCCGGAAGCGCGCGCATCGCTCGAACCGCGCCGAGCGGATTGGCGCGGCGCCAGTCGAAGCCGCGCCGCTTGTCGGGGGCCAGCGTCTCTGGAAAGATGAAGGCACCGTAGATCATGTTCGCCGCCGCGAGCAGCGCCGCCGCCACAAAGGGCGCGCGCGGCGACAACTCGCCCAGAAAGCCGCCGATCGCAGGGCCGACGACGAAGCCGACCCCGAAGGCGGCGCCGACGAAACCGAAGTTGCGCGCGCGCTCCTGCGGCCGCGTGACATCGGCGATCGCCGCCATCGCGGCGGCATAGCTACCCCCGAAAATCCCCGACAGCGCGCGCGCGACGAATAGCCAGGGCAGCGTGTCGACGATTGTCAGCAAGGCATAGTCGGCGGCAAGCCCGGCAAGTGACAGCAGCAGCACGCGCCGCGGCCCGAACCGGTCCGACAGATTGCCGAGCACCGGCGAAGCGAGGAAGGTCGCCACCGCCATGACGAGTCCGATCCACGCCCCGACCTCGATCGCATGCGCGAGGTCGATGCGCCCCACCTCCATCACGAGCTGCGGCAGCACCGGCATGATGATGCCGAATCCGATCGCATCGATGAAGATGGTCGCCACAATGAACGGAATGGTGCGCTTTGCCGTCACAAGAAAATCCTGAATGTCGGAAGCGGGAGGCCTGCGCCGGGCCTCTTACGGCAGGGCTGGAGCGGTGAAGGGAATCGAACCCTCGTCGTAAGCTTGGGAAGCTTCTGCTCTACCATTGAGCTACACCCGCATTTCAACGACTTGGCCCCTGCCTGCCGTGCTGTTTTAAAGCGCGTTTTGCAGTTGCCCTCGCGATGCGGCGTCCGAGTGCCACGATGACCGCGCTGTCGTCAACATATCTCTTGTGGATCGCGCGGGCACGCGGCGGCGATCAGCGTTTCCGCGCCTTCCATGCCCGCACCGCCGCGATTGTCTTCTCGATATGCGCCTGCGGCTTGCTGTCGGTGTAGCTGAGCAGGATCGTCCCGTTCGGCGCGATCACATAGGATGTACGTTCGGAGAGAATCCGGTTGTCCGCCGTGCGCATCGTCGTGTCATATTTGGCGGCGACCTTCGCGCCCGGATCGGCCGCCACGGCAAATTTGTCGCGGCATTCCGACCGCGAAAATTCGGCGACGCGGTCGATATTGCCCGCGGTGACGCCGATGACGCGTGCGCCCAACTTTTTGAAATCGTCGGTCGATTCGGCAAAAAGATGCGCCTCGATCGTGCAGCCGGGCGTGAAAGCCGCGGGAAAGAAATAGAGGACGACCGGACCCTGCTTCAACGCCTGTTTCAGCGACAGGCTGAAAGGCTTCCCGCCCTGTGCCGCATCCAGCGTGAAATCGGGCGCCTTCACGCCGGGCTTGAGCGCCGCGAAGCCCTGCAGCGGCGCGGTTGCCAAGAGCAGCCCGACACCCAGCGCGATTGCCGTCATGCCCCGGAATTTCATCATCGCTCTCCCATTTGGCCGATGTCGCCCAGCATGACCAAAAAATGCGCGGGCGTCCAGCGCGCCGACGCGGACGCCCGTCGAGGTCATGGTCTTGGAGAAAACTGGCGCACCCGACAGGATTCGAACCTGTGACCTCTGCCTTCGGAGGGCAGCGCTCTATCCAGCTGAGCTACGGGTGCCGGTAGAGCGCGGCCTCTAGCAAGAGCTTCGCTTGCCAGCAATGGTCTATCGACCGCGCGGCGCGGATATGCGAAGCGGCGTCGGGGCCGCGATGCGGCGGCCGGTGCGGGGACGGTGATGGCGGATACGAACCAGGGCTGGCCGATGGCCGCCGATCTTTATGGCGAGCTGCAGCTCGAAACAACGCCCACGGCCGCGCGGCGCTGGCACGATTATTTTCCCGGCGCCTTTGCGACCGCGATCGCGGCGCTCGCCGCTGCGTGGCTCGCCGATCATTATGGCGCCCCGCTTGTGCTGATGGGGCTGCTCATCGGCCTCGCGATGAGTTTTCTGTCGCAGGACAAGCGCACCCACGCCGGGCTCGACCTGATGTCGCAGACCGCGCTGCGGATCGGCATTGTCCTCGTCGGCGCCCGGATTACCGCCGAACAGCTCGTCGAACTGGGGCCGCTCCCCTTTGCGCTGCTCGTCGTCATCATGCTCGCAGTCATCCTGATCACCGTCGCGAGCGCGCGGCTGTTCCGGCAGGACAGTCACGCCGCGCTGCTCGCGGGCGGCGCGACCGCAATCTGCGGCGCGTCGGCGGCGCTCGCGCTCTATTCGCTGATCGGCGACAAGCGCGTCGACCAGGCGCGCTTCACGCTGACGCTGGTCGGCATCACGGTCGCGAGCGCGCTGGCCATGTCGCTCTACCCCATTCTCGCCGCCGAAATCGGCCTGACCGACACGCAGGCCGGCTTTCTGATCGGTGCGTCGATCCACGACGTCGCGCAGGCGATCGGCGGCGGCTTTTCCTTTTCGCCGCAGGCGGGCGAGGTCGCGACGATCGTCAAGCTGACCCGTGTCGCGCTGCTCGCCCCGATGCTGATGCTCGTCGCCATGTGGCTGGGCCGCGCCGGCGACGCGCCCGCCGGAAAGCGCAAGATCCCGCTGCGCCTGCCGTGGTTCATCACCGGCTTTCTGCTGATCGCCGCGATCAATTCGATCGTTGCAGTTCCGAAGCCGGTGCAGGGCGCGGCGGCGACCGGGGCGCAGGCGCTGCTATTGCTCGCGATCGTCGCGACGGCGATGAAGGCACGGCTTGCGCTGTTGCTCGATCAGGGGTGGCGCAGCTTCGCGCCGATCATCGTCGCGACGCTGACCAGCTTTCTGCTGGCGCTTGCCGCCGCCGTCAGCCTGTGACGCCGTGACGTCACGACGGCGCAGCTGAGGCTCAGCCTTTCGGGAGCGCCCAGCTGACGGTCAACTGCGTCGCTCGGCGCGGAATATCGAGCTTCGCCTCGCTGAAATTGACCTTTTCGTTGGGCGGCAGCATCCGCACCGGCGGCTTGATCGTCCAGCTATAGACGATCGTCCCCTGCGCATCGCGCAGTTCGGCGAGGATCGGCGGCACGCGCTGTTCGCGATCGGTCGGGTTGATGATGACCCCACTCGCCGCGAAATAGATAGTGCCGTCGGGCAGTTCGCGGTGATCCTGATTGGGCGGAAGCTCGATCACCAGATCGGGCTCGTCGGTCATCCCCGGAATACCCAGACCCTGCGCCCAGCCCGGCAGGCCGAACCAGTAGAGCGCCCCGGTCGCGCCGATCATCAGCAGCGCGGCGGCAGCGGCGATCATCGTCCAGCGCTTGGCGGGATTGCGCCGGGCGCGGCGGAAGGGCAGCGGCGGCTCGGCCTCGCTGGCCGGAATGACGCGCGGCTCGGCCTCGGGCACCGCAAAGGCCTGCGGCGGCGGCGGCGGCGCGGACTCCTCGACCACGGGCGGCGCGGCCGGTGCGGGATCGAATGCGGGCGGTGCGGATACAGACGAGGGGGCGGAAGGCGCGGCCTCGGGCGCCGAAACCGGCTCCGGGGCCGGCGGCGCTGCAGGCGCGGGCGCCGCCGGAGCCGCTGCAGCGGGTTCCTGGAACCAGCTATGGCGGCAACTGGCACAGCGCACCGTTCGGCCATTGGGTCCGATCGCCGTGTCGGGGACGACATAGCGCGTATGGCAGGACGGGCAGGACAGGATCATGGCGTCTCTCTAAACACGCTGATTCGCGGTGTTGCAAGCGCCGCGTGCGCCGGGCGTGCCGGCAAGGCATGGCGGGCGCCGGTCGAAAAGCCGACGCTTGGCGCTTGTCCTCGCGAAACAGCCGTGCGACAGGCAGCGACATGAGCGGCGGGGCTCCCCTTTTCGACCGGCACCAAGGCGCATCGCGGCGCGCGATGGTGGCGTCATGACGGCGACCGGCCCCGGCCGACCCGGCGGCGCAATGGTCGAATTCGACGGCGTCGGCCTGCGCTACGGGCCCGATGCCGAGACTTTGTCCGACATCAGTTTCAACCTTCAGCCCGGCAGCTTCTATTTCCTGACCGGCGCGTCGGGCGCGGGCAAGACCTCGCTGCTCAAGATGCTTTACCTCGCGCAGCGGCCGAGCCGCGGCATCGTGCGCCTGTTCGGCGAGGATCTGGGGACGATGCCGCGCCAGCGCCTGCCCGGCTTTCGCCGCCGCATCGGCGTCGTGTTTCAGGACTTCCGGCTGATCCCGCATTTGAGCGCGCGCGACAATATCGCGCTGCCGCTGCGCATTGCCGGGGTCAGCGAGGAGGATCTGTCGGGCCCGGTGGGCGAAATGCTGAGCTGGATCGGGCTGAGCGAACGCGCGCACGCCTTTCCGCCGACGCTGTCGGGCGGCGAGCAACAGCGGGTCGCGATCGCGCGCGCGGTCATCGCCCGCCCGCAACTGCTCGTCGCCGACGAACCGACGGGTAACGTCGATCCCGAGATGGCGATGCGCCTGCTGGGCTTGTTCGAGGCGCTCAACCGCCTCGGCACCACGGTCGTCGTCGCGACCCACGACATCCACCTGATCAGCCGCATCGACAATGCCCAGATGATGCGGCTCGAAAAGGGGCGGCTGTCCGATCCCACCGGCGCGCTGCGCTATCCGCCGAACCGCGCCTAGGATGGAAGGCCGATGATCTTCGCGCGCGTTCCCGTCCAGCATCGCCGCCTGCTTCCCGATCGCCGCCTGTCGGGCCCGACACCGTGGGTCATCGCGATCCTGATGATGCTCACCCTGCTGGCCGCCGCGGGCGGCGTCGGCCTTGCGCGATCGGCGGATGCGATCGGCGAGGCAATCGCGGGGCGCGTCACGGTGCAGATCATTACCGCCAATCCCGTGCTGCGCGCAGAGCAGGCGGCGGCACTGCGCCGCGCGGCTGCTGCACAACCCTTCGTGCGATCGGCGCGCGCGGTCGATCCGGCCGAGCTGCAGGCGACGCTCGGCCAATGGTTCGGCACCGCCGACGGCGACGATCCGGTGCTGCGCTCGCTGCCGATGCCGGCGCTCGTCGATGTCGATTTCGTCGGCGAGGATCGGTCGGGTCATATGGGCCAGCTGCGCGCGCTCGTCGCCCGCGAGGCCCCCGGCGCGCGCGTCATCCCGCATGCGGATTGGCTCGGCCCCGTCGCGCGGTTGATCCGCTCGCTCGCCTGGATCGCGGGCGGTCTCGTTATCCTGATGACGCTCGCCAGCGCCGCGGTGGTCATCATGACGGCACGTGCCGCGCTGGGCACCCATTATGCGACGATCGAGATGCTGCACCTGATCGGCGCCACCGACCAGCAGATCGCCCGCCTGTTCCAGCGCCGCATCACGATCGATACGGCTTATGGTGTCGCGCTCGGTACCGCGGTGGCCGCCGCCATCCTGCTGCTGATCGGCTGGCAATGGTCGCGCGTGACATCGGGACTTGCCGCGACCGCGTCGCTTGGGCCGATCGGCTGGGCGCTCTTGCTGGCGCTGCCGCTATTGGCTATCGCGCTCGCGGCACTGACGGCGCGGCAGACCCTGCTCGCCGCGCTCAAGAAGATATTATGATCAAACGGCTGATCTCTCTCCTGTTCCTGGCCTGGGTGCTGGGCTTCGCGTGGTTCGCGCTGCTCTTGCCGCTGCCCGCGGGCGACCAGACGACCGACGCGATCGTCGTGCTGACCGGCGGCCCCGGCCGGATCGACCGCGGGCTGGAACTGCTCGAGGCGGGACGCGCCAAGCGGCTCCTGATCAGCGGCGTCGCGCGCGAAGTGAAGCCGAAGGAACTCGCCGCCGAATATAAACGGCCGCAAAAGCTGTTCGATTGCTGTGTCGCGCTGGGTTTTGAGGCCGAGGATACACGCTCGAACGCGACCGAGGTCGCAAGCTGGGTTGCGCGGCGCAACTACAAGAGCATCCGGCTCGTCACCACCGACTGGCACATGCGCCGCGCCGAATATGAACTCGGCCGCGCGATGGACAAGAAGGTGACGATCCTTCCCGATGCGGTGCGCAGCCAGCCGAGCTTTTCGACGCTGTTTCGCGAATATCACAAATATCTGGCCGGTCTGGCGGGCGGCCTGCTCGGACTGTGAGCTATCCGATCGCCCTCGTGCGTTCGATCCTGTTCTGGATCGCCTTCGTCCTGATGAGCAGCATCTGCTCGATCGGCGCGATCGTCACGCTGCCGATCTCGCACCATGCGACGCGCGGGTTCGTGCGCGCTTGGGCGAAGTTCCACCGGCTGATCTGCCGCTTCATCCTGGGGCACCGCGTGATCGTCGAGGGCGAGATGCCCGACATCCCCGTCCTCTATGTCTTCAAGCATGAGGGCGCGTTCGAGACGATCGAACAGCCGATGCTGTTCAAATGGCCCGCGGTCTTCGCCAAGGAGGAATTATTCTCGATCCCCGTCTGGGGACAGGCTGCGCGCTTTTACGGGCTGATTCCGGTCGACCGCGACGGCGGCAGCAAGGCGATGCGCGCGATGCTGCACGCGGCCAAGGCGGCGCTTGCAATCGGTCGCCCGCTGGTACTTTTCGCCGAAGGCACGCGCGTGCCGCATGGCAAGGCGCCGCCGCTGCGGTCGGGCTTCGCGGGCGTCTATCGCATGCTGGGCGTCCCCGTGATCCCCGTCGCCGTCAACAGCGGCATCGCCTATCCGCCGCACCGCTGGATCAAATGGCCGGGAAGCATCACCTATCGCATCGGCGAAACCATCCCCGCCGGCCTGCCGCGCGAGGAAGCCGAAGAACGCGTCTGGCGCGCGATCAACGCGCTCAACCCGCCCGAAGCACTGCTGGAAAAACCGGCCGAGCAATAGCAATAACGTTCGTCGCCCCGCCTTCGCGAGCGCGACGGTCAGTGTTTGCGCCCGAAATCGGGGGCCGCATCGTCCTGACCCTGCTCGATGATCGAACGGCGGATCGCCCGCGTCCGCGTGAACCAGTCTTCGAGCCGGTCGCCGTCGCCGCGGCGGATCGCCTGCTGGAGCGCCGTCAGATCCTCGTTGAAGCGCTGCAGCGTCGCGAGCACTGCATCGCGGTTGGCAAGGAACACGTCGCGCCACATCACCGGGTCGCTCGCCGCGATGCGCGTGAAATCGCGAAAACCGCCCGCCGAATATTTGATGACCTCGCTCTCGGTCACTTCCTCGAGCTCGCTGGCGGTGCCGACGATCGTATAGGCGATCAGGTGCGGCAGATGGCTTGTCACCGCCAGCACCATGTCGTGATGCGCCGCGTCCATCGTCTCGACCTTCGCGCCGAGCGCCTGCCACAGCCCCGTCACCGCGGCGACCGCATCGGCGGGCGCGTCCGGCGCCGGGGTGACGATGCACCAGCGTCGGTCGAACAGCGTCGCAAAGCCCGCGGCCGGGCCGCTGTTCTCGGTCCCCGCGACCGGGTGGGCGGGCACCACGACATGATCGGGCAGAGCGGCGCGCAGCGCGGCGCCGACCCCCGCCTTCGACGACCCGACGTCCGAAATTATCGCATGCGCGGACAGGCCCGGCGCGATCGCCGCGGCAGCGGCGGCCATGCGCCCGACGGGTACCGCCAGAATCACCAGATCGGCGCCCTCTACCGCCACCGCCGCATCGTCGCTCACCGCGTCGCAGAAGCCGAGTGCGCGCGCCTCGGCGCGGACATCGGGATCGGCATCATGGCCGGTCACCGCCACATCGGGAAGCTTCGCCTTGATCGCGCGCGCTACCGACGAGCCGATCAGGCCCAGCCCGACGATCGCCACCCGCCCGATCGCGTGCGCCATGCCAGTCAGCCCGCGGCGATCGCGGCGCGGATCGCCGCCGCGAGCCCGCGCGTCTCGTCTTCGGTGCCGATCGTCATGCGCAGCGCCTGCGGGATACCCTGTCCAGGCAGCCAGCGGACGATATAGCCCGCCTCCATCAGCCGGTTGTAGACCGTCTCGGCACTGATCGCGCCTTCGAACAGCACGAGCAGGAAATTGGTCGCCGACGGGACGATACGCAGCCCGTGGTTACCCAGGCTTTCGATCTCGCCCGCCAGCCAGGCGCGCCATTTCGCATTATGCACGCGGCTGCGCGCGACGAAATCATCATCGGCCAGCGCCGCGACCGCTGCCGCCTGTCCGGCGCGCGTGACATTGAAGGGCAGGCGGATACGGTGCAGCGCCGAAATCACCTCGGCGCTCGCATAGCCCCAGCCGATCCGCTCGGCCGCCAGCCCGTGGATCTTCGAAAAAGTGCGCGTGACGAACACATTGGGCGCGCTTTTCGCCAGTTCGAGGCCGCCATCATCCTGATCGGCATCCAGATATTCGGCATAGGCCTGGTCGATCACGAACAGCACGTCGCCGGGCAGGCCGGCGTGGATGCGCGCAACCTCTTCCTTCGTTGCGAGCGTTCCGGTCGGATTGTTCGGATTGGCGAGATAGACGACGCGGGTCTTGTCGGTCACCGCGGCGAGCAGCGCATCGACATCGGTCGCATAGTCGCGGTCCTCGGCTTCCACCGGCACCGCGCCGACCCGCCGGGCCGCGATTTCATAGACTGCAAAGCCGTAGCGGACATACAGGATTTCGTCGCCTTCGCCGGCATAGACGCCCGCCGCGAGGTGAAGCAGTTCGTCCGACCCGTTGCCGCAGATAACGCGCGCCGGATCGAGCCCGAACTTCGCCGCGATCGCCGCGCGCAGCACGTCGGCGCCCGGATCGGGATAGCGCGAGAGCGCGTCGGCGGCCGTCTGAGACGCCCGGAAGGCTTCGCGCGCCTTGTCGCCGGTGCCGAGCGGATTTTCGTTCGCCGAAAGCTTGATCAGCGGCCGGCCGTCAGCGCCCGCCGACTTGCCGGGCACATAGGGAGCGATGCCGCTGATCCACGGCTTGGGGGCGAGGGTTTTGCTGTCACCGGTCATGCGGCGCCGTTTAGCGGCTGTGCGCGCCGAGTCCAGTACGTTGACAGCCTTCGCGCACCGGCCTAGCGCCCCGGAAAGCATGGCGAGCCTCCTCCATCAGATCCGGCACCAGAGCGTGACGATCGACCGGCCCCTGCCGCTCGACAGCGGTCAGGCGTTGCCGTCGGTGACGATCGCCTATCAAAGCTATGGCACGCTCGATGCCGACCGGTCGAACGCGGTGCTCGTCTGCCACGCACTGACCGGCGACCAATATGTCGCGAGTGACCACCCGGCGACGGGCAAGCCGGGCTGGTGGGCGCGCATGGTCGGTCCCGGCAAGCCCGTCGATACCGACCGCTATTTCGTCCTCTGCGCCAACGTCCTCGGCAGCTGCATGGGGACGAGCGGTCCGGCGACGCCCGATGCGGCCACCGGCGCACCACTCGGCATGGCTTTTCCTGTCATCACTATCGCCGACATGGTGCGCGCGCAGGCTATGCTGCTCGACCATCTGGGGATTGCGCGGCTGCATGCCGTCATCGGCGGATCGATGGGCGGAATGCAGACGCTCGGCTGGGCTGCGGCCTATCCCGAACGGCTGGCGTCGGCGGTCGTTATCGCAAGCGCCGCGCGCCATTCGGCACAGAATATCGCCTTTCACGAGGTGGGGCGGCAGGCGATCATGGCCGATCCCGACTGGCAGGACGGCCAATATTACGGCAGCGACCGCGCCCCGACCAAAGGGCTGTCGGTCGCGCGCATGGCGGCGCACATCACCTATTTGTCCGAAGCCGGGCTGACCGAAAAATTCGGCCGCCGGCTGCAGGCACGCGATGCCAAGAGCTTCGGCTTCGACGCCGATTTCCAGGTCGAATCCTATCTGCGCCATCAGGGGCTGGCCTTTACCGACCGCTTCGATGCCAATGCCTATCTCTACATCACGCGCGCGATGGACTATTTCGACCTTGCCGAACCGCATGACGGGCGCCTCGCAGGCGCATTTGCCAAGGCGCGCGACGTGCGCTTCACGCTCGTCAGCTTCGATACCGACTGGCTCTATCCGACCAGCGAATCGCGCCGCGTCGTCCAGGCGCTGCAAAGCGTCGGCGCGGCGGCAAGCTTCGTCGAACTGTCGGCACCGTTCGGCCACGACAGCTTCCTGCTCGACGTCCCGGCGCTCGACCGCCTCGTCGCCGGTGCGTTGCGGAACGGCGGCTGAGCATGGCGCTGCGTCCCGACCTTGCGATCATCGCCGGCGCGGTCCCCGCGGCCACCCGCGTCCTCGACGTCGGCTGCGGCGACGGCGACCTGATCGCGGCGCTCCGCGACAAGGGCGTCGATGCCCGCGGACTCGAAATCGATGCGGCCAATGTCACCGCGGCGATCGCGCGCGGCCAATCGGTGGTCCAGGGCGACGCAAACCACGACCTTGCCGACTATCCCGACGATGCGTTCGACTATGCGATCCTGTCGCAGACACTGCAGACGACCGAGCGCCCCGACCGCGTCATTGCCGAGCTGCTGCGCATCGCCCCGCGCGCCTTCGTCAGCTTTCCCAATTTCGCGCATTGGCGCGTGCGGCTCGCGCTCTTGTGGAACGGGCGGATGCCGGTGACGCGCCTGCTGCCCGTTGCATGGTATGAAACGCCGAACATCCACCATGTCACTGTCGCCGATTTTCGCGACTTGGTGCGCGCGCGTGGGATCGGCGTCGAGGCGGCCTGGTATCTGTCGGGCGACAAGCCGACCAGCGCCGCCGCCGCAACCTGGCGCGCCGAACATGCGATCTTCCTGATTTCGCGCGGCTGAGTCGCAAGGCGCGGCGTCAAGAAGTCCGGAACATTCGCTCTATTCCGCAGTCGATGCCTTGTGGCGCGCCATATGGAGTATGAAATCCATCTTCCCGATGAGCAAACCCGCATTGCGCAGCAAGGCATAGGCCATCGTGACATGAAAGTAGAAGTTCGGCAGGATCCAGTCGCGGATGTCTTCCTCCGCCGACATCAGGAAACGAACGCCATTGGGCAAGGTCAGATCGACGAGGGCATCGGCGTCGGCCCATTCGGCGGGGCCGGTCTGTTCGACCAGCAAGCGAATCGCAGAAATTCGCTGGCGCACCTCGGCGAGCGACTTGTAGGCCACCTCTTCGAGCGGTAGCGCCTGTCCGCCGACTTGATTGAGCGCCAACACCACCTGATTGAGCGCAACGCGGAACTGCAGTTCGAGCGGAAACATGTCATCAGTCAATTTGTCCGCGAGCACCTCATCCGTCATTCCGGCATCGATGGCTTTGCTGACGAGGTGATCGAGCGTGCCCAGCATATTGGCGAAGGTCATCCGGGCGGATTGCGCGTAAGTCATGACGATCCTTTATGGCGAACTGTGCCAGACGGCAGAACATCGGCGCGAGCCGTCAATCACAACGCTATGAAATATAAACGTTTTCTACGAATATCGCCGTCGCCGTCCGCATCAATCCTTCCTCCTGAGCCCGTTCGCCAGCATGTCGTTGGCGATCCGGGCGACGTCGGCGATGTCGGCGCTTTCGTCCCACAGACCGTAGCGCATGCCCAGAAAGACGTTCATGCCGGCGATGGCCCAGGCATGGACCTCGCCCGCATCGGCGCGGATTTCGCCGCGCGCTGCGCCATTTTCCAGGCGCTGGCGCATGCGTTCGACCGTTGTTTCATAGTGGCGGCGATAGCTGGCATAATCGACGAATTCGGCCTCGTCGATGATGCGATAGATTTCCTTATGCTCGCGCACGAAGCGCAGGAAGGATTCAAGGCCGACGCGTTCGGCGGCGATTTCGTCGGGCGCCGCCTGCACCAGCGGGGTGACATGGTCGCGGAGTTGCTCGCTCATATAGCGGACGAGCGCCTGGAAAATTTCCTCTTTCGAATCGAAATAGGTGTAGAAACTGCCCAGCGCGGTTCCGGCGCGGCGCGTGATGCCGCTGATCGATGCGTCGTGAAACCCGCGCTCGCCGAATTCGATCGCCGCAGCGTCGAGCAGCTTGCGCAGCGTGCGCCGCCCGCGTTCGGTGCGCGGCGCCTTGTCGGGATTGCCCGGCGCCGCAGTATCGACGGGGCCTGCGCCCGCTTCGCTCGGCGGTGCCGATGATCGCGGCTGATTCATCTTGTGCCTTCCCTCTCCGCCCCGAAAGTCCGGCGGCCCCCTTGCGTGGCCTTTTTGCATCACCGGAGGGCAAAATATAGCCTTCACAACTTCCAAGTTGAAACTTGGTTCATGTTTCATTATTGGGTGCGGCGCGGCTTGGCAAGGACCGGCCCAAAAAAACGCAAAGGGTGACGAGGGGTCACCCGTCACATGGGAGACACATCATGCGTTCCTTCGCTCGCCCGCTGCGTCGTGCCGTTCTGGCCTCGACCGCACTCTCGATGATCGCTTTCACCCCTGCTGCCTTCGCTCAGGACGAAGGCGCCAGCTCCGCCGACGACAGCGCCGAGATCATCGTCACCGCCCGCCGGCGCGACGAACGGCTGATCGACGTTCCCGTCGCGGTCACCGCCATTTCGGGCGAAGCGCTTGAAACCCGCGGCGCGATCGACATCACCGATGTCGCGAACATGACGCCGAACACCACGCTCGAGAATTCGCGCGGGACCAATTCGACGCTCACCGCCTTCATCCGCGGCGTCGGCCAGCAGGATCCGGTCCCCGGCTTCGAAGCGGGTATCGGCATCTACCTTGACGACGTCTATCTCAACCGCCCGCAGGCGGCGGTGCTCGACATCTACGACGTCGAGCGGATCGAGGTGCTGCGCGGCCCGCAGGGCACGCTCTACGGTCGCAACACCATCGGCGGCGCGGTCAAATATGTGACGCGCGCGCTCAACCCCGATTCGCCCGAGCTGCGCATCCGCGGCACCTATGGCAGCTATAATCAGGCCGATCTGGTCGTCACCGCCAGCGTGCCGATCAACGACATGCTGCGCGTCGGCGGTTCGGTTGCGCGCCTGTCGCGCGGCGGTTTCGGCGACAATCTCAACATTCCCGGCCTCGAAAACTACAACAAGGATGTGTGGGCCGGCCGCGGCACGCTGGAATTCGGCGGCAATGGCGCGCCGGTGCTTATCCGCATCTCGGGCGACTATACCCACGACAAATCATCGCCGCGCAACGGCCATCGCCTGATCCCGGGCCTCTTCTCAGGCGCGCCGGTGCTCGACAATGTCTACGACACCCGCGCCGGGCTCAACGATCCGAAGCAGGACGTCCGGGCCTATGGCTTGGCGATGAATGTCACGGCAAATCTCACCGACACGCTGACGCTGCGTTCGATCAGTGCGTGGCGCAAGGACCGCAGCTTCACCCCGATCGACTTCGACTCGCTGCCGTCGGTCGACGTCGACGTGCCTGCGGTCTACCGCAACGAGCAAATCAGCCAGGAATTCCAGCTGCTCTATGAAGGCGACAAGCTGAAAGGTCTCCTGGGCTTCTATTACCTCGATGCGCAGGCCGCGACGTCGTTCGACGTGTTGCTCGGCCTGACGGGCGCCGCGCTGCCGCCAGCGTTCGGCGGGCCGCTGCCCGGCCTCAACGGCTATACGGCGGGCGACGTGCGGACCAAGACCTGGTCGGTGTTCGGCGATTTCACCTATGACTTCACCGATCAGCTCAGCCTGTCGGTCGGCGGTCGCTACACGAGCGACAATCGCAACGCCTTTGTCTACAAGGCGAACCGCATCACCGGCCTGTCGCCGGAGTTCGGCGGCACGCTGACCCCGATCGCCATCGCGGTGGCGACCAATTTCCGCGGCGAGCGCACCTTCAAGGAATTCACCCCGCGCGCCTCACTGAGCTTCAAGCCCAATGCGGACAATATGATCTATGCCTCCTATTCGAAGGGCTTCAAGGGCGGTGGTTTCGATCCGCGCGGTTCGGGCACCTCGGCACCGATCAGCAATCCGTCGGCGGGCCGCACCTATGACGATATCTACAACTTCCTCGCCTTCGACCCCGAAAAGGTCGACAGCTATGAAGTCGGCTACAAGGGATCGCTGCTCGATCGCCGCCTGACGCTGAGCCTCGCCGGCTTCTACATGGACTATAAGGATGTGCAGATTCCGGGGTCGGTCGGTTGCCTCGTCGGCGGGGTGCAGAGCTTCTGCGGCATCACCACCAACGCCGCCAAGGCGCGCCTCCAGGGGGTCGAGGCCGAAACCAATGCAGTGCTCGCGCGCGATTTTGCCGGCGCCGGTTCGGCCATCCGCTTCAACGGATCGCTCGGCTATATCGACGCCAAGTACAAGCGCTTCATCGGCCCCACCGGCACCGATGTCTCGAACATCCGCACCTTCCAGAACACGCCGAAATGGACGGTGTCGGGCACGCTCGCCGCGGGCATTCCGGCGATGGGCGGCAATATCGACGCATCGACGACGCTGTCCTATCGCAGCCTGACGCACCAGTTCGAAGTGCCGATCCCCGCGCTCGACCAGCCGGGCTACACGCTGTGGGATGCCAGCCTCGTCTGGACCGCCGACAGCGGCAATTATTCGATCGGCCTCCACGGCAAAAATCTGGCCGACAAGCGCTATATCACCTCGGGCTACAATTATCAGAATGCGGCGGGCGCCTCGACGCTCGGCCTTGAAGGCATTTTGACCGCCTTCTACGGCAACCCGCGCCAGGTCTTCGTCACCGGCACGGTCAAATTCTGACCTGCCGACGAACAGCCAAAAAAACGGAAAGGGGCGCACGCTTCGGCGCCCCTTTTCTTTGGGTCGCTGCCCCGCGGCTCGGCGGTTCAGGGCAGCGGCGGCGCACCGGCGGCGGCAACCATGCGTTCGCCATCGATCACGATCGGACTCGCCACGCCGTCGATAAAGGCGCCGTCGGGCCGGATGCGCATGCCGCGCGCCACGACCTGCGGATCGGCGAACACCGCCGCCAGATCGTTGATCGGCCCCGCCGGAACGCCCTCGGCTTCGAGCGCGAGCGACAGCGGCTGCGCGTCCCAGGTCGCGATCCTTGCGGCGAGCAGCGGAATGAGCGCGGCGCGATTGGCGAGCCGCGCCGCATTGGTCACGAAGCGCGGATCTTCTGCCCATTCGGGCGCGCCCAAAATCGCGCACAGCTTGCGATACTGGCTGTCATTGCCCACCGCGATTACGAGCTGGCCGTCAGCGGTCGCAAACAGCTGATAGGGCACGACATTGACATGCGCATTGCCCATCCGCTTGGGCGCGACGCCGCTCGCCAGATAATTGGCGGCCTGATTGGCGAGCACCGCGACCTGGCTGTCGAGCAGCGCCATATCGACATGCGCGCCAGCCCCGGTGGCGTCACGACGCCGCAGCGCCGCCAATATGCCGACGGTCGCATACATGCCGGTGAAGATGTCGGCATAGGCGATCCCCGCCTTTTGCGGCGGCCCGTCGGGTTCACCGGTCAGCGACATGAAGCCGCTCATCGCCTGGACGATGAAATCATAACCGGCGCGGTGCGCATAAGGGCCTGTCTGGCCGAAGCCGGTGATCGAACAGACGATCAGACGCGGGAAATCGGCGCGCAGCGTCGCAGGGTCGAGCCCATATTTGACGAGTCCGCCAACCTTGTAATTTTCGATGACGACATCGGCTTCGGCGATCAGTGCGCGCACCGCCGCCTGCCCCTCGGCGGTCGCGATGTCGACAGCGACGCTGCGCTTGCCGCGATTGCAGCTGTGATAATAAGCGGCGCCCAGATTTTCGCCCGCCGCGCCGGTGACGAAGGGCGGCCCCCATTGGCGCGTATCGTCGCCAGCGCCGGGGCGCTCGACCTTCACCACCTCGGCGCCAAGGTCAGCGAGCAGCTGCCCGCTCCACGGCCCCGCGAGGACGCGCGCCAGTTCGACGACGCGCAGTCCCTCGAGGGGCTTGGCCACCGGCGCTGGCGACGATGCCTCAGGCAAAGGCGCTGATGCCGGTGATCGCGCGGCCGAGGATCAGCGCATGGACGTCATGCGTGCCTTCATAGGTGTTGACGGTTTCCAGATTCACCGCGTGGCGGATCACATGATAGTCGGCCGAGATGCCGTTGCCGCCGTGCATGTCGCGCGCCACCCGTGCGATATCGAGCGCCTTGCCGCAATTGTTGCGCTTGAGGAAGCTGATCATGTCGGGCGCGAGATGCCCTTCGTCGATCAGCCGTCCGACGCGCAGCGCCGCCTGGGTGCCGAGCGCGATTTCGGTGAGCATATTGGCAAGCTTGAGCTGGACGATCTGGTTCGCCGCCAGCGGGCGCCCGAACTGCTTGCGCTCGAGCGTATAATTGCGCGCCGCCTCATAGCAGAATTCGGCCGCGCCCATCGCGCCCCAGCCGATGCCGTACCGCGCGCGGTTGAGGCAGCCGAACGGCCCCTTCAGCCCCGAGACATGCGGCAGCAGCGCGTCTTCGCCGACCTCGACCCCGTCCATCACGATCTCGCCGGTGATCGACGCGCGCAAGCTGACCTTGCCCTCGATCTTCGGTGCCGAGAGGCCCTTCATGCCCTTTTCGAGGATGAAGCCGCGGATCGCGCCGTCGTGCGCGTCGGACTTCGCCCAGACAACGAAGACGTCGGCGATCGGCGAATTGGTGATCCACATCTTCGCGCCCTTGATCCGGTAGCCGCCCGCGATCTTTTCGGCGCGCGTGCGCATCCCGGCGGGGTCGCTGCCGGCGTCGGGTTCAGTCAGGCCGAAGCAGCCGACAAGCTCGCCCGAGGCGAGGCCGGGCAGGAAGCGCATCTTCTGCTCTTCGCTGCCATAGGCATTGATCGGGTGCATCACGAGCGAGCTTTGCACCGAACAGGCCGAACGATAGCCCGAATCGACGCGCTCGACTTCGCGCGCGATCAGGCCGTAGCTCACATAATTGAGCCCCGCGCCGCCATATTTGGGGTCGATCGTCGCGCCGAGCAGGCCGAGCGCGCCCATTTCCGACATGATCTCGCGGTCGAAGCGCTCGTCGAGAAAGGCCGAAGTGACGCGGGGCAACAGCTCGCCGGTCGCATAGGCGCGCGCCGCATCGCGGACCATCCGCTCCTCTTCCGAAAGCTGCGCGTCGAGCGCGAGAGGATCAAACGGGTCGAGCGCTTCGATGCGCTGCGGATCGGCGAGGGCCATGGGTCAGCTTTCTTCAAAAGCGCGGACCCGTCGATACAGGCCCGCTCAGGAGGTCGGATCGCCCGGCTTGCGGGCCATCGCGGCGGTCGGTCCGTCGCGCGGCTCCAATATCGCCGCGGTCTCGATCAGGTCAAGCGCGCGCCGCGCCTCATGATAGCGCCGCGCCGCGATCAACCAGTCCTTCGCTTCGGCGGCGCCGGGCATCGCCTGCACCTCCTCGATCGCCTTGTCGACCTGCCCGCCCGCCAGATAGCGGCGCGCGCGGTCGAGCCGTTCGGATGCACGCGGCGACTGGGTGCCCGCCGGACGGACGACGAACATTTCGCTGACCTCGCGGCGCAGGCCGGTCCAGAAGCTGCCGCCGCCGTCGCTGCGGCCGACGAGTTCGGGCGCCAGCGCGTCGAGTTCGGCGCGCAACTGCTCCAGCGTCACCGGATCGCGCGACGTGTCGATGATCGTCTTGACCGCATTGGGCTGGTCGTCGCCGAAGCGCAGGCGCAGCTGCGCCTCGAGATAGCCGAGCGGCAGCCCGCGATCGAGCGCGCGGCGCACCGCGAACGCGACCAGCAGCCCTTCGGCGCGCGAGGCATTGCCCGACGCCGAGGCCGCTTCGAGATTGAGGCGCGACAGCCGCTGTTCCAGCTCGGCCACGCGCGCCGACAGCGCGTTCGCGCCATCGACAGGCGCGACGACCAGCGCTGGCTGCCCGCTCTGCCCCGCATCGGGGCCGGCTCCGGCGGACGCCGCACCCGGCGCGGTGCCGGTCGCGGGGACATCGGCGACCTTGGCGACCGGCGGCACATCCTTGCCGGTCAGCAGTCGGCTCATCGCCCAGCCGCCGCCGACGATCCCGACCACGAGCAGCGCGAGCGCCGCAACTATCAACGTCCGGAACGATAGCCCCCTGCTGCGGACGCCATCGTCCATACGCACGGGTTTGTCGTTTTCGATTGCCATATTATTCTTTCGCACGACCCTGTCTGGGGCTCTTGTGGCACAAAGCGCGGGCCTGTGCCACCATCGCCGCATCGTCGGGCCGGTCGGCAAGCGCGATCGCCTTCCAATCCCCCCCGGCCCTTGCTGCCACAGCGGGGCTTATCGCGACAAGCGTCAAATGCCCGCGCTGGCCCTCGGTCAGCGCCGCGATCCGGTCCGCACCGCGCCCCGAATGGGCGAGCAGCACCGCCGGCGCAGCGATCAGCGCCGCCCAGTCGGCGGGCGGCTCGACGGGATCGACCGCATAGCAGGGCAGCGGGGTCAACGCGGCATCGCGCGCCGCCAGCGCGCTATGATCGCGGCCGCAAAGCCACAGGATATGGCGATAATTTCTGGACGTCATGCCATCAAGAAGCTGTTGGCCATCGCGCGTACCGACCTCCACGACGCGCAGGCCCGCGGCTTCCGCGGCTGCAGCGCTCGCGCCGCCCACGGCATGAACGGGGAGTGCGGCAAGCGCCTGCAAACCGGGTCCGGCCAGCCGCACCGCCTGCGCGCTCGTGACAAGCAATGCGTCGAAACCCGCGGGATCGGGCAGGGTCCAGTCGATCGCGCGCGCGGCGAACAGCGGCATGCTGCGCACATCGAGCCCCAGCGCCCGCGCCCGCACCACCGTCGCCGCGCCGCCGGGGTCGGCGCGCGTCACGAGCAGCGGCAGCGATTCGGTCATGCCGCGAACAGGCGCCGCACCGATTCGGGCGCCTCGACCAGCAGACGCCGCGCCAGCGCTTCGGCCGCGGCCGGATCGGGCACCAGCGTCTCGCCGATCGCATGGTCCGCGCCATCTTCGGAATAGATTTCGGCGTCGAGGCGCAGCGTCCCGTCGGCCAGCCAGCGCGCATAGGCCGCGACCGGCGACCGACAATCGCCGCCGAGCGCCGCCAGAAACGCCCGTTCGGCCGCAACCGCGCGGTGGGTGGGTTCGTGATCGGCCGCGCGCAGCAGCGCCCGCGTGGCCGCATCGTCGGCGCGGCATTCGATACCGATCGCGCCCTGCGACGCGGCGGGCAGGAGTATCTCCGCCGGCTGCACCGTTCCGACCGCATGCATGCCAAGGCGTTCGAGTCCCGCCGCGGCGAGCAGGGTCGCATCGACCTCCCCCGCCGCCAGCTTGCCAAGCCGCGTCGCGACATTGCCGCGTAGCAGCGTCGTTTGGAGGTCAGGACGCAGGCGGCGGACCTGCGCGGCGCGGCGCGGGCTGCTCGTACCGAGCCGCGCGCCGTGCGGCAGGTCGGCGATCGCTGCCGCTGCGATCCCGTCGCGAACCACCAGCCGGTCGCGCGGATCGGCGCGCTCGAGCATGGCGCCGAGCGCGAAGCGCGGATCGCGCAGCGTCTCGACATCCTTCAGACTGTGCACGGCGATGTCGATCCGCCCGCCGTCGAGCGCCGCGTCGAGCTCGCGCGTCCACAGCGCCTTACCGCCTACCTCGGCGAGCGCGCGGTCCTGGATCTTGTCGCCGGTAGCGGTCATCGGCACGATCTCGATCGCCTCGGGCGCGATGCCATAGGCGGCGATCAGCGCCGCGGCGGCCATATTGGCCTGCGCCATCGCCAGCGGCGAGGCTCGCGTGCCGAGGCGGAGCGGGCGGTCGGGCGTGGGAAGCGGAATCGAAGCCATGCGCGCCTGCTAGGGCTTCGGCGCGCGAAAGAAAAGGTGGCGAACGGTCTCGCAGGGACTCGGCAGGGACTCGATTGTCCGCCGCTTGCCCCCGCCCCCCTGGCACGGGTAAGGGGGCGCAACATTATGTCTCTCATCCTTGGCCTCGAATCGAGCTGCGACGAAACCGCGGCAGCGCTCGTCACCGACGACCGGCGCATCCTCGCGCATCGGGTGGCGGGACAGGAGGCCGAGCACCGGCCCTACGGCGGCGTCGTTCCCGAAATCGCGGCGCGCGCGCATGTCGACCGCCTCGCCCCGATCGTCGAAGGCGTGCTCGCCGATGCCGGGGTGACACTCGCCGATGTCGATGCCATCGCCGCGACTGCCGGCCCCGGGCTGATCGGCGGCGTCATGGTCGGGCTGGTCACCGGCAAGGCGCTCGCCCATGCAGCGGGCAAGCCGCTGATCGCGGTCAACCATCTCGAAGGCCATGCGCTCAGCCCGCGGCTCGCCGACCCCGACCTTCGCTTTCCCTATCTGCTGCTGCTTGTCTCCGGCGGGCACTGCCAGCTTCTGCTCGTGCGCGGTGTCGACGATTATCGGCGGCTTGCCACCACGATCGACGACGCCGCGGGCGAGGCCTTCGACAAGACCGCAAAGCTGCTCGGGCTCGGCTATCCGGGCGGTCCGGCGGTCGAACGGCTTGCGGCGGACGGCGATCCGCATGCGGTGCCGCTCCCCCGCCCGCTGGTCGGTAGCGCCGAACCGCATTTCTCCTTCGCCGGTCTCAAGAGCGCGGTGGCGCGCGCGGTTGCATCGGGCGCGCACCGACCCGCAGACGTGGCCGCGTCGTTCCAGCAGGCTGTCGTCGACTGCCTGATCGATCGCAGCCGCATCGCACTCGCCGCCTGCCCCGAAGCCACCGCCTTCGTCGTCGCTGGCGGCGTCGCTGCCAATGGTGCGATCCGCGCCGCGCTCACCGGCCTTGCCGCCGCGTTCGACAAGTCCTTCGTCGCCCCGCCGCTGTGGCTCTGCACCGACAATGGCGCGATGATCGCCTGGGCGGGCGCCGAGCGCTTCGCCGCGGGGCTCAGCGATCCGCTCGACACTGCGGCGCGGCCGCGCTGGCCGCTCGATCCCGCAGCCGAAGCGGTTCGCGGCGCCGGAGTAAAGGCATGACACGCGACAGCATGACGTCATTTGATAAGTTCGGCGTCGTCGGCGGCGGCGCCTGGGGCACGGCACTCGCCCAGCTTCTCGCCGCCGAGGGCGCACCGGTGCGCCTGTGGGCCCGCGAGGAAGACGTCGTGGCGGCGATCAACGCCGAACATCGCAACCCGCTGTTCCTGCCCGGTGCGGCGCTGTCGCCTTCGCTCGCGGCAACGAGCGACCTTGGCGCGCTGTCGGGGCTGGACGCGCTGCTCGTCGTCGTGCCGGTGCCCTATCTGCGCGCCGTGCTCGCGGCGCTGCCCGCAGGCGATGCGCCGCTGATCTTCTGCAGCAAGGGGATGGAGACGGGCAGCTTTGACTTTCCGATCGACATCGCGCGCGAAATCTTTCCCGGCCGCGGCTTCGCCGTGCTGTCGGGGCCAACCTTCGCGCACGAGGTCGCAGCGGGGCTGCCGACCGCGATCACGCTCGCTGCCGAAAACCCCGCGCTCGCCGAGGCGCTCGCCCGCGCGCTCGCCCGCCCGCATTTTCGTCCTTATGTGTCGACTGACATGATCGGCGCCGAAATCGGCGGCGCGATCAAGAATGTTCTCGCCATCGCCTGCGGCATCGTCGACGGCGCCGGGCTGGGCCTCAACGCGCGCGCCGCGCTGATCAGCCGCGGCTTTGCGGAGATGACGCGCTTCGGACTCGCGCGCGGCGCGCAGGCCGAAACGCTCGCCGGACTTGCCGGGCTCGGGGATCTCGTCCTCACCTGCACCTCGTCCAATTCGCGCAATTTCGCGCTCGGCCAGGGGCTGGGGCGCGGCGAGAGCGCAGCGGCCCTGATGGCCGACCGCCGCACGGTCGCCGAAGGCGCGTTCAGCGCCCCGGTGATCGCCGCCGCTGCGCGCGCCGATGCGATCGACATGCCGATCACCGACGCGGTGGCGCGGCTCGTCGCGGGCGAAACGCGCGTTGCCGACGCCATTCAGGCCCTGCTCAGCCGCCCGCTGCGACCCGAGGGCCGATGATGCACCGCTGCCGATTGCCTGGATTGCCCGGATTGCCTCGCCCTTTTCCGCGCGCTAAACAGCGCACAGGGGAGCAGCAGAAGGGGCGCCAGGCTTGAGCCAGACGGACAGCGCAGCCGCGCCCCCTTCCGCATCCCCGGCGGCCGACCCGGCGGGGCAGGATGCCGACACCGCCGCGCTCGCGAGGGGCGGCCGCACCAATTTCTTCGGCTTTATCCTGCGCCTCGTCGCGCGCCTGCCCTTTCTCTATTTCGCCGGCCGCTGGTATGGCCCCGAAGCGGTCGGCCGCTTCGCCTTTGCCGTGCTCGTCATCGAGTTGATCGCGCAGCTTGCGACGCTCGGGCTCAAGCGGGGCCTCGCCGAACAGCTCAGCAAGCCGGGCGCCGATCATCGCCATATCGTGTGGGACGGCATGTTCGTCGCCTTCCTCGCCTCGGCGTTCGGCTCGGCGATTCTCTTCGCCTTTCCGCAGCTCATGTTCCCCTCGGGCGATATCGACGGCTGGGATCGCTGGGTGGCGATCACCGTCTTCGCGATCGCCGGTGCCGACATCGCACTCGCCGCCTGCGCCTATCGCTACGACATCGGCGCCACGGTGCGCGCGCGTTCGATCGTCGAACCTTGGGCGATCAGCGCCGCCGCCTTCGGCTTCGCCTTCTATTCGCTGCGCGACGGGTTGATCCTTTCCTACGCCGCCGCGATGATCGCGACCTTCTTCACCGCGCTCATTCCGATGATTCGCCACTATGGTGGCCCCGGCGTCTGGCGCCCGCATCCCGCGCAGCTCATCTCTCTCGCGCGCCGCAACGCGCCGCTCGCCGCCGCCGATGCGATCGAATGGGGGACGCGCCGGCTCGACCTGTTCATCCTCGGCCAGTTCACCTCGCCAGCGATCTACGGCATCTATTACATGGCGCAGCAGGTTGCCTCGCTGCCGCAGAAGCTCAAGACCAGCTTCGAGCCGATCCTCGGCCCCGTCATCACCCGCAATCTGGCCGAGAACCGCCTTGCCGCCGTCGCCGCGCAGGTCAGTCAGGTCGGTTTCTGGATCATCGCGGCGCAAGCAGGAATCGCGCTCGCGCTCGGCATTCCGGGCGAGGCGGTGATGGGCCTCGTCGGCCCGCAATTCGTCGAGGGCAATGTGGCGCTCGCCTTCCTGCTCGCAGCGGAGGTCGTGGCGGCGACGGCGGTGGTGAGCGAAGCCGCGCTCGTCTATGTCGCCCGCCACCGCAATCTGCTGATCAGCATCGCGACGCTTGCGCTGCAGGCGGTGCTCAGCGTCGCGCTGATCCTCACCGCCAAGTCGATGGGATTGCCGCCGATCGCCTATGCCGGAGCGGTCGCGCTCGCGCTGATGCTCGCGCTCGGCTTTGCTTCGGTGGTGAAGGCGCGGCTGCTTGCGCGTATCCTCGGCGCACCGGTCAACAGCCTGCGCTGGGCGCTCGTCTGGGCAACCGCTGGGGCCACGGTTCTCGGCTGGGGCGCGACACAGATGCCCGAATGGGCCGAGCTGCTGATCGGGGTCCCCTTCATCCTCGGCATCTATGCGTGGCTGATCTGGACGCGCGGCTTCGGCCCGGCCGACCGCGCGCTGTTCCGCAAGCAGCCTGAAACGGCCGCTCCGGCAAGCTGATCCGCGCGTCAGCCGAGCCGCGCGGCGACTTCGGCTTTGAGATCGGTCTGCGCGCGCGGGCCGACCTGCGCGATGATTTCGCGCGCACACACCGCACCCATCGTCAGGCAATCGGCGAGCGAGCGGCCCTCGGCCTGGCCCGCAAGGAACCCGGCAGCGAACAGGTCGCCGGCGCCCGTGGTGTCGACGACCGTCTCGATCGGCTCGGCGCCGACCGCAACGCGCTCACCGTTCGCGACCGCGATCGCGCCCTTTTCGCTGCGCGTCACGACGAGCAGCGGCACGCGCGGCGCGATCGCCGCGACGGCGGCTTCGAAGTCCTGCGTACCGGCGAGCGCGCAGATCTCGACCTCGTTGGCGAACAATATGTCGAACAGTCCCTCGCCGATCAGCGCGCGGAAATCATCGCCGTGGCGGTCGATGATGAAGGCGTCGGACAGGGTGAAGGCAACCTTGCGTCCGGCGCCGCGTGCGACGTCGATCGCGCGGCGCATCGCGGCGCGCGACAGCGGCGGATCCCACAGATAGCCCTCGAGATAGAGGATGTCGGCGTCGGCGATCCAGTCTTCGGCGATCATCGCCTGTTCGAGCAGATGGCTCGCTCCGAGGAAGGTGTTCATCGTCCGCTGGCCGTCGGGCGTGACGAGGATCAGGCAGCGCGCTGTCGGCGCGCCTTCCTTGAGCGCCGGGGTTTCATAGGCAACGCCGAGCGCGCGCAGGTCGTGCGTGAAAACGCTGCCGAGCTGGTCGTCGGCAACCTGGCCGATGAAGGCGCAGCGGCGGCCGAGCGCCGCCATGCCGGCAAGCGTGTTCGCTGCCGATCCGCCCGACATTTCGATCGCCGGACCCATCGCCGCATACAGCCGCCCAGCCTCTTCGGCATCGATGAGTCGCATCGACCCTTTGGTCAGGCCCTCGGCCTCGATCAGTGCGTCGTCGGCGCGGGCAATGACATCGACGATCGCATTGCCGATCGCAACGACTTCGAAACGGGCGGTGGAGGCCATGAAAAATCCTGTGATGCGTGGGAAAATATGCCGCGCGCCTTAGGGGGCCGCGGGCGCCAAGGCAAGCGCGACGCTTGACGGCGCAGCGCCCGCCGCGCCATTCGGGGGCATGGCCCGCGCCGTCCAAGCCCTGTTCCTCGCCATCGGCGACCTGTCGAGCCCGCGGGTGCTGCGCATCCTGGCGATCAGCCTTGCCCTCACCCTGCTGCTGTTCGTTGGGGCGGGTGCGGCGCTTCTGGCTGGCGCGCGCTGGGCGCTCACGCATTGGCAGTGGCTGGGCGCGGCGGGGATCGACATGGCGAGCGTGCTGATCCTGCTGCTGCTGATCGCGGGGAGCTGGCTCCTGTTTCGCGCCGTCGCGATTGTCGTCGTCGGGCTGTTCGCCGACGCCATCGTCGCCGATGTCGAGGGGCGCCACTATCCCGCCGCCGCGGCAGGCGCGGTCGATGTCGGCTGGCGGCAGTCGGTCGCCCTCGCGCTCGCATCGCTCGCGCGCCTGTTCCTTGGCAATCTTGCCGCGCTGCCCTTTTATGTCCTCCTCCTGGTGACGGGAATCGGCACGCCGATCCTCGCCCTTTTCGTCAACGCGATGCTGCTCGGCCGCGATCTCGAGGCGATGGTCCTCGCGCGCCATCCCGGCCGGCCACGGCTTGAGAGGAGCGCGCGCTGGTCGCTCGGCCTGCTGTCCGCCGCAAGCTTTCTGGTTCCCGTCGCCAATCTGTTGGCGCCCATCGCGAGCGCGGCTATGGCCGTCCACATGCTCCATCTGCGCCGGGCAGACAGATAAAGGGGGACCGGCTTGACCCGCACCACCAACATGGCCGCACTCGCGGGCCTTTCGCTGATGCTCGGCGGCTGCGCCGCCACCGCCGTGCCGCGCGTGACGCCGCCGCCGACAAGCAGCGCCCCGGCGCCGCTCAACCCGCCGCGGGTCACCCAGAATAATGCGCTCGTCGGGCGCGATGCCAACAGCGCATTGCGTCTGTTCGGCAAGCCGCGGCTCGACGTCAGCGAGGGCGCGGGTCGCAAGCTGCAATTCGCCGGTTCGGCATGCGTATTGGATGTTTACTATTACGCCCAGCGCTCAGGCGCCGAGGCGCTCGCCACCCATGTCGACGCGCGCACCCCCGACGGGCGCGACGCGAATATCGACAGCTGCATCGCCGCGCTGCGGCGGTAGGGCAAAGATTGATCCGGAAATTTGCGCGCTAGGCGCGGTCGATCGCGCCGGTATCGAGTAAGGGCGCGGCGTCGATGTCGGCAGCGCCGAGCACGATCGCCAGCCGCTCGGCCGCGGCAAGGATCATCGCCTGTTCCCATGCGGGCAGCGCGGCGAAGCGGTCGGCGAATATCTGTTGCAGCATATCGGGCGCCTCGGCGACGCGGCGCTGACCCGCGTCGGTAGCGGTCAGCAGCATCTGCCGCTTGTCGCGCTCGCTTCGCGTTCGCGTCACCAGCTCCATTGCAACCAGCCGGTCGACGATGGCGGTGATCGTCGCGTGGCTGAATTGCAGGCGCTGTGCGACCTGCCCCGGCGTGGCGCCCTGCGCGCCCGCCACATCGCGCAGCACGAGCAGCTGCGACGGCGTCAGGCCGGTCGCCGCGCCCAGCTTGCGACTGCCCGTCTCGGTCGCACGCAGGATGCGCCGCAGCGCGCGCAGGGTGGCGTTGGCAATTTCGGACTCCATTCCGCCTTGTTAGCCGCGCCCGCAGTGGGCGCCAATTGCAAAGTCGACCTCGCTCTGTTGCGGAATTTTATTTCAGATCATGAAACATTACGGTCGCCGCGGGGTTGAACGAGGCGATGAGCACCCTATATTTCGCGGCATGCCGGGCCGGATGGTCCGAATATGCGCTTGGCATTATTTCAGGAGATGAAAGATATTTGACCGGCCACAGGAACGGGACACGGCACCATCCACAAAGGAATCGCCGTCCGGCCGACCCGCCGCGTCGCTGCAATTTCGCAAGCCCGTTGCTACCGACGGGCCGGCGATCACCGCGCTGATCGCGGCCTGCCCGCCGCTCGACCGCAATTCGCGCTACTTCAATCTGATCCAGTGCACGCATTTCGCCGACAATTGCATCATCGCCGAGCGTGGCGGCCGCATTCTCGGCTGGATTTCGGGGCATCGCCCGCCCGCGGAACCGAGCGCCTTCTTCGTCTGGCAGGTCGCGGTCGCGCCCGAAGGACGGGGCCAGGGGCTCGCCAGCCGGATGCTCGACGAACTGCTCATGCGGCCGGCTCAGGCGGGCGTGACACATGTTCTGGCGACGATCACCGCCGACAATGCGGCGTCGTGGGCGCTGTTCCACGGCCTTGCCCGGCGCCACGACACGACGCTCGACCGCAGTATCGTCTTCGAACGCGACGCCCATTTTGCGGGTGTCCATCCCAGCGAGTTTCAAGCCCGCATCGGGCCCTTCGCCATCGATACGACACCAACCGATACGACATCGCCTGAATGACTCAGGCACAATGACACAGGCAGAATAGGGGTATTCACATGATTATCGCACCCAAACCGTCCGGGTCCATTCCCGACCGGAGCATTTACGAACGCCGCGAATCGGTGGTCCGCAGCTATGCCCGCGCGATGCCGCGTCAGTTCGGCAAGGCCGAAGGCGTATGGATGCACGACGATCAGGGCGGTCGCTATCTCGACTTCCTGTCGGGCTGTTCGACGCTCAACTATGGTCACAACCATCCGATTTTGAAGCAGGCGCTGCTCGATTATATCGCCGCCGACGGCATCGCCCACGGGCTCGACCTGCACACCGATGCCAAGGCCGCCTTTCTCGACACGTTCGAGGATGTGATCCTGAAGCCGCGCGCACTCGACTATCGCGTCATGTTCACCGGCCCGACCGGCACCAACGCGGTCGAGGCAGCGATCAAGCTCGCCCGCAAGGTGACGGGGCGCGAACTGGTTATCGCCTTCACCAACGGCTTTCACGGCATGACGCTCGGCGCGCTTGCCTGCACGGGCAATGCGGCCAAGCGCGGCGGCGCGGGCGTCCCGCTCGCCCATGTCGCGCACGAACCTTATGACGGCTATTTCGGCCCCGAGGTCGACACCGCCGAACTGCTCGACCAGCGGCTGGCCGATCCGTCGAGCGGCCTCGACGCGCCCGCCGCGATCCTGGTCGAAACGGTGCAGGGCGAAGGTGGCCTCAACGCTGCTTCGCCCGAATGGCTGCGCAAGATCGCCGAGATCGCGAAGCGCCACGGCGCGCTGCTGATCGTCGACGATATTCAGGCAGGCTGTGGCCGCACGGGAAGCTTCTTCAGCTTCGAGGAAATGGGCTTCACCCCCGACATCGTCACGCTTGCCAAATCGCTGTCGGGCATGGGCCTGCCCTTCGCGCTGACCCTTTTCCGCCCCGAGCTCGACCAATGGTCGCCCGGCGAACATAATGGGACGTTCCGCGGCAACAACCACGCTTTCGTCACTGCGACCGCCGCGCTAGGCCATTTCTGGAGCAGCGACGCTTTCGCCGACGATGTGCGCCGCCGCGGGGCGCTGCTCGAAGAGCGGCTCGCGCGCATCGCCGCCGAACATGGCTTCGAAACGCGCGGCCGCGGGATGATGCGCGGCATCAACGTCGGGTCGGGCGAACGCGCCGGGGCGATCACCGCCGCCTGCTTCGACGCCGGCCTCATCATCGAGACCAGCGGCGCGCACGACGAAATCGTCAAGGTGCTCGCGCCGCTCGTCATCGATGACGCCCTGCTCTCGGCAGGGCTCGACATTCTCGAAACCAAGATCCGCGAAGCGATGGCCGACGATTACGCCGTCGCCGCCGAATGAAGACAGGAGACCGACCATGATCATCCGCAATCTCGACCAGATCCGCAAATCCGACCGCAACGTCCGCTCGAACGGCTGGGCCAGTGCGCGCATGCTGCTCAAGGATGACGGGATGGGCTTTTCCTTCCACGTCACCACCATGTTCGCGGGCAGCGAGCTCAAAATGCATTATCAGAATCACCTCGAGGCGGTGTTCGTGCTCAAGGGCACGGGGACGATCGAGGACCTGGACAGCGGCGAAATCCATCGGCTCGAACCCGGCGTGATGTATGCGCTCGACAAGCACGACCGCCACATCGTGCGTCCCGAAACCGACATACTGACCGCCTGTGCCTTCAATCCGCCCGTCACGGGCACGGAAGTGCATGACGCAAGCGGTGCCTATCCGGCCGAGGCCGACATGGCGAGCGAACCGGTGCGCGAGGCCGCGCCCGCAGAGTAAACCCATAGCAACAGGGGGAAGTCCCATGACCGACATCTACCCATCGCGTCACGCGGCCGCGCCAGAAATGCGGCCGCGGCTCGACCCGGTCGTCCGCAGCGCGTGGACACCCGACGCACCGATCAGCCGCGAGCAGGCGGAGGCCTTCGATCGCGACGGCTATCTGCTGCTTGAGAATCTTTTCGACGACGAGGAAGTGACCTATTTGCAGCGCGCCGCAGGCAAGCTGCTCGCCGATCCCGACGCACTCGACGAGGAAACGATCGTCACCGAGCCGCAGAGCCGCGAAATCCGGTCGATCTTCGACATTCACAACCAGAGCGCGATCATGGCGCGGCTTGCTGCCGACGAGCGGCTGGCGGGGGTCGCGCGCTTCCTGCTTGGCGACGAGGTTTATATCCACCAGTCGCGCCTCAATTACAAACCCGGCTTCAAGGGCAAGGAATTCTACTGGCACAGCGATTTCGAAACCTGGCATGTCGAGGACGGCATGCCGCGGATGCGCGCGCTCTCGATGTCGGTTCTGCTCGCCGAGAACACGCCGCACAATGGCCCGCTGATGGTCATTCCGGGGTCGCATCGTACTTATCTGACGTGCGTCGGCGAAACCCCCGACGACCATTATCGCCAATCGCTGAAGCGCCAGGAATATGGCGTTCCCGACGAGGACAGCCTCGCCGAACTGGCGCATGATCACGGTATCGTTGCGCCGACCGGCGCGCCGGGAACCGTGATCCTGTTCGACTGCAATCTGATGCACGGGTCGAACGGCAACATCACCCCCTTCCCGCGCGCGAATGCCTTTCTCGTCTATAATGCGGTGAGCAATCGGCTCGAAAAGCCGTTCGGGGTCGACAAGCCGCGCCCCTGGTTCCTCGCGCATCGCGGCGCGCCCGAACCGCTCGCCATCGAGGCAGGCCCGCTGACCGAAAGGATTGCGGCATGACACAGGACGTCAAAAAGGGTGGACACAGCGTCGAAAAGATCGGCGGCACGTCGATGGCCGCGACCGCGACATTGTTCGACAATGTGCTGATCGCCGGCCGCTCGGGCGCTGATCTCTACAATCGCATTTTCGTGGTGTCGGCCTATGCCGGGATCACCAATCTGCTGCTCGAAGACAAGAAGACCGGCGAACCCGGCGTGTTCGGGCGCTTCGTCGCCGACGACGAGGACAGCGATGGCTGGCGCCGCGCGATGGAGGCGGTGCGCGGTGCGATGCGCGCGCGCAACGAAGCGATGTTTGCGCGCCGCGAGAGCCGTGACGAGGCCGATGCCTTCGTCGACATGCGGCTCGACGCGGTCGCGGCCTGCCTCGACGATCTGGCACGGCTGCGCAGCCACGGCCGCTTCTGCGTCAAGGAACAGCTCGTCACCGCCCGCGAATTGCTCGCCGGGCTGGGCGAAGCGCATAGCGCCCACAGCACCGCGCTGCTGCTGCGTGATCGCGACGTCAACGCGCGCTTCATCGATCTGACCGCCTGGGATCAGGAGGATCTGCGCACGCTCGACGAGCGGATCGCGGAGGCCTTTGCCGACATCGATCTGGCGACGACGCTGCCGATCGTCACCGGCTATGCCGGCTGCCAGGGCGGCATGGTGAAACGCTTTGCGCGCGGCTATACCGAAATGACCTTCTCGCGCATCGCGGTGCTGACCGGCGCGCGCGAGGCGATCATCCACAAGGAATTTCACCTTTCGAGCGCCGACCCCAAGCTGGTCGGCGAGGATAAAGCGCGCAAGATCGGTCGTACCAATTATGATGTCGCCGATCAGCTTGCCAATCTGGGCATGGAGGCGATCCATCCGGGCGCCGGACGCGGCCTCAGGCAGACCGACATTCCGCTGCGCGTGCGCAACACCTTCGACCGCGAAGATGGCGGCACGCTCGTCACCGGTACCTATGTCTCTGACGTGCCGCGGGTCGAGATCGTCACCGGCATCCGCCAGATGCAGGCGCTGCAATTCTTCGAACAGGATATGGTCGGGGTGAAGGGTTATGATTCCGCAATCCTCGACGTGCTGACGCGTCACGGCCTGTGGATCGTCAGCAAGGCGTCGAATGCCAACACCATCACCCACTATCTGTCGGCCAGCGCAGGCGCGGTGAAAAAGGTGATCGCCGATCTGCAAAAGCAATATCCCGACGCCGCGATCTCGGCGCATCCGGTTGCAATGGTGTCGGTGATCGGCAGCGACATCGCGCGGCCGGGGCTGGTGCCCGATGCGCTGCGCGCGCTCGATGACGCCGGCGTCGCAATGATCGCGATGCAGCATCAGATCCGTAACGTCGATGTCCAGTTCATCGTCGAAAGCCGCGATTTCGATGCCGCCGTCCGCGCGCTGCACCGCACGCTGGTCGAAGAGGATGCTGGCGGGGCAGAAGGGCGCCGCGCCGCCTGACGCGCGGCACCCGCACCCTCCCGATGATCGCGTCCCTCGCTCCCGTTCGCAGCCTGCTGCTCGCCATCTTCGTGATGATGGCGGGCAGCGGCTTCCTGTCGACGCTGATCGGCCTGCGGCTCGAGCGGGCGGGCAGCGACACGATCCTGATCGGGCTGGTCGCGACCGCCTATTTCGGCGGATTGACGCTCGGCGCCTTGCGCGCCGGCGCGATCGTCCGCCGCGTCGGACATATCCGCGCCTTTGCCGCCTTCGTCGCGCTGCTCTCGGCGAGCACGCTGACTTATGCGCTGGTCCAGCACCCGCTGCTTTGGGCCTTGCTGCGGCTGGTCGACGGCGTGTGCGTCGCAGGCATGTTCATCTGCGTCGAAAGCTGGCTCAACGACCGCGCCGAACCCGAGACGCGCGGCGGCATCCTCGCCGCCTATATGGTCGCCCTCTATTCGGGACAGGCCCTCGGACAGCTTTTCCTGAGCACCGGCGCGGCAACGCCGGCCGTGCCCTTCCAGATTGCCTCAATCCTCATTTCGCTCGCCATCCTGCCGGTTTGCCTCACGCGCAGCACCGCACCGACCTTGGGAGAAGCCGACAATCTTCCCCTGGCGCGGCTGTTTGCCGCCTCGCCGCTGGGGCTGGCGGGCGCGGCGATCACCGGGCTAATCCTTGGCGCCTTCTACGGCATGGCTGCAATCTATGCGCGCGGGATCGGCCTGGGTCTCGGCGCGATCGCCACCTTCATGATGACGGTGATTCTCGGCGGCGTGGCGCTGCAATGGCCGCTGGGACGCCTCTCCGACCGTTATGATCGCCGCAGCGTCATCATTACCTGCTTCGCGCTTGCACTGGCGGTGAGCGTGGCGCTCGCCGCCGCGCCCGGTGGGGGGCTGCTGCTGCTGTTCGGCGCGGCCTTCGGCGGGCTCAGCTTCGCGCTCTACCCGCTGTGCGTCGCGCACGCCAACGATCGCCTGCTCCCCGCCGAGCGGGTTAGCGCCAGCGGCCAGCTTGTGCTTCTCTATTCGGCCGGAGCCGCGCTGGGCCCGCTTGGCGCTGCCGCAGCGATGAACTGGGTGGGACCGGGCGGCCTGTTCCTGTTCATCGCGGCCTGCGCCGCGGCGATGCTGGGTTTCAGCCTGTGGCGGCTCGCCGCCACCGCGCCGGTGCCCGGTCCGGCGCAGCAGGATTTCCAGATGCTGCCCCGCACGACCCCGGTCGCGGCGCTGCTCGACCCCTCCGGCCCCGAAGCCGCCACCGCAAAGGATTAACTGACCCATGGACCGTTCGTCCCCGCTCCCCGCCGCCGGACAGCCCGCGCCGCTCCCCACCCAATCGACGCTGCGTCGCGCGATCGGGGCGTCGGCGCTCGGCAATGCGGTCGAATGGTTCGACTATGGCATTTACGCCTATGGCGTCACCTACATCTCGGCCGCGCTTTTCCCCGGCGAGGCGAGCGAGGCGGTGCTCTTCGCGCTCGCGACCTTCGCCATTTCCTTCCTTGTCCGCCCCCTCGGCGGACTGTTCTGGGGGCCGCTCGGCGACCGCATCGGCCGCAAGTCCGTGCTCGCGATGACGATCCTTATGATGGCGGGCGCGACCTTCGCCGTCGGCCTGATCCCATCCTATGACAGTATCGGCTTCTGGGCGCCCGCGATCCTCGTCCTGCTGCGGATGATCCAAGGTTTTTCGACCGGCGGCGAATATGGCGGCGCGGCGACTTTCATGGCCGAATATGCCCCCGACGCCCGACGCGGCTTCTATGGCAGCTTCCTCGAGTTCGGAACACTCGCGGGCTTTTCCTTCGGCGCCGCGCTGATGCTCGGCTATTCGCTGCACCTTGGCGATGCGGCGATGCACGAATGGGGGTGGCGCATCCCCTTCCTTGTCGCCGGTCCGATCGGGTTGATCGGCATGTATGTCCGCTCGAAGATGGAGGATACGCCCATCTTTCTGGAGGCGCAGCAGTCGGCCGAAGACCGGCCCTCGCCCGGACTCGCCGCGCTGGGCAGGGATCACTGGCGGCCTCTGCTCGTCGTCGGCGGGCTCGTCGTCGCGCTGAACGTCGTCAATTATACACTGCTCAGCTATATGCCGACCTATCTCGAGCGGCGGATCGGCTTGGCGCCCGATCAGGCGCTGCTCGTTCCGATCATCGGGATGCTGTTCATGATGGTCTTTCTGCCCTTTGCGGGCGCGCTGTCGGACCGGGTCGGACGGCGGCCGATGTGGCGCTTTTCACTCCTCGCGTTGCTCGTCGCGGTCATCCCGCTCTATATGCTGATCGGCACGGGCTTCGCGGGGGCGGTCGCCGGCTTCCTGCTGCTCGGCCTGCTCTATGTGCCGCAGCTCGCGACAATCTCGGCAACCTTTCCCGCGCTCTTTCCCACCGCGGTGCGTTTTGCCGGCTTTGCGATCGCCTATAATATCTCGACGTCGATCTTCGGCGGCACCGCACCGATGGTCGGCAGCGCGCTGATCTCCGCGACTGGCGACCCGCTGATGCCTGCCTATTACATGATGGCGGCGTGTCTCGTCGGACTCGTCGCGCTTCATTACATGCCCGAAACCGCGGGCCGTTCGCTGCGCGACGACCCGTTCCGGCGCTAGAAACCGGCACAGTTCCGGCCCAGCTTATCGATCAGGCGCGCGAAACCCACGCTTTGGCTCGCACGGGCATTGACCTGGCGGACGCAGTTTTCCAAGCGGCGAACTATGGATTGAGCGAGCGAAGGCCGGGGGGCGGGGCGCTTGTATCGGATTCTGGAAGGATCGAGGTTTCGCCCCGCTTATGAAGATTTTCCAACGCTTCGCATCGCACGCACAAGATGTCGCGATCGATCTCGGCACGGTCAACACCGTCATCTATGTCCGCGGCCGCGGTATCGTGCTCAACGAACCATCGGTGATAGCGATCGAAACGCGCGACGGCGTGCGCCGCGTCAAGGCGGTCGGCGCCGATGCCAAGCTGATGATGGGCAAGACGCCCGCCAATCTCGATGCGCTGCGACCGCTGCGCGACGGCGTGATCGCCGACATCGATCTGGCCGAACAGATGATCAAGCATTTCATCGACAAGGCCCTCAACGGCACAAGTCGCCTGCGGCGACGCGGCCATGTCGTGGTGTGCGTGCCGTCGGGATCGACGCATGTCGAGCGGCGCGCGATCCGCGACGCGGCCTCCAACGCCGGCGCGAGCAGCGTTCAGTTGATCGAGGAACCGCTCGCCGCGGCGATCGGCGCCGGCTTGCCCGTCACCGAACCGCAGGGAACAATGGTTGTCGATATCGGCGGCGGCACCACCGAAGTGGCCGTGCTGTCGCTCGGCGGTGTCGCGCACAGCAGTTCGGTGCGCGTCGGCGGCGACAAGATGGACGACATGATCGCGTCGTATATCCGCCGCAAGCATAATATGATGATTGGCGAGATGACGGCCGAGCGCATCAAGCTCGCGATCGGCTCCGCCGTGCCGCCGCAGGGCGAAGGCGTCGTCATGGCCGTCAAAGGGCGCGATCTCGTCAGCGGCCGCCCGTCCGAAATCAGCGTCTCCGAAGCCGAAATCGCCGAAGCACTGGCCGAACCGGTGGGCCAGATCGTCAGCGCGGTAAAGGCGGCGCTGGAACGGACCCCGCCCGAATTGTCGGCCGATATCATCGATGCGGGGATCATGCTGACTGGCGGCGGCGCGCTGTTGCGCCGGATGGATCAGGCGATCTCGGCGGCGACCGGCCTGCCGGTGCTGGTCGCCGAAGATGCGCTGATCTGCGTTGCCATGGGCGCCGGACTGACGTTCGACGACCGGTCCTACAGCGGCATATTGATGGCCGCCTGATTTCCCTGGCCGCGCCGTCCTGCGGTGCGGGCGCTTTACGGCGCGCTGCTCGCGCACGCAAAAAGGGCGGCTCAGCGCCGCCCTTCGCAATCCCGACGATGCCGGGACAAGTCTTTGCGGACCCGCGTCATCGGGACGCGGGTAGCGCGCTTACTTGATCTTGGCTTCCTTGAACTCGACGTGCTTGCGCGCACGCGGGTCATATTTGCGCACCGACATCTTCTCGGTCATCGTGCGCGGGTTCTTCTTGGTGACATAGAAAAAGCCCGTGTCGGCGGTGCTCACCAGCTTGATCTTGACGGTCGTCGGCTTGGCCATGGCCCTGATCCTCGAACTATTGGCACATCCGCCGGATCGTCCGGCACATGTGGCGGGACTGGGGGCCCCGACGGTTGCTATGAAAAACAAAGAGGGCCGCGCGCGGGCGCCGCCCTCATTTATCCGGGCGCCATTGGCCGGATTCGCGGTCAATGTCAAGCAATCTGTGGTCAAAAAGGGGCGGGTCGATGGGGTGCGCCCGCCCCCGGGAGGGGTCTCGCGATGGGGGTCAGCCGTTGCGGATCTGGAAATGCACGACCATCACCTTCCAGCTTTCCTCAGCCACCCCGCCGCGGGTCGCCGGCTTGAAGCGCCATTTGGCGAGCCCGCGGCGTTTCGTTTCGGTGAAAAAGCCCGGGCTGTCGCTACTGATCAGTTCGACCGCCTTGACCCGGCCGTCGGTACCGATCAGCACGCGCACCTTCGCGCTGCCTTCGATCTCGCGCCGCTGCTCGCTTGCGGGATAATCGGGCTGAAAGCTGCCGGCAAAACGCTGGTCGAGTTCGGCCAGGACGAGCGGCGGCGGCTTGGGCGGATCGGCTGGCGGGACCGTCGTCGGGCCGGGATCATAAGGAAGCGGGTCGGGCAACACCGACTTCACCTCGACCCCTCGGTCGGCCGGGGGAAATGTATCGACCAGCGGTCGCACCGCCTCGGTCGGCGCGTTGCTTCTGGGGCTGGGCTTGGCCTCGGGCTTCGCCTCGGGCGGTTTGGGCTTTTCGATTTCGATCAGCGTGCCGGTCAGCGGCGCGAGCACAGGCGCCTTTTCGATGATGATCGGCGACAATGCGACCGCAACGACGAGCGCCACCGGCAGGCCGACCGCGCAGGCGAACGCCACGGGCCGATGGCCCGCGCCGGGATCGTAGCTATTGCGGCGCGGCGGCGCGGCGCCGACAACTGCGGTGGTCGCCTCGGGCGCCGATACGATCGCCGAGATCAGGGGAATCAGGGTCATGGCCTCTCTCCTTGCCTGTGACCGGTGCCGCCCGTTTCTGCCCGAGCTGTCTGCCGGATCAGTTTATGTGATAATATAACGTTACGGCAATTGTCAAGCGGCCAGATAGGAATGCGCCGGCGTCGCGTTCAGGAAATGGAGAGGCGCGCCACTGCCTGATCCTTGGCGATCAGCGGCAGCAGTTCGGCCATGTCGGGCCCATGGTCGCGGCCCGTCAGCGCGCGGCGCAGAGGCAGAAAGAGCGCCCGCCCCTTCGCCCCGGTCGCAGCCTTCACTGCGGCAGTGAGCGCGTGCCAGGGGTCGGCATCCCAATCGAGCGCTGCCGCCGCGGCCGCAGCGGCGGCAAGTACCGGGCGATCGGCGGCGTCGGGGACGGGCGGCGCGAACGGCCCGTCGAACACCGGAGCCCATTCCGCAGCCTCGGCCACGGTCATCAGATTGGGACGAATCGCGTTCCAGCGCGCGGCGTCGATCGCGAGCGGCAGGCGCGGCGCAACCGCATGATAATCAGTGTGGTGCAGAATCTTCTGGTTGAGCAGCGCCAGCTCGGCCTCGTCGAAGCGCGCCGGCGCGCGGCCGAAGCGCGCGAAGTCGATCGCTTCGATCAGCGGTGCCGCGCTCGTCACCGGCTCGACCGGGTCGCTCGTCCCGAGGCGCGCCAGCAGCGCGACGAGCGCGATCGGTTCGATACCATTCTCGCGCAGCGCTGTCATGCCGAGCGAGCCGAGGCGCTTCGACAACTTTCCTTCGGTGCCGACGAGCAGCGCCTCGTGCGCGAATGCGGGCGGCGTCGCGCCGAGCGCCTGAAACATCTGGATCTGCGCCGCGGTGTTCGACACATGATCCTCGCCGCGCACGACATGCGTGATACCCATGGCAACATCGTCGATCACGCTCGGCAAGAGATAGAGCCAGCTGCCGTCGGCGCGGCGCACGACCGGGTCGGACATGGTCCTGGGGTCGAAATGCTGCGGTCCGCGAATGAGGTCGGTCCATTCGATCGGCGCGCCCTCGTCGAGGCGGAAGCGCCAGTGCGGCGCCACGCCTTCGGGCCCCGGCGCGTCGGCGGGCTTACGCTCATAGACCGGCGGCAGCCCGCGCGAGAGCAAAATCTTGCGCCGGATTTCCAGCTCCTCGGGCGTCTCGTAACAGGCATAGACGCGGCCCGCCGACTTCAGCTTTTCAAACTCGACATCGTAGAGCGCGAAGCGCGCCGACTGGCGCTCCTCGCCGTCGATATCGAGACCCAGCCATGCGAGATCGGCGCGGATGCCCTCGACATATTCCTCCTTCGAGCGTTCGAGATCGGTATCGTCGATGCGGAGCAGGAAGCGCCCGCCATGCTTGCGCGCCCACATCCAGTTGTGGAGCGCGGTGCGGACATTGCCGACGTGCAGGCTGCCGGTCGGCGAGGGAGCGAAGCGGGTGGTGACGGTCATGGCGCGCCTATAGCCGGTTTCGCGCGCGATGCGAGTCAGGCGGTGCGAAAGCCGTGCGTGATCGGATAGCGGCGGTCGCGGCCGAAGTTGCGCGTCGACAGCTTGACCCCCGGCGGTGCCTGGCGCCGCTTATATTCGGCGATCGCCAGCAGCCGTTCGATGCGCGCCACCACGTCGCGGTCGAAGCCGTAGCGCGCGACCACATCATCGACGCTCGCTTCCTCTTCGACCAGCATGTGGAGCATGCGATCGAGATCCTCATAGGGCGGCAGGCTGTCCTCGTCCTTCTGGTCGGGGCGGAGCTCGGCGCTGGGCGGCTTGGTGATGATGCGGTCGGGCATCACTGGCGTCACCGGATTGCGCGAAAGGCGCGGGACATTCGCGTTGCGCCAGCGCGACACCGCGAACACCGTGGTCTTGTAGGCATCCTTCAGCGGATTATAGCCGCCCGCCATGTCGCCATAGATGGTCGCATAGCCGACGCTCATCTCGCTCTTGTTCCCCGTCGTCATCAGCATCGGGCCGAACTTGTTGCTGAGCGCCATCAGCGTGACGCCGCGGATGCGCGACTGGACATTCTCCTCGGTCGTATCAACCGCC
The DNA here is from genome assembly GCF_025727575.1 of Sphingopyxis sp. GC21. NCBI lineage: Bacteria > Pseudomonadati > Pseudomonadota > Alphaproteobacteria > Sphingomonadales > Sphingopyxidaceae > Sphingopyxis > Sphingopyxis sp. GC21. The sequence goes on along the minus strand of NZ_CP095845.1, from coordinate 3,452,667 downwards.
GCGTCGGCAAAGCTGTCCGACAGCATGGTATCGAAGGCCTCGACCGCCGGGACGATCGAAATCGTGTCGAGCCGGCACCCGATCATGCCAGCGCAGCCCGCCGCATCGTCGAGGCTGTCCTGGCTGGTAAAGCGGCTCGGCAGCATCACGCACCACACCTTGTCGGGGCCGAGCGCGTCGGCGGCGATTGCGGCGCAGATCGCCGAATCTATGCCGCCGGACAGGCCCAGCACGACGCCGGGAAAGCGATTACGCTCGACATAGTCGCGCAGCGACAGCACCATCGCATCATATATGTCGGCTGGATGCGCGTCCCATTCGGCGATCGCGCCGGGCCCGCAGATCCAACCATCGGCTTCTTTCGTCCAACGGGTCACGCGCTCTTCGGCTTCCCAGTCGGTGAGGCGATGCGCCGCGCGCCCGTCGCCGTTCAGCACGAAGGAGCAGCCGTCGAACACCAGCTCGTCCTGTCCTCCGATGCGATTGAGGAAAATGAGCGGCAGTTTCGTTTCGGCGACACGCGCTGCGAACACTTGTGTCAGCCGGCGGTCGTCCTTGTCGATTTCATAAGGGCTGCCGTTGACCGAGATCAGCAGATCCGCGCCCTGCGCCGCCAGATGCGCGCAGACCGTGGGAAACCAGCCGTCCTCGCAGATCGGCAGTCCCAGCCGAACCCCGCGCCATTCGACGACATCGGGCAGCGGGCCGGGTGCGAAGACGCGCTTTTCATCGAAGGTGCCATAATTGGGCAATTCGTGCTTGCGCCGCGTCGCGACGACCCGGCCGCCGTCGAGCAGCGCGACGATATTGTAGAGGCGGCCGTCGCCGTCGCGCTCGACCGAACCCACCAGCATCGCCGGACCGCCATCGGCAGTGTCCGCCGCCAGCTCGGTCAGCAGGCGCGCGGCGCGATCGGCGAGCGCGGGCTTGAGCACCAGATCCTCGGGCGGATAACCGATCAATTGCAGTTCGGGATAGAGGATCAGATCGGCGCCGCTGTGCCGCGCGCGGACGGCGCGCATCGCAGCGACATTGGCAGCAAGGTCGCCGACGCTCTGCGTCATCTGCGACAGGACGATGGACAGCGTGGCGGCGGGGGCATCGGTCATGCTCCCGCCAATAGGCCACCGCGCTCCAAATTCAACCGAAAGCCAGCGTCCACAGCGTCCGGCCCGGCGCCATCGCAAAGAAGCCCGCCGCGATCAGACCGATATAGATGCCGCGCATCAGCTTGAGGTGACGGTCGAGGTCGCCGATCCGGGCAAACCGGATCGCCCGCGGCAGCTGGACGAGCACGATCAGCGAAAAGATGTGGATAGGACTGATCGTCCCGGTAATGGTCCGGATCCAGAAACTGTCGATCGCGGTCACCACCATCATCGCGGCCCAGGCGCGCCCGCCGATCTTGTGCGCCAGATCGCCCTTGCGGCGGCGCCAGAGCAGCCAGGCGCCAAGCGGCACCGCGGGGACGACAGTCGCAAGATGGAGCCAGATCGCCCACATCGGCGTACGATAGGTCGACGGCCCCAAGAACGAGCGCGCCAGCAGCGCCGCAGCGATGCCGCCGAGAACGAGGAGCGCGGTCAGCCCGATGCGGTGCGACAATTTGACGGGACGACGCGCCGTGGCGGCGGGGACGGCGATGCTGGTCATGGCGGCTTTTCCTTTCGAAGACCGATCTGTTCCGGCGCTCTCGCCGGCGGTTGCCCTCTTCCTGGCCCCGCGCCGTTCACGGACAAGCGCGCCTTCGCCAAGGCGGCGGAATAGTTCGCAAATGCGCCCCTTTGCCCGTTGACGCTTCGTGAAATGGCACGCACAAGCAGGGCCCTATGGCGAAACGGCTGACGATCGAACTGCTGGCGATGATCGCGCTCGGCCTGTTGATCGGGCTACTCGGGCCGTTCGGCACCTTCAACAATCCGCCAGCCATCCGGATGCTCAACTGGGTGATGTGGCTGCTCGCGGGCTACGTCTTCTATCGCCCAACCGGGGTTGTTGCGGGCTGGCTGTGCGACGCGACCGGTCTTCCGCCGCTTGGCGGGCGGCTGATCGCGCTGATCGTCGCCAGCGTTCCGGTGACGCTCGTCGTCACGATGATGGCGATGCAGATGAGCTTCGGCGAGGCGCTGCGCTGGCCCGGCTTCTGGACGATGTATCTCTATATCAGCATCGTTTCGGCGGTGGTCGTGGGCGTAATGGGGCTGAGCTTCCGTCCGCGCGCCGACGATGGCCCGCCGCCCGCTCCCGAAACGCCGATCACGGCCCCGGCCGCAGCGCCACCTGCAGCGCCAACGCCGACCCCCGTCGCACCGCAGCCCGATGCAGCGCTACCGCTGCCGCCCGGTTTCGGCGCCATACTCGCGCTGAAGGGCGAGGATCATTATGTCCGGGTAATCGGTACGCGATCGGAAGAACTTATCCTCATGCGGATGCGCGATGCGATCGCGCGGCTGGACGATGCCGACGGTCTGCGCACTCATCGCAGCTGGTGGGTCGCACGCGCCGCCGTCGCCGCCGTCCGCCGCGATGGTCGCACCGCGATGGTCACGCTGACAAGCGGCCATGAAGCGCCCGTTGCGCGCGACATGATGCCCGAACTGCGCGCCGCGGGGTGGATTTAGACGGGATTGCCCCTTTCCCTTCGCGCGCCCGCTGGCTAAGGGGCGCGCATCCATCCCCAATCGGCGACAAGGGGCCCCGCGCATGAAACTGATTTCCGGCAACAGCAATCTTCCCCTCGCCCGCGCCATCGCGGACTATCTGGAACTGCCGCTGACCGATACCAGCGTGCGCCGCTTCGCCGACGAGGAGGTTTTCGTCGAAATCCACGAAAATGTCCGCGGTCAGGACGTTTTCGTGGTTCAGCCGACCAACTTCCCGGCGAACGACAATCTGATGGAATTGCTGATCATCACCGACGCGCTACGCCGCGCCTCGGCGAAACGCATCACCGCGGTGATCCCCTATTTCGGTTATGCCCGCCAAGACCGCAAACCCGGCCCGCGCACGCCGATTTCAGCCAAGCTGGTCGCCAATCTCGTCACCACGGCAGGGGCCGACCGCGTGTTGGCAATCGACCTGCACGCTGGACAGATCCAGGGCTTCTTCGACATCCCGACCGACAATCTCTATGCCGCACCGGTGATGAGCGCCGACATCCAGGCGCGCTTCGGCGACAAGAATCTTATGGTCGTGTCGCCCGACGTCGGCGGCGTCGTGCGCGCCCGCGCGCTGGCAAAGCGGCTCGACAACGCGCCGCTGGCGATCGTCGACAAGCGCCGCGAACGCGCCGGCGAATCCGAAGTGATGAACATCATCGGCGACGTCGAAGGGCGCTTCTGCGTCCTGATCGACGATATCGTCGATTCGGCGGGCACGCTGTGCAACGCCGCCGCCGCGCTGAAGGCCGCAGGGGCAGAAGGCGTCGTCGCTTATTGCACCCATGGGGTGCTGTCGGGCGGGGCGGTCGCGCGCGTCGATGCGAGCGAGCTGACTGAACTCGTCATCACCGATTCGATCCAGCCGACCGACGCCGTGAATGACAGCAGCAAGGTGCGCGCGCTGACCGTCGCGCCGCTGCTCGGCGAAGCGATCAAACGCATCGCCGACGAAAGCTCGGTCAGCAGCCTCTTCGACTGATCGCGTGTCGCTCGAAACCGACATTGCCCTTGCTCATCGCCTCGCCGATGCGGCGGGCGCCGCGATTCGTCCGCTTTTCCGTTCGGACTGGTCGCACGAAGCCAAGGCCGACGCGTCGCCCGTTACCGAGGCCGATCGCGCCGCCGAAGCAGCAATGCGCAAACTGCTGGACGCCGAAGCTCCGCGCGACGGGATCATCGGCGAGGAATATGGCGCCGAACGGGCGGACTCCGCGCGCCAGTGGGTGCTCGACCCGATCGACGGGACGGTCAGCTTCATGGCCGGCCGGCCGATCTTCGGCACGCTGATTGCCCTGTTGCAGGACGGCTGGCCTGTACTCGGTATCATCGACCAGCCAATTGCGGGCGAACGCTGGACCGGCGCGATGGGCGAGCCTTCGCTGTTCAACGGCCGCCCGGCCACGACGCGAACCTGCCGCAACCTTGCAGAGGCGGTGCTCGCAACGACGGGGCCGCAATATTTCAGCGACCATGACGGCGAACATTTCATGGCGCTCGCGGCGCAGACCGCGCACAAGCGGATGGTGTTCGGCGGCGACTGCTACAATTACGGCCTTCTCGCCAGCGGGCATATCGATCTGGTGGTCGAGGCGGGGCTGAAACTTCACGATTATGCAGCGCTCGTTCCCATCGTCGAAGGCGCCGGCGGGACGATGTGCGACTGGAACGGTGACCCGCTCCACGCCGACAGCAGCGGGCATGTGATTGCCTTGGGGGATCCCGCGCGGCTCGAAGATGTTATCGAGGGACTGGCCTGCCACCATTAGAGCCGGGCTTGCGAAGGAGAGCGACATGGCATTCGATGGAAGCTGCCATTGCGGCGCGGTGACCTACACGATTGATGGCGACATTCCGACCACGGCGATGAGCTGCAACTGTTCGCACTGCCGCCGCAAGGGCTTTCTGCTCGCTTTCGTACCGATAGACCAGTTCCGCCTGACGAGCGGCGGAGACAGGCTGACGTCCTATAAATTCAACAAGCACAATATCGATCATCAATTCTGCGTGTCATGCGGCTGCCAAGGGTTTTCGGTCGGAACGGGCCCGGACGGGTCGAAGATGGCAGCGGTCAACCTGCGCTGCGTTCCGGATGTCGATCTCGATTCGCTGACAATCCAGAAAGTCGACGGCGCGAGCTTCTAGCGCTCGCAATGACGGATTTGCGTGCCGCGCTTGCATTTCCGCGCGAATCCGTCTAGGCGCGCGCCTTCGCACGATAGTGAGCTGACCTGCCTGGCTGAAAGGGCTGCCAGGGCCGGTCGATATCGTCGCTAACCAAGGAGACGAAAATGCCCAAGCTGAAGACCAAGAGCGGTGTGAAGAAGCGCTTCAAATTCACCGCCTCGGGCAAGGTGAAGCACGGCGTTGCCGGCAAGCGCCACCGCCTGATTTCGCACAATAGCAAATATATCCGCACCAATCGCGGCACCAGCGTGCTCAGCGATGCCGATGCGGGCCATGTGCGCCTCTGGGCGCCCTACGGCCTGAAGTAAGGAGCGCCTGAACCATGTCCCGTATCAAACGCGGCACCACCACGCGCGCCAAGCACAACCGCATTCTGGCGCAGGCGAAGGGCTATTACGGCCGTCGCAAGAACACCATCCGCGTCGCCAAGCAGGCGGTCGAGAAGGCCGGCCAGTACGCCTATCGCGACCGCAAGGTGAAGAAGCGGAACTTCCGCGCCCTGTGGATCCAGCGCATCAACGCTGCGGTTCGCGCCGAAGGCCTGACCTATTCGCAGTTCATGCACGGCGTTAAGCTGGCCGGTATCGAACTCGACCGCAAGGTCATGGCCGATCTCGCGATGAACGAAGGCGGTGTCTTCACCGCCATCATCGCGCAGGCGAAGGCGGCGCTGCCCAAGGCCGCCTGAGGCCGCCGGCACCGACGAGACAAAGGGGCGGTCCCGCAAGGGGCCGCCCTTTTTCGTGCGCGGCTAACGGCGGGGTGGACAGGATTTCCAAAGAGAGACGGCGCGGAGCCCGCAAGCTCCGCGCCGTCTCGACGATGACCCGAATGGATGCATCGCCCCCCTCCCTCCGTACCGAATAGCCGTGGGTCGCAGATAAGCTGACGGCCGGTGGAAGTATCCCTGTGCAGCGAGATATGGCGCCGCATCACCGGGAAAAATTGTAAAAATCCGACAGGCGGACCGCCTAGCCTGTTGTTTTTTTTCGCCTCGCTTTGCAGGGTGGCGCCATGCCGGGGACCAGGGCGAACCAGAAGCTGCCGCAAGATGTGCGCGTCGCCACGCGCTTTTTTCCCGTGTCAGAAGCCCTGCGCCCCTATTGCAGCATTATCTACCACATCGAGGTCGAAGCCCCGGCAAGCGTACGCATCGACGATTATCTGCACCCCGAATGGGCCAATCTGCGCTTTATCGCCGGAAGTGTACTGCTCGCGTCGGTCGGCAGCGATGCGCCGAGCGCCACCGCGCCCTTCATAGCGACCGGTCCGACAAGCCGCGCGACCTTCTTTTCGTGCGGCGCGATGCGGGCCTGGGGGATTGGCATTTTGCCTACAGGTTGGGCGAAATTCTTCGACATTCCGGCCGATTCGATGGCCGATCGCTTTTGCGACGGCGCGACGCACCCCGCCTTCGCGGCGCTCGCCCCCCTGCTCGACGAACTTGCCGCTATTGAGGATCTTGAAGTTGGCGCGGCGCTGATCGACGCGCGCTTTGCCGCCATGCTTGCGAGCGCGCCGCGCGACGATCCCGCGATCGCCGCCGCCTATGCCGCGCTTATGGATGACGATCTTGGCAGTGTGGCCGATCTGGCGAACAAGCTGGGAATGTCCGAACGCTCGGTCGAGCGGCTCAGCCAGCGCGCCTTCGGCTTTTCGCCGAAGCTGCTGCTGCGCCGCCAGCGCTTCCTGCGCAGCCTTGCCCGCTTCATGCTCGACCCCTCGATGGCGTGGATCGATACCCTCGATTATCACTATTACGATCAGGCGCAGTTCACTCGCGACTTCAAGGCTTTCATGGGCATCGGCCCGCGCGACTATGCGGCGCGGCCCAAACCCATCCTCGGCGCCGCCGCGATGGCGCGCGCCGCCGCCGCAGGTGCGGCGGTTCAGGGACTGCACAAGCCCGCAGGCTGAACCGCCTGCCCCGCGCTTCGGGGTTGACCCGCGCGCGTCCTTCGGTGCAAGCGGCGACGGGGCAATGGCAGGCTTTGCGCCGCCGCAGGCCGGACAGAAACAGGCTAAAGACGGTCGCGCGCGAACCGGTGCGCGGCCGCCGCAGGACGAAAAAGACGATGAGCGATTATCAGGCCATGCAGGCCAAGCTGGTGGCCGAGATCGACGCCGCCGCCGACCTCGACGCGGTTGAGGCGCTGCGCGTCGCGGCGCTTGGCAAGGCGGGCAGCGTGTCGGCCCTGCTCAAGACGCTGGGCAGCATGACCCCCGACGAACGCCAGACGCAGGGGCCGCAGATCCACGCGCTGCGCGAAGCCGTCACCAACGCGCTCGCCGCGCGCAAGGTCGCGCTCGAAGGCGCGGCGCTCGAGGCGAAGCTCGCCGCCGAGCGTCTCGACATGACGCTGCCTGCCGACGCCGCCCCCAAAGGCAGCGTCCATCCGGTTAGCCAGGTCATGGACGAAATCGCCGAAATATTCGCCGACATGGGCTTTGCGGTCGCGACGGGGCCCGAGATCGAGGACGACTGGCGCAATTTCACCGCACTCAACATCCCCGAAACGCACCCCGCGCGCGCGATGCATGACACCTTCTATTTCCCCGACAAGGATGCCGAAGGCCGCGCGATGCTGCTGCGCACCCACACCTCGCCGGTGCAGGTCCGCACGATGATGAGCCAGGAGCCGCCGATCCGCATCATCGCGCCCGGCCGCGTCTATCGCAGCGACAGCGACGCCACGCACACGCCGATGTTCCATCAGGTCGAAGGGCTGGTGATCGATCGCAATATCCATATGGGCCATCTCAAATGGACGCTCGAAACCTTCCTGAAGGCCTTTTTCGAACGCGACGACATCGTCCTGCGGCTGCGCCCCTCCTATTTTCCCTTCACCGAACCCTCGGCCGAGGTCGATGTCGGTTACCGCCAGGAAAAGGGGCGGCGGATCGTCGGCGGGCACGGCGATGACGACGGTCATGCGTGGATGGAATTGCTCGGCAGCGGCATGGTCAACCGCCGTGTCCTTGCCAATTGCGGCCTCGATCCCGACGCGTGGCAGGGTTTCGCCTTCGGCATCGGTATCGACCGGCTCGCAATGCTCAAATATGGCATGGACGATCTGCGCGCCTTCTTCGACGGCGACCTGCGCTGGCTGTCGCACTACGGGTTCGGCGCGCTGAATGTACCGACTCTGAGCGGGGGGATTTCGGCATGAAGATCACCCTCGAATGGCTGAAGGCGCATCTCGAAACCGATGCGACCGTCGACGATGTCGTCGCGGCGCTCAACCGCATCGGGCTCGAAGTCGAGGGCGTCGAGAATCCCGCCGAGAAGCTCGCGGGCTTTCGCGTCGCCAAGGTGCTGACAGCCGAACGGCACCCCCAGGCCGACAGGCTGCAGGTGCTGACGGTCGATGCCGGCGACGGCGCCCCGCTCCAGGTCGTATGCGGTGCACCCAACGCCCGCGCGGGAATGGTCGGTGTGCTCGGGCTGCCGGGCGCGGTGGTGCCGGCAAACGGCATGGAGCTCAAGATCTCGGCGATCCGCGGCGTCACGTCGAACGGCATGATGTGTTCGACGCGCGAACTCGAACTCGGCGACGATCATGACGGCATTATCGAATTGCCCGCCGACGCGCCGGTCGGCACCGCCTTCGCCGATTATTCGGGCGCAGCCGATCCGGTGATCGACATTTCGATTACCCCCAACCGGCAGGATTGCATGGGCGTGCGCGGCATCGCGCGCGACCTCGCCGCCGCCGGGCTCGGCACGCTGAAGCCGCTCGACGTCCCCGTCATCGCGGGCGAAGACGCCCCGGCCACCGCGATCCGTACCGACGACACCGAAGGCTGCCCGGCCTTTTTCGGTCGCACGATCAGCGGCGTCGCCAATGGCACCGCTCCTGAATGGATGCGGCGGCGGCTCGAAGCGGTGGGGCAGCGTTCGATTTCGGCGCTGGTCGACATCACCAACTATGTGATGCTCGACCTCGGCCGGCCGAGCCATGTTTACGATCGCGCGACGCTGAACGGCGCGCTCGTTGCGCGCCGCGCGCGCGATGGCGAAACGGTGACTGCGCTCAACGGCAAGGACTATGTGCTGACCGACAGCATGACCGTGATCGGCGACGACAGCGGCGTCCACGACATCGCCGGTATCATGGGCGGCGAGCATAGCGGGTGCAGCGAAACGACGACCGACGTGTTGCTCGAGGTCGCTTATTTCACGCCCGAGCGGATCGCGCTGACCGGGCAGGCGCTCGGCCTCACCAGCGATGCGCGCAGCCGGTTCGAACGCGGCGTCGATCCCGCATTCCTCGACGATGCGACCGCGATCATCACCGGATATATCCTCGATATCTGTGGTGGCACGGCCTCGAGGGTAACGCGCGCGGGCGAGCCGCCGATCGAGGCGAAGACGATCGCCTATGACCCCACGCTGTCGGCGACGCTCGGCGGGATCGCGATCGACCCGGCGCGGCAGCGCGCGATCCTTGAGGCTCTGGGCTTCGGCGTCACCGAAGGCACGCCTTGGCAGATTGCGGTGCCGAGCTGGCGCCGCGACATGGACGCCGCGCCCGACGTGGTCGAGGAAGTGACGCGGATCGCGGGTTTCGACGCCATCGCATCGGTCGCCCTGCCCCGCGCCGACGGCGTCGCCCGGCCGACCGCAACCCCCGAGCAGCTGATCGAACGGCGCCTGCGCCGGGGCGCAGCGGCGGCGGGATTCCACGAGGCGGTGACCTGGTCCTTCGTCTCCGAACGCGAAGCGGCGCCCTTCGGCGGCGGCACCTGGACGCTCGCCAATCCGATCAGCGAGGATCTGAAGGTCATGCGGCCGTCGTTGCTGCCCGGGCTGCTTGCCGCCACGGCGCGCAATCAGAACCGCGGCGCCGACAGCATCCGTCTGTTCGAGATCGGGCGGCGCTATCTGGCCGATGCCGAGCATCCGACGCTCGCGCTGCTGATGGCCGGCGACAAGCATCCGCGCGGCTGGCAGGCGGGCAAGGCCGCGCCGTTCGACGCTTTCGACGCCAAGGCGGCGGCGCTCGCCCTGCTCGATGCGGCGGGTGCCCCTGCCGACCGTCTGCAGGTGATGGAGCCGGTCGCCGATGGTGCGATCTGGCATCCTGGGCAGTCGGCAACCCTACGACTGGGGCCGAAGGCGGTGCTCGCCGAATTCGGTGCGCTGCACCCCGCCCTCGCGAAGCATTTCGATGTCGACGGGCCGGTGATGGCGGTGCAGATTTTTCTTGATGCGATTCCGGCGAAGCGTGCGAGCGGCCCGGCGCGTGCGGCCTTCACGCCGCCCGCGCTGCAATCGGTGCGCCGCGATTTCGCCTTCCTCGCGCCCGAAACGCTGGCCGCGGGCGATCTCGTCCGCGCGGTCAAGGGCGCCGACAAGGCGAGCATCATCGATGCGCGGCTGTTCGACCGTTTCGCCGGCCAGGGCGTCCCCGACGGACAGGTCAGCCTGGCGGTCGAGGTCGCGTTGCAACCGCAGGACAAGAGCTTCACCGATGCCGAGCTGAAGACGATCGGCGACAAGGTGGTCGCTGCCGCGGCGAAGCTGGGCGCTGTGCTGCGCGGATAGGCCGGCGACGGCAGAAGGGAAAAAGGGTCATGGATACGCGCCACCTGGTCGATCGCGAGCTTCAGCCTCTGATTGACCTGTTCGGACGCGTCGACCTCGACGCCGCGCCGATCGCAGAGATTCGCGCCAAGGCGGCCGAAACCTATGCGATCCTGCCGCCGCCGGTCATCGCGCCCGAAGAGCTGCTTATCCCGTCGATCCATGGCGGGCCGGACATGCTGGCCTTCCTCTTCCGCCCGGCACAGGGACGCGCCGGCGCGGGTGCGATCCTGCATATCCACGGCGGCGGCATGGTGATGGGATCGGTGCGGCAGATGCAGGCCGGACCGGCGGCGCTTGCCGCGGCCGTGGGCGTGCCGGTGCTCTCAGTCGAATATCGGCTCGCGCCCGAAAATCCCTTCCCGGCGCCGCAGGAGGATTGCCATTCGGCGCTCGTCTGGCTCGCCGCACAGGCCGATGCCCTTGGCTTCGATGCGCAGCGCATCGTCGTTGCAGGCGAAAGCGCGGGCGGCGGCCTCGCCGCGGCTCTGGCGATCATGGCGCGCGACCTCGGCGGGCCAGCGCTTGCCGGGCAATTGCTGACCTATCCGATGCTCGATCACCGGACGGGCGGCGACGCCTGCCCCTATCGCAATCCGGTCACGGGCGAATTCATCTGGACGCGCGCAAGCAATCGTTTCGGATGGAGCGCGCTGCGCGGCGCCTACGCGGCCGACGACGAGCGGCGCGGCTGGTTTTCACCGAGCCTCGCCGACGATCTTTCCGGCCTGCCGCCTGCCTATATCGCGACCGGCAGCCTCGACCTCTTCTTTGACGAAAATCTCGACTACGCCCAGCGTCTCGCTGCGGCGGGGGTTCCGGTCGAGCTGCACAGCTATGCGGGCGCCATCCACGCCTTCAACGCAATCCCGACCGCCGCCATCAGCCAGCGCTTCACCGCGGGGCTGCTCGCCGCCGCCGCCGCGATGACGGCGCCTCCGGCCGCAGGATGACCGGGCGGGTCGCCACCTGCCACTGCGGCTTGCTGCAGCTTCGATGCAGCGGCGATCCGATCAAGATTTCGATGTGCCATTGCCGCGATTGCCAGCGGCGAACCGGGTCGCTGTTCAGCGTCGCCGCCTTTTTCCCGCGCGAAGCGGTGGCCGTCGCCGCCGGTTCGGCGCAGCGCTTCCGCCGGCCTTCGGCGAGCGGTCATGACGTGACCTTTCATTTCTGCGCCGATTGCGGATCGAACCTGTGGTGGGAACCCGACCGGATGCCGCACCTCTCCGGCGTCGCAGTCGGCGCCTTTGCCGACCCGGATTTTCCGATGCCCGAACAGGCCGTCTGGTGCGACGATCGCCATGCGTGGCTCGACCTGCCGCCAGCGGTTGCTGCGCACGCACGCAATCCGGTGAAACGCGCCTGAGGTCAGGCCGCCACCGCCTCCTCGCTGCGGCTCGCCGCGGCTTCGAGCAGGCGCTTTTCGAGCGACTTCACGCGCGCTGCGCTGTCGATCTTGTCGCCAATGAGATCGGTGACGTAAAAGGTGTCGACGGCACGCTCGCCATAGGTCGCGACATGCGCGCTGTGCACCGTGACCTTCGACTGGAAGAGCGCATAGGCGAGCTGGTTCAATAGCGCCGGGCGGTCCTGCGCATTGACCTCGATCACCGTAAACCGGTTGGAAGCCTTGTTGTCGATGAAGACATTGGGCGCGATACGAAAGGCTTCGGCGCGGGTCCGCGGCAGCGCCCGCGCCTCGAGCTTGGGCAGCAATTTATGCCGGTTGGCGAGCGCGTCTTCGATCGCGCGGGTCAGCCGGACGATCTGTTCGGCCTCGGCAAAGGGGCGGCCGAGCGGATCCTGGACCAGGAAATTGTCGAGCGCCAGCCCGTCGCGCGTCGTGTGGATGCGCGCATCGATGATGTTGCCGCCCGCAAGGTGGATACCGCCCGCGATGCGATAGAACAGACCCGGATGGTCGGCAGCGAGCACCATCACCAGCGTCGCGCCGCGATCGTCGTCGGGCACTGCCGCGATATGGAGCGGCGCTCCCGACGACTTCTGGATATGGATCAAATTGGCCGCGATCACCTCGACCGGCTCGGCAATCCAGTAGCTTTCGGGCAGGCGTTTGGCGAGCTTCCCGAAATCCTTGTCGCCCATCTGGAGCAGCGCCTGCGCCTCCTCCTTCTTGGTGGCGATCCGTACCTCGCGGCCGCGCTGCTTGTGGCCAAGCCGCAGCACTTCCTCGGCGGCATCGTATAATTCGGTGAGCAATTGCCGCTTCCAGCTGTTCCAGACCCCCGGGCCCACCGCGCGAATATCGACAACCGTGAGGACGAGCAGAAGGCGAAGCCGCTCGGGGCTCTGTACGAGCTGCGCAAAGTCGAGGATCGTCTTGAAGTCGGCAAGGTCGCGCTTGAAGGCGGTCGCCGACATGAGCAGGTGGTGGCGGACAAGCCATGACACGGTCTCGGTTTCAGCCTCGTTCAGCCCGAGCCGCGGACAGACGCGCAGCGCCAGTTCGGCGCCCAGCACGCTATGGTCGCCGCCGCGTCCCTTCGCGATATCGTGGAGCAGTACCGCGACATAGATAACGCGCCGCGAGTGGATCTGGTCCATGATCGCGGTCGACAGCGGATGATCGTCCTTCAACCGATTCTGTTCGATGTCGGACAACAGGCCGATCGCGCGGATCGTATGCTCGTCGACCGTATAATGGTGATACATGTCGAACTGCATCTGCGCGACGACGCGGCCGAAGTCGGGAACGAAGCGGCCGAAGACCCCGGCCTCGTTCATCCAGCGCAGCACCGTTTCGGGGTCGCGCGGGCTGGTCAACACGTCGAGGAACAGCGCATTGGCGCGCGCGATCCGCCGCACCTTGCCGTCGATCATTTTCGCATCGTGGCGGGCCTGGCGCATCGCCTGCGGGTGGATCTCGAGCCCATATTTGTCGGCGAGCTGAAATATCTCGAGCAGGCGGACCGGATCTTCGCGGAAATAGTCGTCCGACGGCAGCGCAAGCCGGCCGCGATCGAGGACGAAGCCGTTGAGCCGGCCCGGCCGCCGCCGCAGCGTCGGCAGAAAGCGCCGCCCGCGCGCCGCGAGTTGCTCGTCGAGATGCGCGAGAAAGGTGCCCGTCAAATCGCCAACGCTCTTCGCGTGGAGAAAATAGAGCTGCATGAAGCGTTCGACCGGGCTTTTGCCCGGCCGGTCGGCAAACTGCATCCGCGCGGCGATCTCGCGCTGGAAATCGAAGGTCAGCCGGTCCTCGGCGCGTCCGGCGAGGATATGAAGGTGGCAGCGTACCGCGAGCAGGAAATTTTCGGCGCGCGAGAACTGCCGCAGTTCGCGCGCACTGAGCAGCCCCGCATCGACGAGCTCGGGCACGGTGCGAACGCGGTGGATGAACTTGCCGATCCAGAACAGGGTGTGCAGGTCGCGCAGCCCGCCCTTCCCTTCCTTCACATTGGGCTCGACGACATAGCGCGAATCGCCCATGCGCTTGTGCCGCTCGTCGCGCTCGGCGAGTTTTTCGGCGACGAAGGCGCGGGCATTGCCCGCCATCACCTCGGCATCGAAGCGCGCCGCCGCCTGATCGTAAAGCGCCCGCTCGCCCCAGATGAAGCGCGCCTCGAGCAGCGCGGTGCGGATCGTCAGATCGTCCTTCGCGGTGCGCACCATCTCATCGAGCGAACGCGACGAATGCCCCACCTTCAGGCCCAGGTCCCACAGCGTGTAGAGTTGTGCCTCGATGACCTGCTCGGTCCAGCTCGTCTGCTTGAACGGGGTAAGAAAGCCGATGTCGACGTCGCTGAACGGCGCCATTTCGGCGCGGCCATAGCCGCCGACCGCGATCACCGTAATCCGTTCGCCCGCCGACCGATTGCTTGCGGGATAGAGATAATCGACGGTGAAATCATAGGAAAGGCGAACGATCTGGTCGATCAGAAAGGCCGTCGCCTGCGCCGCGACGCGTCCCGAAGACGGGTGGTCGAGCAGGCGCCGGGCGATCTCTGCGCGGCCCTCTTCCAAGGCCTCCTTCAGCAACGCGACCATCGCGCCGCGGCGCTTGCCGGCATCGGCGGTCTCGGCGGCGATGGCATCGAGCCGGTCGGCGAGCAGGCGCCGGTCGATGATCGCGCGGCGGTGAGGAAGGTCGCTGAAAATGTCGCTCATCCTTCCTCCGCCACGATCTGCTTGAGCCGATAGAGCGCTTCGAGCGCGGCGCGCGGCGCGAGCGCGTCGGGGTCGATCCCGGCGAGCGCCTCGCGCAGCGCGTCCTTTGCCGCTGCGGGCGCTTCGGCGAGAGACGCTGCGAACAGCGGCAGATCGTCGAGCCCTGCCGCCAATCCGCCGGTTGCCTCACGTCCCGCTTCGAGCTTGGCGAGCACCGCCTCGGCGCGCCTCACAACGCCGGCGGGGACTCCGGCAAGCCGCGCGACCGCCAGACCGTAGCTCCGGTCGGCAGGCCCCTCGGCCACCTCATGCAGCAGGACGAGGTCGCCCTGCCATTCGCGCGCGCGAACATGGTGGAGGGAAAGCGCGTTCAGCGTTTCGGCAAGCCGCGTCAGCTCGTGATAATGGGTTGCGAACAGACAGCGGCACCGATTGACCTCGTGCACCGCCTCGACCACCGACCAGGCGAGTGCGAGCCCGTCATAGGTCGAGGTGCCGCGCCCGACCTCGTCGAGGATCACGAAGCTTTGCGGGGTCGCCTGCGCGAGGATCGCGGCGGTCTCGACCATCTCGACCATGAAGGTCGATCGCCCCCGCGCCAGATTGTCGCTCGCCCCCACGCGGCTGAACAGCCGATCGACCAGCCCGAGGGTTGCGGCGCCTGCCGGCACGAAGGCGCCCGCCTGCGCGAGCACGACAATCAAAGCGTTCTGGCGCAGGAAGGTCGATTTACCGCCCATATTGGGGCCGGTGACAAGCCATAGCCGGTCGGCTTCGGACAGCGATACATCATTGGGGACGAAATGCTCGCCGCTCTTCGCCAGCGCCGCCTCGACCACAGGATGTCGCCCGCCCGTCACGTCGAGGCACGGTTCGTCAGCGATGTCCGGCCGGCACCAATCGTGGCTCATGGCATGATCAGCGAGCGCCGCGGCGACGTCGATTCGCGCGAGCACGTCGCAGCTCGCGGCGATCGCTTCGCGGCGCTGGGTCGCGGCTTCGGTCAGCGCTTCGAGATGCGCGGCTTCGGCTGCCGCCGCATGCACTCCCGCCTGGGTCACGCGCGCCGCCGCTTCGTGCAGATCCGACGAGTTGAAGCGAACGACGCCCGCCAGCGTTTGCCGATGGGTGAAACCCGATTCAGGCGCCATCAGCGCATCGGCGTGCCGCGCAGGCACTTCGACATGATATCCGAGCACGCCATTGTGACGGATCTTGAGCGCCGCGATGCCCGTACGTTCGCGATAGCCCGCCTCGAGCGCCGCAATCGCCTTGCGCCCGTCTCGCGCGGTTTCGCGCAGCGAATCGAGCGCGGCGTCATAGCCTTCGGCGATATAGCCGCCCTGCGCGGCATCAACCGGCGGGGTTTCGATCAGCGCGCGCGTCAGTTCATCGACCAGCGCGCCATGACCGTCGAGCCCCGGCAGCAGACGCGCGAGCAGCGGCGGCAGATCGGCGCGCAGCGCAAGCCGTTCGCGCAGGAGGCGTGCACCGCCGAGCGCGTCGCGAAGCTGCGCCAGATCGCGCGGCCCGCCGCGCCCAGCGACGAGGCGGCCGAGCGCGCGTCCTGCATCGGGCAGCGCGCGCAAGGCGGCGCGCAGATCGCCGCGCCACAAGGCATCGCGCGCCAGCGCATCGACGAGATCGAGCCGGTCGAGAATCGCGCCCTTGTCGGTGAGCGGGCTTGCAAGGTCGTCGGCAAGCAGCCGCGCGCCCGCCGCGGTCACGGTACGGTCGATCGTGCCAAGCAGGCTGCCGTCGCGCCCGCCCGCCATGGTACGGACCAGCTCCAGACTCTCGCGCGTCGCCGCGTCGATCGCCATCCGGTCGCCCGCGGCGTGCCGCACGGGCGGCTGCAGAAAGACCGCCCCGCCGGTGCCGACATGGTCGAGATAGGCGGCGATCGCGCCCATGGCGGCGATTTCACCGCGCGAAAAATTGCCGAAGCCGTCGAGCGTCTGCACCCCGAACAACGTCTCGAGCCGTTTCTGCCCTGCGCCACTCGCGAACTCGGCGGCGGGGCGGCGAACGATCTGGCGCGCCGCCGAGGGCGGCTGTTCGTCCGCCGCTTCGCTGATCAGCAGTTCGGACGGGGCCAGCCGCGCCAGTTCGGCATCGACCGCTTCGCGCCGCACCGCGACGACCTCGAACCGCCCGGTCGAGATGTCGGCGGCGGCGATGGCGATCAGCCCTTCGCTGCCGACCTCGGCAAGCGCTGCAAGCCGGTTCGCGCTGCGCCCTTCGAGCAGCGCCTCTTCGGTCAGCGTGCCCGCCGTGACGAAGCGCACGATGTCGCGCGCGACAAGCGCCTTCGATCCGCCACGCGCCTTGGCCTCGGCGGGGGTTTCGACCTGTTCGGCGATCGCGACGCGATGGCCGGCGCGGATCAGGCGGGCGAGATAGGATTCGGCCGAATGGACGGGGACGCCGCACATCGGCACCGGCTCGCCGCCATGTTCGCCGCGCGCGGTCAGCGCGATGTCGAGCGTCGAGGCCGCTGCCTTGGCATCGTCAAAAAACAGTTCGAAGAAATCGCCCATGCGGTAGAAGAGCAGACAATCGCCGGCCTTTTCCTTGAGCGACCAATATTGCGCCATCATCGGCGTCGCGGCGGGAGGGGCCTTGCTGTTGCTGTTGGCGGGAGCGGGAACGGACATCCGCCCCTGCTTAGTGATTGGGGCTCGCATGGCAAGGCGCGCGCGCCAGAAACACGGGGTTCCATTTCGCCAAGCCGACGCTAGGGAATGGGCTCGGACGCGCATCCTGATAATCGAAGTAGGGGATAAAGAATGGACGGCGGCAGCAAGGTGCAATTTTCGGACCGCGAGGCCCTGCTCTATCATAGCTATGGGCGGCCGGGGAAAATCGAGATCGTCGCGTCGAAGCCGATGGCAACGCAGCGCGACCTCAGCCTCGCCTATTCGCCGGGCGTCGCGGTGCCGGTGAATGCAATCGCCGAGGATCCGGCCAAGGCCTATGACTATACCGCCAAGGGCAATCTTGTCGCCGTCATCTCGAACGGCACGGCGATTCTGGGTCTCGGCAATCTCGGCGCGCTTGCCTCGAAGCCGGTGATGGAAGGCAAGGCGGTGCTGTTCAAGCGCTTCGCCGACGTCGATTCGATCGACCTTGAGCTCAAGACCGAAGATCCCCAGGCGTTCATCGACGCGGTCGAACTGCTCGAGCCAAGCTTCGGCGGCATCAACCTCGAGGACATTGCGGCCCCCAACTGCTTCATCATCGAGGCGGCGCTCAAGGAAAAGATGAACATCCCGGTGTTCCATGACGACCAGCATGGCACCGCGATCATCACCGCCGCCGGCCTGATCAACGCCTGTCATCTGACCGGGCGCGATCTGGCCGACATCAAGGTTGTCGTCAACGGCGCCGGCGCCGCGGCCATCGCCTGCACCGCGCTGATCAAGGCGATGGGCGTGCGGCACGAAAATGTCATCATGTGCGATCGCAAGGGCACCATCTTCCAGGGCCGCACCGAAGGAATGGACCAGTGGAAATCGGCCCACGCCGTGCCGACCGAAGCGCGCGACCTGACCGAAGCGCTTCGCGGCGCGGACGTCTTCCTCGGTCTGTCGGCGGCGGGCGCGCTCAAGCCCGAGATGGTGAAGGACATGGCGCCCGCGCCGATCATTTTCGCGATGGCAAACCCCGACCCCGAAATCTCGCCGCCCGATGCCCGTGCGGCGCGCCCTGACGCGATCATCGCAACGGGGCGTTCGGACTATCCCAACCAGGTCAACAATGTGCTGTGCTTCCCCTTCATCTTCCGCGGCGCGCTCGACGTGCGGGCGACCGCGATCAACGAAGAGATGAAGATCGCCGCCGCCTATGCGATTGCCGATCTCGCGCGCCAGCAGGTACCCGAGGAAGTGGCCGCAGCCTATGGCGGCCGCGCGTCGAGCTTCGGCCCCGAATATATCATCCCCTCGCCCTTCGACCCGCGGCTGATGGAGATCGTCCCCGCGGCGGTCGCAAAAGCGGCGATGGAGACGGGCGTCGCGCAGCAGCCGATCGACGATCTGGAGGCGTATCGCACGCAGCTGCGCGCCCGGCTCAATCCGACCACCTCGGTCCTCACCCTCGCCTATGAAGCGGCGCGCGCCAATCCCAAGCGCGTCGTCTTTGCCGAGGGCGAGGAAGAAGTGGTGCTGCGCGCCGCGATCCAGTTCCGCGACGGCGGCTATGGCATTCCCGTCCTCGTCGGGCGCGAAGGCCTGCACAACAAACTGCGCGACATGGGCGTCGCCGACCCCGAAAGCTTCGAGGTTCATAACAGCGTCAATTCGCCGCACGTCCCCCAGATGGTCGAGATGCTCTATGAGCGGCTCCAGCGCCGCGGCTATCTGCGCCGTGACATCGAACGGATGGTCAACCGTGATCGCAACATCTTCGGCTCGCTGCTGCTAAAACTCGGCCTTGGCGATGCGATGATCACCGGCGTGACGCGCACCTATTCGCAGACGATGCGCGAAGTGCGGCGGGTGATCGACCCTGCCGAGGGCAAGACGGCGTTCGGCATTCACGTCCTCGTCGGACAGCATCACACCATCTTCATGGCCGACACGACGGTCAACGAACGCCCCTCGGCCGAAATGCTCGCGGACATCGCCGACCGCACGGCGCAGGTCGCACGCCGCATGGGTCACGAACCGCGCGTTGCCTTCTTGTCCTATTCGACCTTCGGCAACCCGCCGGGATCGTGGCTCGATAATATCCGCGATGCCGTCCACATCCTCGACGGTCGCCAGCCGGCCTTCGAATATGAAGGCGAAATGTCGCCCGACGTCGCGCTGAATCCCCGCGTCATGGCCAATTATCCCTTCTGCCGTCTCTCGGGCCCCGCGAATGTTCTGGTCATGCCGGGGCTGCAGTCGGGCAATCTGTCGGCAAAGCTGCTGCGCGAACTCGGCGGCAGCGCGGTCATCGGACCGATGCTGATCGGGATGGAAAAGCCGGTACAGATTGCAACCATGGCGTCCACCGCCTCGGATCTGGTCACACTGGCGGTTCTGGCGGCGGGCGGCATCGCGGTCTGATCCAACGAAAAGCGGCGCTGATCCATCGATCAGCGCCGCCATTCATCTTCCGCAGATTGCGAACTGGGGCTTATTGGCCCTGTGCGCCGCCCCCGACACCCGGCGCGCCGACCGCGCCGATATTGCCGAAAATATCCTCGAAGAAGCTGCGATGACGGCCCAGCGTCGGCGTGCTGTCGCCGTTCGGGCTGATCTTGCTCACCTGTTCGAGCCCGGTGCGATCGACGCCGACGACATTGCCTGCGGGATCGAAGCTGACGCGCAGCACCTGCTGCGACACCGGCCGCGGGTGGGCGAAGGCGAGCTGGCGCGTTTCGCGAGACAGATAATAATATTCATTGTTTCCGAACTGACCGACGAAGGTCGGACGGCCGAGCGTCTTTTCCACCGACTCGCGGTTGTCGACGCCGGGGGTGATCGCCTGGGTCAGCACCGGATCGACGATATAGCCCTGACGCCCCTTGAGCTGGGCGCATCCCCCCGCCGACAGCGCAAGCGCGATCCCGGCAAGGATGAGGCCCGCGCGGCGGCCGGTAAGCGAGGCAATGGTTTTCGGCATCAATCGGTCTCCGTTGCGCGCGGCTCGCCGGACGGCGGCGCAGGCGCTGGCTTGTGCGCCTCTTAACCGCAAGCGGACGGGACGCACAAGCGGCTTATGCGGCCGCAAAGCTTGCTGCAGGCTGACCGGTGCCTCTTTTCCGCGACGCCGAATGGGCCTAAGCGGTGGGCTATGTTCTCGATCAGCAAATTCTTCCGATCCGCCCCCGATCCCCGCGAAGCACGGCGTCCGCTCTGGGACGCCGTCGTCGCGGCGGCGCGTGCGCCGCACTGGTATCTGGCGGGACAGGTTCCCGACACGCTCGACGGCCGCTTCGACATGGTCAGCCTGGTGCTGGCGCTCGTCCTCCATCGCATCGACGATGATCCCGACCAGGCGCTGGCGGGGGTTGAACTGACCGAATTGTTCGTCGCCGACATGGATGGGCAGATGCGCCAGATCGGCTTTGGCGACATGGTGGTCGGCAAACAGGTCGGTCGCATGGTTGGAGCGCTGGGCGGACGGCTGGGAGCCTATCGCGCGCCCGACGGATCGGCGGCGCTGGAAGAAGCGCTGGTGCGCAATCTGTGGCGCGGCAAGGCGCCGCCCGCCGAAGGACTGGCGCATGTCATGGCAGCGGTCGCGGCCCTGCGCACAGGGCTTGCCGCGATGCCGGTTGCGGACCTGGTCGTCGCCGACCGCTTGCCCGGAGAGCCCGCATGACCAATCCCGAACTTTCGCACCTCGTCACCCTCGCCGACGCGATGCAGGGCCGCAAGGTCGCGCTCGACGCCGACGAAGCGACCCGCGCCGCGATCGCCAAGCGACTCGGCCTGATCGCGCTCGATCGCTTCGTCGTCGAGGCCGAGGTGTTCGCCGTCGCCGGCGGGATCGCCGCAAGAGGCCGCATCACCGCCGACGTCGTGCAGGCGTGCGCCGCCACCGATCTCCCTGTCCCCGCGCACATCGCCGACCCCTTCGACCTGCGCTTCCTGCGCGACATCGGCGCCGACGCGAGCGAGGAAGAAGAGGTCGAGATCAGCGCGGACGATTGCGATGTCCTGCCGCTCGAAGGCGATCGCGTCGATATCGGCGAAGCCGCGGTGCAGACGCTGTCGCTGGCGCTCGAGCCCTTTCCGCGCCATCCCGATGCCGACCGCATCCTCGCCGAAAAGGGCGTGCTGACCGAAGAACAGGCCGGCCCCTTCGGCGCGCTCGCCCAGCTGCGCGACAAGGACGCTTCCTGACGTCGGCAGCGGGCTTCAGTCGCGCTTGGGCTCGTCCTTGACGAGATCAGCGACCGCGGCGTCGAGACCCGAATCAGCGGGTGCCGGCTCCTCCGCCGCGCCGTCCGCATCGGCATTGCTATCCGCCGGTTTGGCCGCTTCGTCCGCGCCTTCGCCGGACTTATCCTCGGCCGGCTTGTCGCCGCGCGCGACCGGGAGCGATCCGCCGAGCGCGTTCGCGAGCCTGACCATCTGTTCGGCCAGCACCTTGTCGACGGCGGGAGCGATGTCGGCGACCTTGAAGCGCATATAGCCGCCGACGACATAGTCGAAGCGGATCGCGCTGCCCGTCGGCGTCTTTTTGATCTGGATCGTCAGCGTCCCCGTGACCGCCTCGCCCTGCAGCGGCCCGAATGCGCCCGACAGGCGCATCATTTCGCCCGGCTTGGCGAAGATGATCCGCGCGTGTTGGACGCTGCCGACGCCCTGTCCTTCGTCGGGAAGCTTTTCGCAGAAGCAGCCACCAGCCTGCGAATCGAGCCAGAAATTGGCGGCATCGCCCGACCAGCTATGCTCTTTCGACCACCATTTGTCGGGCGTGCGGAGCATTTTCCACACGTCTTCGGGCGTCGCGGCGACCTGCGCCGTATGCGCGACGGTGAAACCGATGTCGCTCTGATCGATGACCTTGGACGCTGCCGGCGAGGCGACGCACGTCGCCGCGAACAGGAGCGCGCCGAAAGACGATTTCACATGCATGGATCATTCCCCCTTCGCCATCTTCATAGACGGCGCCAGGGGGGCTGACTAGCTGGCGTCGCTTCGCAGGATCGCTTCGATCGCATCGTTGACGGCGTCGATCGCGGCCATGCCGTCGACCTTGCTGACGATGCCGCGCGCCTCGTAGATCGGAAGGATCGGTTCGGTCTTCGCGCGATATTCGGCCATGCGGGTGCGCACCGTTTCCTCATTGTCGTCGGGACGGCGCTTGAAATCATGGCTGCCGCACACGTCGCAGGTGCCTTCGACCTTCGGCAGCTTGTAGCGATCGTGATAGCCTTCGCCGCAATTTGCGCACGAAAAGCGTCCGGTGATCCGGTCGACGAGCGCGTCTTCGTCAACGACCAGTTCGATGACATGGTCGAGCTTGCGGCCGCGCACCGACAAGATGCCGTCGAGCGCCTCGGCCTGCGCCGCGGTGCGTGGATAGCCGTCAAAGATGACCGAGGTTTCGTTCCCGAGCTCGTCGAGCCGCTCGCCGATCAGGCCCGAGACGATTTCGTCCGAGACCAGTTCGCCCGCGTCCATCACTGCCTTGGCCTGCAGGCCGATCGGCGTTCCCGCCCTGACGGCTGCACGGAGCATATCACCGGTGGAAAGCTGGACCATCCCATGCTCTTCCACCAGACGCGAAGCCTGCGTTCCCTTGCCGGCTCCCGGCGGTCCAAGCAAAATGATGTTCAGCGTCATGACGCCCCCTGTTGCCTACCCTGTCAGGATTTCGCCTAGCGACCGCGTCAGCGGCGCGCAATGCCGCCCTTCAATTTGGCCTTCTTGATCAGATCGCCATATTGGTGCGCGAGCATGTGGCTCTGGATCTGGCTGATCGTATCGATGGTGACATTGACGATGATCAGCAGGCTGGTGCCGCCAAGCTGGAACGGCAGGCCCGATCCGGCGATGAAATATTCCGGAATGAGGCAGATGAGCGCAAGATAGCCGGCGCCGATAACGGTGATGCGGGTCAGCACGAAATCGAGATAGGCGGCGGTATTCTTGCCCGGGCGGATGCCGGGGATGAAACCGTTCTGGCGCTTCAGATTGTCGGCGGTTTCCTCGGGGTTGAAGACGACCGCGACGTAGAAGAAGCAGAAGAAGATGATGCCCGCCGCATAGAGCGCCATATAGAGCGGCTGGCCGTGCGCGAGATACTGGTTGATCGTGATGAGGAAATCGCCCCAGGCGGTGTCGCCCTTCACATTATTGCCCAGCATCTGCGTGACGGTCAGCGGCATCAGCAGCAGCGACGAGGCGAAGATCGGCGGAATCACGCCCGCAGTATTGACCTTCAGCGGCAGGTGGCTGCG
Organism: Sphingopyxis sp. GC21; assembly: GCF_025727575.1. Lineage (NCBI taxonomy): Bacteria > Pseudomonadati > Pseudomonadota > Alphaproteobacteria > Sphingomonadales > Sphingopyxidaceae > Sphingopyxis > Sphingopyxis sp. GC21. The sequence continues at coordinate 3,429,203 of NZ_CP095845.1, read as the reverse complement.
CTCGGCCTGCATCACGCCGCGCTGCGTCGCGCGCTTCGGATATTGCACCAGCACGCGGCGCTGTGCGCGTTCCATGAAGCTGATGAAGGCGATGATGATGATCGCGCCGCCGATGACTGCGACGATCGTGCCGCCGCCCATCGATCCTTCACGAACCTGCGTGAACATCTGGGCAAAGCTGCGCGGAAGCTGGGCGAGAATGCCCGCCATGATGATCAGCGAGACGCCGTTGCCGATCCCGCGGCTGGTGATCTGTTCGCCAAGCCACATCAGGAACAGCGTACCGCCGACGATGCTGATGACTGCGCCGACGCGGAACATCATGCCTGGGTCAACGACCGCGGCGATGCCCTGGCTCTGCCCGAGCGTTTCCAGGCCGACGGCAATGAAATAGCCCTGGATCGCGGTGAGCAGCACGGTGCCGTAGCGCGTATATTGGTTGAGCTTCTTGCGGCCGCTTTCGCCCTCTTTCTTGAGCGCGGCGAGGCTCGGGGCCAGCGCCGCGGCGAGCTGCACGACAATCGACGCCGTGATATAGGGCATGACGCCGAGCGCGATGATGCTCATGCGCTCCAGGCTGCCGCCCGAGAAGGTGTTGAAGATGTCGAGGATGCCGCCCGACGCCGCCTGGCTGTAAAGGCGCGACAGCGCCACGGGGTCGACCCCGGGCAGCGGCACGAACGACAGGAAGCGGAAGACGATCAGCGCACCGATCGTGAACCAGATGCGGTTCTTGAGTTCGGTCGCCTTGCCGAACTTCGAAAAATTGATGCTGGAAGCAAGCTGGTCGGCGCGAGAGGCCATGGGTAGTTTCCTCGAGGATATTCCGGACCGCGCCCCCGGCGACCCCGCGCCTATGTGCGTTCGGCGGTTACGAAGCGCAAGGGGAAAGGCCCATTTTTGATGGGGCGTTCATTCGCCCCATCGATCCGCTCGCATCTGGCGGGGCCGGAATGCCTCTCGAACCTGCGCTATCGAACGGGAATAGAGATCGTCACAAAGACGAAGGGCGATCCCTTTCGGAACCGCCCCTTGTCCGAATTACTCGGCCTTCGCTTCGGCCGCCGGCAGGTCAACCTTGCCGCCCGCCTTTTCGACCGCCTCGATCGCGCCCTTCGACGCGCCGGCAACGGCGAAGTTGAGCTTCGCGGTCAGTTCGCCCTTGGCGAGGAGGCGGACGCCGTCCTTGCCGCCGCGGGCCACACCGGCCGCCTTCAGCGCCGCATGGTCGACAGTCGCCTTGGGGTCGAGCTTCTTGGCATCGACCAGCTTCTGCACCTGGCCCAGGTTCACGATCGCGAAATCCTTGCCAAAGATGTTGTTGAAGCCGCGCTTCGGGATGCGCATGTGGAGCGGCATCTGGCCGCCTTCGAAGCCGTTGATCGCGACACCGCTGCGGGCCTTCTGGCCCTTCTGGCCGCGGCCGGCGGTCTTGCCCTTGCCCGAACCGATGCCGCGTCCGACGCGCATACGGCCCTTGCGGGCGCCATTGTTGTCACGAAGATCGTTAAGCTTGATAGTCATTGCACTCGCTTTCGCTTTTGTCGCGCTTTGAACCCGGTGTTTCAGTCGGGTTCGATTTCACTCGACGGTTGGAAGCCGGGATAAGGCCCGGCCTTTTCCATCACGATCGCCTGCGCCACATAGCCGCGGCCATCGACGCAGGTGATCGACGGACTTCCGTGAAGTTGCCACCCCCGGTTGAGCAGCCCTTCGACACGCGCGCAGAAAGCGGCGTCGTCGGGACCGGTCAACAGGCGATAGAGCTTCAACTTAGCCCTCGATTACTTCCACCATGTGCGGAAGCTTGCGGATCATGCCGCGCACTTCCGGGGTGTCGACCAGTTCGACTTCGCGGTTCATCTTGCCCAGGCCGAGGCCGGTCAGGATCTTGCGCTGGTCCTTGGGACGACGGATCGGCGAACCGATCTGGCGGATCTTGATCTTCTTGTCGGCCATTGTCTTACTCCGTCACCGCCGCGGCTTCAGCCTCGGCTGCACGATCGGACACGCCGCCGCGCTTGATCAGGTCCGAAACCTTCTTGCCGCGACGCTGCGCAACCGACTTCGGGCTGGTCTGTTCGCCGAGCGCCTGGAAGGTCGCGCGGATCATGTTGTAGGGGTTCGACGTGCCGACCGACTTGGTCACCACATCGGCAACACCGAGCGATTCGAACACGGCACGCATCGGGCCACCGGCGATGATGCCGGTACCGGCAGGCGCCGAACGCACGGTGACGTTGCCGGCGCCGAAATGGCCGCGACCGTCATGGTGCAGCGTGCGGCCGTCGCGCAGCGGAACGCGAATCATCGCCTTCTTCGCAGCGGCGGTCGCCTTCGAAATGGCTTCGGGCACTTCGCGCGCCTTGCCATGACCGAAACCGGCGCGGCCCTTGCCATCACCGACGACGACGAGCGCGGCGAAACCGAAGCGCTTGCCGCCCTTCACGGTCTTCGAGACGCGGTTGATGTGAACGAGCTTTTCAATCAGCTCTTCGCCACCGTCCTCGTCGCGCGGACGCCGATCGTCGCGGCGACCACGGCCACCGTCGCGACCGCCACGTCCGCCATCACGACCGCCGCGACCACGGCGACCCGTGACTTCGGCGTTGGTGGTTTCAGGCGCCAGGATCGCCTCGGGCTGGTTGCCCTGACCCGTGGTGTTTTCGTCAGCCATAATCAGAACTCCAATCCGCCTTCGCGCGCCGCGTCGGCCAGCGCCTTGATGCGCCCGTGGAACAGGAAGCCGCCGCGGTCGAACACGACCTGCGTCACGCCCGCCTTCTTGGCGGCGTCGGCAAGGCGCTTGCCGACTTCGGCAGCAGCCGAAGCCGTCGCGCCGGTCTTGCCGCGCAGATCCTTGTCGAGCGTCGAAGCCGCAGCCAGCGTCTTGCCGGCGGCGTCATCGATGAGCTGCGCATAGATGTGGCGGCCCGAGCGGTGCACCGAAAGGCGCGGACGCCCGGCAGCACGCAGACGGAGTGCGGTACGAACGCGCTGGCGGCGTTTTTCGAAAGGGGTAAGATGTGCCATGGCTTACTTCTTCTTGCCTTCTTTGCGGAAGATGTACTCGCCGCGATACTTGATACCCTTGCCCTTATAGGGTTCGGGCTTGCGCCAGCGACGAATTTCCGCCGCGACCTGGCCGACCTGCTGCTTGTCGATGCCGCTGATCTCGATCGTCGTGTTATCCGGCGTCTTGATCTCGATGCCTTCCGGCACCGCGAAATCGACATCGTGGCTGTAGCCGAGCTGCAGCTTCAGATTCTTGCCCTGCGCGTTGGCGCGGTAGCCGACACCCGTGATTTCGAGCACCTTGGTGAAACCTTCGGTCACGCCCGTGATCAGGTTCTGCACCAGCGTGCGCTGCATGCCCCAGAAAGCGCGCGCTTCGCGGCTTTCGTTCGCGGGCTGCACCGAGATGGCGCCCTCGCCGACTTCATATTTGATGTTGTCGGACAGCGGCATCGCCAGCGTGCCCTTGGGGCCCTTGACCGACAGCTGGCCGCCGTCGATCGCAGCGGTAACACCGCTGGGGATCTCCACTGCCTTTTTACCGATGCGCGACATTAGAACACCTCCGCCAGCACTTCGCCGCCGACATTATGCTCGCGTGCTTCGGCGTCCGAAAGGACACCGCGCGGGGTCGACACGATGGTGATGCCCAGGCCGTTGCGAACCACCGGCAGTTCTTTCGAACCCGAATAGACGCGGCGGCCCGGCTTCGAGACGCGCGCCACGTGGCGGATCGCCGGCTGGCCTTCGAAATATTTGAGCTCGATGCGGATGCCCTTGTGCTGGCCCTTGGTGCCGAGCACTTCTTCGCTGTAGCCACGGATGTAGCCTTCGCGCTTGAGCACGTCGAGAACGCGGACACGCAGCGTCGAAGCCGGCGTCAGGACGCTGTCCTTCTTCGCCTGCTGGCCGTTGCGGATGCGGGTGAGCATATCACCCAAAGGATCGGTCATTGCCATGTTGCGTGTTCCTTACCAGCTCGACTTCACAACGCCGGGGATCAGGCCCTTGTTGGCCAGATCGCGGAGCTGAATACGGCACAGCCGGAATTTGCGATAATAAGCGCGCGGACGGCCCGTCAGTTCGCACCGGTTACGGATACGGGTCGGGTTACCGTTGCGCGGAATTTCCGCCATCTTGAGGCGCGCGATCAGACGCTCGCCGTCGTCGAGCGTGGTGTCGGCCGCAATAGCCTTCAGTTTCGCATAGCGGCCGGCATATTTCTTCACCAGCTTCTTGCGACGCTCATTCTTGTTCACCGAACTCAGTTTCGCCATGACTTAAGTTCTCTTTCCTTGTTCCTGTCCGGCCCGAGGATCCCCAGCGGGGACTCAGGCGGCTTCCTTGGCCTGGGCTTCGATCGGGAAGGGGAAGCCGAACAGCTTGAGCAGTTCGCGGGCTTCCTCGTCCGTACGTGCCGACGTGGTCACGATCACATCCATGCCGCGCACTTGATCGATGCGGTCATAGTTGATCTCGGGGAAGATGATCTGTTCCTTCAGGCCGAGGGCATAGTTGCCCCGACCGTCGAAGCTCTTCGGCGACACGCCGCGGAAGTCGCGGATGCGCGGCATCGCGATGGTGATGAGGCGGTCGAGGAATTCATACATCCGCTCGCGACGCAGCGTCACCTTGCAGCCGATCGGCATGCCTTCACGCAGCTTGAAGCCGGCAATCGACTTCTTCGCCTTGGTGATAACGGGCTTCTGGCCCGCGATCAGTTCCATTTCCGAAGCGGCCGTTTCGACCTTCTTCTTGTCCTGGACCGCATCGCCCACACCCATGTTGAGCGTGATCTTCTCGATCTTCGGAACTTCCATCGCATTCTTGTAACCGAACTTTTCGGTCATCGCCTTGACGATCTGGTCGTCATAGAGCTTGCGCATGCGCGGGGTGTAGTTGTCAGCCATTGATCGTCTCCCCGGACTTCACGGCCACGCGGACCTTCTTGCCGTCCTTGGTTTCAAAGCGGACGCGCGTCGGCTTGCCAGTCTTGGGATCGGCAACCGCGACCTTGCTGACGTGCAGCGGCGCTTCCTTGCGCTCGAGGCCGCCCTGCGGATCCTGCTGGTTCGGCTTCTTGTGGCGGGTGATGATGTTGACGCCCGCGACGACGACCTTGCCGTCCTTCGGCAGGCTCTGCGTCACTTCGCCGGTCTTGCCCTTGTCCTTGCCGGACAGGACGACGACGGTGTCACCCTTCTTGATCTTGGCCATACCCATGGTCAAAGCACCTCCGGCGCCAGGCTGATGATCTTCATATAGCCCTTACCGCGCAGTTCGCGGACGACGGGGCCGAAGATACGGGTGCCGATCGGCTCTTCATTCTTGTTGACGAGCACGGCGGCGTTGCTGTCGAAACGGATCACCGAACCGTCGGCACGACGAACGTCCTTCGCGGTGCGAACGATGACGGCACGATGCACGTCGCCCTTCTTCACCTTGCCGCGCGGCTGGGCTTCCTTGATCGAGACGACGATAAGGTCGCCCACGCCGGCCGTGCGACGCTTCGAGCCGCCCAGCACCTTGATGCACTGGACGCGCTTCGCGCCGCTGTTGTCGGCGACTTCCAGTTGTGACTGCATCTGGATCATCGATGCATTTCCTTCTTCCTTGGCCTACCGGGCCATCCCGGCGGTTCCGTGAAACTTGCGTGAAGCCCTCAGGCTTCGGCCGCTTTCGGCTTGGTGGAGGTTTCGACCTTTTCGAGAACCTTCCACGTCTTCAGCTTCGAAATCGGCTTCGTTTCCTCGATGCGGACGGTTTCGCCAGCCTTGATGGCGTTGTCCTCATCATGGGCGTGATACTTCTTCGAACGCCGGATGATCTTGCCGTAGAGCGGGTGCTTCACCTTACGCTCCACCTTCACCACGACGGTCTTGTCGCCCTTGTCGGACACTACCGTGCCGGTCAGAATGCGCTTCGGCATGACAGTCTCCTTACTTCGCCGCCGCGCGAACGCGCGCGGTTTGTTCGGTCTTGATACGGGCGATCGTGCGCCGCACTTCCTTGACCCGCGAAGCCTTTTCGAGCTGGCCCGTGGCGGCCTGGAAACGGAGGTTGAATGCCTCGCGCTTCAGTTCGCCAAGCTGTTCGGCGAGCTGGTCGTCGGTCTTCTTGGTCACATCTTCGGTCTTGGCCATGGCCCTCAACCCTCCAGGTGCGAGGTGTCGCCGAGGCGGGCGACGACCTTCGTCTTGATCGGCAGCTTCATCGCCGCACGCTCGAACGCCAGCGCGGCCACGGGGCCAGGAACGCCGTCGAGTTCGAACAGGATGCGGCCGGGCTTGACGCGGGCGGCCCAATATTCGGGCGCGCCCTTGCCCTTACCCATACGGACTTCGGCGGGCTTCGACGACACGGGAAGGTCGGGAAACACGCGGATCCAGAGGCGGCCCTGACGCTTGATCGCACGGCTGATCGCACGGCGGGCCGCTTCGATCTGGCGCGCGGTGATGCGCTCGGGTTCCATCGCCTTCAGGCCGTAGGAGCCGAAGTTCAGGCTGGTGCCACCCTTGGCATTGCCATGGATGCGGCCCTTGAAGGCCTTGCGGAACTTGGTTTTCTTCGGTTGCAACATGTCAGCGTTCCTTAACGGCGTTCATCGCGCGCCGGGCGAACGCCCGACGTCTGCGCGTCGAGCATCAGCCGGTCGGTCGCCATCGGGTCGTGGCCCAGGATCTCGCCCTTGAAGATCCAGACCTTCATGCCGCACACGCCATAGGCGGTGTGGGCTTCGGCCTCGGCATAATCGACGTTCGCACGCAGCGTGTGCAGCGGAACGCGGCCTTCGCGATACCATTCGGTGCGGGCGATTTCCGCGCCGCCGAGACGACCCGCACAGTTGATGCGGATGCCTTCGGCGCCCAGACGCATCGCCGACTGAACCGCGCGCTTCATCGCACGGCGGAAGGCAACGCGGCGTTCGAGCTGGTCGGCAATGCCCTGCGCGACGAGCTTGGCATCGACTTCCGGCTTGCGGATTTCGACGATGTTCAGGCTCACGTCGCTGCCGGTCATTTCACCGAGCGCCTTGCGCAGCTTTTCGATGTCCGCGCCCTTCTTGCCGATGATGACACCCGGACGGGCGGCATAGATCGACACGCGGCACAGCTTCGCCGGACGTTCGATGACGACCTTCGAAATCGCGGCCTGCGGCAGGGTCTTGAACACATATTTGCGGATCTTCAGATCCTCGATAAGCATGCGTCCATAATCCTGGCCTTCCGCGAACCAGCGGCTGTCCCAGGTGCGGTTGACCTGCAGGCGCAGGCCGATCGGATTGCTCTTCTGGCCCATCTTACGCCTCTTCTTCCTGTTCGCGCACGACGATGCGGATGCGGCTGAACGGCTTTTCGATCCGGGTCGATTTGCCGCGGCCGCGCGCATGCCAGCGCTTCATCGTGAACGACTTGCCGACGCTCGCTTCCTTGACGACGAGTGCATCGACATCGAGGTTGTGATTGTTTTCCGCGTTGGCGACGGCGCTGGCGAGAACCTTGCGCACGTCGACAGCCATCGCCTTCTTCGAGAAAGCGAGGACGTTCATCGCGTCTTCGACCTTGCGGCCGCGGATCAGAGCGGCAACGAGGTTCAGCTTCTGCGCCGAACCGCGAATCTGCGTGCCGACCGACAGCGCCTCATTGTCCGCAACGCGGCGAGGGGATTTTTCCTTGCCCATTAGCGTTTGCCCTTCTTGTCGGCCGCGTGACCGGGGAAGAAGCGCGTCGGCGCAAATTCACCCAGCTTCATGCCGACCATGTCTTCATTGACCGACACCGGCACGAACTTGCGGCCGTTGTAGACGTTGAAGGTCAGCCCGACGAACTGCGGCAGGATGGTGGAGCGACGCGACCAGGTCTTGATCGGGGCAGAGCTGCCGCCGTCCTGAGCCGCTTCGGCTTTCTTGAGGAGATGAAGGTCGACGAACGGACCCTTCCAGACCGAGCGTGCCATGGCTTACCTCTTCTTCTTCGCGTGACGCGACCGGATGATCATCTTGTCGGTCGACTTGTTGTGGCGGGTACGGGCGCCCTTGGTCGGCTTGCCCCACGGGGTGACCGGGTGACGGCCGCCCGAGGTCCGGCCTTCACCACCGCCGTGCGGGTGGTCGACCGGGTTCTTGGCGACGCCGCGGGTCAGCGGACGCTTGCCGAGCCAGCGGCTGCGGCCGGCCTTGCCCAGGTTGGTGTTCTGGTTGTCGGGGTTCGACACCGCACCGACCGTGCCCATGCACTCGCCGCGAATGTAGCGCTGTTCGCCCGAACCGAGACGCACGATGACAAGACCGCGGTCACGACCGACGACCTGCGCATAAGTGCCGGCCGAACGGGCGATCTGGCCGCCCTTGCCCGGCTTCATCTCGATATTGTGGACGATCGTGCCGACCGGCATCTGCGACAATTCCATCGCATTGCCGGGCTTCACGTCGGTCTTCTTGTCCGCGACGACCGTATCGCCGACCGCCAGGCGCTGCGGCGCCAGGATATAGGCGAGATCACCGTCCTCATATTTGATGAGCGCGATGAACGCCGTACGGTTCGGGTCATATTCGAGCCGTTCGACGGTCGCCGGAACGCCCCACTTGCGACGCTTGAAGTCGATGAAGCGATATTTTTGCTTGTGACCGCCGGCGATGCCGCGCGAGGTCACGTGGCCCTTGTTGTTGCGGCCGCCGGTCTTGCGCTTGCCTTCGGTCAGCGCCTTGACGGGCTTGCCCTTCCACAGCGACGATTTGTCGACGAGGATCAGGCCACGCTGTCCAGGGCTGGTCGGATTATAGGATTTGAGTGCCATTTTCTCTGCCTTCCCCTATCCGTCAGACGCCGGTGGTGACGTCGATCGACTGGCCTTCGGCCAGGCGAACGATCGCCTTCTTCACGTCGCTGCGGGTGTAGGGCTTGCCCTTCCAGCGCTTGGTCTTGCCCTTGGTGACCAGCGTGTTCACGCTGAGCACCTTGACATCGAACAGCGCCTCGACGGCGGCCTTGATCGCCGGCTTCGTTGCGTCGTTGGCGACGCGGAAGACGACGGCGTCGTTTTCGCTGAGCAGCGTCGACTTTTCGGTGATCACTGGCGACAGGATCACGTCATAGTGACGCGCATCGATGGTCTTTGCCTTAGCCATTGCAGCGGGCCTCCAGCTTTTCGACCGCCGCGCGGGTCAGGACCAGCGTGTCGGCGCGAAGGATGTCATAGACGTTGGCACCGATCGCCGGCAGCGAATCGACGCCGACGATGTTGGCCGAAGCCTGGGCGAAGCTGTCATGGACCGCATCGCCGTCGATGAAGAGCGCACGGCGACCGAGGTCGAGCTTGCCGAGCTTGCCGGCCAGCGCCTTGGTCTTGGCTTCCTTGAGCTCGAGCGTGTCGATGACAACGAGCTTGCCGCCCTTTGCCTTGTCGCTCAGCGCCATCTTGAGACCAAGGGTGCGGATCTTCTTGTTCAGCGAGTGGCCGAAAGTGCGGGCCCGGGGACCGTGCGCCTTACCACCGCCGATGAAGATCGGCGCCTTGCGATCGCCGTGACGGGCGGTACCGCCGCCCTTCTGGCGACCGAACTTCTTGCCGGTGCGGGCAACGTCGCTGCGCTCACGGGCAGCGCGGGCGGGGCCGCGACGCTTTTCGAGCTGCCAGGCGACGACGCGGTGGAGGATGTCCGCCCGCGCGTCGACGCCGAAGACGTCGTCGTTAAGATCGATGTCGGCGCCAGCCTTGCCATCGAGGGTCTGTACCTTGACCTTCATGATCAGGACTCCTGTGCGCCGTCGGCCGCGGTCGTTTCGACCTCTGCTTCCGCAGGGGCTTCAGCCGGGGCATTGTTGCTGTTCGCCGCGCTCTTGACCGCCGCCGGATAGGGGGCTTCGGGGTGGCGCGGCAGTTTCATCGCATCGCGAACCAGCAGCCAGCCGCCCTTCGAGCCAGGGACCGAACCCTTGACGAAGAGAAGACCGCGCTCGGCGTCGGTGCGGACGATTTCGAGATTCTGCTGGGTGCGATTGCGCGCGCCCATGTGGCCAGCCATCTTCTTGTTCTTGAAGACGCGGCCCGGATCCTGACGGTTACCGGTCGAACCATGAGCACGGTGGCTGATGGAAACACCGTGGGTGGCGCGCATACCGCCGAAACCCCAGCGCTTCATCGCACCGGCAAAGCCCTTACCCTGGGTGACACCCTGGATATCGACCATCTGGCCGGCGACGAAATGGTCGGCCGACAGTTCGGCGCCGACGTCAAGCGTCGCGTCGTCAGCGACGCGGAATTCGACGAGCTTCGCCTTGGGCTCAACCTCGGCCTTGCCATAGGCCCCGCGCTGCGGCTTGGCGACATTCTTCGCCTTTGCCGAGCCGGCACCGAGCTGGACGGCCACATAGCCGTCGCGTTCCTTTTCGCGAACCGAGACGACCTGGCAGCCTTCGAGGCTCAGAACGGTGACGGGCACATGGCGGCCATCGTCCTGAAACAGGCGGGTCATCCCCATTTTTTTCGCGATCACGCCAGTGCGCATGATCATTCACTCCTAACAGAGGCCGGGCAGAACCATTTCCGCACGGCATGTGGACCCCACCGAACCTGCGCTCGATGACGGCCCTCCCAGCCCGAAATTTCGATGCATCGCCCCGTCCGGGCTGAGGTGCCGCTTTCCCGTGGGATCAGCGGCAAGACGGGGGACGCAGCCCGGATAAATCCGGCGGTATCCTCCGAAACCTGAATGTGTTCCTGCGAAAGCAGGAACCCAGGGCGGTTTCAGTGCGGCCTATCGGCCGCTTCTACCCTGGCCTCCGGATCAAGTCCGGAGCACGCTGGCTAGTTAGGCCAACTTGATTTCGACGTTCACGCCCGCGGCGAGGTCGAGCTTCATCAGCGCATCGACCGTCTGCGGGGTGGGCTGCACGATGTCGAGCAGCCGCTTGTGGGTACGCACCTCGAACTGCTCGCGCGACTTCTTGTCGACATGCGGACCGCGGTTCACGGTGAATTTTTCAATGCGCGTCGGCAGCGGGATGGGACCGCGAATGAGGGCGCCCGTACGACGTGCCGTATCGGCGATGTCGGTGGTGGCCTGATCGAGCACGCGGTGATCAAAGGCCTTCAGGCGAATGCGAATATTCTGCGTTTCCATGACTATTCCAGTCGAATCCCGTCTGACGATGCGAAAGAGCCGAAATGGCCCGTCTCGACCCCCGCATGGAGGCCGGAAAGGCCATCAAAAATCTCAAAAGCTACGAGCCGCCCGAATCACCCGATTCGAGCGGCTCGAGGCCCTATATTACTTAATGATCGAGGCCACAACCCCTGCGCCGACCGTGCGGCCACCTTCGCGGATCGCGAAGCGCAGGCCCTGGTCCATGGCGATCGGAGCGATGAGCTTGACCGTCAGCTGGACGTTGTCGCCCGGCATGACCATTTCCGTGCCTTCCGGCAGGATAACTTCGCCGGTGACGTCGGTGGTGCGGAAGTAGAACTGCGGACGATAGTTCGCGAAGAACGGCGTGTGACGGCCGCCTTCGTCCTTCGACAGGACGTACACTTCCGAGCTGAACTCGGTGTGCGGCGTGATCGAGCCGGGCTTCGCCAGAACCTGGCCACGCTCGACTTCTTCACGGCCGACGCCGCGGATCAGCGCACCGATGTTGTCGCCAGCCTGTCCCTGATCGAGCAGCTTGCGGAACATTTCGACGCCGGTGACGGTCGTCTTCTTGGTGTCCTTGATGCCGACGATTTCGACTTCTTCACCAACCTTGACGATACCGGTTTCGACGCGGCCGGTGACGACCGTACCACGACCCGAAATCGAGAACACGTCTTCGATCGGCATCAGGAAGGGCTTGTCGAGCGGGCGTTCCGGCTGCGGGATCCAGCTGTCGACGGCTTCCATCAGCTTCAGGATAGCTTCCTTGCCGATGTTGTCGTCGCGGCTTTCGAGGGCGGCCAGAGCCGAACCCGCGATGATCGGAATATTGTCGCCGTCGAAATCGCGCTTCGAAAGTTCTTCGCGGATTTCGAGCTCGACGAGTTCGAGCAGTTCGGGATCGTCGAGCTGGTCAACCTTGTTCAGGAAGACGACCATGGTCGGAACGCCGACCTGCTTCGCGAGCAGGATGTGCTCCTTGGTCTGCGGCATCGGGCCGTCAGCAGCCGAAACCACCAGGATCGCGCCGTCCATCTGCGCCGCGCCGGTGATCATGTTCTTCACATAATCGGCGTGACCCGGGCAGTCGACGTGCGCATAGTGGCGTTCCTTGGTTTCATATTCGACGTGCGCGGTCGAAATGGTGATACCGCGTTCGCGCTCTTCGGGCGCCTTGTCGATGTTTTCGAAGTCGACCTTCTGCGACAGACCTTCTTCGGCGAGCACCTTGGTGATCGCGGCGGTCAGCGAGGTCTTGCCATGGTCGACGTGACCGATGGTGCCGATGTTGCAATGCGGCTTCGTCCGCTCAAATTTAGCCTTAGCCATGTTTCTTGAACCTTCTTGTTCGCGTGTTGAGTTGATCAGTCCTGGACGAGCCTGCTGAATCAGGCGCCGCCCTTAGTAGGTCTTGCCGCGCGGTGCAAGCCCGCGCTTGTCCGGGCCCGCCGTGCGAGGCAAGCCCCGCACGGCCAAACCGGATCAGGCCATCTTCGCCTTCACCTCGTCCGCGACGTTGTTCGGCACTTCTTCATAGTGCGAGAACTGCATCGTGTACTGGGCCCGGCCCTGGGTGAAAGAACGCAGCTGGTTGACGTAGCCGAACATATTGGCGAGCGGCACGATGGCTTCAACCACCTGGGCGTTGCCGCGGCTGTCCGTACCCTGGATCTGGCCACGACGGCTGTTGAGGTCGCCGATCACGTCGCCCATGAATTCTTCAGGGGTAACAACTTCGACCTTCATCACCGGTTCGAGCAGCTTGATGCCGGCCTTTGCCGCCACTTCGCGCATCGCCGCACGGCCCGCGATTTCGAACGCCAGCGCCGACGAGTCGACATCGTGGTACGCACCGTCGATCAGCTTGATGTCGAAGTCGATGATCGGGAAGCCGATCATATGACCGTTTTCAGCCGATTCGCGGAAACCCTTTTCGACCGCCGGGATATATTCGCGCGGAATGTTGCCGCCCTTGATCTCGTCGGTGAAGGTGACGCCGCTGCCGCGCTCGCCCGGGGTGACCTGGACCTTGACGCGACCGAACTGACCCGAACCACCCGACTGCTTCTTGTGGGTGTAGTCAACTTCGACCGGCTTCGCGAGGCTTTCGCGATACGCCACCTGCGGCGCACCGACATTTGCTTCGACCTTGAATTCGCGCTTCATGCGATCGACGAGAATGTCGAGGTGAAGCTCGCCCATGCCCTTGATGATCGTCTGGCCCGATTCATGGTCGGTCGAGACGCGGAACGAGGGATCCTCGGCTGCCAGGCGGTTGAGGGCAACGCCCATCTTTTCCTGGTCGGCCTTGGTCTTGGGTTCGACCGACAGCTCGATGACCGGCTCGGGGAATTCCATCCGTTCGAGGATGATCGGCGCATTGCTCGCGCAGATCGTGTCGCCCGTCGTGGTTTCCTTGAGGCCGGCGAGCGCGACGATGTCGCCCGCATAGGCTTCTTCGATGTCCTCACGCGAGTTGGCGTGCATGAGGAGCATACGGCCGATCTTTTCCTTCTTGTCCTTCACCGAGTTCAGATAGGTGCCCTTCGAGAGCGTACCCGAATAGATGCGCGCGAAGGTGAGCGAGCCGACGAACGGGTCGTTCATGATCTTGAACGCGAGCATCGACAGCGGTGCGCTGTCCGACGTCGGACGCGAATCGGCTTCCTCGGTGTCGGGGTTGATGCCCTGGACGTCGGGGATGTCGAGCGGCGAAGGCAGATAATCGACAACCGCGTCGAGCAGCGTCTGGACGCCCTTGTTCTTGAACGCCGAGCCGCACAGGACCGGAACGAACGCCTGACCGAGCGTGCCCTTGCGGATCAGCGCTTTCAGCGTCGCCACGTCGGGCAGCGTGCCTTCGAGATAGGCTTCCATCGCATCGTCGTCCTGTTCGACGGCGAGTTCGACGAGCTTTTCGCGATATTCGGCAGCCTTGTCGGCGAGGTCGGCCGGGATGTCTTCGTAGAAGAATTCGGCGCCCAGGCTTTCATCCTTCCAGATGATCGCGCGTTCGTTGACGAGGTCGACGAGGCCCTTGAAGTCCGATTCCGCCCCGATGGGGAGGTACAGGACGGCCGGCACCGCACCCAGACGATCGATGATCGTCTGAACGCAGTAATAGAAATTGGCGCCGGTGCGGTCGAGCTTGTTGATGAAGCACATCCGCGGAACCTTGTACTTGTCCGCCTGGCGCCACACGGTTTCCGACTGCGGTTCGACACCCGCAACGCCGTCGAACGCGGCGACGGCGCCGTCGAGGACGCGCAAGCTACGTTCGACTTCGATGGTGAAGTCAACGTGGCCGGGGGTGTCGATGATGTTCAGGCGGTGTTCCGGACCCTGACCTTCATCGGCCTTCCACAGGCAGGTGGTGGCAGCCGACGTGATCGTGATGCCGCGTTCCTGTTCCTGTTCCATCCAGTCCATCGTGGCAGCGCCGTCGTGGACTTCGCCGATCTTGTAGGACTTGCCGGTGTAATAGAGAATGCGCTCGGTCGTCGTGGTCTTGCCGGCGTCGATGTGCGCCATGATACCGAAATTGCGATAGCGTTCGAGCGGATGGCTGCGTGCCATGATCTTTTCCTCGGTTTTTGGGGGAAGCCTTTGGAGCCGCCCCCGATATAGGAAGTTTTGTTGCGATTGCGAGACGCCGGGGGGCGCCCTCGCAAATTACCAGCGGTAGTGGCTGAAAGCGCGGTTCGCTTCGGCCATGCGGTGCGTGTCTTCGCGCTTCTTGACCGCGTTGCCGCGATTGTTCGACGCATCGAGCAGTTCGCCCGACAGGCGCGCGGCCATCGTGGTTTCGCTGCGGTTGCGCGCCGCGGTGATCAGCCAGCGGATCGCGAGCGCCTGCGCGCGGTCCGGACGGACTTCGACCGGAACCTGATAGGTCGCACCGCCGACGCGACGGCTGCGGACTTCGATATTCGGACGGATGTTGGCGAGCGCCTCATGGAACACGCCGAGCGGCTCCTTCTTGGCGCGGGCTTCGACCGCTTCGAGTGCACCATAGACGATGCTTTCGGCGACCGACTTCTTACCGTCGAGCATGACACTGTTCATGAACTTCGACAGCACGACATCCCCGAAACGGGGATCGGGCAGGATTTCGCGGCGTTCAGGACGACGACGACGAGCCATAGGTAATTCCTTTTACAACAGCATCCCGGCGCAACGCGCCCGCGGGATGATCAAATAGCCGAAAAAGCCGTCCTTACTTCGGACGCTTCGCACCGTATTTCGAACGGCTCTGCTTGCGGTCTTTCACACCCTGGGTGTCCAGAACGCCGCGCAGGACGTGGTAACGGACACCGGGAAGGTCGCGCACACGGCCGCCGCGGATCAGCACGACGCTGTGTTCCTGGAGGTTGTGGCCTTCGCCGGGGATGTAGGAAATGACTTCGCGCTGGTTGGTCAGGCGGACCTTCGCAACCTTGCGGAGCGCCGAGTTCGGCTTTTTCGGGGTCGTCGTATAGACACGGGTGCAAACGCCGCGCTTCTGCGGGTTTGCTTCCATCGCCGGGACCTTGGACTTCACTTTCTGCGGAGTCCGGCCCTTGCGGACCAGCTGGTTGATCGTGGGCATGAATGCTTCACCTTCAAGTGTCCGCCCATCGGAGCGAACGGTTACTCTACCGCGGTGGATGAAGCTCCGGGGCATCGAAATGCCCCGACCTTATAACAGCAAAAGACCCCGGCGGACACATTCGTCCTCCGGAGGCTCCATCCGCGCCAGCAATGTTCAAGCGCTGTTGTGAACGAGTTTGGCGAAAAGTCCGCCGCTTTCGATCGGGGGCGCCCCTAGCGGTGATTCCCTTTGTGGTCAAGCGTCAAGCGGCTTGCGCCGCGGATTTCCGGCCGGTAGCGCCCCGTAAATGCCTCCGGTCCGCCACGCCAGCTTCGCACCGCACGTCGCGCCCGACACGCGCCTGCTGATTCTCGGCAGCCTGCCCGGCGCGCGCTCCCTCGCCGAACGGCGCTATTATGCGCATCCAACGAACCAGTTCTGGCGGCTGGTAGGCGCCGCGATCGACCGGCCGCTAGCCGTCCTGACCTATGACGAGCGGCTGGGCGCGCTCGCGGATGCGAAGATCGGGCTAGGGGACGTGATCCGTTCGGCCGAGCGGCTTACGAGCAGCGATTCGCTGATCCGCGAGGCCGAGGCGCACGATCTTGGCGCCCTGATCGCGGCACTGCCCGATCTGCGCATGATCGCCTTCAACGGCAACAAGGCCGCAGCGATCGGGCGAAGGCAAGTGCCCGGGCTTGAGGGCGTCGCGCTCGTCGATCTGCCATCAAGCAGCGCGGCGAATACGGTGGGCTATGCGGCGAAGCTGGAGCGGTGGCTGCGGTTGCGCGCGGCGTTGGCATAATAGAGCGCGTCATTGCGGGCGAAGCGGCCCAATCCGGAGCTGGTCGATGCAACACTGGATTGTCGCGTCGCTTCGCTCCTCGCGATGACGCTGCGGGTCAATCAACCACTGCCCCCCGCGCCATCACGAAGTCGACCTTTTTCAGCACCGTCACATCGGCAACCGGGTCACTCGCCACCGCGATGATGTCGGCGCTCTTGCCCGGCGCGATCGTGCCGATTTCGTCTGACAGGCCCAGCAGATCCGCGGCGTTGACCGTCGCAGCCTTCAGCGCCTCAACGGGCGTCATGCCGTGCTGGACCATCAGTTCGAATTCGTCGGCGTTGCGGCCATGCTTGGACACGCCGGCGTCGGTGCCGAAGGCGACACGCACGCCGCGCGGGACGAGTTGCTCGAGGCTTTTGCCGGTGATCGAGATGCGCCAGCGAATCTTGGCGAGCACATCGGGTTCATAGGCATTGGCGTTCGCCGCCAGCCGCTCCTTGTAGCCGTTCACGGTCGACAGGGTCGGAACATAATAAGCCTTCGACTTCGTCCAGGCGGCGATCGTCGCTTCGTCGAGGATCGTGCCGTGCTCGATCGAATCGGCGCCGGCGTCGAGCGCCAGGCGGATGCCGTCGGCACCGTGCGCATGGACCGCGACCTTTTTGCCGAACATATGCGCGGTATCGACGATCGCCTTGGCTTCGTCGTCGAACATCTGCTTGCCCAGCCCGGCGCCGATGCGGCTGTTGACGCCGCCCGTCGAGGCGAATTTGATCACGTCGGCGCCGCGCCCGACCTGAAGCCGGACGGCACGGCGGCAATCGTCGGCACCGTTGCAGGTGTTCCCCGCTCCCTGGAAATAGGGGCGCAGTTCGTCCCGATAGCCGAGCGATCCGTCCATATGCCCCGCGCTACCCGAAATCGCGTTGCCCGCATCGACGATGCGCGGCCCCTGCACCTTCCCCGCCAGGATCGCGTCGCGCAGCGCCAGCGTGGCCCCGTCGCCATCGCCCAGATTGCGCACCGTGGTGAAGCCCGCACGCAGGGTCTTCAGGCCGTTCACCTCGGCATTGAAGGCCTGGGCCGCAGGGCTGAGCGTCACTTCCTCGAGCTGGCCCGCCAGACCGCCAGCATCGCTGGTCAGGTGGACGTGGCTGTCGATCAGGCCGGGCAGGACATATTTGTCCTTGAGATCGATCAGCACCGCGCCGGCATCGGCCGGCTGGTAGCCGTCGAGAATCGCAACGACCTTGCCATTTTCGACGATGATCGTCGTCGCGCCGCGCACCGGCTTGCCGGGCTCCGCCATCAATTTGCCGGCGTGGATCACCGTGCGCGTCGGCGCCTGCGCCGCAACCGGCGCCGAAAGCAGCGCGCCTGCCAGCGCGAGCGGAAGAAGCATCGTCGATTTCATAAGTCTGTCCCCTGCTGCCGAGTAGCAGCCTGCTTAGCGGGGTAACATGGGAACCGCAAAGTGTGCCACGGCTACCTTGCCGTCGCGGGCGGCGCGTCCTATGGCGCGCGGCGTCATGACGGTACCGATCGATCATATCGACTGCTGGATCTTCGATCTCGACAACACACTCTACCATCCGTCGGCGCGGCTGTTCGACCTGATCGACGCGCGCATGGGCGCTTTCATCATGCGTCTGATGGACGTCGATGCCGTCGAAGCGCGGCGTGTACAAAAGCAGTATTTCCACGATCACGGCACGACGATGGCGGGGCTGATGCGCCACCACGGCGTCGATCCCGAAGATTTCCTAGTCGACGTCCACGATATTCCGCTCGACCGGTTGGCGCCCGATGCGCGGCTGCGCGCCGGACTCGAGCGCCTGCCCGGCCGCCGTCTGATCTTCACCAACGCCGATGCCGATTATGCGGCGCGCGTGCTCGGCGCGCGGGGCATCGCCGATCTGTTCGACGGCATCTGCGATATTCGCTCGACGCGCTATACGCCGAAGCCCGAGGCCGAAGCTTATCGCATGATGATCGGCCATCTCGGAATCGATCCGGCGAAGAGCCTGTTCGTCGAGGATATGGCGCGCAATCTGACCCCCGCCAAGGCGCTGGGAATGACGACCGTATGGCTGGACAATGGCAGCGAAAGCGGCCATCGCGACCACCTGCCGGACCATGTCGATTTTCATGTGAACGACATCGCCGACTGGCTTGATGCGCTTCCGGAACATTTTGGGCCGTAACCTTGGGGAATTTCATGAGCACCGACCTGCAATCGACGATCGAAGCCGCCTGGGATGCACGCGAGACGCTCGGTCTGACGACGACCGGCGCGGTGCGCGACGCGGTCGAGGCGGCACTCGCGGGCCTCGATGACGGCAGCTTCCGCGTTGCCGAGCGCGATGCCGGCGGAACGTGGCAGGTCAATCAGTGGCTCAAGAAGGCGGTGCTGCTCTCCTTCCGCCTCAACGACATGGAGATTATCGAGGGCGGCGCCGGCGGCGCGACCTGGTGGGACAAGGTTCCGTCGAAATTCGCCGGCTGGGGCGAGAACCGCTTCCGCGATGCGGGCTTCCGCGCCGTTCCCGGATCGATCGTCCGCCGCGGCGCCTTCATCAGCAAGGGCGCCGTGCTGATGCCGAGCTTCGTCAACATCGGCGCCTATGTCGGCGAGGGATCGATGGTCGATGCCTGGGCCACCGTCGGCAGCTGCGCGCAGATCGGCGCGAACGTCCACCTGTCGGGCGGCGCGGGGATCGGCGGCGTGCTCGAACCGCTGCAGGCCGGACCCGTGGTGATCGAGGACGGCGCCTTCATCGGCGCGCGCGCCGAAGTGGCCGAGGGCGTGATCGTGCGCGAGGGCGCGGTCCTGTCGATGGGCGTCTATCTCGGCGCATCGACCAAGATTATCGACCGCGCGACCGGTGAGGTCTTCATCGGCGAGGTTCCGGCTTATTCGGTCGTTGTCCCGGGTTCGCTTCCGGGCAAGCCGCTTCCCGACGGAACGCCGGGCCCGTCGCTCTATTGCGCCGTCATCGTCAAGCGCGTCGATGCGCAGACGCGCGCGAAGACGGGCATCAACGAACTGCTGCGCGACTGATCGCCTCCCGGATAATTGTCATTGCGAGCAAAGCGAACCAATGACGGGGTGGCTCACCGCTCGTTGAGATAATAGCGCTCGCGCGCCGTCAGATCGTCGTCCAGATCATAGACGATCGGCTGGCCAGTGGGGATTTCGAGGCCGGTGATGTCAGCGTCGGAAATGCCCGACAAATGCTTCACCAGCGCACGTAGGCTGTTGCCGTGCGCCGAGATCAGCACCGTCTTGCCGTCCCGCAGCTGCGGCGCAATCGCGCTGTCATAATAGGGAAGAACGCGCGCGATGGTGTCTTTCAGGCTTTCGGTCGCCGGGATCGCGATGCCCGCATAGCGCGGATCGCCCGACAGATCGTATGGCGAGCCGGCCTCAAGCGGCGGCGGCGGGGTGTCGAAGCTGCGGCGCCAGATCTTCACCTGATCCTCGCCATGCCTGGCCGCGGTCTCCGCCTTGTCGAGGCCGGTGAGCCCGCCATAATGGCGTTCGTTGAGGTGCCAATCCTTCGTCACCGGCAGCCAGAGCCGCCCCATCGCCTCGAGCGCGAGGTTGAGCGTCTTGATCGCGCGCGTCTGGACCGAGGTGAAGCAGGTGTCGGGTGCGATGCCCTTTTCCTTCATCAGTTCGCCCGCCGCCCACGCCTCTGCCGCGCCTTTTTCGGTGACATCGACGTCCCACCAGCCGGTGAAGCGGTTTTCCAGATTCCACTGCGACTGGCCGTGACGGATGAGGATGAGCTGCGGCATGATCTGTCCTTTCGACAAAGGGCGCGCCCGCGCGGGCGATTCGGGGGCGCCATAGCGCGGCTTTCGGGCAAGGGCCACCGCCCCTCTTGAAAAGGGTCGGCGCCATCCCAGATTCGGAACATCCGGTCGCCAAAACGGGGCCGGATGGAAGCCGCGGCAGGCCATGCCGCGGCCCGATGACTTCGCTTTGCAAGGAAGGAATGACCCATGCGTAACAGCTTTGATTGGACCCCCTATCGCCGCTCGACCGTCGGTTTCGATCGTCTGTTCGACTTTCTGGAAAACAGCGGTTCGGCCGAAAATTATCCGCCCTTCGATATCGAGAAGGTCGCCGACGACCATTTCCGCATCACTGTCGCGGTGGCGGGTTTCAAGAGCGACGAGATCGACATCACCGCGCAGCAGAATATGCTGACCGTCAGCGGCCGCAAGGCGCCCGCGAAGGAAGGCGAAACGCGCCAGCTTCTGTATAGCGGTATTGCGACGCGCGCCTTCGAGCGCCGCTTCCAGCTTGCCGATTTCGTGCGCGTCGATCGCGCTGACCTCGCCGACGGGCTGCTGATCATCGACCTGGTCCGCGAAGTGCCCGAAGCGATGAAGCCGCACAAGATTGCCATCGGCGGCACGCAGCCCACGGCGATCGAAGCCAAGAAAGCCGCGTAAGCCAGTGGCTAACGCCGGTCCGAATGGGCCGTACGAACGGGGTCCGGCTGTCCCTTCCGGGCCCCGTTTCTGCTCGGCGTTGCTAGATTGCGCGCGTCATGAAGCGACTGAATGGATCGGGCCTGTAATCCGCGAATGGCCCACAATCCGTGAAGCCATGTCGCCGGTAGAGCGCGAGCGCCGGTTCGAAGGCAGCGCCTGACCCGGTTTCGAGGCTGAGCCGCTCAAGCCCGGCCGCGCGGGCCTCTTCGATAATGT
This sequence comes from Sphingopyxis sp. GC21, assembly GCF_025727575.1. NCBI lineage: Bacteria > Pseudomonadati > Pseudomonadota > Alphaproteobacteria > Sphingomonadales > Sphingopyxidaceae > Sphingopyxis > Sphingopyxis sp. GC21. Next base: position 3,407,975 of record NZ_CP095845.1, on the reverse strand, counting down.
GGCTCAGCATCCGGGCGGCGACACCGCGGCGCAGAAAGGCGTCGGCGGTGCGCATCGACTTGATCTCGCCGTGCCGGCCATCGAGCCGCTTCAGCGCGCCGCAACCCGCCAGATCGGGGCCGCAATGAATCGACCAGAAGGTAACACCGGGAGCCTTCAGTCCCTCGAAATCGAGAAAATGGCAGCTTTCCTCGGGCGAGTTTGCGAGCATGCCGGCAAAATGCCGTTCGAGCAGCGCGCGGATCGGGGCGCCTGACAGATCGCCCTCGACGATATGCCAGCCGTCCCGACCTGCAGCATCGGTCAAAGCATCTGGTCCAGCGTCGCGAGGCACGCGTGCGCGAGCAGCTTCGAGCGTTCGGGCGACCAGCCGGCGACGGGATCGGGCAGATCGCGATTGTCCTTGAACGGCATTTCGATCGTCATCGACACCGCACCAAAGCGTTCGGCGAGCTGCGTCGTCGACATCGACAGATTGGCCTTGCCCGGCGCTGAGCTTTCATAGCCGAGCGCGGTCTGGAAATCGGGCGTGTTGGCGGCAAGGGCGGACTGGAAGGCCAGATAGCGCGCCTGTTGCTCGTCCTTCAACGACGGGATGCCCTCGAAACCCGCGAGGAACACCGCCGGAATCGCCTCGTCGCCATGAACGTCCATCGCCCAATCGACGCCGCTTTCGTCCATCGCATTGCGCACCGCGAGCACTTCGGGGCTGCGATCGGCAGTCGGATTGTCCCATTCGCGGTTGAGATTCACCCCGGCATAGTTGGTGCGCAGATGACCGCGGCGCGACCCATCGGGGTTCATGTTCGGGACGAGGTGGAAACGGCATTTCTGCCGTAGCGACCGGGCATGGGGATCGGCCGGATCGGTGAGCTTCTCAAGCGCGCCTTCCATCCACCATTCGGCCATGCTCTCGCCCGGATGCTGGCGCGCATACAGCCACACCTGGACCGGCCCGGTGCCCATTTCGAGGCAGTCGATCGGCTGCCCCTCAAGACTTGTGCCGAGACAGCGATAGGAAACGCCGTCGCATTCAGCGACAGAGGCGACCAGGTCGTGATGCCGTTCCATCGAATAGGGCGCGAAATAGGCGATCCACAGAAGCTGCCCTTCGGCGCTGTGGTTGATGGTGAGCGTCCCGGCTTCGTAGCCGGTGTCGAGCCGGAACCAGTTTTCGCGGTCATAGCTGGCGCAGGCGGCATAGCCGGGCCAGCCATCGGGATAGGCCGAATCGCCGAGCCCGGCGATCGCCAGTTCAAGTTCATCGCCCACCGCGCAGCCCACGCGGAAATGAAACCACTGGAAGAAATCGGATTCGCGATCCTTGCGGATCGAAAGGCGGGCACGCGTGCCATCGATCGAATCCACGACGATATTGCCGCTGTCGAAAGCGGCGTTGATGCTGATTGTCATGGAACGCTGATAGTGCGTCCCGATTCGCCGGGGAAGTCCTTGAATAGGGCTTCGGCCAATTTCGCCGCAGCAATCGATGGTTGTGCCGCAGGCGCCTTCACCGGCACCGCGCTGAGCGCCCGGCCTTCCCACACGGCCTGGCCCGTGGCCGCGTCATCGATACGCACCGACAGCTGCAGATCCTGCATCTGTTTCGGCCCGCCACCAAGATTGATGCCGATACCGAGGCCCACCCCCGAGCCATAGCTGCCGGTCGATCCGCCAACGCCGACCGAAACCGGCGAACGCTTCGCAAGCGGCATGCGATCGCTGCGGTCGAAGGCTATGCGAACCTTGAGCGGCGCGGCCGTTCCTTCGGGCGCAGCGACGAAGCCCAGCAACTGCAGCTGACGCTCCACCGCGATGCGATAACTGTTCCATTCGAGTGACGGCTGCGCCGCGCCGCCCGTCGCCGAGGCATCGCCGTGCGGCAGCACTTCGACGGCATAGCGCGTGCCTGGGGCCAGGCCGGCGGTTGCATTGTTATGGAAGCGGGTAACCTCGACAGGGGGAACCGCCGTGGCACAGCCGCCGAGCGCAAGCGCCACTGCCGCGAGCAGGGCGACGGAAAATTGACGCGTCATGCCCGCATCATGCGCCAGCAAAAATGGCTTGGCAATGAACGAGGTGGGGGGCGTGGCCCCCGCACCCTCGAATTCAGCGATAGAAGATATGATTGTCGATCTGCGCTATGCGCGTCTTGCGCCAGCCGGGCGAGACGTAGCGCGCATGGAAGAACAGCGCGCCTGGCGCCTTGTTCTGCCAGCTGCCGTCGCGCGCGATCTGCGCGATGGCGATCGCATTCGACCATTGGCCGGCATTGCGCACGGCGGGCATCTTGCCGCGGCGAACGAAGCTGAACTGGCTCGGCTGATGGACGACGCCGCACAGGCTCGTCGGGAAGCGGCCCGACTTCGCGCGGTTGATCACGACATGTGCGACCGCGAGCTGCCCCGCGAGCGATTCGCCGCGCGATTCGAAATAGACCGCCTGCGCGAGGCAGCGCAGTTCGGGATCGATCGTCTCGGGCTTCGGGGTCGCCGCGACCAACTGGGCCAATGTATCGGCAACAGCGCTGTCTTCGGTGGCGGTCTCGACCGGCGTTTCGGCTTCGGTCGACGGAGCTGCCGCATCGCTGTCGGCCGGAACATCGGCGGCGGGCAGCGTGATCGCGGGAATGTTGGCGTCGGCGGCCAGATCACTGGCGAAGCCGGGTTCGGCCAACGACAGCGCGGCAAAGGCAGTCATGCCCACGGCGGCCACGCTGGCAGCGTTCAGAATACGACTCATCTAATCCGTCAAAAGGGCGGCTGACGAACCTAAATCTAACAGGCTGGGGGATCGTTGATCCTGAACCACCTGCGGTCGTCATCCGACTGCGTGTCCATATCGGTAAATCGGGCCCGTCCGAAAAGACGGATGCAACCCGCGATACGACCTACGCGTTATCAAGTGGCCGGGCACCTATTGTGCGCCGCAACAGAGTCAAGTTAACGCGCCCCACTCCGCGACGAGACGTGGCGCATCTGCGATATCCAGTTCGACGATCCACAAGTCGGGATCGGCTTTTCGCCGCCGGTCCTGATAGTTTGCGCGTTCTTCACCATCGCTCGCGGGATCGGGTCCGACCGCTTCCCATACATAATTGCCAGTCATCGCAAAGCGGCGTTCGAGCAGCGGCCCCGCCACCCCTCGGTCGCTGCACTGGACGAGGATCGAGCCGGAATGATCGTCGCCCGCGGCAAGAACCGCAGCGAATCCGCCCGCGGCCTCGGTTTCGCGGATAAGAAGATCGACGAGGAACCGGCTGGTGAAGCGCGTCATCGGAGCATCCGCCCCGGAAGGTCAGGCCGCGTCGCGCGCTTCGGCATCGACGAGCATGGCATAGAGCGCTTCGTCATTCTTCGCGCCGCGCAATCGTTCGGCAATGCTCTCATTGCGCAGCATACGCGATACGCCGGCGAGGGCCTTCAGATGGTCGGCGCCCGCGTCGAGCGGCGACAGCAGTATGAAGAGAAGATCGACCGGCAAACCATCGACCGCCTGAAAATCGATCGGCCGCGCGAGCTGCAGGAACATGCCGCGCACGCCGTTGAGATCGGCCATCTTGGCATGCGGCAAGGCAATGCCGCGACCAAAGCCGGTCGAACCGAGCCGCTCGCGCTCGAGCAGCGCCTCGCTCACTTCGCCCGCGTCGAGTCCCAGCGACCGCGCCGCCAGTTCGCCGACATAGGGGAACAGCGCCTTTTTGGAATCGAGCTGCACATTGGCGCGCACGGTGGCGGGATAAAGGAGGGAGGATAGGTTCATTGGTCTGGTCAAATCTGCATGGCCGCAAGGCGACGCCACGCGGGTCATCCTGTTGGCGTTGGTTCGCTTGAGCGTACTAGGCTGGCCCCCGCCGTCCGGCTTTCGGGCTTTGTTGGGCGCGGCCCTTAGGCCGAACGGCAGAGAAAATCCAGCCCTATTGTCTGCTAGCGCGGCTCGACCCAGCCGATCGTGCCGTCGCGGCGGCGATAGACCATGTTGTGCGACCCCGTCTTGCTGTTGACGAAAAGCAGCGCATTGGTGTCACGCAAATCAAGCATCATGACCGCATCGGACACGCTGCTCGTCGGGATATCGACGCGGGTTTCGGCGATGATCGCCGGCGCATCGCCTGCATCTTCATCATCGGTGCCGCCGTCGAAAACGACATAGCTGGCATTGTCCTCGATCGTCTCGATCGTCACCAACTGCGCACCATTGCCATTGTTGCGATCCTTCAGCCGGCGCATATAGCGGCGCAGCTGCTTTTCGATACGGTCGGCCGCGCCCTCGAACGCAACATGCGCGTCCTGCGCCTGGCCATGGCCTTTCAGGACCAGACCCTGCATGACATGCGCGACAATGTCGCACTGGAAACTGTCGTGCGGTCCCTTTCCGAAGGTCGCGTGCGCCCCGATCGCGCGCGAGAAATATTTGTCGGCAATCGCGTTCATCCGGTCCGACACATGCGCCTGCAGCGCTTCGCCGGTTTCGATCTGGTGGCCAGAGACGCGGATTTCCATTTTTCTTCTCCTTCAGTCATGTCCACGGGATCGCGGGGGAGCCGCGATCAGGGACTATCGTGCCACAGAGGTTGATTGAGTGTGGCGACGAATTCTGCATGACGCGCCAGTTCGGCCGGGGTTGCACCGTGCGGGCGCGGTTCGCGAAACGGGCGGGTGGGGGCGACGGATCGGACGGGTGCCGGTGCGGCACCCCGCGCCGCGGCGGCGGGTTCGGCGGCGAGCCCCAGCCCGATCTGCCGCCCGCCGGTCATTTCGATATAAAGGTGCGCCAGCAGTTCGGCGTCGAGCAGCGCGCCGTGCTTGACGCGGTGGCTGCGGTCGATGCCGTAGCGCGTGCAAAGCGCATCGAGGCTGTGCTTGGCGCCCGGATGAAGCTTGCGCGCCATCTGCACGGTGCAGCACATGCGCGCCATATCGAGCGGCGGCCGGCCGACGCGCGCCAGCTCGGCGTTGACGAAGCCGAAGTCGAAAGCGGCGTTGTGCGCCACCATCGGCGCATCGCCAAGAAAGTCGAGCAATTCGTCGACGCGCGCGGCAAAGAGCGGCTTGTCGGACAGAAACTGGATCGAAAGCCCGTGCACCGCCTCGGCCTCGGCGGGCATATCGCGTTCGGGATGAAAATAGGCGTGAAAGGTCCGCCCCGATTCGCGGCGGTCGATCAATTCGATGCACCCGATTTCGACCAGCCTGTGCCCCGTTCTGGGGTCGAGGCCCGTGGTTTCCGTATCGAAGATTATCTCACGCATCTTTCAAACAATCTGGACCCTATTGCGCATGGAAACAAGAGGCGATCCGCCGAATCTGACGATGGGTCTCGCTTTTCGGGCGGCCGGTTTCGATCAGGAAATCGGCGCGCGCACGCTTGACGCGATCGGGAACCTGCAGGCCCCGGATCGCCTTGAACTTTGCGTTGGTCATGCCGGGCCGGCGCAGCACGCGTTTGCGCTGGATCCACATCGGTGCGGTGACGACGGCGACTGCGCCGACGCGGTGCCAGCCCCCTTTTTCGAACAGGAGCGGAATGTCGAGCACGACGACATCGCGCGCGCGGTGACGGGCAAGGAATTTCTTCTGCGCGCGGCCGACTGCGGGATGGACAATCGCTTCGAGTGCGGCAAGCTCGTGGCGGTTGCCGAGCACGCGGCGGCCGAGTTCCTGGCGATCGACGCCGCGCGGACCGGTGGTGCCGGGAAAGCGCGCCTCGATCGCGGCGACCAAGGCACCGCCGGGACCTTGCAGGCGGTGAACTTCGGCATCGGCGTCGAACACCGGCACCCCTTCGCGTTCGAACATCGTTGCCGCGGTCGACTTCCCCATGCCGATCGAACCCGTCAGGCCGAGAATGAACGGTCGGCGAAGCCGCGATCCGGGGCGCTTGTAATGCGTCATGCGGTGAGAATCGCGCGCAATTCCTCGTCGCGACCTTCGGGCGGCGACGCGCCGAAAAACAGCTCGAACGCCAAGGCCGCCTGACCGATCAGCATGTCGAGCCCATCGACGATGTCCAGCCCGCGCGCGTCCGCAGCGCGGAGCAACCCTGTCATTAGCGGCGCGTAAACAAGATCGTATACGATCGCATCGTCGGGCAACGGTGACAGGTCGAGATCGAGCGGCGGCTGCCCCGTCATGCCAAGACTGCTCGAATTCACGAGCAACGCGGCCGGCGGAAGCGGGACATCGAGCGCGACGACATCGCCCTTGAGGCCAAATGTGGCAAGCAGGCCCATCGCCTTCAGCGGCGAACGGTTGAGGATGGTGACATGCCCCACCTTCGCGCGCGCGAGCGCAAAAAGCACCGCTCGCGCCGCGCCCCCGGCGCCGATTAGCGCGACCGGCGCGCCTTCGAGATCGAGTTCGGCGAGCGGGGAATAAAAGCCCGCGGCGTCGGTGTTGGTCCCGATAAGCGACCCGTCGCGTTGCCGCACGATCGTGTTCATCGCACCGATCGTGCCGCGAATGTCGCCCGGATCATCCACCAGATCCATCACCGCGATCTTGTGCGGGATGGTAACATTGCATCCGCGCCAGGCGGGATCGGTCCGGCGCTGGGCGATATAGGCGGCGAGATCGTCAGGTTTCACATGCGCGGGCCGATAGTCGCCCTTCATTCCCAGCGCATCGAGCCAGAAGCGATGAATCAGCGGCGATTTCGACTGGGCAATCGGATCGCCGATCACCTCGGCATAAGGCGCGGGCTCGGCAGCGGTCATTGCGGCGCCAGTCCGGTGGCGCGCAGCCATGCCATCAACGGCAGCATCGGCATGCCGATGATCGTCCAGGGATCGCCTTCGACCCGATCGAACAATTGCACGCCCGCCCCCTCGATTTCGTAACAGCCGACGGTCCAGCGGATGCTGTCCCAATGTTGCGCCACATAGTCGGCGATGAAGGCGTCCGACAAGGGCCGCATCCACAGCCGCGCCTCGCCGATCGCGCGCCAGACCGGCGCGCCGTCGCGCGCTGCAACGACCGCGCTGAACAATTTGTGCCGCGTCCCCGCCATGCGGCGCAGATGGTCTGCCGCCTCATCGGGGCTCGCGGGCTTGGCGAGCATTGTTCCATCGGCGAGCGCGAGCGTCGAATCGGCACCGATTACGGTAACGCCAGGCAGCCGAGAAGAAATCTTGATCGCCTTGGCCTCCGCCAGCGCATCGGCAATGTTGCGCGCCGTCTGCCCGGCGGTAACGAGACCGGCCGTCAGCGCTTCTTCATCGACATGCGCCGCGGTCGCTTCGAACGCGATTCCGGCAGCGCGCAGCATCGCTGCGCGGCCGCTGCTCTGCGATGCAAGGACGATCTGCTTCACGCCGTCCGGCCCCCGCGATCCTCGACCAGCTTGATCACCGCAGCCGCCGTTTCCTCGATCGAACGGCGCGTCACGTCGATCACCGGCCAGTCATTGTCGGCGAACATGCGGCGGGCATAAGCGATTTCGGCTTTCACGCGTTCATCGTCCACATAGGCTGTTTCGGGCGCCTGATTGAGCGAGAGCAGACGGTTGCGGCGCACCTGGACGAGGCGGTCGAGGCTGGTGGTCAGCCCGACGACGAGCGGACGCTTCAGATGATAGAGGGCGTCGGGTGGCGGGGATTCGGGAACGATCGGAATATTGGCCGTCTTGTACCCCCGGTTCGCCAGATAGATGCTCGTCGGCGTTTTGGAGGTTCGCGAGACTCCAGCGAGCAGGATGTCGGCCTGTTCCCAATTTTCCCAGCCGATCCCGTCGTCATGCGCGACGGTGAACTGGATCGCCTCGACGCGCGCGAAATAGGCGGCATCGAGCGCATGCTGACGACCCGGCCGCGCCTTGGCTTCCTGCCCGAGCATGCGCGACAAGGCATCGGTTACGGCGTCGAGCGCGGGAACAAGCGGCAGGCCTTGGGCCTCGGCGCGGCGCTCGAGACTGGCGCGCAACTCACCGTTGACGAGGGTGAAGAGGATCATGCCGGGGCTCGCCTGGACCTCCGCCATGATCCGGTCGAGATGCGATTCCGAGCGCACCATCGGCCAGAAATGGCGTACGACTTCGACATCGTCGAACTGTGCGATCGCCGCCTTGGCGATATTTTCGAGCGTTTCGCCGGTGGAATCGGATATCAGGTGAAGGTGGAGGCGGTCCATCACCTCTCTTGCCGCCTTGCGATGCGAAAAGGCAAGCCGTGAAGCGAGATTCCGAGGCTGTGGATAAGTTCGCGGACAAGCCCCGGGATGAAATCGGCAGGGCGATTCCATCCCCGGCCGCGTCGATTCCGCCCCACCGCTTATCCACAAGGGACGAGTCTTATCCACAGGCTGTGAATAGCGGGGATGAGAGCCAACGACTCCGTGGCGTTTGGCGGACCAGCCGGAGTCAAGCTGTTGGCAAAAACGGCGGCTGCGCCTAAAGCGCGCTTATCCGCCCGCCAACAATCCACCACAATCATTTATATATATTATGAAGAGAGAAAGAGGGGCCGCGTGAAGGCGTCATCGAAGAGCTTGCTGGCAACGCTGCGTGGGGTGCGGCAGGAACGGCCCGCCCTGTGGCTGATGCGCCAGGCCGGTCGCTATCTTCCCGAATATCGTGCGTTGCGGGCGACGAAGGGCGGCTTTCTGGAACTATGCTATGATCCAGAAGCTGCGGCCGAAGTAACATTGCAGCCGATCCGCCGGTTCGGATTCGACGGTGCCATTCTCTTTTCGGACATTCTGGTCGTGCCGCATGCGCTGGGGCAGCGGCTGTGGTTCGAGACGGGTGAGGGGCCGCGGCTGGCCCCGCCACTCGTCGATAGCGCTCTGGCGTCGCTTGAGGCGGCGCCTGAGCGGCTCGACGCGGTCTATGCAACCGTAGCGCGCGTGGCAGCTGCCTTGCCGCCCCAGACGACCTTTCTGGGATTTGCCGGCAGTCCCTGGACGGTCGCCACCTATATGGTCGCCGGCCAGGGATCGAAGGACCAGGCGGCCGCCCGGCGCATGGCGCTCTCTGATCCGGCGGCATTCGGCGCGATCATCGATGCGATCGTCGACCTCAGCGTGACCTATTTGTCGGGGCAGATCGAACAGGGGGTCGAGGCGGTTCAGTTGTTCGACAGCTGGGCAGGAAGCCTGTCGCCTGCCGAGTTCGAACGCTGGGTGATCGCCCCCAATGCCGAAATCGTCCGGCAACTGAAGGCGCTCCATCCCCACACGCCGATCATCGGTTTCCCGAAGGGCGCGGGCGGCAAGCTGGCGGCTTATGCCCGCAGGGTCGGCGCCGATGCGATCGGTCTTGACGAAACGGTCGATCCCGCTTGGGCCAATGATGATCTTCCCGATCATCTACCGGTGCAGGGCAATCTTGATCCGCTCGCGCTGGTCGCCGGCGGCCCGGCTCTTGACGCTGCGATCGATCGCATCCTTGCAGCTTTCCCCGAACGGCCCCATATCTTCAATCTCGGCCATGGTATCGTGCCCGACACGCCCATAGCCCATGTCGAACATCTGATCAGGCGCGTGCGAGGCGAGTAGCGGGATGGCAGACTGGACTGGATTTCTGGGGGTCACAATGTTGTGGGTGAAAGCGGCGCATGTGATTTTCGTCATCTTCCTGATGGCGGGTCTTTTCATGATGCCGCGCTTTTTCGTCTATCATCACCAATGTGCGGTGGGGTCGGACGAGGACAGAAAATGGATCGAGCGCGAAGATCGCCTGCGGAAGATCATCCTCAATCCCTCGCTCGTCCTCGTCTGGATCCTGGGTCTGATGCTCGCTTTCAATGGTGGCTATTGGTCGCAGGGCTGGTTTCACGCCAAGCTCCTGCTTGTCCTGCTTCTGTCGGGCTATCACGGCTGGACGATCGGCTATTTCAAGAAGCTGAAGCGCGGCGAACGACCACTGTCCGAAAAGCGCCTGCGGATGCTCAACGAGGTACCGGGCGTAGCCGCGGCGATCATCGTCATTCTGGCGGTCGTCCGGCCCTTTTGACCTCTCGTCTCGGCGACAGCCGATTGACTTGACGAAATCGGCGGCTTAGGGGCCGATCAACCCGGCTTTCCGTCGGCGGCGCGATCTTGGCGCCGAAGCTATCGTGAACGGTCGTCCCCCGGCCGGATAGGCACCGCCTGGTGCGCTGTATCGAACGAATTTTCCTATATTTCTGTTACCTGGAATCCATCCATGCATCTTAAAGAACTCAAGACAAAATCGCCCGCGCAGCTCGTCGAAATGGCTGAAGAGCTGGGCGTCGAGGGCGCCTCGACGCTGCGCAAGCAGGATCTGATGTTCTCGATCCTCAAGGAGCTCGCCGAAGAGGGCGAGGAAATCATCGGATCGGGAACGATCGAGGTTCTGCCCGACAGCTTCGGTTTTCTGCGTAGTCCCGAAGCCAATTATCTTGCCGGTCCCGACGACATCTATGTGTCGCCCAATCAGGTCCGCAAATATGGTCTGCGCACCGGCGACACCGTCGAGGGCGAAATTCGCGCGCCGAAGGACGGCGAACGCTATTTCGCGCTGACCAAGCTGATCAGCGTCAATTTCGACAATCCCGAGGTCGTGCGCCACCGCGTCAATTTCGACAATCTGACGCCGCTCTATCCGAACCAGAAGCTCAAGCTCGATACGATCGATCCGACCGTCAAGGACAAGTCGGCGCGCGTGATCGATCTCGTCAGCCCGCAGGGCAAGGGCCAGCGCGCGCTGATCGTCGCGCCGCCGCGCACGGGCAAGACGGTGCTGCTGCAAAATATCGCGAAGGCGATCACCGACAATCACCCCGAGGTCTATCTGATCGTCCTGCTGATCGACGAGCGGCCCGAGGAAGTCACCGACATGCAGCGCAGCGTCAATGGCGAGGTCGTCTCCTCGACCTTCGACGAGCCCGCGACGCGCCACGTCCAGGTCGCCGAAATGGTGATCGAAAAGGCGAAGCGGCTAGTCGAGCACAAAAAGGATGTCGTCATCCTGCTCGACTCGATCACCCGCCTCGGCCGCGCGTACAACACCGTAGTGCCGAGCTCGGGCAAGGTTCTGACCGGCGGTGTCGATGCGAACGCGCTTCAGCGTCCCAAGCGCTTCTTCGGTGCTGCGCGCAATATCGAGGAAGGCGGATCGCTGTCGATCATCGCGACCGCGCTGATCGATACCGGCAGCCGCATGGACGAAGTCATCTTCGAAGAATTCAAGGGCACGGGTAACAGCGAAATCGTCCTCGACCGCAAGGTCGCCGACAAGCGCATTTTCCCGTCGCTCGACGTCGGCAAGTCGGGCACCCGCAAGGAAGAACTGCTCGTCGAGAAGGACAAGCTCAGCAAAATGTGGGTGCTGCGCCGCATCCTCATGCAGATGGGCACGGTCGATGCGATGGAATTCCTGCTCGACAAGATCAAGGATTCCAAGACCAACGAAGATTTCTTCGACAGCATGAACCAGTAAGCCGCGATGGCCGTGATCGAGCATGCCTTGCTGCCGGTCCGGCCTGGAATGGAAGTGGAATTCGAAGCGGCCATCGCCAAAGCGCGGCCACTGATCGAAGCCTCGCCCGGCTTCATTTCGCTGACCCTTCGTCGGCCGTTGGGAACCGGACAGCCCTATCTGTTGTTGGCAGAATGGCGAACGGTCGCGGATCATCGCGATGGTTTTCGTCGATCCGGCCGCTATGAACGGTGGCGGGCGCTGCTGCATCGCTTTTACGACCCCGTGCCGGGGGTGAGCTATTTCGGAGACGCTGTGTGATTTTGGACATGTTGACGCAGGCGGCGGCCACTGCCGGGCCCGGTGGGTTCGGCGAAATCTGGTCGCACATCGTCGCCGATTTTTCGAACATCACTGAACCCGCCGCGCTCGCTGCCTTCGTGCAGGTGCTGATGATCGACATCGTGCTGGCCGGCGACAATGCCATCGTCGTCGGCGCGCTCGCCGCAGGTCTGCCCGCCGATCAGCGCAAGAAGGTGATCCTGATCGGCGTTCTGGCGGCGCTCGTCCTGCGCATTGCCTTTGCCCTTGTCGTCACGCAGTTGATGCAGATCGTCGGTCTGATCTTCGTCGGCGGTCTGCTGCTGATCTGGGTCGCCTGGAAGATGTGGCGCGAACTGCGCGAAGGCGCGCATTCGGCCGGATCACCCGAGATTGAGGGCGACGAACATTCGGGGTTGAAGCCTGCCAAAAGCTTTGCCGCCGCCGCCTGGGCGGTCGCGATCGCCGACGTCAGCATGAGTCTCGACAATGTGCTTGCGGTTGCCGGCGCGGCGCGCGAGCATCCGGGCATCCTGATCGTCGGGCTGATCTTCGCGGTCGCACTGATGGGTATCGCGGCGAATATCATCGCCAAATATATCGAGCGCTATCGCTGGATCGCCTATGTCGGCCTTGCCGTCATCCTCTATGTCGCGGTCAAGATGATCCACGAAGGCTGGATCGACCCCGCGGTCGGGCTAGGAACATTGTTCGGCTGAACAAAAGCCGGTCTCGTGAGAGGCCGGCTTTTCTTTTAGCGGCGGAATCCCCATTTGGAGGATATGGCAAAGCTCCATCTCACCCGTGTTGCTGTGGGTTGTCCCGACTATCCGTCGCTGGATGCGCGGATTGCCGCACGTGCAGAGCAGGGCGAAGTGCGGTTCATGACGCGGTTCAAGCCGAAACGTGCGGACGAATTGATCGGCGGAAGATTGCATTTCATCATTCGTCACATGATCGTCGGGCGCGTCGAAATCCTGGCTTTTGACGATCGGGATGATGGGCGGGTCGATATTGTGTGTGCGGCCAGGCTCGAACCCGTTCATCCGCAGCCCAAGCGTGCGCACCAGGGCTGGCGTTATCTGAGCGAGGCCGATGCGCCCAAGACTGCGGATGGCGCGAGCGGAATCGGCGATCTGCCGCCCGAGCTCTATCGCGAATTGGCGGCGATCAGCCTGATCTAGCGCTCACCGGGCGTGCCTTCGATCGCGGCGCGAAAGCTGTCGGCACGCGCCATGGCCCAATAGCGCGCGCTGGCGACCGATCCCGGATCGTCGAGCAGAATGGAACGCGGGTAGAAGCTGTAGATGCGGTCGATCGAATCCGAGCGTGCCGAATTCAGCCGCTCGTGGAGATGGTGCGGCCTTATCTGCCATGGATCGTCGAGCCCCATTGCGCAGCTGATATCCCATAGCGCCGACACGGTGGACGCCTGGAACCGGCGGACCCGTTCGGCCTTGTCCTCGACGACCAGACCGCGTTGGCGTCCGGCATCCTGCGTTGCCACTCCCGTCGGACATTCGTCGGTGTGGCATTTGAGCGACTGGACGCAGCCGAGACTGAACATGAAAGCGCGCGCCGCGTTGGACCAGTCGGCGCCGAGGGCGCAATTGACCGCGAGCCCGGCGCCCGAATGCACCTTGCCCGAGGCGGCGAGACGGATTTCTTCCTTGAGCCCGCAGCCGACAAGCGCGTTGCGGACGAAGATCAAGCCTTCGCGAAGCGGCATGCCGACGCGGTTCGAAAATTCAACCGGAGCAGCGCCGGTGCCGCCTTCGGCGCCGTCGACAACGATATAGTCGAGGCGGATTCCCGTCTCGAGCATGGCCTTCATGACGGCATAGATTTCGTGCGGCTGGCCGACGCAGAGCTTGATCCCGACCGGCTTTCCGCCGGTGAGATCGCGCAGCTTCGCCGCCCATTCGACCATTTCTATCGGCGTCGAGAAAGCGGAATGCGCGGCCGGCGACACGCAATCCTTGCCTTCGGGAACGCCGCGCGTCGCAGCGATCTCGGCGCTCACCTTCGGGCCTGGCAAGACGCCGCCATGCCCCGGCTTCGCGCCTTGGCTGAGCTTGATTTCGATCATCTTGACCTGATCATGTTGCGCGGCATCGCGAAAGCGATCGGGGTCGAAACGACCTTCATCATCGCGGCAACCAAAATAGCCGCTGCCCAATTCCCAGACGATGTCGCCGCCGTGGACACGGTGATAGGGGCTGAAGCCGCCTTCGCCGGTATCGTGGTAGAAATCGCCTGCCTTGGCGCCAAGATTGAGCGCCTCGATCGCCTTGGCGCCGAGCGACCCAAAGCTCATGGCCGAAATATTGAGGAGCGCTGCATCATAAGGCCGTGCGCATTGTGCGGTTCCCACGCGGACCCGCCGCGTCCGGTCATGCGCTTCTGCGGGCGCAATGCTGTGGCTCATCCATTCATATTCGTCCGAATAGACGTCGAGTTCGGTTCCGAAGGGATGGCTGTCGAGCTGCCCCTTGGCGCGGGCATAGACCAGATCGCGTTCGTTGCGCGCGAAGGGACGGCCGTCGAGCGGGCTTTCGACGACATAAGCGTAAAGAAAAGGCCGCAATGCCTCGAACAGCCAGCGGATGCGCGCGATCAGTGGATAGTTGCGGCGCAGCGAATGATGCGACTGCATGACGTCGTAAAGCGCCACGAGCAGCAACGGCGTCCAGATCAGCAAGCTCCAGCGCGCGGGCGCCCACCATAGCGCCAGCGCAATCGCAGCGATCAGGCCGGGAATGACGATCCATCGGCGCATGACAGGGAAACGCGGTCAGCCCGCCTGCGCTGCAAGCATCGCCGCCATTTTCTCCCAAACCTTGTTGATCGCCTTGAGCGGGCGAACCATAACCTTGAAATCCTGTATCTTTCCGTCGTCGTTCCAGCGAATTATATCGATGCCGTTGATGTGGATTCCCTCAAGTTCGGTTGAAAATTCGAGGCAAGCCTGGTTGCCGTCGGCGATTTCGCGCAGATAGCGAAAATTTTCACCGCCGAGCACATGACTCGCGGCGTGCAGATAGGCGAACACCTTGTCGCGGCCTTCTTGCGGCGAGTGAACGACGGGCGAATGGAATACCGCGTCGTCAGCCAGCATCGCGCGCAAGGCTTCCGGATCGCCGCCCGCCGCCATATAGGCGTGCCAGGCGGCAAGTCCGGGATGGACGCCGGACCCGGCGATCATGCAAGAGCCTCGGCGAAGAAATCGCGCGTCCGGCTATCGGCAAGCTGCGCGCCATCGTCGTTGCGGCGATTGCCCATCGTTGCTGCGAAGCCATGGTCTAGGCCGGGATAATCGTGGAGCGTAACTTTGGGATTGGGATCGAGCGCTTCGTGGATCTTTGCCTGCGCGGCATGATCGACGAAATGATCCTCGGTCGGAATGTGGAGCATCAGCGGCTTGGCAATCGCGTGCGCCTCGTTCAGCATCGTGTCGATCATGACGCCATAATAGCCGACCGAAGCGTCGATATCGGTTCGCGTCGCCGCCATATAGGCCAGCCGTCCGCCAAGGCAGAAGCCGACGCAGCCGACCTTGGTCGCGCCCTGGCTGTGCAGCCAGCGGATCGCGGCCTCGATATCCTTGACGCCCAGGTCGGCATCATATTGGCCGAAATAGCCAAGCGCTTCCTGAAATTCGGCCTCGATATCGGGGCTGAGTTCGACACCGGGCGCGAACCGCCAGAAAATGTCGGGGGCGATGGCCAGATAACCGAGCGCCGCCCAGTCGTCGGCCTTTTTGCGGATGCCTTCGTTCACGCCGAAGATCTCCGGGATTACGATGATGGCGCGCGTCGTGTCGGCATCGGGCCGCGCGACATAGGCGGGAATCCGGCCTTCGCCGTCGAGTGCGGCGATTTCGCTGTTGGTTGGCGACATGAGGGGCTCTCCTGACTCTTGCTTATTGGCTGTGAAAGCGCGAAGCTAGCCGCCGACAGGGCGACGCTCAAGCGCGGAAAGGGCGGAAAACAATGAAGTTCAACATCGAGGTCGATTGCACGCCCGAAGAGGCGCGGCGCTTGTTCGGACTTCCCGACCTCGAGCCGCTGCACGACATCTACCTCAGCCGCGTCAAGGAACTGATGGCGAAGGGGATCACGCCCGACATGGTCCAGTCGATGGTCAAGAGCTGGGTCCCGATGGGCGAGAGTGGATTGAACCTGGTTCAGTCGCTGCTCGGTCAATTCGGTGGCGGGCTGATGGGGGCGGCGGCGAAGCCCGCGGCCAAGGATGACGAGGACAAGCCGGCGCGGGGAAGCAAGCGCTGATCAACACGCCGGCAAGCGAAACAATTTTTGCCCTGTCGAGCGGGATGCCGCCGGCCGCGATCGCGGTTGTGCGGGTCAGCGGTGTGCACGCCGCCGATGCCGTGCGGGCGTTAGCGGGGCGTCTGCCGCCGCCGCGGCATGCGTCGCTTGCCGATCTCAAGGATGCAACGGGAGCGCCGCTCGATCGGGCGCTCATCCTCTGGTTTCCGGGACCGAATACGGCGACGGGCGAAGATCTGGCCGAGTTTCATCTGCATGGCGGCCGTGCAGTCGTCGCAGCGGTCGAAGCGGCGCTGACAGCGCTTCCTGGGCTGCGCCGCGCCGAGGGCGGCGAGTTCACACGGCGCGCTTTTCTGAATGGCCGGATCGATCTCTCCGAGGCCGAGGGGCTTGCCGATTTGCTTGCCGCCGAAACCGAAAGCCAGCGGGTGCAGGCGCTCGGGCTAGCCAGCGGCCATGTGTCGCGCGCGGTGGCCGCGTGGCAGGAACGCTTGCTGGCGTTGATGGCGGCGGCCGAGGCCGAGTTGAACTTTGCCGACGAGGATGACGTCGATGTTTACGAAGGCGCTGCCCCACGGTTGGTTGCGGGAATGGCGGCGCTGGCGGCCGAGTTGGGCGAGTGGCTGGCGCGACCGGCGGCCGAAGTGATTGCAGACGGACTGTCGGTGGTGATCGCCGGGCCGCCGAACGCCGGAAAGTCTACACTTATCAACGCATTGGCGCAGCGTGAGTTGGCAATCGTATCGCCCGTCGCTGGGACGACCCGCGACGTCATCGAAACCCCGCTGGCGCTCGATGGCATTGCGATGCGCTTTTCGGACACCGCGGGATTGCGCGGCGAAGGCGCCGATGTCGTCGAAGCGATCGGTATCAATCGCGCACGCGCCGCGGTGGAGGCCGCAGACATCGTCCTGTGGCTCGGCCCGCCGCGTGACGCCCCCGACCATCCCCGCTGTATCCTGATTGCGGCGCAAGCCGACCGCTGGCGCGGCGACGCCGCTGCCGAAGCCGATGCGGCGCGCTGCGACCTGATCCTGTCGGCGGCGACGGGCGAAGGGATGGAGGCGTTGCATGGCATGATCGTCGACATGGCGCGAACGCTGCTGCCCCGCGAAGGCGAAGCGGCGCTACGCCAGCGTCAACGCGCTGCAATCGCCGACGCGAAACAATGGCTTGGCATCGACCCGCTCTCGCGCGAGGCGGGCGACCTCATTCTTATTGCCGAGCGCCTGCGGCTTGCCGCAGGTGTGCTCGACCGGATCACCGGGCGTGCTGGCGTCGAGGATATGCTCGATGCATTGTTCGGACGCTTCTGCATCGGCAAATGATGTTCCACGTGGAACAGCTCGTGCAGCCGGCATGCGTGCGGGCGCCGTAGACCGACCCCGCCGAATCGGCTAAAGGCGCGGCAATCATGGACAGCAGCAAGATTTTCGACGTGATTGTCGTCGGCGGGGGACACGCCGGGACCGAAGCCGCGGGGGCCGCTGCACGGCTCGGCGCGCGCGTTGCGCTCGTCAGTTTCGACCCGGCGCTGATCGGGACAATGTCGTGCAACCCTGCGATCGGCGGACTCGGCAAGGGCCATCTGATGCGCGAGGTGGACGCGCTCGATGGCTGGATGGCGCGCGCCGCCGATTCCGCCGCGATTCACTATCGGATGCTCAATGCGTCGAAGGGCGCTGCGGTGCAAGGCCCGCGTATCCAGGCCGACCGGAAACTCTATCGCGATGCGATCCAGGCGTTGCTTGCAGCGGAGGAGGCGATTTGCGTCGTGGCCGGCGAGGCCGCGTCGCTGGTGCTTCGCGAAGGCGGTGCCCGTGTCGAAGGCATTGAACTGGGCGATGGGACGCGGCTCGTCGCGCCGGCTGTGGTGCTTGCGACGGGCACCTTCCTCGGCGGACGCCTGTTTCGGGGCGAGGAGCGCATGGTGGGCGGGCGGGTCGACGAAGCCGGCGCACATCGGCTAGCCGAGCAATTGCGTGCCGCGGCTTTGCCGATGGCGCGGCTCAAGACCGGAACCCCGCCGCGGCTCGACGCGCGCACAATTGATTGGGCGCGGCTCGAGGAGCAACCCTCGGACAGCACTGAAGGCGCGCGTTGGACCTGTTCCACGTGGAACAGCGAGCGGACAGTGTCGCAGATTTTCTGCGCGATTACGCGCACCAATGCCGAATCGCACCGCATCATCGCCGACAATCTCCACCGCTCGCCGCTGTTCACCGGTGCGATCGGGGCGGCTGGGCCGCGTTACTGTCCGTCGATCGAGGACAAGATCCACCGCTTCGCCGACCGCGAGGGGCATCAGGTGTTTCTCGAACCCGAGGGGCTCGATTCGCCGCTCGTCTATCCGAACGGCATTTCGACCTCGCTACCTGCCGATGTCCAGCTCGCGATGCTGCGCACGATGGAGGGTCTGGAACGCGTCGAGATGACGGTGCCCGGCTATGCGGTCGAATATGACCATATCGATCCGCGGGCGCTCGATCGCAGTCTGCAGGTGCGTGCAATTGCCGGTCTGTGGTGCGCGGGCCAGATAAACGGCACCACCGGATATGAGGAAGCGGCGGCACAGGGTCTGGTTGCGGGTGCGAATGCCGCGCTTGCGGTGCAGGGCCGCGAGCCGCTCATCCTCGATCGGTCCGAATCCTATATTGGTGTGATGGTCGACGATCTGGTTTTGCAGGGTGTCACCGAGCCCTATCGCATGCTCACCGCGCGCGCCGAATATCGTCTCCGGCTGCGGGCCGACAACGCCGCGACGCGGTTGACGCCGAAGGGAATCGCGTTGGGGCTGGTGCGACCCGCGACGGCGGTGCAGTTCGAAGCGCGCATGGCGGAACGCGCGAGAGCAACGGAGCTGTTGTCAGCGCCGGTAACGAGCTCCGATTATGCCGCTATCGGCCTGGCATTGCCGGGCGACGGGGCGCCGCGGACGCGAATTGACCTGTTGCGCTATTCGGGAGTCGCGATCAGCGACCTTGCGGTGCTCGCGCCGGAGCTTGCCAACATCGACCCGACCCTGCTCGCCGAACTGGCTGAGGACGCCCACTATGCGCCCTACATTGCGCGGCAAGAGGCTGAACTGCGTGCGCTCGCGGCGAATGAGGCCATCCTGCTTGACCCCGCGCTCGACTATGCTGCGATCGGCGGCTTGTCGCGAGAAATGGTCGAGCGGCTTACCAAAGCGCGGCCGGAAACGCTGGGCCAGGCGGGTCGCATCGACGGCGTGACCCCCGCTGCACTGACTGCGATCATGGTGCATAGTCGGCGACGGGCGGCGTGAGGTGTGCGTAGCCGACAATTCTCCCAGGGGTGATCGGTCAGGTGACGGATGCTTCTCGGCGCTTCCCCCAGCTGGCTGGCAATGAACCAGGTCCGTGTGAAAGGCCTCGCGCCCGCGCCGCGGGACTCGAATACCGCTCGCAAGGCACCAGGGCGGGGTGAGGTCGACGGCCATTGATCGACAGGACAATTTACGCATGACGGTTGAATTGCTGACAAGCGAAGCGGAAGCACGCAGTTGGATCGGGGCGGCCTTCGCGCCAACCGACCAACAATGGGCGCAGCTTGATCGCTTTGCCGCGATGCTGGTGGAGGAGAACGCCCAGCAGAATCTGATTGCTGCATCGACAATACCGACCTTGTGGGTTCGGCATATCGCCGACAGCGCGCAGTTGCTGGGGCTCGACGATGCGGGCGAGGGGCTCTGGATCGATCTGGGCAGTGGACCAGGGTTGCCAGGATTGGTCATCGCTATCCTGTCGCCCCGACCGATGCTGCTTGTCGAATCGCGGCGGCGGCGCTGCGATTTTTTGCGGGCGGTCGCGGGTGAACTTAACCTTGCGCATGTCGAGGTTGTCGAAGCGCCGCTCGAACGCATCGCGACGCGCCCCGCCGCGACGATCAGCGCGCGAGCCTTTGCGCCGCTCGAC
Organism: Sphingopyxis sp. GC21; assembly: GCF_025727575.1. Lineage (NCBI taxonomy): Bacteria > Pseudomonadati > Pseudomonadota > Alphaproteobacteria > Sphingomonadales > Sphingopyxidaceae > Sphingopyxis > Sphingopyxis sp. GC21. Next base: position 3,388,054 of record NZ_CP095845.1, on the reverse strand, counting down.
AAGCTGATCGCCTTATCCACGCGTTTTTCCACCGAATCGACGCGGTGGCTGCTGCCAAAGGGGCGAAACGCAGTTAAGGAACTGGCATCTCTGCCGCAGCCATGGCAGAGAATGTTTCACGTGGAACAGAGCCGGACCGACGCCGACAGCCAGATATTGGTGGGCGTGGGGACGATCGGTGGAAAGCAGCGAGGAAAGCGATGATCCGTATCGCCGTGGCGAACCAGAAGGGCGGAGTCGGCAAGACGACGACCGCGATCAATCTGGCGACCGCGCTTGCGGCGACGGGCTGGCGCACGCTGATCATCGACCTCGATCCGCAGGGCAACGCCTCGACGGGGCTCGGAATCGCGCAGTCGCAGCGCGAATTTTCGAGTTATGAATTGCTGCGCGGCGATGCACAGCTGGCCGATTGTGCCGTCCCGACGGCAGTGCCGCGGCTTGATATTGTCCCGGCGACGGTCGATTTGTCGGGCGCCGAGATCGAACTGATCGAATTTGCCGATCGGCTCCATCGCCTTGAGCAGGCGTTGACGAGTGCCGAGGCGGGGCAGTGGGATATCTGCCTGATCGATTGTCCGCCGTCGCTCGGCATGCTGACGCTCAACGCGCTGATTGCCGCCGAATCGCTGATCGTGCCGTTGCAGTGCGAATTTTTTGCGCTCGAGGGTTTGAGCCAGCTGCTCACTACGGTCGAGCGCGTGCGCGGTCGCTTCAACCAGAAATTGTCGATTCTGGGCGTCGCGCTGACGATGTTCGATCGCCGCAACCGGCTGACAGACCAGGTTTCGGACGATGTCCGCGAAGTGCTGGGGCCGGTGGTCTTTCAGACCGTCATTCCGCGCAACGTGCGACTGTCGGAAGCGCCGAGCCACGGTCTTCCGGCGCTGATCTATGATCATCGCTGCGCTGGATCGGCCGCCTATATCGCGCTCGCGCGCGAATTGATTGACCGCCTGCCCAATGTTCGCAAGGCTGCATAAATGGCTGATAATAAAGACGAAACTGGACCATCTGCGCCGCGCAAACGCCCGTCGGGACTCGGCCGCGGGCTGAACGCGCTGTTCGGCGACGTGGCGGCAGAAGCTCCGGTACTCGCGAGTCCCGGTGCCGCCCGCCCGGCGACGACGGCACCTGCTGGCGATTCGGTGCAGCATATCGCGGTGGGCGCGATTCGCCCGCTTCCCGGCCAGCCGCGCCGCCACTTCGATGAAAATGCGATTGCCGAGCTTGCCGATTCGATCGGGACGCGCGGCCTGTTGCAGCCGATCATCGTCCGGCGCGCGCCGGGAGGCGAGGGGTACCAGTTGGTCGCCGGCGAACGCCGCTGGCGCGCAGCGCAGCGCGCGGGGCTGCACCAGATCCCGGCGCTGGTGCGCGAACTCGACGACGCTGCGACCTATGAGATTGCGCTGGTCGAGAATATCCAGCGCCAGGATCTGAACGCGATCGAAGAGGCGAGCGCCTATCGCAAGCTGATCGAGGATTTCGGTCACAGCCAGGAAGCGCTGGCAAAGCTGGTCGGCAAGTCGCGCAGCCATGTTGCGAATCTTATGCGCCTGCTCGACCTTCCTCTCGAAGTGCAGGATCTGGTCGGTGACGGATCGCTGTCGATGGGTCATGCGCGCGCGCTGATCGGGGCCGACGGCGCCGAGGCGATCGCGCGCAGGGTCGTCCAGGAAGGCTTGTCGGTGCGTACGGTCGAGGCGCTGGTGCGCGAGGCGAAGGGGGGCGGCCGCAAGGCGCCCGCCGAAAGCCCGAGCGTGGCTGGCGGCGGGCGCGATCCCGACATCGTCGCGGTCGAACGGCATCTGTCTGAGCTGCTCGGAATTGGCGTTGCGATTCACTATGCGGGCGGCGGCAAGGGCGCGTTGACCCTGAAATTCGCGTCGCTCGACCAGCTCGACATGATCTGCCAGCGGCTGTCGGGCGAATCGATCTGATCGGCGCGCGCCGGGCCATGGCGATTCGCCGCCGATATTTTTCTGTCCGATGCGCTTAATCTGTCCCGCTGCGGGCCGTTAAAGGGGTGACGGCAATCCCCAGGATTGGCCGAAAACTGGCTTAATGCCTTGTTTTTGCTCGCTTGCATCCTGCAAGGCGGGCCAATTCTATATGCGCTGTTAACCATGCTTGTTGGGCAAAAGCTGAACCGGTCGCCCGCTAAAGGGGGCGGCGAATGGGGTGGGATTTCCATTCGATTATCGACTGTTCAAGGGACCAACTTATGCGCACCATTGGAATGAAGCGCGCCCTCATCGGCGCCGCGATTGCTGCTCTCGCCATGAACGCCCCCGCGGCGCATGCGGCGACGGCCACGGGTACGGCGAAGGCGAAGATCCTTCGCCAGATCACGCTCTCCAACACCAGCGATCTGCAGTTCGCGACCGTCATCAGCGGCGCGACCGCCTCGACGGTCGCGGTGTCGACCGCGGGCGGCGTGACCTGCGGTACCGGACTGACCTGCACCGGCACCACGACGGCGGCCAATTTCGACATCACCGGCACCAATGGTGCGGTTGTCGTGGTCGGTGGCGACGCGAATGTCACGCTCAACGGATCGCTTGGCGGCACGATGAACTCGACGCTCAGCTATTCGGCGACGAACGTCACGCTCGGTGCGACCGGCGGCAGCTTTCAGGTCGGCGGCACGCTCAGCGTTGGCGCCAACCAGACGGCTGGCGATTACAGCGGCACGTTCAACGTCACTGCCAACTACCAGTAAACTCTGATTATCAGGTGGGGGGGATCGGCGCGCCTGTGGGCGTGCCGGCCATCGAAAGGGGTCGCCGGATACCAGCTCCGGCGGCCCTTTTTCGTATGCGCGGCGCAGGGCGATGCGCGCGTGCCCAGCTATGGTTAGCGAAATATCAACCATGATGGCGCAACAGGGAGGCGACCAACCTGGGGGCGGCGACCGCGGCCCCCGAACGATTGTGGGGATCGTATCTATGTTTCGCTTTTTCAAGGGCTTTTGCCTGCTCGCGGCGGCTGCGTGCAGCAGCACCGCGCCGTCCGCGCACGCCGCGGGCGATCTGCTCGTAGCGCCGACGCGCGTGATTCTCGACGGATCGCGCGGCACCGAGGTGGTGCTCAACAATATCGGGGCCGAACCCGCAACCTACCGCGTTAGCCTGGAGATCAAGCGGATGACCGCCGAGGGCGGGCTCGACGAGATTGACGAGGCGAACGCGAACGCTGCCGAACGCGCCGCGCTCGACATGATCGCCTTCAGCCCGCGCCGCGTGACGCTGCCGCCGAACCAGCCGCAGGTGATCCGCATCGGCGTGCGTATCCCTGAGGGGCTCGCGCCGGGTGAGTATCGCGCGCATATGCTGTTCCGCGCAGTTCCCGATGCGGCACCGCCCGTCGCCGATCCTGCCAAGCCGACGGGCGACGGTGTGTCGATCGCGCTCACCCCCATCTATGGCATCACTATCCCGATCATCGTGCGCGTCGGCGACCTTGCCGCGACCGCAAAGATCGGGGAGGCTTGGGTTGAGAATACGCGCGACGGACCTGCCTTCAATTTCCACCTCACGCGCACCGGCAACCGGTCGGTCTATGGCGATATCGCAGTGACGCGTCCCGGTGTGGCTGAGCCGCTGCTGCTGGCGCGCGGCATCGCCGTTTATCCGGAGGTCGGCGATCGCACCGTTTCGCTGCGCGTGCCGGCCGAGGTCGCGGCGAAGCTGAAGGGGCCGGTGCAGATCCGCTATTCGGAGGATCGCGAAGTCGGCGGTGCGACGATCGATCAGGCCGACCGGGTGGTGAAATAGCCGGACGGCGCGCGGAACCGGACGGAGGCGGCGATGCTCGGCGCCCTCCTGAAACGCCTGCTGCCGGCGCTCGCCGCCGGGATGGCGCTGGTGGGCTTGCTGCCCTCCGGCGCCCACGCCGCTGAAAAAACGTATACATATCAAACTACTAGTGACAGCTGGAAACCTAACGAAGACGACCGATGGTTGTTCGACCTGCGCTCGGGCCAATATCGGCTCGGCGACGGTGTGCGGGGTTATCAGACGCCGCAGGGGCTGTGCGTCGATCTTGCCGATGTCGTGCTCGCGCTCGATCTCGCGGTGCGCGTCGACCGCAAGTTGCGCCGCGCAACCGGCTGGGTGCTCGACGAGCGCCGCACCTTCCTGATCGACCGCGACGCGGGCGAAGTGCGCGCGGGCAGCGAGCGCTTCCGGATCGGCGCGAATATGATCCGCGACACGGCGGCGGGGTGGTGCGTCGACCTTGCCAGCCTGTCGAAATGGATCGGGGTGCCGATCAGCGCCGACCTGTCGAATGCTGTTCTGCGCATCGATTCGAGAGAAAAGCTGCCGTTCCAGGTCGCCGCCGAGCGCCGCGCGCGCGCTGCGACGATTCGTCCGCAGACGCGCTTCGACCTCGCCAGCCTGCCGCAAGCGCCGCGCCCCTACCGGATGTGGAGCACGCCGTCGCTCGACGTTGTCGCTTCGGCAGGCGTGGTGTCCGACAAGCAGGGCGGATCTTCGACGCAGGCGCGTTACGAAATCTTCGCCGCCGGCGAATTGCTGAAGCAGAGCTTTGATGCGCGCTTGTCGTCCGACGACAAGGGCGTCCCCGACAGCCTGCGCCTGCGGCTCTATCGCACCGATCCCACCGGCCAGCTTCTCGGCCCGCTCCACGCGACGCATTATGCGGTCGGCGATGTCAGCCTGTTGTCGACAGGGATCGTCGCCCAGTCGGTACCCGGCCGCGGCGCGGTGCTGACCAATCGCCCCGTCGAACGCCCCGACGCGTTCGACAAGACCGATTTCCGCGGCGATCTACCCGCCGGATGGGACGCCGAACTCTATCGCAACGGGCAGTTGCTGGCCTTTACCAGCCCCAATGGCGACGGCCGCTACGAATTTCTGGGCGTGCCGCTGCAATATGGATCGAACCGGTTCGAGATCGTCCTTTATGGTCCGCAGGGGCAAGTGCGGCGTGAAATCCGGCAGTTGCAGGTCGGGCTCGATTCGATTCCGCCGCAAAAGACCTGGTATTGGGCCGGGATTGCCCAGGACGATACCGACCTGATCGAGTTCGGCGGGCCGCGCGGCGGCGCCTTCCGGCGCGGCTGGCGCGGTTCGGCGGGGGTCGAGCGCGGCCTCGATACGCGCACCTCGATCGCCGCCTATTTCCACAGCCTGCTGATCGAGAATGTCCGCCGCAACTATGGCGAAGCGGCGCTGCGCCGTTCGATCGGCCCGACCTTGCTCGAGTTCGGCGCTGCCTATGCCGACGACGGCGGCCACGCGCTGCGGGCAAGCTGGCTCGCCGGCTTTGGCGAAACCTATATCCGTGCCGACGCGATGCGCGGTGGGGGCGGTTTTGTTTCGGACCGTTTCATCAACAATATCAACGGCCTCTATTCGGTGTCGATCGACCAGTCGGTAAAATTGGGACAGACGGTGCTGCCGTTGCACGTCGATGTGGCGAAGATCGACCGGACCTCGGGCGTTTCGAGCATCGAGGCCTCGGGACGCGCCTCGGCGAGTTTCCGCACCATGACGCTGACCGGGCAGATCGACTGGTCGCGATCGGATGTGCCCTATGGCGCCGACCCGCCTGACAATCTGACCGCCACGCTGCTCGCCAATGCGCGCATCGGGCGCGTCCGTCTGCGCGGTGAGGCGCGCTTTGCGCTGGCGGGATCGAACGCCGATTCGCGCCTGACCGCGATTGCCGAATGGTCGGGCAAGCGCGACGCCGAATGGCGCGCCGAACTGGGCTATGACAAGGGGCTCGACCGCGCGCGCGCCGGGATTGGCTACACGCGGCGTTTCGACAAGTTTCAGCTTTCGGGCTTCGGCGAAGTGGCGAGCGACGGATCGGTCGCGGCGTCGCTGTCGCTTGCCTTCAGTTTCGGACCGCGCAGCCGGGCCGATGGCGGCGGCGGGGGCTGGCGCGTGTCGAGCGAAAAACTGGCGAGCCGCGGCCAGGTGCTCGCCGAAGTGTGGATGGACGATAATGGCGACGGCATCCGCCAGCCGGGCGAGGCGGCGGTCGCCGATGTCCCGCTGACCGCGGGCAATGGCTTTGTCGATCGCGCAACCGCGAAGGATGGCCGTGCCACGATCGACGGTCTCGAACCCTTTCGTCCGGTGATGATCGGCATCGATGCCGGAAGCCTGCCCGACCCCTATATCCAGCCCGCACTGCCCGGTGTGGTCGTCACGCCGCGGCCCGGCGTCGCGACGCATGTTGCGCTGCCGCTGACCGCGGCCGGCGAAATCGAAGGCGTCGCGATGCGCGACGGCGGCAATGCGATCGAGGGATTGCAGCTAGAGCTGGTCGATGCAGAAGGACGGGTGCGCGCAACCACTCTGACCGAGTTCGACGGATATTTCCTTTTTGAAAGCGTGGCTTACGGCCGCTACACGGTGCGGATAGCGAAAGCATCGGCGGCCGCTCTGCGGCTCGATGCCGCATTTGCGCTATCCGCGGTCCCGGGCAAGCAGACGCCGCGCGTTCGGCTCGGAACGCTGGCGCTGAAGCCGCTGGCGCGCGCGCTGGCGGGCGGGGACGCCGCCGGCGGGGGACAGGGCGGCGCGCGGGCACCGCCCGACGACGCGAAAGCAAGCGGCGGCTAAAGTCCTGATCCTGCTTTGGGGGTGACGGGGCGTCCTCAGCCGAGGCGATGTTCGCCCTTCACCCAGCGCACGGTGCCCGACGATGCGCGCATCACCACGGTTTCAGTGGTCAAAATGCCGCCGCGGCGATGCTTGACGCCGCGCAGAAGCGAGCCGTCGGTGACGCCGGTTGCGGCGAAGATTACATCGCCCTTGGCCAGATCTTCGAGGTCGTAGACGCGGTCGAGATCTTCGATTCCCCATTTTTTCGCGCGCAGCCGCTCGTCGTCGTTGCGGAAAAGCAGGCGGCCCTTGAACTGGCCACCGACGCAGCGCAGCGCCGCCGCGGCGAGCACACCTTCGGGCGCGCCGCCCGATCCCATATAGATATCGACATTGGTTTCGGGATTGGTCGTAGCGATCACGCCCGCGACGTCGCCGTCCGGGATCAGCGCGACGCCGCAGCCGATCGCGCGCAGTTCGGCGATGATCGCTTCATGGCGGGGGCGGTCGAGGACGCAGACGATGATGTCGGCCGGCGCGCACCCTTTTTCGCGGGCCACCGCTTCGACATTTTCGCGCACGCTATTGTCGAAATTAACGATCCCGGGCGAATAGCCGGGACCGACCGCAAGCTTGTCCATATAGACGTCGGGGGCGTTGAGCAGGCAGCCTTCTTCGGCGATCGCGAGCACTGCGAGCGCGTTGGGGCCGGCCTTGGCGGTGATCGTGGTGCCTTCGAGCGGGTCGACCGCAATGTCGATCTTCGGGCCCTTGCCAGGCGCATTGCCGACCTTTTCGCCGATAAAGAGCATCGGTGCTTCGTCGCGTTCGCCTTCGCCGATCACGATCGTGCCGTCCATATAGAGCGTGTTGAAAGCGTTGCGCATCGCCTCTACGGCGGCGGCATCGGCCGCCTTTTCGTCGCCGCGGCCGATCAGCTTGGCGGCAGCGATCGCCGCGGCTTCGGTGACGCGCACCATTTCGAGCACCAGGACCCGGTCGAGGTTGCTACCGTCACTTTTTGCCATCGGCTCACATCTCCGTCTTTACTTGCTCCGCCCCATCGGCATGCTGGGCGCCATATGGTCGTGCGCCCCGCTTGTCGAGATCGCTTCGCCCGATTCGGGGGCGTGATTGCGCTGACGTGCGTCATTGGCATGACAGCGCCGCCGCTCGCCGCTCAGGATGCGTCGCCGCCGCCCGCGCAGGACGCCGAGGGTGCGATCGCGCGCAGCCGGGTGCTGCCCGACCCCGTGCGCCGCTGCGGTCCGATCAAGGCTGGCGAGATTCTGGTGTGCGGCTCCGATACCGACCGCAATCGCCTGTCGCCCGAACTGCGCGCCATCGCCGGGGTGGGTCAGGATGCATCGCCGCAAATCCCGCGGGCCGAGGCGAAGGCGATGAGCCTCGACAAGCTGCCCTATAACTGGATGCCGATCGGTGGGCGGTACAAGCCCGGCCCCGAATATAACCCGCTTTACGAGATGGCGAAGCGCGCGACCGATCCCGAAGCGGGAATCCCCGCGCTGCCCGAGGAGCCCTAGGCAAACACCTCGACCGTGGTGCGATCTTCGGAGGCGCGGTAGAGACCTGCGGGAACGAGCAGCAGCATCAGGAAATAGGCCGCCCAGAACAGCAGCCACCCGATACTCATCGCCGTTTCGGCGAAATTGCCGGGCGCGCTGTTGAACAGAATGAAAAGATGCGGTGCGAGCAGCGCCAGCGTCAGCAGGCCGGACAGGACGTAGATGGCAAGATAGAGCCCGAGGAGACGCGGCCATGCCGTTCGCGTGCGGCGCCAGGATTCGGCAAAGGCCGATACCGGCTCGAGCCGCCCGCCCGCCGCCATCACCGGTCCGACGAGACAGAATCGCGCATAAATCCACGAGCCGAGCAGCGCTGAAACGATATAGCGGAAGATCACAAGGGCGATTCCATAGCTCTGAACAGACTGAAATGCCGCGAGCAGCAGGATCGGTAGCGACAGGATGATTCCGACGCCGAAATAGAGGATCATATTGACCACCAGATAGGCCGCGCCGGCGACGAGCCCGTACATGATCTCCGAAATATAGCCCTCGCGGATCTCGGCGAGCAGCGCATTCCAGGCCGCAAGCAGCGCGCCGCTTACGATCAGGCTGACGATGCCAAGAAGATAGAGCGGCCCGGTGATCGATCCGCTGACGCGATAGGTCCAGGGATCGGCAGCGATGGCGACGAGGGTGCGCAGATCGAAGATCGGCTCGCTCGACAGCAGCAGAAAGGGCAGCACGACGCCGAGGCCGACATAGGTCAGCAGCGCTTGCCAATACTGCCGGGCCAGCGCGCGTGCTTCGGCCAATCCCTCCCGGATCGCTATATCCATGTCTGTCCCCCCACCCCCTCAGCGAGAGCTAACAGGGGGATTTGCGAATGCAAGCGGGGTCAGAGCGCCAGGATCGGCATATGCATTGGCGTACCGATGACATGATCCGATGCTGCGAGCGCCGCGAGCGCCGCGGCGACGGCGCGGCCCGGACCTTCGTGCGTGACGAGCGCGATCAGCACGCCGCCCTCGGCATCGTCGCCGCGCTGGATGAAGCTTTCGATCGAAACGCCGGCGTCGCGCATAGCGGTCGCGATCTCGGCAAGGACGCCGATCCGGTCCTCGACGATCAGGCGGACATAATGTTTGCCGACGCGCGCGCCCGCATCGGCGGCGGGGGCTGCATCAAGCGCATCGACCGGCATCGCGAAGGCGGGGCCATATTCGTCGCGCGCGATGTCGATGATGTCGGCGACGATCGCCGATGCCGTCGGCCCCGCGCCCGCGCCCGCGCCTTCGAAAAAGAGTCGGCCGACGAAATTGCCCTCGGCGACGACGGCATTGAGCGCGCCGGGGACATAGGCGAGCGGATGGTCGGCGGGGACGAGGCACGGCTGGACATGCTGATAGAGACCGCTTTCGTCGCGTTCGGCCATACCGATCAGGCGGACGCGGTGGCCGAGCGCGGCGGCCTCGCGAATGTCGGCGGCGATAAGGCCGCGGATGCCCTCGGCGGTCACCGTGTCGATGTCGAGCCGGGTGCCGAAGCAGAGCGCGGCGAGGATCGACAATTTGTGTGCGGCGTCGATCCCGTCGACGTCGAAGGTCGGGTCGGCCTCGGCATAGCCTTCGGCCTGGGCCGCGGCGAGGGCGTCGGCGAAGCTCGCGCCCTCGCGCTCCATCAGCGTCAGGATATAATTGCAGGTGCCGTTTAAAATGCCATAGACGCGGGCGATCTGGTTCGCCGAGGCGCCTTCGCGGATCGCCTTGATGACCGGGATGCCGCCCGCGACAGCGGCTTCATATTTGAGCGGCGTGTCCTGCGCCTCGGCGATCTGCGCCAGATCGAGCCCATGATGCGCGATCATCGCCTTGTTCGCGGTGACGAGCGCCTTGCCCGCGCCCAGCGCCTGGCGGGCGAGCGTCAGCGCAGGGCCGTCGGCGCCGCCGACCATCTCGACCACGACGTCGACATCCTCGGCCTCGACCAGCGCCGCCATATCGTCTTCCCAGCGATAGGGCGACAGATCGACGCCGCGATCCTTCTGGCGGTCGCGCGCGGAGACGGCGACGATCTCGACCGCGCGGCCGGCGCGGCGCGCGATCAGGTCGCGATTGGCCTCGAGCAACCGGACGACACCGCCGCCGACGACGCCGATACCGGCGAGCGCGACACGCAGCGGCGGGCGCGGGGTGGCGGGGGCGGGCTGAGGCGACATGCAGGAACTCCTTGGCAGGGCGGGCCGGAGCCCGCATTCGCCTGCGCCCCTATCGGCTTTTCGCCCGGAAACAAGGCCCCCCGTTGCCGCAGGCCCGGCAGTTTGGCTGGGTCAGAGGCCTGGCGGCGGTGTGCGGGTGCGCGTGCATTGACCGAGCGCGCCAAGGACGACGGCATAATCGGCGGCCGCTTTCTTGCGGTCTTCGGGAGCGGCGCCGCCGAGTTTGCTGAGCGGCAGGCTTCGCGGCAAACCGCAGGCCAGGCGATACCAGCCGAGCGTGTTCTGGCGCGGAATCGGCGCGCTTTCGTCGACGATCTCGCCGAAGGCGGCCGACCAGCGGCGCGACCCGTCGGCGGCGGTCAGGACGGTGATCGACACCGGTTCGCCGGTCTTGGTGTCGAGGAACAGCTGCGTCTCGCCCTCGCCGGGCAGTGTGCCGGGGACGTGGAAACCGTTGGCGATTCCGGTAATCGCGGGCGGGGCGCCGGGCTTGACCAGCTCGGTCAGGATCGCGCGCAGCCGCGATTCGGTCGCAGCGTCCCAAGGCAATTGGGCGTCGGGCGCGATCAGCTGGACGCTACCGGTGCTGCTGCTCCCCGCTGCCGCGCCCGCGACCGGGCGGGCGAAAAGCAGCACGGGCTGCTTCTTTTTGAGCTTCGGCGGCTTGCCTTTTGCGTCGAGCGGAAGGTCGACAAGATAGCTGATCCGCGCCGCCAGCGGCCCCGATCCGCGAATCAGGCTGACCACATCGGCCTCGACATAGAATCGCGCAAAGCCCGCCGCGAGCCCCGGTGCCCGTTCGGCCTTAAGCAGCGCCGTGCTGTAGACACGCGCCTCAATCACCATCGGGGCAACTGTCGCCAGATCGGCGAGATCGGCATAGCTCCAGGGACTTTCGGTACCTGCGGCGGGTGTCGGAGTTTGGGCGTAAGCATTTGAAAAACAATTAGTAAACAAAGCAATGCCGGCCACGGTAGCCAGGGCGAGGGCGCGCATATTCGATCCACCTTCTGTTCTATCCTGCCTCGAAAGGCGGCCAATTGCCCATCATGGACAAGTGCACATTAACCGCTGATAAAGGGTTTGCGAACTTCTCGCCACCGCGATAGGACGAGCGGTGAAGCGTCCGGCATAAACAGAACAAGCCGGTTGCTAAGCCATCGGGTCTGCGGAGCGCATCGGAAAATATCCGGGCAATTGGCAACCGAACCCGATGGTGCGGATTTGGTGTCAGGATGATCTAGCAAGGAGCGTCGTCCCTGAATGGCTTATGGTGATAATGTCGACCCTAAAAACAGGGTAGTGGCAATTGTCTTGGTGGGCTTGCTGACGGCAGTGCTGGGCTACGGCCTGGTGAACGGCCTGAATATCAGCATCGTCAAGAAAATTGCCGAAAAATTGGACGTGGTGGACGTCGAAGAGCCGCCGCCGCCGGAGGAGCCGCCGCCGCCGCCGCCGCCGGATAACAAGCTGCCGCCGCCGCCGCCGGTCGTGACGCCTCCGTCGCCGATCCCGCCGCCGAGCACCGCGAACCAGATCCAGTCGGTTCCGACGCCGCCGCCGGCGCCGCCGCCGCAGGTCTATACGCCGCCCGCGCCGCCGGCTCCGCCGCCGACCCCCGACATGTCGAAGGGGGCGTCGCCGAAGGGGTCTCCGGGCCGCTGGGTGACGAACGACGACTATCCGCCGAGCGCGCAGCGTCAGGAACGCGAAGGGACGACCGGTTTCCGTCTGACCATTGGCACTGACGGCAAGCCCACCGGCTGTTCGGTCACTTCGTCCAGCGGTCACTCCGACCTCGACGATGCAGCGTGCAAGCTGCTGATGCGCCGCGCGAAATTCGCTCCGGCCGTCGATCGGAACGGCAATCCCACGACGGGTAGCTGGTCGAGCCGCTTTACCTGGAAGATCGACCGCTAAGCGCCGTTTTTCCTGAATTTTCCGGCAGCAATGCCGACCCCCGGTTTAGATTTTTTGAGAGGGAATATCGAAATGTTCAATCTGATTGCGAACGCCGCTGCTGCGGCTGGTGCCCATGATGTCGGGATGAGCCTCATGCCCGCGTCGATGTGCGTCAAGAAAGAGGGCGAGAACCCCTATGGTCTCGTCCCGGCGCTGTGCGAAGGCGGTATCGTGTCGCAGATCACCTTCCTCGTCCTGCTGATCATGTTCATCGGCACGCTGTACATCCTGTTCACCAAGCTGTTCGAACAGAATAAGGTGATCAACCAGGGCAAGGCAGTCGACGCGAACTTCTGGCGTGCGCCGACCCTCGCTGAAGGTATGAACAAGCTTGAAAAGAACAGCGCCTATCGTCAGGTCGTCGAAGACGGTCTGCGCGCCAACGAAGAGCATAACAAGCTGACCGACCCGGTCGAAGCGCATGACTGGATGCACGGCACGCTCGAGCGTTCGCAGAACCACATCAACTCGAAGCTCAACGGCGGCCTCGCCTTCCTCGCGACCGTCGGTTCGACCGCGCCGTTCGTCGGTCTGTTCGGTACGGTTATCGGTATTCTTCGCGCCCTCGTGAAGATCGGTGCATCGGGCCAGGCCTCGATCGACACCGTCGCCGGCCCGGTCGGTGAAGCGCTCATCATGACCGCCATCGGTCTGATCGTCGCGGTTCCCGCGGTTCTCGCCTTCAACTGGCTCCAGAGCCGCAACAAGGCGATTGCTCGCCGTCTGTCGACCTTCTCGAACGACGTGCTCGGCTCGATCATGTCGGGTGGCCAGGTGAAGCCGGCGATTGCCGCTGCGCCCGCCAAGGCTGCTCCCGCCGCTGCGCCGAAGAAGGCCTAAGACTCTCGCGCCCCGTCGGCCGCTCAGGCGATCGGCGGGGCCGCTGGACAGCGACAGGCGCGCTTCGGCAGGCTTTTCGCAGGTCCATGACAGTAATTTTGTGACAGGATGCTAATCCTATGGCGATGAGTGCAGGCGCAAAGGGCGAAGATGCCCCGATGTCCGACATCAACACGACGCCGCTCGTGGATATCATGCTTGTGCTTCTCATCATCTTCCTCATCACGGTTCCCGTGGTGTTGGAGACGGTGGAGCTCAAGCTGCCCGACGTCGCTTTTGAGCCGACGACGACGAAGCCCGAGAATGTGAACATCTCGGTTCGAGCGGGCGCAACCCCCGGTAGCTGCGAAGTATATTGGGGCCAGTCTCCGGTCGATTCGCGCGAATTGCTCAAGCGCGGTCAAGACAAGCTTGAAAAGCTTCTCAACGATATCGGCGGGCCCCAGAATATCACCGAAGAGAACTTCCCCGAAGTGCATATCCGCGGCGACATCAATACGCCGTACCAGTGCATCGGCGGTGTGATCTACACGATGCAATATGCCGGTTTCCAGAAGATCGGGTTCATTTCGGAACCTGCCCCTGGTTCGGCAACGCTGGGCCGCCTCTAAGGCGGTCCGCGAAGGAATGAAGGAATAGTCTCATGGCTATGGCTGTTGGGGATCGGGACGATAATGAACCGATGATGGAAATGAACACGACGCCGCTGATCGACGTCATGCTCGTTTTGCTCATCATGTTCATCATCACCATTCCGGTCCAAACCCACGCGGTGAAGATCGACCTGCCGGTTCCGACCGATTCGAAGAACAATGTCGACCCGGAAAAGAACAAGATCATGATCGACCCCGCGGGGACGGTCACGTGGAACGGCGTTCCGGTCGATCTGGCGCAGCTTTCGGATTATCTCGAGCAGACGAAGGCGCTGCCGGTCGAACCCGAACTGCAGATCCAGCCGGACCCCTACGCCCGCTATATCGTGGTCGATCGCGTAATGGCGGTCGTGAAGCGTAGCGGCGTCGGCAAGCTCGGTTTTGTCGGTAACGAGCAATATGGGCGCGTTTTCTGATCGCTAGATCAGCGATGCGCCATTGAAGGGCCGCGGAGCGATCCGCGGCCCTTTTGCTTTGCCGGGCGTGAAAGCGCTTGGCGCGGCAGCTTCGACGGGGCATCCTGCGGGCCTGGGAACGAAAGCCGCGCTGCGGCGTAGGATTTTCGCACGCGCCGCACGGCGCCAATGATGGGGAGCCAATCCATGAAGCCTGCCGCCACTTTTCGCCCGACGATGACCGCCGCGCTGTGCGTAGCGTCGCTGCTCGCCCTTGGCGGCTGCGCCAGCGGATCAAAGGGGCCGACGACGACGATGCCCCCATCCGACGCCCATGCCCAGCTTTACGACGCCTCGGGCGCCGACCGTGGGCGCGTCGATATCTACAAGGACGGAACGGGCTTGCGCCTCGAACTGGTCGCGCGCGGCTTTGCACCTGGCACATATGGCATGCATCTGCACGCCGTCGGCCAATGCACCCCGCCCGATTTCACCAGCGCCGGCCCGCACTGGAACCCGACCCATGCCCAGCATGGACGTGACAACCCGATGGGCGCGCATCACGGCGATCTGCCCAACCTCGTCGTCGAATCGGGAACGATCGGCCGCGCGACGCTGCAGGTCGTCGGCTCGCGCCTGACCGGCGAGGGCGGGCTGCTCGATGCCGACGGCGCGGCGTTCGTCATCCACGCCGGTCCCGATGATTACAAGACGGATCCGAGCGGTAACAGCGGCGGCCGTGTTGCCTGCGGCGTGATCACGGCCGGATAAGCAGCGGTATATCGGCGGTGCGCGGGCGCGGTCAGGCGGCCGCGTTCGCCGCGCGCTCGGAAATCGTCGCTTCGGCCTGCGGCACCGTGCGATAAGCATAGATCAGCAGCGCCAGCGCGATCGGCGCGACGCCGATCAGCGACAAAATGCCCGTCCGTAGGTCACCCACGGGCTTGCCATCGACTATCGTGCCGGCGAGGTCCGAAATCTGCCCGACCATGTAGGGACCAAACGACAGGCCGACCAGTGTCGTGCCGAGGAAGAAGGCGGCGGTCGCCGTCCCGCGCATGCGCGGCAATACCAGATCCTGCGTGGTTGCGGCGGCCGCGCCCAGCGCTGCGGCACCGAACATGCCGGCAAGGAAGTTCATCGCATAGAAGATGAAGCTGCTTTCGGTCGTGTAGCCGATCCAGATCGGGATGATCGGCGCGACGACGCCGAATATGATCGTCAGAATGCGGCCCGCCGGATTGCGGGCGCGCAGCGCGTCGGCGATGCGGCCGCCCAGAATTACCCCGACGAACCCTGCAAGCGCACCATTGGCGCCGAGAATGAATGCCAGTTCCTGCTTGGGGAGCTTCAGCACAAGCTCGGCATAGGGCGGTGACCAGAAGGCGAGAGCATAGGCGGCAAGGCTCACCAGCCCGTAACCCAGCGTCGTGCAGATGAAGGCGGGCGTGCCCCAGATCAGACGGAAAGTCGCAGGATCGCGCGCGCGCAGCGTCGAGGCCCATGAAAAGACGGCGTAATAGCCAAGCCCGACCGCCGACCATTGCGGGAAATTGCCCGTCAGGCGAATCATCCACCACGCAAAGGCGGCGATGGCGGCGGCGAAGCCGATGTTTACCGCCAGTGCGGTCCGGCCGCGCTGTGCGGCGCCGAAAAGGGTGAAGGGCGGAACGATCGTTGACAGGTCGCGAAAGAACTCGCGGAAAGGATGGGGCGAACTGTGGCTCGCGACTCCGTCCATCGCGCCGCGCGCGGGTTCGCGCAGCGTTGCGACCCACAGCGCGACGAGCAGGCCGGGAATGCCGACAGCCAGAAAGGCGCCGTGCCAGCCGACCAGCCCCATCGGCCCACCGTTCGGCCAGGTGCGGTTCCACGCCTCGACGATCGAGGCGCCGATGAACAGCGACACGCCGCCGCCAAGGTAAAGCCCCGACGAATAGATGGCGAGCGCGGTCGCCTTCTGCCGCTTGGGGAAATAGTCTGAGATCAGCGAATAGGCGGTCGGGCTGGCGGTCGCTTCGCCGACGCCGACGCCCATGCGCGCAAAGGTCAGCGTTACCTGATTGCGTGCGAACCCCGACAGGGCGGTCATCGTCGACCAGAGTGCGAGGCCGATCGACAGCAGCTTCACGCGGTTCCAATTATCGGCGAGGCGTCCGAGCGGGATGCCGAACAGCGCATAGAAGACCGCGAAGGCGGCACCGCCGAGGAAGCCCATGTCGGCGTCGGTCAGGCCGAGGTCGGCTTTGATGTCGACCGCAAGGATGCTGACGATCTGGCGGTCGATGAAGTTGAGGATATAAACGACGACGAGGACGCCGAGGACATACCAGCTGTATCCCGTAGCGCGCGGTTCGGTCTCCGCACTTTCGAAGCCTGTCCCCGGATCGTTGCTCGTCTCAGCCATCTGGCACCGCGCTCCCTCAGTCATTATCGTTGGCCGCCATGGCTAGCAGAGCCGCCGGGCAGCGCAAGTTGAAAACCGGTTCAACTTTGTGAAGAAGGACATGACATGACCGACGACCGGGGCGATGCGCCAGCCATCCTTTTTCTCTGCCTTGGCAATATCTGTCGCTCGCCGCTGGCGGAGGGCGCGGCGCGTGCCGCCTTTGCCGACGCCGGAATCGCGGTGCGGCTCGATTCCGCGGGGACTGGCGACTGGCATGTCGGTTACCCGCCCGACGCCCGCGCGCAGGCGGAGGCGCGGCGGCATGACGTCGATATCGGCGATCTGCGCGCGCGCCAGCTCGTGCGCGGCGACTTTCACCGCTTCGATCTGATCCTGGCTGCCGACGCCGACAATCTGCGGACCGCGCATGCGCTCGCCCCGGCGGACGCGACGGCGCGGCTGATGCTGATGCTCGATCTCGTACCCGGACGGGCGGGCGAGAGCGTGACCGATCCCTATTATGGCGCCGACGATGGCTTTGCCGAAACCTGGGCCGATGTCAGCGCGGTTGCCGCCGCGCTGGTTGCCGCGACCGGGCCGTCGAGCGGATAGCGCGCGATCGGATGATAGCGCGACCCGCCATGGCCAAGCTCGCTCTCATAAAGGGTGACATGACCGAAGACGAAGTCGGGCGTCGCCAGATCGCCGTTCAGGGCAAGAAAGGGTGCGACGGGCCCCGATCCGCGATTGAGCCGCGCCAGCGTGACATGCGGCAGAAAGGCGCGCGTCTCCCTCTCGATCCCGACGCGCATCAGCAATTGGTCGACCTTGCGGTGCAGCGCCGCGACCGGTTCGGCGGGCTCAACCCCCGCCCACACCATGTGCGGCCGCCCATGACGCTCGAACAGGCTGACCCCCGCGATGCGTGCGGCGATGGCGGGGGCGTGCAACGCGCCGAGCGCCGCGGCGACATCCTCGGCCCGGTGGTGATCGACTTCACCGATGAAGCGCAAGGTCAGGTGAAGTTGATCGTCATCCTGCCAGCGTGCGCCCGAAATGCCATGCATTGCAGCGATCAGCCGGGCGCGAATCGGCCGCGGCGGGCGCAGGGCGACGAACAGGCGGTGCGTGGACATGGTGCGCCCCGTCATAGGGCTTTTGCACCGCGCGCGACAGCGCCGAAGGCGCCCGGACCGGTTTCGCTTGAAACGGAGGGCGAAAATACTGATATTGGGAGTACGGCCGGTATGGGCTGGCCGGTGATGGAGATTTGAAAATGGCTAATTGGAACGACCCCAATATGGCGGCGTCCGGCTTTCCTGGCAGCGCGAGCGCGATGGATCAGGCCGTCGATGCCGGCCTGCGGTCGTACATGCTGTCGGTCTATAACTATATGGGTTCGGGCGTGCTGCTTACCGGCATCGTCGCGATGCTCGCCTATTCGACGGGGTTCACCCTGTCGCTGATCGGCAGCCCGCTGATGTGGGTTGTCATGCTCGCACCGCTCGCTTTCGTGATGGTGCTCAGCTTCGGGATCAACAAGCTGTCGACCGGCGCGGCGCAGGCGCTGTTCTGGGGCTATGCGGCGATCATGGGTCTGTCGATGTCGACGATCTTCCTCGCCTTCACCCAGACCTCGATCGCGACGACCTTCTTCGCGACCGCAGCGGCTTTTCTCGGTCTCAGCCTCTATGGCTACACGACCAAGAAGGATCTGTCGGGTTTCGGCACTTTCCTGATCATGGGCGTCGTCGGCATCCTCGTTGCGATGTTGATCAACCTCTTCGTGCAGTCGACCGCGCTCAACCTCGCGATCAGCGTGATTGGCGTGCTGCTGTTCGCCGGCCTCACCGCCTATGACACGCAGAAGATCAAGAGCATGTATTTCTATGTCCGCGGTACCGACTTCGTCGGCAAGTCGGTGGTGATGGGCGCGCTGACGCTCTACCTCGACTTCGTGAACATGTTCACCTTCCTGCTCAACCTGATGGGCAGCCGCGACTAAGCGGCGGCGCATCGGAACGGCAAAGGCCCGGCGGAGCGATCCGCCGGGCCTTTTCGTTTGGAGCGTGCACCAATCGGCGCGTGGTCAGGCGGGAATGAAGAGGAGCGCGGCGCCGTTCATGCAATAGCGCTTGCCGGTCGGCTTCGGGCCGTCGTCGAAGACATGACCCAGGTGGCCGCCGCAGCGCCGGCAATGCACCTCGGTCCGCGGATAGCCTAGCTCATGATCGACCGACGTTGCGATCGCGCCCGGCAGCGGCGCCCAGAAACTCGGCCAGCCGGTGCCGCTGTCATATTTGGTCTTGCTCGAATACAGCGGCAGCGCGCAGCCCGCGCAGGCAAAGGTGCCGGCGCGATGCTCCTTGTTGAGCGGGCTGGTGTAGGGGCGCTCGGTCGCGGCCTCCCGCAGCACCGCATATTGCGTCGCGGAGAGGCGCTTTTTCCACTCGGCATCGGTGAGGCGCCAGCCCGACTGTGCCAGCGGGCGCTTGCCGGGCTTGGCGAAGAGCATCGGCGCGGCAATCATCGCGCCGCCCAAGGCGAGGCCGGAAAGCAGATAACGACGTTCGATCATGGCAGGCTCCTCTGCCTTCTAGATACGATGCCGGTCTGCTCCCGGTTTCAACGCCGCGTCAATATTTCTCGAGCACCACGGGCAGGTGGCGATAGCCGTGGACGAAGCAGGCGTTCACCCGGTCGGGTTCCCCGACCACATTCACGCGCAGCCGCCGCCGCTGCATTTCGGAGATCAGCGCGGTAAGCTGAAGCTCAGCGACGCGTGCGCCGACGCAGCGGTGGATGCCGTAACCGAAGGCGAGGTGGCGCCGCGCATTTTCGCGGTCGACGATGATCCGGTCGCCGTCGGGGAAGATGCTCTCGTCACGGTTCGCCGACGCGTACCACAGCGCGATCTTGTCGCGCTTCTTGATCTGGTGCCCGAACAATTCGGTGTCTTCGGTCGCGGTGCGGCGCATGTGGGCCAGCGGGGTCTGCCAGCGGATGATCTCGTGCATCGCGTTGACCGCGAGTTCGGGATCGTGATTTGCCTCCAGCTTCGCGCGCTCCTCGGGGAAAAGATGGAGGCCGTAGGCGTAGGCCGACATCGAATTGCGCGTCGTGTCATTGCCTCCGACGATCAGCAGGATGAGGTTGCCCATGAATTCTTCATGGCTCATGTGGCTCATCGCATCCGACTGGAGCATGATCGAAATCAGGTCGTGCGTACCGGGATTCTGCGCCTTGCGGTCCCACAATTCCTTGAACGCGGCGCCCATTTCGAATGCGATCGCGAGACGGGCCTGGCGTTCTTCGAGGGTATTGAAACTTTCGATGTCGCCGAGCGCGTCGGACCAGGCAGTCAGCTTGTGGCGTTCTTCAAAGGGAAAGTCGAACAGGATGGCGAGCATCTGCGTCGTCAGTTCGATCGACAGTTTTTCGACCCAGTCGAATGTTTCGCCGATCGGCAGCGAATCGAGCACTTCGCTTGTCCGGCGCAGCGTGTCGGCGCGCATCCGTTCGATTTCGGAGGGGCCGAAGGCCGGGGCGACGGTGCGGCGCTGCGCCGTGTGCTGCGGCGGGTCCATCGCGATGAACATCGGCATCGGGATTTCGCCCTCCTGCAGATGTTCGATGCCGTCGCCTGCGACGGTGATGCCGCCATATTCCCACGAGGAGGAGAATATCTTGGGCAGCGCCTCGATATGCTGGATCGGCTTGTAGGTCGTCACCGACCAATAGGGACCGAATTTCGAATCGTCGCAATAATAGATCGGCGATTCGGCGCGCAGCTGCGCCATCGGCTGCTGCCAGCGATCCTCGCGCCACATGTCGGCGCGGCTGACGTCGAGCGGATTGACGGTTTCGGGTTCGACGCGAATCTGGGTGGCCATTGGGGGCAACTCCTCTCAAGGCCGTCGGGCGCGGCCGATTGGGTTGCAGAATGCCACTATTTACAGTTTTGTCAATGAGGCTTTGGGGCGATCACCCTAGAAATGGCAACGGTCGCCCGAGGTCACGCGGGTTGCCGCCGTTTCCAGAATTTCCAGCCCGCCTTGCCGCTCAGCACCCCGGCGCGGAACATCCGGACCGAGAGGAAGATGACGAGCGCGACCCAGAGCAGCTGCCAGCCGAGCGCAAGCAGATGGACCGCCTTCGCATCGTCGGTCGCGGCGCGCGCCGCCATCGCGAAGGGCGACGAAAAGGGAAAGATTTCGGCGAAGCGCGCGAGCGGGCTGCCCGGCGCGCTCGCGGCGGCCGAAGAGAGGCTGAACATGCCGACCTGAAAGATGGTGATCGGCAGGCTGAGCATCTGGATTTCGCGCACCGTTCCTGCCTGCGCGCCGACACCGAGGAACACCGCGCCGAGCAGCAGGAAAGCCATGATGAAATAGACGAAGCAGATGCCGACGAAAAAGCCCCAGCCGGTAGCCGGCACCGCGAGCATCGCCGCGACCGGCTTGCCCGCGCCTGCCGCCGAGAGCGTGGCCGGGTCGATCTGGGTTGCCGCGATCAACCCGCCTCCTGCCGCAATCGCAAGCCAGAAGGCGATAAACAGCACCGCGACGCCGAGCATGCCGAGCAACTTGCCGAGAAAGACGCTTTCGAGCGGCACCGCGGCGGCGAGGATTTCGATGACCTTGTTGCCCTTTTCCTCTGCCAGCGAACTGACGGTCTGCCCCGCGAGCAGCAGCGTCATCAGGAAGATCGCAAAGACCGCGCCGAAGCCCATCGACTGCTGCACGGCGATGCTCGTCCCGCCGCTGCGGATCGATTCGAAATGCGGTGCGACCGGCGGCACCGCGCCGGCGGCGCGGTCGCGCAACACCTCTTCCGCGAGCAGCGCGAGATAGCGGCCCGAGCGGCTACCCTCCTCGCGTTCGACGATGCGCGGCGCGGCGAGCGGGCCGACCATCACCGCATAGGTGTCGGCGCCCTTTTCCTGCGCGATGACCAGCGGATCATCGCCCTTCGGCGAGGCGATCCGCACGTCGAGCGTCGCGGGACCGCGGCCGCCCAGCGCGTCGCGCAAGCGTGTGTCGGCGCTGCGCAGCGCCGCGACATCGCCGGCGTCGGCGACAACGACGATCCGCCCTGCGCCGCGCGCGCTGTCGGCGAGCTGCGATGCACCGAGGCCGCCGACCAGGCTCATGCCGAGCATGAACAGCGGTGCGAGCAGGAAGAGGAGAAAGGTCGGCGTCGCCACGATCGCAAGAAAGTCGCGGCGCGCGACGACAGCCATATTTTTCAGAAAGGGAGTCATGCGCTTGCCTCCGCAGCGGCTTCTTCGGCGGCGTCGGCGGCGAAGCCCGCGTCGACCTGGCGCACGATATGGACGAAGGCATCGTGCAAGCCGGGGCGGGCGATCGACAGGCCGGCGACGCCATGCCCGCTGGCGGTGATCCGCGCGAGCAGCGGTTCAACCCCCGCGTCGTCGATCGCAAAATGCCAAGCGTCGCCGCGCCGCTGCGCATCGGCGGGCAGCAGCGCCGCGATCACGTCATCGTCGGCGCCGGTGCGCGGTGCGTAGCGCACCTGCATCGGCAGCAGCGCGCGCGCCTCGTCGACCGTGCCCTCGAAGCGGCGTTGCGACCGCGCGATGATCGCGAGCCGGTCGCATAGTCGCTCGGCATGCGCCATCACATGGGTGGAGAAAAGGATCGTCGCGCCGCGATCGCGTTCGCGCCGCACGAGCGTTTCAAGCCGCTCCTGATTGACCGGGTCGAGTCCCGAAAAGGGTTCGTCGAGTACGATCAGGTCGGGAGCATGGACGATCGAGCCGATGAGCTGAACCATCTGGGCCATGCCCTTCGACATCTTGCGGATCTTTTCGTCGATGACGCGTTCGAGCCCGAGTTCGGCCATGAAGGTCGCGGCGCGGCGGCGACCTTCGCCCCAGTCGAGCCCGCGCAGCGCCCCCATGAAGGCGATCGCCTCGCGCGCCTTCATACCGGGATAGAGGCCGCGTTCTTCGGGCAGATAGCCGATGCGGTGGCGCACCGATTGCGGCTTGTGGCTGCCAAAGAGGCGGCTCGTCCCCTCGTCGGGATCGATGATGCCCAGCGTCATGCGCAGGCTGGTGGTCTTGCCGGCGCCATTGGGACCGAGAACGCCATAGATGCTGCCGACCGGTACCTCGAGGTCGACATGGTCGACTGCCTTGAATTCGTCGAAATATTTGGTGAGGCCGCGCGCCTCCACGCAATAATCGGTCAAACGCTGGTCCCCGCTCGCTGAATCGGCCTGCATATCATCACTGTATCATCGCTCTATGGCACGGCCCGCCGCCTGTCGTATAGGGGCGCAATGCTTTCCAATGCCTTGCCCCCGATCGAAGAGCGGCTCGCGGCCACCGCGCGCGCGCATGGCTTCGCGGCGTTCGGCATCGCGCGCGCCGACGCGGCGCCGCAAACCGCGGCGCGGCTGGCGCAATGGCTCGCCGACGGATGCCACGGCGACATGATCTGGATGGAAAGCCGCGCCGAACAGCGCGGATCGCCGCAAGGGCTGTGGCCCGAGGTGCGGTCGGTGATCGCGCTCGGCATGAGCTATGCCCCCGGCACCGATCCGCTGGCGCTCGCTGGGGCATCCGACCGCGGCCGCATCTCGGTCTATGCGCAGGGAGCCGACTATCATGACGTCGTCAAAAAGGCGCTGAAGCATGTCGCGCGCTGGCTCGTCGCCGAGGCGCCGGGCGCCGAGGTGAAGGTCTTTGTCGACACCGCGCCGGTGATGGAAAAGCCGCTCGCCGCCGCTGCCGGGCTCGGCTGGCAGGGCAAGCACAGCAATATGGTCAGCCGCGAGCATGGCAGCTGGCTGTTTCTGGGCGCGATCTACACCACGCTCGATCTCGTGCCTTCGGTTCCCGGACGCGACCGGTGCGGCAGTTGCACCGCCTGTCAGCAGGCATGCCCGACCGCGGCCTTTCCCGCGCCCTATCGCGTCGATGCCCGCCGCTGCATCTCCTATCTGACGATCGAGCATGATGGACCGATCCCGACCGAATTCCGGCGCGCAATCGGCAACCGCGTTTATGGCTGCGACGATTGTCTGGCGGTGTGTCCGTGGAACAAGTTTGCCGACACCGCGGCGCGGCACCAGGCGTTTCTGCCGCGCGGCGAACTGGCGGCGCCGGCGCTCGCCGATCTGCTCGCGCTCGACGATACGGGGTTCCGGCAGGTCTTTTCAGGCTCGCCGATCAAGCGGATCGGGCGGGGCCGCATGGTACGCAACGCCGCGATTGCGGCGGGCAACAGCGGCGATCGCAGTTTGCGGCCGCGCCTGATGGCGCTGGCAAGCGACGCATCGCCGATGGTCGCCGACGCCGCGCGATGGGCGCTCGAGCAACTGGCGGACTGACGGCGGGAGGCGGCGATCGCACCGCCCCCGCCCTCGCCGGTCCGCCTTCTTGCCTAGAACCCCCGCATGAAGGTCGCGGTGATCGGGGCGGTAATCGCGCCGATGACGAGTGCGACGACGATCGCCGCGACGACGATCAGGATCGTGTAGGTCATCGCCTTTTCCTGCGGCGCGCGCATCAGGCGGGGCAGGCCGAGGTAAAGGAGATAGAGGCCGTAGAGGCCGAGCAGCGACAGCCAGGAAAGTGCGGGCAGGATCGCGAAGATGCCCGCGACCCAGCTCGCGGTGCCCGAATAGGCCGCGACCTTGAACGCCTGGACGCGGTTCTGTGTCGCACCGAAGCTGGGGGCGAGCGCGTCGATGATGAGCGCGAGGATGAAGACCCCGATCAAGGTCGTTGCATATTGCACGACGGCCGATGCGACGGCCGAGCCGACCGAGGGGCGATAGGTGAAGCCCATTACCGAAAAGCCGAAGGCGAGCATGCCGATCAGCCCCGCCACAGCGGGAATCGCCGCCAGCGGGATGATATAGCGGCGATAAAGGCCGCCGATCGTTTCGGCTTCGCCGTCGATTACCTCCCACTCGCGCGCGGGCTGGAGCAAGATATTCTTCACGCGATCGATAATCGAGCGCGGCTGCTGGTCATTCCCTGTCATAGTCGGTCTCCACCCAATGGCTGAACCGCGACCCCGGATGTCTCCCCCGATGGACCGCGATAGTCTCGCATTCGGGGATAGGGCGCAAGGGTGTGGATTGCTGTGCGCAGGCGCACAGCACCGACTACCAGCGGTTGCGCACTTCTTCGGCAAAGCCCGTGAGCCCGGCAATGTCGAGCGCGCTGCCGTCGTCGAGGATGATGCGCCCTGAAAAGCGGCCGAAAACCTGATCCTGCACCGTCCTGAACAGGCCGAGGTTGGTGCTGTGGTGGCGATTGACGATCGGGTCCATCGTCATTTCGAACCGGCCGTCGTTGCTCGTGAAGCGCCACGGCCCTGCGTCGGGTCCTCCCGCCGGCATATGAAAGGCGATGCGGTCGAGCTTGTGCGCGGTGCCGTCGACGAACACCATATTCTCGGATGCCGCCGCCGTGTCGCCGAAGCCGTAGCCGATGTTGAAGCCGATGCGGCGTCCGTCCGCCATTCCCGAGGCCGATCCCCAATACCAGACATTGTCGTAGGTCCAGACGCCGCGCCCCCAGTCGAGCACGCCAGAGGCGCGGTCGGGGCTGAAGCAATGGAGGGTGTTCCCCACCCGAATCTCGCCCTCGGCGGCGAGGCAATTGATCTTCTGATTATAATAGAAGGCCCGTGGCGCCCCCGAGAAAGGCGTGGCGATTACCATGCGGTCCATCGGCGGCTGCGCGAGCCATAATTCGCCCGCGAGGCCCTGTCCGCCGCCGAAGTTCGGGGCCTCGACCGTCAGCCGCCGGCCGCCCGGTTCGTGCCGGAAGCGCAGCAGCATGCCGCCGCGGCGCTGTTCGATATCGCCCGCATCGGCGCTTTCGGGCAGCCGCATGCGGCCCATCGGCCAGGGGATCACCGCGCCGTCGTTGATCGCGGTTCGAGCCGCCAGATCCATCCACGACACGCCGAGGAAGCCCAGATAGCCATTGTCAGCGACGGTCAGCGCGATCCCGAAGGCGTCGGTGAGGATGCAATAATAGTCCCACTCCTTGATCCGCAGCTTGCCGGCCGCGATCCGCACACGGTCGTAGCGGCGCACCTCGGCGGTCGCCCAGCCCGTTTCGGCGAGCTGCCCGCGCGCGTCGAGCAGCGGTCCTGCTCCCATTCTTGTCTGCATCCTCGCCTCCCCTGCGGGGCCGTCTATGCCAGCCGCGCATGGTGGCTGGCAACGGGCGGTGCATCTGATAGGCTGCGCGCGACGCAGGATGCAGGAGGGTGGCATGGCGCAGGGCAGCGCGCGAATCGGCAAGGACCGCTATCGCACCGAGATCGATGTCGGCGGCCATGCGCTGATCGCCGACGAGCCGCCCGCGCTCGGCGGCGGCGGGGTTGGACCCGCGCCTTACGATCTGCTGCTCGCGAGCCTGGGCGCGTGCACCGCGATCACGCTGCGCATGTATGCCGACCGCAAGGGCTGGCCGCTCGAATCGGTCGAGGTCGGCCTGCGCCTGTCGGGGCGCGAGGAGAAGCGGATCGACCGCACGCTGGCGATCGTCGGGCTCGACAACGAACAACGCGTGCGCATGGCCGACATTGCCGAGCGCACGCCGGTCACGCTGACGCTTAAGGCCGGGCTGCCGATCGCCACCATGCTCGCCTGACGGCGCGGCGCGCGGTGCCTGCGGAGCGCATCGTTTACGCCACTTTTACCACTGTCGGTGCATGACATCCCCGATGTTTGCGACTGGGGACAAATGATGGACAGCATGCGCGGACTGCTTTCGGGCAGCCACGATCAGGACGATGGCGCGATCGATGCGCCGCCGGCTGTCGGTGTCGACGAACGGCGGATGCAGGTGCGCGCCTATAATCATTGGGCATCGCTGCTTGCCGACCGCGCCTATCCGTCGGTCGAGGATCTCGACCTCGACGGCGCCGATTTCGGGCCTAATGCGGTGCTGCTCGATTTTACCGCGGGTATCGAAAATCCGGGCATCTCCTATCTCGGCGACCGGTTGCGTGAAGAATCGCAGATCGACGAGGATGTCCATTATATCAGCCAGATTTCGGGGCGGTCGCTGCTGTCGCGGCTGACCGACCATTATCTCCAGATCATCGCCAACCGCGCGCCGATCGGCTTCGAGGCCGAGTTCGTCAACGATCGCGGCATGACGATCATGTACCGCGGCATCCTGCTGCCCTTTTCGTCCGACGACGACACCATCGATTTTATCATGGGCGTCATCAACTGGAAGGAAGCGGTTGCCGCAGAGCAGGCTGAAGAGCTGCAACTGTCGGTCGAGCAGGCGCTGCGCAGCGCTGCACCGCTGACCGCACCCGTGCCAGTGTGGGCCGACGGCCCCGATTCGGAGCAGATCGACGACGAAGCGGCGCCGGGTTTCGCCGCGCTCGGCGACGCCCTGCCCGAAGCGGTTGCCTTTGGCGATGTGATGCTGCTGACCGAGCGCTTCGACGATCCCGTAGTACCGGCTGCCAAGGGTGATGATGCCGCCAACGAGACTGTCGACGATGGCGCGGCCGGACCGGGTGAAGATGCCGAGCTGGCCGACTGGCTGGCGCTGGCGCGCGAGACCGCCGAACGCGCGATGGCGGCCGACAGCCGCAGCCGCAGCGCGCTCTATCAGGCGGTCGGCAAGGCGTGGGATTTCGCGCTCGCCGCCGAAGCGAAGCCCGACGCCTTCGCCGAATTGCTCGAGGATGCGGGGCTGCAGGCGCAGGAGCGTGCGCCGATGACGCCAGTCGTCAAGCTGGTGTTCGGCGCCTCCTACGACAAGACGCGCCTCGCCGAATATGCCTGCGTGCTCGGCCATGCGAAGGACGCGGGGCTGGAGCGCGGGTCGCTTCCCGCCTATCTCGACCGCTATCCGGGCGGGCTCAAGGGTCTGGTCAAGGATACGCGCGCGCGCCGCAAGCCCGCGGGCGATGCAGCGGCGAAGGTTGACGAGCAACTGGCGGCGCTGCGCACCGCGCACCCGGCGCTGATCCTGGAGCATGATGCGGGCGATGCCGAATTCGTGGTGCTGATTGCGCGCGCGATGCCCGGCGGACACATCGGCATCGTCGCCAAGGCGGCCGACGATCCGGCGCTGGTTGCGAAGCTGGCGAAGAAGGCAATCGCGATCACCCCGGCCGATTGACCCGAGTAGCGTAACAGACAATCCAAAAGTTGAAATAATTTTGCGCGGCATGCGCGGGGGGTCTTGAGCCTTTCGCGGCGCGGGCGCATAGGGAGCCGTAGCGCAAGGCGCCGCCGTCCCCCCGGCGGATGCTCGCTTTAACTTGGTCCGGGATGCTGCAACCCTATGCCTGAAAAATCGACTGAAGACACCGCAGCCGGCCCGTCGCCGGCGGCGCAAGTTCCTGCGAAATTCGCCAAGGCCTATCAGGCCGCCTTGCAGGGCAGCGCGCTGCCCGGCGAGAGCGACGACCTCGATGCCAAGGCGCTGGCTGAAGCGGGCGAATTCGCCGCCCGCGCGTCGCTCGACCGGGCGCCGGGCCAACCGTCGTTCCTGCTTGAGCCGGTGGCGGCTGACGGCACTGACCGCCGGATGCGCCTGGTCGTCGTCAACGACGACATGCCCTTCCTCGTCGATTCGACCTCGCAGATCGCGGGCGCGCAGGGTCTTGCCGTGCACCGCATCCTCCACCCGGTGGTTTCGGTCGAGCGCGATGCGAAAAATCATCTGACCGCGGTCGACGCCGGCAAGGACGGTGCGCGCGAGTCGGTCATCTATATGGAGCTCGAACGCGGCGACGCCCGCGCCCGGCGCCGTCTGCTCGATGCGCTCGAAGCCTCGCTCGCCGATGTGCGCGCTGCGGTCGCCGACTGGAAGGCGATGCGCGCCGCGATGCTCGCCGATTCGACGATGCGCGCCGACGGCGATGGCGCCGAGCTGCTGCGCTGGTTCGAAAGCGGCGCGATGACGCAGCTCGGCCATGAATGGCGCACGCGCGACGGCAAGCGCCACGACCCGCTGGGCATCTGTGCCGCGGGGACGAGCGAAATCCTGTCCGAAACCGCACTCGAAGCGGCCTTCGCCTGGTTCGAAAAGGGCCGCACGGCGCCGCTGCTCATCAAGTCGAACCGCCTGTCGTCGGTGCATCGCCGCGTACTGCTCGATCTGGTCGTCGTTCCCGAGATGAAGGGCAAGACGGTCGAGCGCCTGTCGATCCACGCGGGCCTCTGGACCAGCGCCGCGCTGTCGACGCCGCCCGCCAAGGTGCCCGTGCTGCGCGCGCAACTCGAGGCGCTGATGGCCAAATTCGGCTTCGACCCCGGCGGCCACGCGGGCAAGGCGCTCGCGCACGCTTTGACCGCGCTGCCCCACGACTTGCTGATCGCGTTCGACGCCGAATCGCTCGAGGAACTGGTGCTCACCTCGATGTCGATTACCGATCGCCCGCGCCCGAAGTTGGTGATGATACGCAGTCCGCTCGGCCGCCATCTCTTCACCTTTGTCTGGTTGCCGCGCGACGAGGTGTCGACGGGTCGCCGGCTGGCGATCGAGTCGCTGCTGGTGCGCGAGGCCAAGGCGGGGGTCATAGGCTGGACGATGGCGCTCGAAGATGGCGGCGCTGCCTTGCTGCGCTACACGCTCGACCTGCGCGGCGGCGGCATCGTGCCCGATACCGAAGCGCTGAACGCTCAGCTCGAACAGATGGTGCGCGGCTGGCAGCCCGAAGTCGAAGGCGCGCTGGCGCGCCGCGGCGATCCGGGCCGCGCGGCGGCGCTTGCGGCGCGCTTCGCCCCGCTGTTCC
Source organism: Sphingopyxis sp. GC21 (assembly GCF_025727575.1). Taxonomy (NCBI): domain Bacteria; kingdom Pseudomonadati; phylum Pseudomonadota; class Alphaproteobacteria; order Sphingomonadales; family Sphingopyxidaceae; genus Sphingopyxis; species Sphingopyxis sp. GC21. The sequence goes on along the minus strand of NZ_CP095845.1, from coordinate 3,358,720 downwards.
CCGCCAATTACCGCAATCTCTATAATCCCGAAGAGGCGGCGCGCGACATCCTGCGTCTGCGCGACCTCGATGCCGACCGCCCGCGCAATGTGCGGCTGGCGAAAAAGAGCCTCGACGGCGACGACCGGCTGCGGCTGAAGGTCTATAGTGCGGCCGGACCGCTCGCGCTGTCGGACGTGGTTCCGGCGCTCGAACATTTCGGGTTCGAGGTGCTCGAGGAAATCCCGACCGAATTGCACGTCCATGGCGGCGGTGAGGGCGATGCCGAGGCAACCTTCATCCACGATTTTTCGCTGCGCTTGCCCGCCAATGTCGACGAAACCGCCCTGATGCCGCATGTGGAGACGATCGAGGGCGCGATTGCCGCGGTGCTCGATGGCAAGGCCGAAAACGACGCGTTCAACCAGCTCGTGCTGGTGACGCAGACCGATCCACAGGCGATCGTGTGGCTGCGCGCCTGGTTCCGCTACATGCGCCAGGGCGGATCGAGCTATGGCATGGATACGGTGGTGGCGGCGCTGCGCGGCGCCCCGGCGCTGACCGCCGCGCTCGTCGATCGCTTCCGTGCGCTCCATGACCCCCAGGCAAAGGATGCGGCGCGCGCCGAAGAGCTCGCCGCCGAAATCCAGACCGGCTTTGCAGCGATCCAGTCGATCGACGACGACCGAATCCTGCGCCTGTTCCATGCGGTGATCGGCGCGACGCTGCGCACCAACGCCTTTGCGCCCGCGGCGGCCGAGGCGCTGGCGTTCAAGATCGATTCGAGCCTGGTTCCGGGGCTGCCCAAGCCGCTGCCGTGGCGCGAGGTGTGGGTGTACAGCCCGCGCGTCGAGGGCATCCATCTGCGGGCCGGCCCGGTCGCGCGCGGTGGCCTGCGTTGGTCCGACCGGCGCGACGACTTCCGTACCGAAATTCTGGGGCTGATGAAGGCGCAGCGCGTCAAGAACGCCGTCATCGTCCCGACCGGCGCGAAAGGCGGCTTCTATCCCAAGCAGTTGCCGAGCCCGGCCGAGGATCGCGACGCCTGGTTCGCCGAAGGCACCGAATGCTATCGCATCTTCATCCGGTCACTGCTGTCGATCACCGACAATATCGTCGGCGGCAAGGTGGTGCACCCCAAGGGCGTCGTGATCCGCGATGGCGAAGACCCCTATTTCGTCGTCGCCGCCGACAAGGGTACCGCGACCTTCTCCGACGTCGCCAACGGACTTGCGATGGAGCGTGACTTCTGGCTCGGCGATGCGTTCGCGAGCGGCGGGTCGAAAGGCTATGACCACAAGGCGATGGGCATCACCGCCAAGGGCGCGTGGGTTTCGGTCCAGCGTCACTTCGCCGAAATGGGCATCGACGTGCAGACCGACACGATCCGTGTCGTCGGTTGCGGCGACATGTCGGGCGATGTGTTCGGCAACGGCATGCTGCTCTCGAAGGCGATCAAGCTGTGCGCGGCCTTCGACCATCGTCACATTTTCCTCGATCCCGATCCTGATCCGGCCAAGAGCTGGAAAGAACGCGACCGCATGTTCAAACTGCCCCGGTCGAGCTGGGACGATTATGACAAGAAGCTGATCTCGAAGGGCGGCGGCGTTTTCGCGCGCAGCCAGAAGAGCATCCCGCTGACCCCCGAGGTGCAGGCGCTGCTGGGTCTTTCGGTTGCTGAAATCGACCCCGCCGGACTGATCTCCGCCATTCTGCGCGCGCCCGCCGATCTGCTGTGGTTCGGCGGCATCGGCACCTATGTGAAGGCGGCGGGCCAGAATAATGCCGAGGTCGGCGATCCCGCCAACGACGCGCTGCGCGTCGATGCCGAGGATCTGCGCGTCCGCGCGGTGGGTGAGGGCGCCAATTTGGGCGTCACGCAGGCCGCGCGTATCGCCTTCGCGGCGAAGGGCGGGCGTATCAACACCGACTTCATCGACAACAGCGCCGGCGTCGACTGTTCGGATAATGAGGTCAACATCAAGATCGCGCTCAACCGCGAGATGGCCGAAGGCCGGCTGAGCCAGGATGATCGCGACGCGCTGCTCGTCCGCATGACCGACGATGTCGCGGCGCTGGTGCTCGAGGACAACCGACTGCAGGCGCTCGCGCTGTCGATCGCCGAAAAGGGTGGCGCTGCCGCGGTGCCGTCGCTGGTGCGGATCATGGAGACGTTCGAAGCATCGGGCCGGCTCGACCGCAAGGTCGAAGGGCTGGCGGCGAACGACGAGCTGCTGCGCCGCTCGGCCGAAGGGAGCGGGCTGACGCGGCCCGAACTCGCCGTGCTGCTATCGACTGCGAAGCTGGCGCTGCAAGACGCGATCGAAGCGAGCGCCTTGCCCGACGATCCCGCGCTGGCGAGCGACCTTGCCGCGGCCTTCCCTGCCGAGATGCAGCGCGATTTCGCGGGGGCGATCGCCGATCACCAGCTGCGCCGCGAGATCATTGCGACCAAGCTTGCGAACCGCATCGTCAACCGCATGGGCATCGTCCACCCGCTCGAACTGGTCGAAGAAGAGGGCTGCTCGCTGGGTGAGGTCGCGGCGGCGTTCGTCGCCGTCGAACGCTTGCTCGACATGAAGGGGCTGTGGGCGTCGCTCGACAGCGCGGGGATAAACGAATCCATCCGCTTGTCGCTGTTCAGCCAGGCCGCCTCGGCGATGGCATCGCAGATGGCCGACCTGCTGCGCGTCAGCCCCGGCCTGGCGCAGCCGGGCGCGCTCGTTGCGCGGCTCGAACCCGGCGTCGATCGCCTGACCGCGACAGTCGACACGCTGCTCAGCGCGTCGGTGCGGCGTCAGTGGGACGCGCTGGCGCAGCAGCTGCTCGACGCCGGCGCGCCCGAGGCGCTGACCGCGGCGGTCGTCCGCCTGTTCAAGACCGACGGCGCGATCGGAATCGTCGACCTTGCCGAACGGCGCGGCGACGATGAGGTCGGGGTGACGCGGGCCTTCACGCATCTGGGCGACGCGCTCGGGCTCGACTGGGCGCAGACGCTGGCGGCGCACATGAGTCCTGCCGACCCGTGGGAACGCCTGCTCGTCAACAGCCTGGCGCGCGATTTCCAGCAGATGCGGCTGAGCTTCCTCGCGGGGTTGCCCAAGGGCGATCTCGATGCCGGGGTCAGCAAATGGCTGGAAGCGAACGGACCGCGCGTCGCGCAATTCCGCACGACGGTCGACCGCGCGCGCACCATCCCCAATCCCAATGGCGCGATGCTGTCGCACATTGCGGGGCAGGCGCGCGGGCTGCTCGGCCGGTAACAGGTCTGACCCTCCCCTTAGGGGGAGGGCTTCAGGAGGCTCTATGCCGTTCCAACCGCGCGTCGCGATCCTCGTCCCGGCACCCGATTATGAGGAAAATTGGCGGCCCGCCTTCGCGCGCAAGGCGGCGGCGCTGGCGGCGGCCGGGTTGGCGGTCGAGCAGCGCGTCTGGACCGATCCCGGCGACCTGACCAGGTTCGACCTGATCCTGCCGCTGTTCGCCTGGGGTTACCAGCGCGACGTTGCCGTCTGGTATGCGCTGCTCGACCGGCTCGCGGGATTGCCCGTCGTCAATCCGGTGCCGGTGCTGCGCTGGAACAGCGACAAGGCCTATCTTGCCGAGCTTGGCGCGAAGGGCGTTGCGGTGGTGCCGACGGTCGAGGCCGCGGCGCTGGACGACGTATCGCTGGCGCAGGCGCGCGCGGCGCTCGGCGTGGAAGAGGTGGTAGTGAAGCCCGCGATTTCGGGCGGTGCCGACGGGACGCACCGTATCGCGCCCGGCGCCCCGATCCCCGCCGATGGGCTGGGACGCCGCCGCCTTGTTCAGCCGCTGATGCCCGGCATCCTCGCCGACGGGGAGTATTCGCTCTTCTTTTTCGGCGGCGCCTTCAGCCATGCCATCGTCAAGCGCCCCGCGTCGGGCGATTTCCGCGTCCAGGAACAGTTCGGCGGGCGCGAGACGGGATGGGAAGCGAGCGAGGCGGCGCGCCTGCTCGCCGCCGCGGCGCTTGCCGCCGCGCCCGCGCCGCCCGTCTATGCGCGCGTCGACATGGTCGGCGATGCGGCGGGCGTGCTGCACATCATGGAACTCGAGCTGATTGAGCCATCGCTGTTCCTGCATCATGCCGGCGACAAGGGCGCGGCCTTCGGGCAGGCGGTTTACGCCGCCGTCTGATCGCCAAGGAGTGCATGCCACAGCCATTGGCGGATTGCCGAGGTCAGGTTCGGCGGATCGGGGGCCTCCATCCGTTCGACGTCGATCCGCGCGACGAGCGCATTGACCGGCAGGCCGCGCTGCACCGCCGAGACTTCCAGCGCGTCCCAGAAGACGGGCTCGAGGCTGATCGACGTCGGGTGCCCTGCAATCGTAACCGAGCGTTTGACGGGGGGGTGATAGGAGGCGGTCATCGCGCTGGTTTACAACCGGCGCGGCAAATGCGGATACGAATTATTTGGGGTAGATCGCCGGCGGGCCATTCGTAAAATGCCGCGCGGTTCCGGCGCAACGGCAGGCAGGCCCATGACAGCACCCATTCAGACGCTCACCGAAAAGGAAAAGGAGACGCTGCGCCTGCTTGTCGATGGGCATGATGCAAAATCGATGGCGCGGCAACTGGGGCTTTCGGTGCATACGATCAACGAACGGCTGCGCGATGCCCGCCGCAAGATGGCGGTGTCGAGCAGCCGCGAGGCGGCGCGCAAGCTGCGCGCGATAGAACATGGCCCCCCCGAAAAATTTGCGGACAAGCCTTTGGGGGAAGCCCCAGCAGCGGCCGGCGTGAGAGATGGTGCTCCACATGCCGGAAAGCGCCGCTCGGTGCGGCTGCTCGGCCTGGTAGCTGGAGCTATTCTCATGTCGCTTGCCCTTGCTTTACTCGCCTTTTCCTCGGTGACCGGAACCGGCGGTCCGCCCGCCGCGGCGCCGCCTGCCGCGTCGACCGAAAGCGCGGCCGCCGACGCGGCGCGCGCCTGGCTTGTGCTGGTCGAGAAGGGCGACTGGAAGGCAAGCTGGGAGGCGACCGGACAGTCGTTCAAGGCGCTCAACACCGTCGAAGCCTGGGCCAATGCGGGACGGCAGGTGCAGGGGCCGCTCGGGGCCGCAAGATCGCGCGTCCTGATTGGCGACGAATATGTCCCCGCGCCGCCCGAAGGCTATCGCATGGTCAAATTCCGTACCGATTATACGAACAGGGCGGGCGTGATCGAAACGCTTTCGCTGGTGCGCGAAGGCGATACGTGGCGGGTCGTCGGCGTAACGGTGGACTGAAGCGAGGAACAAGGCCCTCTCCCCATGAAAAGGGGGGAGGGTCTTGAGCCAGGGCGCGCGCGCTCAATACATATGCTGTCCGCCGTTGATCGACATCGTCGATCCGGTGACGAAGCCTGCGTCCTCGCTGCACAGAAAGGCAACCCCGCGGGCGATTTCTTCGGCGTGGCCGAGACGCCCCACAGGAATTTTCGCGACGATCTTTTCAAGGACCGGGGCGGGGACGGCGGCGACCATATCGGTGTCGATATAGCCGGGCGCGATCGCGTTGACGGTCACCCCCTTCTTGGCGCCTTCCTGCGCCAGCGCCTTGGTAAAGCCGTGGATGCCCGATTTGGCGGCGGCATAGTTGACCTGGCCATATTGGCCCGCCTGGCCGTTGATCGACCCGATGTTTACGATGCGGCCCCAGCCGCGTTCGACCATGCCGCCAAAGGTCGCCTTGGCCATGTTGAAACAGCCGCCCAGATTGATGCGCATGACGTCGTTCCAGTCGTCGAAGGTCATGCGCGCCAGCGTGCCGTCGCGGGTGATCCCGGCGTTGTTGACGACGATGTCGATCGGGCCGAGGTCGGCGGCAACCTGCGCGCAGCCGTCGAGGCAGGCCTGATGGTCGCCGACGTCCCAGCGATAGGCGGGGATGCCGGTGCGCTCGGTGAAGGCGCGCGCTTTTTCGTCATTGCCTGCATAATTGGCGGCGACGCGCACGCCCATATCCTTCAGCGCCAGCGAAATGGCCTCGCCGATGCCGCGGCTGCCGCCGGTGACGATTGCTACGCGTGTCATGAATTCGCTCTCCCACACAATCTTGCTTCTTTGTTGATTAGGGCGCGCGCGAAGCGGCCGCAAGTTGACCGGAACGTCAATCGCGCGGCTTTGCGGGGAAAGTTTTTCAGTTTCCGGTCAGTGCCTTCAGCGCCGCAAAATTTCCGACGGCAAGATCGGCCTTGCGGATCGCGAGGATCAGGCTGGCGCCCTGCGCGGGCGCGATGCCGGTCAAGGCGCTTGCGGGCAATTCGACGAGCATCGCGTCGCGCTCCTCGTCGAAGCCGGGTGCATAGTGGCGCGGCTGCCCGCCTACGAGAGGCGCCTCGGCGGCGGCGAGTGCGGCCCAGACGGGTTCGAAGAGCGCCCGGGCCGGGGCCGAAAGCGAATCGGGGTCGGCGCACCAGCGATGGCGCGCATGATCGAAAAGCAGCGCGCGATAGTCGCTGACCCACAGCTCGGCATCCGGATGGTGGCGCGTCAGCGGCAAAGCGATCGATTCGGCGCGGTCCTCGCCGCTTTCGGCATCGCTTTCGACCACCACCCGCGACCAGTGGATCGCGTGCAGCGCGGTCATCACTGCGGACGCGTCCGAGGCCGAGAAGCCGGCCTGCCCCGCGCTTTCGTCGATGATCGCCAATATCTCGCGCGCGCGCTCGGCCGCGTCGCGGTTGGTTGCGGCGGCATCGGCCAGCGCCTCGGTCAGCTCGTCGCTCGCGTCGGGCGGCGGCGCAGTGCCGGTTTCAAGGGTGGGCAGGCGCGCGGCGAGCAGCGCCGCCAGCCCGGTCATCGTCGGCCAGTCGAACGGATGAAAGGCAGGATCGGCAAGATCATAGCCAGTGGCCGCGAAAAAGGCGTCGGCGGCGTCCGCCCCGGCCAGCGTGCCGGGCGCATCGGCGCCGCGGACGTCGACCGCCCATTCGGGAAAGGCCCGCACCGCGAGCCGGTGCAGCGCCTCGTATTCGAGCCCGGCGGGACGGAAATAGGCGCGGCCGACTGGCTTGGGTGTCGCGCGTGGCGGTCCCACCTCGGGCAGATGGAGCGCCGTCGCCGCGCCCGTTTCGGGATGGACGAAAAAGGCGAGTGCGCCGGTGCGCGGGCCCAGCCCGTCCCAGAGTCCGGCAGGCAAATCGGCACAGGAGATCTGGGCGATAAAGTCGGCATCGGTGCCCTCGATCCGCGGCCACGGCATCGCGACTGGCAGACGCGGGCGTCCGCCGACCCAGTTGCGCGTCAGAATGGCGTCGCGCGGCGGGATTTGCGCGACCAGTCGCGCCTGGCTGGCAGGCACGGCGTGACCAGCTGCGGGATTGTCCATGATGGGCAATGGCTCGGATGCGTCGTGCGCCTGCGCCTCGACGGCCTGAACCTGCGCCGCCAGCATCTCTTCGATCGGTTCGGGCGGCAAGGCGTCTGAGGGCGTGTCGGTTTCGGCGGCTATTGGAGCGACCTCGGTCGGCGGTTCGTCTTCGGGCAACGGGTCATAGACCGGTTGGGCGCGCAGCCGCGCGAGGCGCGCGGGCGCGATTTCGACGGGTTCGATTTCAGGCTCGGCGCGGCGCGGCAGCCGCGGCATGCGCATTGCGCGCGGCATTCTGGGGGCCTTGGGCAGCGTAACCTGGGGGCGGGGGCGGCGTATCCACCAGACGATGGCGACCGCGATCAAAAAGGCCAGGGTCAGGCCGGCGAGCGTCATGGCTGCCCGGTCGAGTTCGCTCATCGCATGTCTCCGCGCGGGTGCCGGCGCAATATACCGGAAGCCGCTGGATACAGAGCTTAAGACGCAGAGTTAAACAGGAGGTAAGCGCCCGCTATTTCAATGCCATCCGGCGAGTTCACGCCGCACCAGCACCTCGAGCATAGCCATTCCTGGCGGGGTGTCGTTGAGGCAGGTCAGATAGGCGAAGTCGCGCCCGCCCGCCGCCTCGAACTGCTCCTTGCCGCGGATCGCGAGCTCTTCGAGCGTTTCGAGGCAATCGGCCGAAAAACCCGGTGCGAAAATCGCCACGCGGCGCCCCTCGCGGCCGAGCCGTTCGAGCAGCGCGTCGGTTGCGGGTTCGAGCCACTTGGCGCGTCCGAAACGCGACTGGAAGGCAATCTCGACCGGCCGTCCGATCGCTTCGGACAGCAACCGCGCGCTCTTCACGCACTGGCAATGATAGGGGTCGCCCAGATGCAGCGTCCGTTCGGGCATGCCGTGAAAACTGGCGACGAGCGTATCGGGCGCGAAATCGAGCGCGGCGATCCCCGCCTCGACCGACGCGGCAAGTGCCGCGATATAGGCGGAATCGTCGTGATAGGGCGGCAGGAAACGCAGCGCGGGTTGCCAGCGCAAGCGCGCAAGATGCGCGCCGACCGCATCGACCACCGTCGCCGTCGTCGCGGCGCAATATTGCGGATACAGCGGGGCAATCAGGATGCGGCGGCACCCTTCGCCGACAAGTTCGTCGATCGCGCCGCCGATTGCCGGAGCGCCATAGCGCATCGCCCAGGATACGCGGACATCGTCGCCCAGCGCCGCCTGTAACGCTCCGGCCTGGCGCCGGGTGATCGCGGCGAGCGGCGAGCCTTCGTCGGTCCACACCTGCGCGTAGGCGTGCGCCGACTTTTTCGGGCGCGTGTTGAGGATGATGCCGCGCAGGATCGGCTGCCACAGCAGCGGCGGGATTTCGACGACGCGCGGGTCGGACAGGAACTCACGCAGATAGCGGCGTACCGGACCTGGTTCGGGAGCGTCGGGGGTGCCGAGGTTGACGAGCAGCACGCCGATGCGCGGCGCGGGTACCGCGGGATGGGAAAGGGGGCGTTCGATCATAGCGGATCGGGCGATAGCGGAAGGCGGCGGATTCGGCGACCGGTTGCGGCGAACATTGCATTGGCGATCGCCGGCGCGACGACGGGCACGCCGATTTCGCCGACGCCGCCGGGATCGCGGTCGCTGTCGATGAATTCGACGACGATCTGCGGCACTTGCGACAGGCGGGGCAGGCCAAGCTGGCCGAGCTTGCGGGCGGTCGCGACGCCGCCGTCATAATCGGTCGTCGCGCCGACCGCGGCGGCGAGACCGAAGACGAGCCCGCCCTCGATCTGCTGGCGTGCGATCGCCGGATTGACGAGCCGCCCGGCGTCAACGACGGCGACGAGCTGTTCGACCTGCAGACCCCGGTCGCTGGGCCGCGCGGTGGCGACGAGCGCGATGTGGCTGCCGCGCATCGAATGGCATGCAAGGCCCTGCGCCGTGCCCGAAAGCCCGCCTTCCCATCCGGCGAGGCTGGTCGCAGTGAGCAGGCAGCGGGCGAGGAGCGGCGCCTGTCCAAGCATCGCCATCCGGTACGAGAGCGCGTCCGATCCGGCGCGTGCCGCCATTTCGTCGATGAAACATTCGGTGAAGAAGGCGGTGTAGCTGTCGGCGTTGCCGCGCCAGCGCGCGGTCGGCAGGCCTATGTCGGCGGGGCAATGATCGACCGCGAAATGGCGGAAGTTATAGGATCCGCCCGCGCCCTCGACCGCTGCGGCATCGGGCGTTCCCGCCGCCTCGCGCTGCGCGACGTCAGCCGGGGCTCCGTCGAACAGCCGCGCGCGGAATTCATGGTTGGTCGATGGCACCGCGATCCGCGCGACGAGCGCGTCGATCCCGCCAGCGGCGTCGAGCGTCGCATAGATTTTGGCGCGTGCCGGCGCGCGCGGAATGTCACGCATGATTTCTTCGGCGCGCGACCAGGCGAGCTGCACCGGGCGCTTGATCTGCGTCGCGATGATCGCCGCCTGCACCGCGACGCTGTGATCGAGACAGGCGTCGAACGATCCGCCCGCCATCATCGGGAACAGTGTCACCTTGCCCGGCGGCAAACCGACTGCCCGCGCGACCGCGTCGCGGCACTGGGCGGGCGCCTGTGTCGCAACCCACAGGCGCAGCCGGTCGCCGTCGGGAGCGGCGGTTGCGGTGCGCGTCTCGATCGGTGCATGAAGCGCGGGCGCGACGGCGTAATGCGCCGCAACCTTGGTGCGCCCCTCCATCGCCTCGGCGACGTCGCCTTTTTTGGCGATGCGATAGCCATCAGCCTTGAGCGCTGCCTTCAGCGCCTGGTCGATTCCGGCGCTCGAAATCGGCGGACCGGTGGTTTCGAACTGCGGTGCGAAGCGGTCGAGCGCGCGATTCGCGGCCCACCAGTTGCGCGCGACGGTTGCAATCCAGCGGTCGTGGAGGACGATGTCGAGCAGGCCGGGTGACGCCATCCCCGCCTCGCGGTCGATGCTCTTGAGCCGGGTGGCGCCGAACGGTCCCTGGCGGATCGCGGCGAAAACCATGTCGGGAAGGCGGATGTCGCCGGCGAAATTGGCCGACCCGTCTACCTTTGCCGGCAGGTCGAGCCGCGTCAGTTCCTTGCCGTAGAGCGGGTCATTGTTGTTGGCGCGATAGACGGGTTCCACCGGAGGATCGAGCGTTGCGGCCACCGCCGCGACGTCGCCGAAGCGCAGCTTGCGGTTCTTCCAGGTGATGAAGCCATCCTGCGTGTCGCAATCCTGCCAGTCGGCGTCCCACCGCTTCGCTGCCGCCATCATAAGCAGCGTGCGGGCCTGCGCCGCGGCGTCGCGGCACGGCCCCTCGAACATGCGGATCGACGAGCTGTTGGCGGTCAGCATCACCGCATGGCGCACCGCCCATTCGCGTCGGACCCAGCTGCGCACATCGGCGACGACATCGGGCACCAGCGCGCGCGGCATGAAGGTGGCGCTATCCTCGTCGACGAGCAGTGTGTTGGTGTAGAGCGGGCTGATCGGCGCGGTTTCGACCGCGATGGTGCGCCAGTCGGCGCCGAGCTCGTCGGCAATGATCTGCGGCAGCAGCGTGGTGACGCCCTGCCCCATTTCGCATTGCGGCACGACGACGGCGATATGCCCGTCGTCGCCGATCTTCAGAAAGGCGTTGAAGATATGTTCGTCGGGCGCAGCGGTCAGATTGGGCGCATAATGACGCGGCCAGAGTGACCAGGCCAGCGCAAGGCCGCCCGCAGCGGTGGCGCCGACGAGCAGCGACCGGCGGCTGACATGCGGCAGGCGCGATTTCTTTGTCCCCACTTTGTCCCGAATGCCGGTCATCCCCGCTGCTGATAATCGCGGCGAGTCGGCGACGCAAAGCCTTTCGTAGGGGCTAGCGCAGCAAGCCCAGCCGCGGAATCTCGATCTTGGGGCAGCGGTCCATGACGACGACCAGGCCGGCCTTGTCGGCGCGCCGCGCGGCGGCTTCGTCGATGACGCCGAGTTGCATCCACACCGCTTTCGCCCCGTGGACGATCGCATCGTCGACGGCAGCGCCCGCGTCGGCGCTGTTGCGGAAGATATCGACGATCTCGGCCGCCGGCTCGACATCGGCGAGCGTCGCGACCACCGGCGCGCCGTGGATCGTCTTGCCGGCATGGCCGGGATTGACCGCGATCACATCGTGGCCCTGCGCGGCCAGGAAGGCGAGCACGCCGTTCGAGGGGCGTGCGGGATTAGGCGAGGCGCCGACGATGGCGATGCGGCGCGGCCTTGCGAGCAGGGCGCGAATTTCAGCCTCATCGTTGATCGCCATCATATGCCCTTTCGCGCCGCGAGCCACGCCGCGACCTTCGCGGCTATCGCGTGGAACGGCTCGCCCAGCGGATCGGTTCCGGCAGCGGGCGGGACGCCGCCGTCGCTCGCGAGGCGGATGCCCATCGACAGCGGCACGCGGCCGAGAAAATCGAGCTCCATTTCCTTCGCCGCGGCCTCGGCACCGCCGCTTCCGAACGGGTCGCTGACCTCACCGCAATGCGGGCAGGCATAGCCGGCCATATTCTCGACGACGCCGATGATCGGCACTTCGGCCTGCTCGAACAGCGACACGGCGCGCGCTGCGTCCATCAGCGCCAGATCCTGCGGCGTCGAGACGACGACCGCGCCGGTGGGCTTGTGCTTCTGGATCATCGTGAGCTGGACGTCGCCGGTGCCGGGGGGCAGGTCGACGACGAGCGTATCGATATCGCCCCAACTTGCGTCGATCAGCTGTTCGAGCGCGCGGCCGGCCATCGGGCCGCGCCAGGCGATGGCCTGACCCGGCGCGGCGATGTGGCCGGTCGACAGCATCGGAACGCCATAGGCGCTCTGCACCGGCGAGAGCTTGGATCCGCGCGCTTCGGGCTTCACGCCCTCGCTGTCCATCAGGCGCGGCTGCGACGGACCGTAGATGTCGGCATCAACCAGTCCGACCTTCACTCCGGTGCGGCGCAGCGCGACGGCAAGATTGGCGGCGAGCGTCGATTTGCCGACCCCGCCCTTGCCGCTGCCCACCGCGATGATCGTCATCGCCTTGCGCTCGGCGGTCATGGCGACGCGAACGCTGGTAACGCCGGGACGGGCGAGCAGGCCCGCGCGGAGCTTTTCCTCGAGCGGCTTGCGCTCGTCTTCGGCGAGCCCGGTGACATCGAGCACGATCGCGAGCGTGCCCTGATCGTCGAGATAGCGAAGCCCCGACGTGCGGCCGCCGGTCAAATCGGTGGCGAGACTGGCAAGGATGGCGATATCGGTCATGTCCGCGGCAGATAGGGATAAGCGGGGCGATTGCCACCCATTTTCGCCTGGCCCCCCTGTTAATCGCGCGCGCCGCCCTTATAAAAGCATTCATGAGCAACAAAAGTGATGGCAGCATGGGAGGCCGCGCCCCGCAGGGAGTGCGGCAATTTTTCCATCAGATTGCGCTGATGGCGAACAGTCCGTGGGGCAATGGCCCGAAGGATAACGGCGATGGCGATGACCGGTCGGGTCCGCGCAATCCCTGGGTGACGCCCGATCCCGCCGACGGACTGCGCGGGCGCAAGCCGCGCGGCCCCTCCGCACTCGACGAACTTCTGCGCAAGGGACGCGGCGGCTTCGGCGGCGGCGGTTCGGGTGGCGGCGGCGGCAATCTGCAGATGCCCGAATCGGCGCGGCTGTGGAAATGGGGCGTGGGCGCGCTTGTCGCGGTGTGGTTCCTGTTTTCGTCCTTCCACATCGTACCGCCCGAAAAGGAAGGCGTCGTTACCCGGCTCGGCAGCTATTCGCGTACCGTCGGACCCGGCGTGAAATTCACCTGGCCGGCGCCGATCGAGCGTATCCGCATGGAAGACGTGCGCGCGATCCGCACGATGCAGGTCGGCTCGCCCAATGCAAGCGACGAAAATTTCGTCCTCACCCGCGACCAGAGCATCGTCGATCTGGCCTATGAAGTGCGCTGGTCGATCCGCGACCCCGAACTCTATATCTTCCAGCTCGCCGATCCCGACGGCACCATCCGCGAGGTCGCCGAAAGCGCGATGCGCGCGACGGTCGCCAATTTCGACCTGGTGCAGGCGATCGGTCCCGGCCGCGTCGAGATCGAGACGCAGGTCCAGCAGCGCATGCAGGCCCTGCTCGATCAATATCGCGCCGGCGTGACAATCCAGGGCATCGCGATTCGCCAGGCCGATCCGCCGAAGCAGGTCGACGAGGCGTTCAAGGAAGTCACCGCGGCGCGGCAGGAACGCGAGTCGTCGATCAACCTGGCGCGCGCTTATGAACAGCAGGTGCTCGAACGCGCACGCGGTGACACCGCGGCGTTCGACAAGATTTACGAACAATATAAGCTGGCGCCGGGCGTGACCCGCAAGCGGCTATATTATGAAACGATGGAGAATGTTTTGTCGAACGTCGACAAGACGATTGTCGAGGCGCGCGGCGTCACCCCCTATCTGCCGCTGAGCGAAGTTCAGCGGCGCGCGCGCGCGGCGTCCGACGCCGCGTCCGATGCGGCGAAGGGAGGCCAGTGATGTTCGAATCGATCACCCGCCATCCGATGCGGCTGCTCGTCGGCCTCGTCGCCATTCTCGTGATCCTGTCGCAGACGCTGGCGATCGTTCCCGAAGACAAGCAGGCGCTGATCCTGCGCTTCGGCGAAATCGAGCGCACGGTGAATCGCTACAAGGCGAACGAGGAATTCGGCCGGTCGGGTGCGGGCCTTGTCCTGCGCGTGCCGTTCACCGATGGGATCCAATATATCGACAAGCGCATTCTGGGCATCAACATGGAGCGCCAGCAGGTGCTCTCCACCGATCAGCAACGGCTGCAGGTCGATGCCTTCGCACGCTTCCGCATCACCAACCCGGTGCGCATGTACACCGCGATCCGGACCGAGGATAAATTGCAGCAACAGCTGGCGACAATCCTCGGCTCGTCGCTGCGCAACGAACTCGGCAAGCGGACCTTCGCGACCCTGCTCTCGCCCGAACGCGGTGCGGTGATGGACAATATCCAGGTCGCGCTCAATCGCGAGGCGCACAAATATGGCGCCGAAATCATCGACGTGCGGATCAAGCGCGCCGACCTCCCCGAAGGCGCGACGCTGCAGGCGGCCTATGACCGCATGCGCACCGCGCGCCAGCAGGAAGCGATCGCGATCCGCGCCGAAGGGCAGAAGGAAGCGCAGATCATTCGCGGTAACGCCGATGGCGAAGCCGCGCGCATCTATGCCGCCAGCTTTGGCAAGGATCCCGAATTCTATGATTTCTATCGCGCCATGCAGAGTTATCGTCAGACATTCCTGGGCGAGAATAACAAGGGCGGAACGTCGATCATCATGTCGCCCGACAATGAATATCTGAAGCGTTTCAGCGGCGGATAGGGGCAGGACGGCGGATGAACCGGACGTGCAGTCGCCGTTCATGTTCAATTGCCGTTCAGCCGCGCGGCCCCAAATGAAGCCTGCCGGGGTCCTTGGGTTTTTTCGCAAGAGAGAAGGATTTGCGATCGTGCGTTATGTTTATGGCATCACTTCGGCTTTGCTGGTGGGTGGCACAGCGCTCGCGCTCGTCACCCAGTCGCCCGTTATCGCGCAGGTCGCGCAGAACGAGCGCAGCGAAATCGCCAAGGCGGTTCCGCGCGCCGGCGCGCCCGAAAGCTTCGCCGACCTGGTCGAGCAGCTGCAGCCCGCAGTGGTCAACATCTCGACCAAGCAGGAAGTCACGCTGGGCGTCCGGCTCGATCCTTTCGCGGGAACGCGCGAACCGGTCACGCAGGAGCAGCAGGGCGGCGGTTCGGGCTTTCTGATCTCGGACGACGGCTATATCGTCACCAACAACCATGTCGTCACCGGCGGTCCGCGCGGCGAACAGGTGAACCAGGTCACGGTGACGCTGACCAACGGCAAGGAATTTCAGGCCAAGATCGTCGGCCGCGACGTCGCCTCCGACCTCGCGCTGCTCAAGATCGACGCGACCGGCATGCCGTTCGTGAAATTCGGCGACAGCGGCAAGGCGCGCGTCGGCGACTGGGTGGTCGCGATCGGTAACCCGCTCGGCCTCGGCTCGACCGTCACCGCGGGCATTATCTCGGCGGTGCAGCGCAATATCGGCAGTGGCGGCGCTTATGACCGCTACATCCAGACCGACACGGCGATCAATCGCGGCAACTCGGGCGGTCCGCTGTTCGACCTGCACGGCAATGTCGTCGGCATCAACAATATGCTGATCTCGCCCGTCGGCGCGAACATCGGCGTCAATTTCGCCATCCCGGCCGATGCGGCGATCCCGGTGATCAACGCGCTGCGCGCCGGCGAGCGCGTCGAGCGCGGCTATCTGGGCATCGGCATCGCGCCGGTCGGCGAGGATATCGCTGCGGCGCTCGGCCTGCCCAAGGATCGCGGCGAATTCGTCCAGCGCGTCGAGGATGACGGTGCCGCGGCGAAGGCGGGCATCAAGCGCGGCGACGTCGTGACCAAGGTCAACGGCAAGGATGTGACGCCGCAGCAGACGCTGTCCTACATCGTCGCGAACACCAAGCCGGGGACGCGTATCCCGATCGAGGTCGTGCGCGACGGCAAGACGATGACGCTCAACGCCGTCGTCGGCACGCGTCCGCCCGAAGACCAGCTCGCAGGCAATGATTTCGACCCCGAAGACGATCAGGCGACGCCTGACGACAACAGCGGGAGCGTTTCGGACAAGGCGGTCCAGGACAATCTGGGCCTCGCGGTGCAGACGCTGACCCCCGACATCGCGCGCGCTGTCGGCGTCGATGCATCGACCAAGGGCCTCGTCATCGGCGCCGCATCGAGCAACAGCGATGCTGGCCGCAAGGGCCTGCGCCGCGGCGATGTGATCCTCAGCGTCAACCGCACCCCGGTGACGACGAGCGAGGGCCTGGCCAAGGCGGTGGCGGAAGCGAAGAAGGCCGGCCGCGACGCGGTGCTGATGGAGATTCTCCGCCGCGGCGGTCCGTCGGCGTTTATCGCGATCCGCATCAAGCCGTAATCGCGCAGCATCGTCAACGTTTCGATAGGGGCGCCCGGACATCGACCGGGCGCCCCTTTTCTTTTCTTGTCGTATATATTGTTCCTGATATGTTCTCGCTTCAACGAATCGGGAGATGACCAATGATCGGATATGTGACGCTCGGCACCAACGACCTTGCCAAAGCGGCGGTTTTTTACGACGCGATCGCCGCCGAACTGGGTGTGCCGCGCATGATGGAATTCGACAATTTCATTGCTTGGGGCAAGGAGGGCGGCGGCGCGGGCATTGGCCTGACCAAGCCGTTCGACGGCAATGTCGCGACCGTCGGTAATGGCGTGATGGTGGCGCTGGAGGCCAGCGATACCGATCAGGTCCAGCGCCTCTACGATATTGCGCTGGCGAATGGCGGCCGCGACGAAGGCGCCCCCGGTCCGCGCGGCGAAGGTTTTTACGCGGGCTATTTTCGCGATCCCGACGGCAACAAGCTCAACGCCTTCGTCATGGGGTGACGACGCGTTGGCGGCGCGCACGGGCGTTGCAGCCATAGACAGTCCTAAAACGGCCGGCCGCGGCGGATTGCCGCCGTCCCGGCCCGCTGTTAGCCTGCGGCGCTCGTCCGTTCGCGAAAGGATCGTCATGCGTTGGAAATCGGCCTTGGTTGCGGCGGTGATGCTTGGCTGCGCCTCACCCGCGTTCGCGCAGGAAAGTGCGGGACGGAGTCTCGACGAAATCGCGCCCGAGATCGACGCGCTCTTTGCCCGCTATCAGGCCGATCAGCATATCCCTGGCCTCGTCTATGGCATCGTGCAGGATGGCAAGCTCGTCTATCTGAAGGGGCGCGGGGTTCAGGATGTGGCGACCGGAACGCCGGTCGACGGCGATACGCTGTTCCGAATTGCTTCGATGACCAAGGCTTTCACCGCGCTGGCGGTGCTCAACCTGCGCGACCGGGGCAAGCTGCGGCTCGACGATCTGGCCGAAGATTATGTCCCAGAAATGAAGCGTTGGACCTATCCGACCGCGGACAGTCCGCGCATTCGCGTGCGCGACCTGCTCCACCATGTCGCGGGGTTCGTCACCGACGATCCGTGGGGCGACCGCCAGCAGATATTGTCGCAGGACGATTTTACCAAGATGCTGACCGCCGGCGTCCCCTTCACGCAGGCGCCGCAGAGCCGCTTCGAATATTCGAACTTCGGCTATGCCCTGCTCGGCCGCATCGTCGCCAATGCGTCGGGTATGCCCTATGCCGACTATGTCCGCATCACCATCCTCCGCCCGCTGGGAATGGAGGCCAGCGGCTATGACGTGACGAGCGCGCCGCGCGCGCATTATGCCCGCGGCTACCGCTGGGAAGGTGAGACGTGGGTGCCCGAACCCGAAATGGCCGACGGTGCCTTCAACAGCATGGGCGGGCTGCAGGTCAGCGCGCGGGACTATGCCAAATGGGTCGCCTTTATGCTGTCGGCCTGGCCGCCGCGCAACGAGACCGATGCTGGGCCAATCCGCCGCGCAACGGTGCGCGAGATCGCGCAGGGCCTGAACTTCGTCTCGCTGGCGACGCGCGCCGGCGCGAGCGGCGAGACGGCGTGCAAGCAGGCCGCGGCCTATGGCATGGGCTGGCGCGTCGCGCAGGACTGCGAGCTCGGGCTCACCCTGTCGCACGGCGGTGGCTATCCGGGTTATGGCAGCCATGTGATGCTGATGCCCGACTTCGGCGCTGGCGTCTTTGCGCTGTCGAACCGCACCTATGCCGGGCCTTCGGCGCCCGCCTGGGACACGGCGGTGGCGATGGAGAAGGCGGGGTTGCTCAAAACCCGGCCAGCGCCGGTCACGCCCGACATGGCCGCGATGATCGCGGCGGTGCGCGCGGTCTATGACGCGGGCGACCTGACGCCGATGCAGGACCGGTTGGCGATGAACTTCCTGATGGACCGCTCGGCGGCGCTATGGGCGAAGGATCTGGCGGCGCTGAAAGATCAGCTGGGCGCATGTCCGACCGCCGAGCCGCCCGTGGCGCGCGGCGCGCTGGGAGCGGTGTTCCGGCTCAACTGCGAGCGCGGCAAGCTCGACGGTCAGATTCTGCTGGCCCCGACGCATCCGCTGACGGTTCAGGCCCTGCGCCTTCGTCCAGCACGCGACTAGCTCGCGGGGCGAGCCGGTGCCGCTTTGGCCGCGCCGCGCGGGCGCCGGGCGAAAAGCGGCTTCAAGGCGGCACCGAGCTGCGCGAAGCCGCGGTCGAGGTCGGCGCTGAAGCGCGCATGATCGGCGTTCCAGCTCCGCATCCAGATTTCATCCATCATCGTCTGTCTCCATCGATTGCAATAGGGTGCAGATGCGCCTTCGCTGGCGCCTTCGCCAATTAAAGCTTTGGACAAACATATAAGCTTACCTTATGCTCTGGTAATGCCGAAACTGCCGCCCCTCGCTGCCGTCCGCGCCTTTGAATCAGCTGCAAGACTGGAAAATTTCTCGCGCGCTGCCGAGGAACTGGGGATGACGCAGGCAGCGGTCAGCTATCAGGTCCGCCAATTGGAAGACCGGCTCGGCCGCGCGCTGTTCGTGCGCGAAAAGGGCCGTGTGCGACTGTCGGAGACCGGGCAACGCGTGTTCCCCGCAATCCGCGCCGCCTTTGCCGCAATGCACGATGCCTTCGCTGCACTTGGCAGCGACGAAACCGACGTGCTGACGATCAGCGCCGTGACGAGCTTCGGCGGCGCGTGGCTGAGCGCGCGTATCGGCCGCTTCCAGCTCGCTTACCCCGACCTTGCCGTGCGCATGTCGATGAGCAACGATCTGGTCGACTTCGACGCGTCGAACGTCGATGTTGCGATCCGTCTTGGAATGGGCCCCTGGCCCGGCCTGCGCAGCGACTTTCTGATGCGCCAGACGCTGGCACCGCTCGCCGCACCATCGTTCATCGCCGAGCATGCGATCCGCGAACCCGCCGACCTGCTGCGCGTCCAGCGGCTCGCCCCGAACGACAGCTGGTGGGCCGACTGGTTTGTCGCTGCGGGGGTCGCGACTCCGCTGGCGCCATCGCGCCTCGGCATAGAGCTCGACAGCCAGTTGCAGGAGGCGAGCGCGGTGCAGGCGGGCTTCGGGGCCGCGATGATGACCCCGCTGTTCTGGCAGGCCGACCTTGCCAGCGGCCGGATGGTCCAGCCCTTCGATACACTCTATGTCGCCGATGCCGGCCTGTGGCTCGTCCACCGCGAAAATCGCGTCGGGGTGCGCAAGATCGAGCGCTTCCGCGAATGGCTGCACGACGAATTGAAGAAGGATCGCCACCTGCTGCCCGAGGCGCTATGGCAGCCGCCGTCATGACCTTCACCGCCGTTCCGCTCACGCTCTATCCCGACATGTTCCCCGGTCCGCTGGGGCACAGCATGGCGGGGCGCGCGCTCGAAAGCGGGACATGGGCGTGCGCTCCCGTCCAGATCCGCGATTTTGCCACCGACCGGCATCGCACCGTCGACGATACGCCCGCGGGCGGCGGCGCCGGCATGGTGCTGAAGGCCGACGTGCTGGGGGCGGCGATCGATCATGCGACGGCGGCGCATCCGGGGCTGCCGCTGCTCGCCATGACCCCGCGCGGCGCGCCGGTCACGCAGAAGCGCGTGCGCGACCTTGCCGCGGGTCCGGGAGCGATCATCCTGTGCGGCCGCTTCGAGGGTTTCGACGAACGCATCTTCGACGCACGGCCGATCGAACAGCTGTCGATGGGCGACATCATACTTTCGGGCGGCGAGATGGGCGCGCTGATGCTGCTCGACGCTTGCATTCGGCTGCTTCCCGGCGTAATGGGCGCGGCTTCAAGTGGCGACGACGAATCGTTCGAGAACGGTTTGCTCGAATATCCGCACTATACCCGGCCCGTCACATGGGAAGGGCGCACGATCCCCGAAGTGCTGCGATCGGGGGATCATGCGAAGATCGCCGCCTGGCGGAAACAACAGGCGCAGGATCATACACGGTTACGCAGGCCGGACCTTTGGGAGCGTCATGAGGACGCTCGGGCCCGACCTGCCTCTGGCGCGCGGCAAAAGAAGAAGGACTAGAGGCATGAACCTCATCCAGACGATCGAAGCTGAAGAAATTGCCAAGGCCGGCAAAGAGATTCCGACGTTCCGCCCCGGCGACACGCTGCGCGTCGGCGTGAAGGTGGTCGAAGGCGAACGCACCCGCGTCCAGAATTTCGAAGGCGTGTGCATCGCGCGCGCGAACAAGGGCATGGGCTCGAACTTCACCGTGCGCAAAATGTCGTTCGGCGAAGGCGTCGAGCGCGTCTTCCCGCTTTATTCGCCGAACATCGATTCGATTACCGTCGTCCGCAAGGGCGCCGTGCGCCGTGCGAAGCTCTACTATCTGCGGGGCCGCACCGGTAAATCGGCTCGTATTGCGGAGCGCCGCGATTACCGGTCGGAAGCCGGCGAAGGCTGAGGAGAGGTTTCTCCCCACAAAGCCGAAACAGCTTTCCAGAACGACCGGTTCCGCCAAAGCGCAGAACCGGTCGTTTTTCATTTCACGCCAAGACAAAGGACATATTTCATGGGTTACCGGATCGTCGTCGCTGGTGCGACGGGCAATGTCGGACGCGAAGTCCTCGCCATCCTCGCCGAACGCGAATTTCCGATCGCCGAACTGGCGGCGGTCGCGTCGTCGCGCAGCCAGGGCGACGAAGTCGAGATCGGCGATACCGGCAAAACCGTGAAATGTCAGAATATCGAGAATTTCGACTGGTCGGGCTGGGACATGGCGATCTTCGCCATCGGCAGCGACGCGACCGCGATTCACGCGCCCAAGGCCGCAGCCGCGGGCTGCGTCGTGATCGACAACTCGTCGCTCTATCGCATGGACCCCGACGTGCCGCTGATCGTGCCCGAGGTGAACCCCGACGCGATCGATGGCTATACCAAGCGCAACATCATCGCGAACCCGAACTGCTCGACCGCGCAGATGGTCGTCGCGCTGAAGCCGCTGCACGATGCGGCGAAAATCAAGCGCGTCGTGGTTTCGACCTATCAGTCGGTGTCGGGCGCCGGCAAGGCGGGGATGGACGAGCTATGGAACCAGACGCGCCAGATCTTCGTCGGCGACGAAAAGGACATCAAGAAGTTCACCAAGCAGATCGCCTTCAACGTCATTCCGCACATCGACAAATTCCTCGACGACGGATCGACGAAGGAAGAATGGAAGATGGTCGCCGAGACGAAGAAGATCCTCGATCCGAAGATCAAGGTCACCGCGACCTGCGTCCGCGTTCCGGTCTTCGTCGGCCACTCGGAAGCCATCAATATCGAGATGGAGAAGGAACTGCCCGCCGAGGAAGCGCAGCGCATCCTGCGCGAGGCGCCGGGCGTCATGCTGGTCGATAAGCGCGAGGACGGCGGATATATCACCCCCGTCGAATGCGTCGGCGACTATGCGACCTTCGTCAGCCGGGTGCGCGACGACAGCACCGTCGACAATGGCCTGAACCTCTGGTGCGTCAGCGACAACCTGCGCAAGGGCGCGGCGCTGAATGCGGTGCAGATCGCCGAACTGCTCGGCCGCCGGCATCTGAAGAAGGGTTGATCTTGTTATCCTCCCTGTCGCGCAGCGATGGGGAGGTGGCAGCCCGAAGGGCTGACGGAGGGGCTTTGACGCCGGCGCGCTCGCGGCCCCGCCACCATCCCCCTTGCGGACGGCCCCCCTCCCACCGCTGCGTGGCAGGGAGGATTGCCTTGGCGAGATCGGGTCATCCGGATTATGCCCATAACATGACCGCGCCTTTCGCTTTTACCCATGCGCTTTGCCGGACCCCGGCGCCGTCGGCCGTCAACGGCATCCGTGCGGGCGGCGGACCCGATCCCGAGCTGGCGGGAATCATGGCCGAGCATGCCGCCTATGTCGCGGTGCTGCGCGAGCTGGGCCTGACGGTCGATGTTCTGCCGCCGCTCGATGCCTTTCCCGATGCGCTGTTCGTCGAGGACGTCGCGCTGACCTTTGCCGAAGGCGCGATCCTGCTCCGTCCCGGTGCGCCGAGCCGCGCGGGCGAGGTCGCGTACATACGCGCTGCGCTCGCCGAACGGCACGGCCGCGTCCTTGAACTGGCCGGGCCGGGACATGTCGACGGCGGTGATGTGCTGCGCCTTGCCGACCGCGTGATCATCGGCCTGTCTGACCGCACCGACCGGGCGGGGGCCGAAACGCTGACTGCGCTGCTCGGCGATCTTGGATACCGCGCGCAGATCGCGCAGACCCCGCCCGGCGTGCTGCATTTCAAGACCGGCTGCGGCCTTGTCGACGACCGCACCGTGCTCGCCGTCCCCGCCATGCGCGACTGCCCCGAATTTGCGGGGCTGGAGGTGTTGCTGACGCCGATGGGCGAAGAAGGCGCGGCGAATATCCTGCGCGTCCGCGACACGGTGCTGATCGGCGCGCGCTGGCTTGCAACGCAAGCGCTGCTGGCGGCGCGCGGCGTCCCGTTTCGCGCGCTGCCCACCGATCAGATCGCGCGGATCGACGCCGGGCTCAGCTGCATGTCGCTGCGCTGGTAATCGCCCCGCGCTCTGGCGTATAGCGGCGCGTCCCCTTCGGAGTCCTGCCATGCGCAAGCTGCCCGCCCTCGTCCTCCTCGCGCTGCTCGCGGCGTGCAAGCCCGCCGCCGACAAGCCGGCCGCCGATGACCGACCGCCGGTCGTGCCCGACGTCCCAGAGGCGAAGCTCGACGGTCCGGCAGCGGCGTCGCTGTCGGTCGCGCTCGACGCTGCGGGGCTGCGCTTCATCGACAAGGCCAGCGGCAAGACCAGCCTGCTCGCGTTCGGCATCCCGCGCAAACAGGCCGAAGAGGCGTTGGCGCGCGTTGCGGGGGTCGTCGACGACCGCAGCGACAATGACGAGTGCGGCGCGGGGCCGATGCAATTTTCGCGCTTCGATGCAATGACGCTCAATTTTCAGGACGACAAGTTCGTCGGCTGGTTTCTGGGCGACGAGGCGGGCGCCGAATTCTATTCGACGGTCAGCGGCATCGGTATCGGCACGACGCGCGCCAAGGCATCCGCATCGACCACCGTCGTCGATCACAAGGACAGCACGCTGGGCGAGGAGTTCAGCCTGGGCACCGGCGATGCAGCGATCGGCGGCATGTTCGCCGAGCCGGGCAAGGATGCGAAGATCGAGGCGCTGTTCGCCGGGGCCAATTGCTTCTTCCGTTAACGGTCACGCAGATCGCCGGCGAGATTTGATCGACGGCGTTGCCGGGGCTAGTCTGCCGCCATGTCGGCTTTCCTTCCCTATGCGCCGCTCAACACGCCCAAAGCCTTTGGTGGCCGATTGTGGATCGTCGATGGTCCCGAAATCCGCATGGATTACGGGCCGACCTCGATCCCCTTTCCAACCCGGATGACCGTCGTGCGGCTTGCCGACGGCACGCTGTGGGTTCATTCGCCGATCGCTCCCGACAAGGACCTGCTTTCTGCCATCGACCGCCTCGGCCCGGTCGCCTGGCTGATCGCGCCGAACAGCCTTCATTATTGGTATGTGGCCGACTGGCAGGCGATCTATCCCGGCGCGCGAACGCTCGCGGTGCCCGATCTCGCCACGCGCGCGAAGCGGCCCTTCCGCATCGACGCGATGCTCGACGGCGAGGCGGTGCTGCCCGAAGAGCTGGAGACGGTTTTCGTTCCGGGCACGCTGGTCAATGAAGCGGTGTTTTTCCACCGGCCCTCGCGCACCGTCGTGCTGACCGACCTGATCGAGAATTTTGAGCCGCAGCGGATACGCAGCCGCTTTTATCGCGGGCTCGTCCGCCTCTCGGGCGCGGCGCATCCCGACGGCAAGGCGCCGATCGACCTGCGGTTGACCTTCTGGCCGCGCCGCGCGCGTGTTCGCCGGGCGGTCGCTGCTATATTGAGCTGGGATTGCGAGCGCGTCGTGATGGCGCACGGCTTGCCATATGAGCGGGACGGCGCCGCCGAGCTTCGGCGTGCCTTGCGCTGGGTCTGCTGACGCGGCGCTGGCGCGACCCTGTCAGTGCCCCATGTCGGCGGCCGAGGCCTGCGCCGCGCCGGGCCTGGGGGGACGCAGC
Source organism: Sphingopyxis sp. GC21 (assembly GCF_025727575.1). Taxonomy (NCBI): domain Bacteria; kingdom Pseudomonadati; phylum Pseudomonadota; class Alphaproteobacteria; order Sphingomonadales; family Sphingopyxidaceae; genus Sphingopyxis; species Sphingopyxis sp. GC21. Next base: position 3,334,390 of record NZ_CP095845.1, on the reverse strand, counting down.
AGGACGACGAGCGGCACGGCCGCGAGCGTGACCCACATCATCAGCCAGAAATCGTCGATATAAGCGACCATCGCCGCCTGCCGGTTGATTTCGCCATTGACCATCTGCATCGCGACATCGCCGATGATGCCGAAGCGGTCGGCCGTCGAGGGATCGACGAGGCTGACCGAGCTGTTGGTGACATGCGCGACCAGATCCTGGTGGCTGGTCTGCGTATTCGATCCGAGCAGCGTCGTGACCACCGAAATGCCCACCGACGCCCCCATGCTGCGGAACAGGTTGAGGAGGCTCGATCCGTCGGTCCGGAACTGCATCGGGATCGTGGCAAAGGCCATGGTGTTGAGCGGGATGAAGATCAGCCCCATCCCTAATCCCTGCACCAGCCCGCTGACGACCACGGGACCGGCGCCCATCATCAGCGACCATTGGCTCATCTGATACAGCGAATAGGCGGCGATCAGCAGTCCCGAACCGACCATCCAGCGCGCATCGATCTTGCCGAGCAGGCGCCCGGCGACCCACATGCTCATCAGGATGCCGATCCCGCGCACCGCGAGCACCAGCCCTGTATCGATCACCGGCCAGCCCAACAGGCGTTGCAGCATCGGCGGCAGCAGCGCCATCGACGAGAACATGACCACCCCGATCACGATCATGAAGCCCATGCCCATGACGAGGTTGCGATCGGCGAGCATCTTGCGGTTGAACAAGGTCACCGGCGCGGTGAGCAGGTGGATGAGGAACATCCACAGGCAGGCAACCGAAACGCCGAGTTCGATCCAGATTTCGGCACTCTCGAACCAGTCCTGCTGCGCACCGCGGTCGAGCATCAGCTGCAGCGCAGCGAGGCCGAGCGCGAGCATCGAGAAGCCGAACAGATCGAACTTGCGCTCGCGGGTATGCGTCCGCGGCAGCAGCGCCCACATCAGCACCAGCGTGATCAATCCGACGGGCAGGTTGACGTAGAACACCCAGCGCCAGTTCGCCGATTCGGTGAGCCAGCCGCCCAGGATGGGCCCCAGAATCGGGCCGATCATGATCCCCATCCCCCAGATCGACATCGCCCGCGCGTGCCGTTCGGGCGGGTTGATGTCGAGCATTACCGATTGCGACAGCGGACTGATGAAGGCGGCGGCGATCCCCTGCAGGAAGCGGAACGCCACCATCTCCTCGAGATTCTGCGCGGCACCGCACGCCATCGAGGTCAGGACGAAGCCGACGATCGCCGCGAGGAACAATTGCCGCCGTCCGATCCGGTCGGCGAGCCAGCCGGTGATCGGCATCGCCACTGCCGAGGCGATGATGTAGCTGGTGAGAACCCAGTTGACCGTCTCGCTCGTCGCACCGAGCGCGCTTTGCATATGCGGTATCGCGACATTGGCGATGGTCGTGTCGAGAATCTGCATCACCGACGCGCCCATCACGGCCACCGTCAGCAGGCCGCGATAGCGCACCTGCTGATAGAGCGGGATCGACGCATCGACCGGTTGCGCCGCGCTGGGCGACCGGCGGGGAAGGGCGCGGCTCGCCATCGGCCCGCCCCTATTTCGCGGTGATCACTTTGACGTCGGCGGACAGGCCGGCGATCATGTCGCGCGACGGCGTTTCGTCGAGCGCGATGCGCACCGGCACGCGCTGCGTCACCTTCACCCAGTTGCCGGTCGCATTCTGGGCGGGGAGTACCGAAAATTCGCTGCCGGTTCCAGCGCCGATGCTTTCGACATGGCCGCGTACCTTGAGCCCCGGATAGGCGTCGAAGCGGATCTCGGCGCGCTGGCCGACGCGCATGTCGGCAAGGTCGGTTTCCTTGAAATTGGCCTCGACATAGGGGTGCAGCGTATCGACGAGCGTCACCGCGGGGAGCCCCGCGACCATCATCTGGCCGAGTTGCAGCCGGTCCGACTGGGCGATGCGCCCGGCGCTCGGCGCGCGCACTTCGGTGCGGCCGAGGTTGACCTGTGCCTGCGCGCGCTGGACCTTTGCCGATTCGACCTCGGGATTCACGCCGCTGCCCCCGGTGGCAAGCTTGGCGCGCGCCTCCGCGGCGTCGGCGCGGGCCTGCGCAAGGCCTGCGCGCGCCTGTTCGACCGCATGCTTCGATGCGTCATAGGCCGCCTTGGTGGTGAAGCCCTTTTCCATGAGCGCCGCCTGCCGCGCGAAATTGGATTCGGCAAAGCCCACCGCTTCCTTCGCCGCCTTGATGTCGACGCCGGTCGCGGCGAGGCTGGCCGACAGATTGCCGACATTGACCTTGGCCGCGTCGATCGCGGCATTCGCCTGCGCCACCGTCAGCGCATAGGGTTCGCCGTCGATGCGAAAAAGCAGCTGACCCTTGTCGACCATCTGGCCGTCGCGCACCGCAACCTCGGTGATCCGGCCGCCAACCTCGGCGGCGATCGATACCTTGTCCATCTGGACATAGGCATTGTCGGTCGACACCGCGCCGCCGCTCGTCAGCCAGTACCAGCCGCCGCCGACGAGCAGCGCCAGCGGCACGCCGAACATCAACAGGCGGGTGCGCCAGCCCGGCTTGCGGGTCTCGTCGGTTTCGGCCTCGGGCGCGGGCGGCACGGGATCGGCCTTGGGTTTCGCCTTCGGCACCGAAACCTCTTCGCCCGTGGGAGCGGCGGGAGCGGTGGGCGCGGCGGCAGGACGGGAGGGGGAGAGCTGATCCATCACATTGTCTCTTTTGTCGGTTCCTTGCCGCATTCGCGGCGCGAAAGATTGGCGCGGACGCGCTCGACCAGCTCGATGAGCTGCGCGCGTTCGGCTGCGCTGAGCCCCTCGGTCGCCTCTTCGGTCAGCGCATCGGCGATGTCGCGCATGCCGCCGACGATCGCGCCGGTGCGCGGCGTCAGATACAGTCGCCAGGCGCGGCGGTCAGTCGGATCGGCGCGGCGTTCGACCAGCTCCGCCTCGACCAACCGGTCGACCATGCGCGACAGGGTGATCGGTTCGACCTCGATGAGTTCGGCGAGCGGCCCCTGCCGGATCCCCTCGTGCCGCTTCAGATAGCTGATCAGCCGCCACTGGAGCGCGGTGATTCCGCTGTGTTTCGTGCGTGCGTTGAAGGCGCGGCGAAACAGCCGCGCGGTGTCGTTGAGCAGGAAACCGATCGTCTCACTCATGGCATGCGATATAATAGCAACTGCTATAATATTCAATGACGATTATGCTGCATGTGCGAAGCATCTGATTTGGAGCAAAAAATTGCCGTTTCGCTTGCGCGGCGCCGCATTTTTTGCAGGATGCCGCGCATGAGTCTGTCTGCTGATCTTTTCTGGTCCTTCCGCTCGCCCTACAGCTATCTGGCGATCGGCCGCTACCGCGCGCTGATGGCGAGCCACGATGTGACGATCAACCTGCGCCCGGTCTATCCGCTGGCCGTGCGCCAGCCCGACTTTTTCGAGCGCAACCACCCCAATTGGCTCAGTTACACGATGCGCGACATGATCCGCGTCGCGCAGTTCCACGGCATCCCCTTCGGGCCGCCGCGTCCCGACCCGATCGTCCAGAATGTGATGACGCGCGAGATCGCCGCCGAACAACCCTACATCTATCGCCTCACCCGGCTGGGGCAGGCGGCGTCGCGGCGCGGCAAGAGCCTGGCCTTTTGCGACGAGCTGGCGCAGCTCATCTGGGGCGGCGCGCAGGACTGGCACCTCGGCGACCATCTGGCGGGCGCAGCGAAGCGCGCCGGGCTCGATCTCGCCGAACTCGATGCGGAGGCGGAAAGCGACGCCGAAACGCTCGATCAGGAGATCGCCGCCAACCAGGTCGCGCTCGAAATCGCCGGCCATTGGGGCGTGCCGACATTGGTGTTCGAAGGCGAGCCCTTCTTCGGACAGGACCGCATCGAAATGGCGAAGTGGCGCATGGAGCAAAAAGGATTGCGCCCGCGATAGCTTGCGGACGTTCGCGCTTATCCTCGCCCGTTTGCATGGAGCGAAGTCCGCTCCCTACCCCAAAACCACCATGTGTGGCCGCGGCTGATGTCGGTCGGTTCGTGCGAACGCCCGCTTGGGGATTTCACCCGCTTGCCCTTGCGCGTCTTCCCCGCATAAGGACGGGCATGAGCATCGAACCGCAATTTTTCGACGCGCGCGATGGGGTGCGCCTGGCCTGGCGCGCAATGGGCGAAGGTCGGCCGATCCTGTTGCTGCATGGCCTGTTTTCGAGCGCCGAGGTCAACTGGATCAAATTCGGCACCGCAGCGCGAATCGCGCGTGAGGGATATCATGTCATCATGCCCGACCTGCGCGTCCACGGATCGAGCGCGGCGCCGCATGGGGCGGAGCATTATCCTTCCGACATATTGGTGGATGACCTGCAGGATCTGGTCGCGCATCTCGATCTTGCCGATTTCGACCTTGGCGGCTTCTCGCTCGGCGCGCGGACGAGCGTGCGCGCGGTCGTTGCGGGGATGCGCCCGGCGCGCCTGATCCTTGGCGGTATGGGGCTGGCGGGACTCGCGGGGTGGCAGCGGCGCGGGCAGTTCTTCAAGCGCGTGATCGCCGAATATGACAGCGCGAAGCGCGGCGACGACACATGGCTGTCGATCCAGTTCATGAAAACGATGAAGATCGACCGTGTCGCGGCGGGGCTTCTGCTCGACAGCTTCACCGACACGCCGCCCGAAGCGCTGGCGGCGATCACGATGCCGACGCTGGTGGTGTGCGGCGAACAGGATCAGGACAATGGCTCAGCGTCCGAACTAGTCGCGGCGCTGGCCGATGCCCAACTCGCGACGATCCCCGGCACGCACATGTCGAGCGTCACCGAGCCCGAGCTGGGTGAGGCGATCGCGGCCTTTCTGACCGCTTGACCCCCCGGCGCCGACGCGCCAAGCTGGTTTTACGGCGCCGCAGAGCGCACCCCCAAAGTCCAGAGGATTGCACCCCATGAAAGCCATGATTTCGACTATGTCGCTTGCCCTGTCGCTCGCGCTCGCCGCACCGGCATATGCGCAGGACAATGCCGCCGCGACCGCGGCCCCCGCCGCCACGCCGACCGCGGCCGACGCCGATGCCTTCATCGCCGCCGTCGAGAAGGATCTGTTCGACTATACGGTCGAGGCGAGCCAAGTGAACTGGGTCAACGCCACCTACATCACCGACGACACCGACGCGATGGCCGCGCGGATCAATGCCGTGGGGACCGAAAAGTCGGTCAAATATGCACTCGAAGCCGCGAAATATATGGATGTGCCGGGGCTCAGCGCCGATACGAAGCGCAAGCTCGACATCCTGCGCACCGGCCTTGTCCTTCCCGCGCCGACGAAGCCTGGCGCCGCGACCGAGCTCAACACGATCGCGACCGACCTGCAATCGCAATATGGCAAGGGCCGCGGCAGGCTCGACGGCAAGGAAATCTCGGGATCGGATATCGAGGCGGAGATGGGCAATCTCCAGCACACGCCCGCCGAATTCGCCGAAATGTGGACAAGCTGGCACGACAATGTCGGCGCCCCGATGAAGGATGATTATGCGCGCATGGTCGCGATCGCCAACGAAGGCGCGAAGGAACTCGGCTTTGCCGATACCGGCGCGATGTGGCGGTCGGGCTATGACATGTCGCCCGAGGATTTCGCGAAGACCACCGAACGGCTGTGGCAGGAAGTGAAACCGCTCTACATGGCGCTTCACACCTATGTCCGCTGGAAACTCAACGAGAAATATGGCGACGCGGTGCAGCCGAAAACCGGCCCGATCCGCGCCGATCTACTTGGCAACATGTGGGCGCAGGAATGGGGCAATATCTACCCGCTCGTCGCGCCGCCGGGATCGGGCGACCTAGGTTACGACATCGGCGATCTGCTCAAGGAAAAGGGCAAGGCGCCGCTCGACATGGTCAAGGCGGGCGAGAATTTCTATTCCTCGCTCGGCTTCGCGAAGCTGCCCGATACCTTCTGGAAGCGCAGCCAGTTCCTGAAGCCCGCCGACCGCGAAGTCGTGTGCCATGCCTCGGCCTGGGACGTCGACAACAAGGACGACATCCGCATCAAGATGTGCATCAAGGTGAACAGCGACGATTTCGTCACCATCCACCACGAGCTTGGCCACAACTATTATCAGCGCGCCTATAACAAGCAGCCGTTCCTCTATCTGAACGGCGCCAACGATGGCTTCCACGAAGCGATCGGCGACTTCATCGCGCTGTCGATCACCCCGCAATATCTGGTCGACATCGGCCTGCTTGACAAGGCGAAGGTGCCGAGCGCCGACAAGGATATCGGCCTGCTGCTGCGTCAGGCGATGGACAAGGTCGCCTTCCTGCCCTTCGGCCTGCTCGTCGACCGCTGGCGCTGGGGCGTGTTCGACGGGTCGATCAAGCCCGCCGATTACAACAAGGCCTGGACCCAGCTTCGCCTGCAATATCAGGGCATCACGCCGCCGGTCGCGCGCCCCGAAACCGCGTTTGACCCGGGCGCCAAATATCATATCCCCGGCAACACGCCCTACACCCGTTATTTCCTCGCGCGCGTGCTGCAGTTCCAATTCTATCAGGCGGCGTGCAAGCAGGCGGGATGGAAGGGCCCGCTCCACCGTTGCTCCTTCTATGGCAACAAGGAAGTGGGGCAGAAGCTGAACGCGATGCTCGAAATGGGCGCCTCCAAGCCCTGGCCTGACGCGCTCGAGGTCTTCACCGGCAGCCGCGACATGTCGGGCAAGGCGATGATGGAATATTTCGCCCCGCTCAAGAAATGGCTCGACGAACAGAATAAGGGCAAGCCGTCGGGCTGGTAAGGCACGCGGAACCGCAAGCAAGGGACCGGAAAGCCATCTTTCCGGTCCCTTTGCATGTCGGCCGGGTAGGGGCTGCCGCCGCTTTGCCGATTGCCTGATTTCCTGCGCCGTTCTAGGCTCTTGGCCGGGTGCCCCGAGCGGAGGAATGCAGCAGTGAGCGACGGCAGCGAAGCGACCGAAATCTACATCGGCCTGGGCGGAGGCGGTGCGCCCGACGGGCCGCGCCAGTCGCTGGTGCTGAAGCGCGCGAACCGCCACGGGCTGATCGCGGGCGCGACCGGGACCGGCAAGACGGTGACGCTGCAGGGACTGGCCGAGGGTTTCTCGGCGGTCGGCGTGCCGGTTTTCGTCGCCGACGTGAAGGGCGACCTGTCGGGGCTCGCGATGGCGGGCAGTCCGACGTCGAAACTGCACGAGGTCTTTGCCAAGCGCGCGGCCGAAATCGGCGACAGCGACTGGGCCTATCACGACAATCCGGCGATCTTCTGGGACCTGTTCGGCGAGCAGGGCCATCCCATTCGTACCACAATTTCCGAGATGGGGCCGCTGCTCCTCGCGCGGCTGATGGATCTCAACGAGGTGCAGGAAGGGGTTTTGTCGATCGCCTTCCGCGTCGCCGACGAACAGAATCTGTTGCTGCTCGATATGGGCGATCTGCAGGCGATGCTCGCCTGGTGCGCCGAAAATGCCGGCGATCTGTCGACCAAATATGGCAATGTGACCAAGGCGACGGTGGGGACGATCCAGCGCCAGCTCTTGTCGCTGCAAAGCCAGGGCGGCGACCATTTCTTCGGCGAACCCGCGCTCGACATCATGGACATGATCCAGTGCGACGATAAGGGTCGCGGCTATGTGAACATCCTTGCCGCCGACAAGCTGATGGCCAGCCCGAAGCTTTATGCGACCTTCCTGCTCTGGCTGCTGTCCGAGATGTTCGAGACGCTTCCTGAAATCGGCGATCCCGACAAGCCGAAGCTCGTCTTCTTCTTTGACGAAGCGCATCTGCTGTTCGACGACGCGCCGCCCGCGCTGGTCGACAAGATCGAACAGGTCGTGCGCCTGATCCGATCGAAGGGTGTCGGCGTCTATTTCGTGACGCAGAACCCGATCGATGTGCCCGAAGAAGTCGCAGGGCAGCTCGGTAACCGCGTCCAGCACGCGCTGCGCGCCTTTACCCCGCGCGACCAGAAGGCGGTGAAGGCGGCGGCCGACACCTTTCGGCCCAATCCGAAGGTCGATGTCGCGCGCGAGATCACCGAGCTCAAGGTCGGCGAAGCGCTGGTCTCGCTGCTCATGCCCGACGGCGCGCCCTCTCCGGTCGAGCGCACGCTGATCAAGCCGCCCTGCTCGCGCGCCGGTCCGCTCGACCCCAAGGAGCGCGCGATCATCCAGTCGATCTCGCCGGTCGCGGGCAAATATGACACACTCGTCAATCGTGAAAGCGCCGAAGAACTGCTCGCCGCCAAGGCCGAGCAGGCGCAGGCGGCCGCCGCTGAAGCCAAGGCGCAGGAGGAAGCCGACAAGGCGGCGGCAATCGCGGCAAAGGAAGAGGCCAAGCGCAAGGCCGCCGACGAGCGCGTCCGCCTGCAACAGGAACGCGCCGCGGCGCGCGAGGCGGCGAAGCCGAGCATGGCCGAAAAGATGATGGAATCGGCGGCGCGCTCCGCCGCGACGAGCCTCGGCCGGCAGGTTGCGGGCAAGTTCGGCGGCCAGTTGATGCGCGGCATATTGGGCAGCCTGTTCAAATGACCGCCGGCGATGCCGCGCGGATGGAGGCGGCGCTGCTCGCCGTCGCCGACGCGGGCATCGACATTCGCCATGCGCTGTTCGATCGGTTCCTCAATGCCTTCCCGCAGCGACGCGCCGCCTTTCTGAACCTCGATGCGGCGTCGCGGCGCATGACCAACGAGACGTTGCAGGCGATGTTCGGGCTGGCGCAGGGCGAAGGCTGGGTCTGGCCGCAGATTGCCGAACTGGTGGTGACGCATCGCAACTATGGAGCGCTGACGGCGGCCGAATATGACGCCTTCGTCGATATGGCGGTCGATGCGCTTGCGGTGGCGGCGGGCACCGCATGGGACGCGGATTGCAACGCCGCCTGGCGCCGTCAGGCCGCGGCGCTCAAGGCGATGATCCACCGCGCACTCGCCGAATGGCAGGCGGCGCTTCCCGAGGCGCACCGCCAGGCGGCCGGCTGATCCGAGCCCGCGCCCGCGGCGCGCTATTCCATCTCGACAGGCGCCGAGGCTTCAGGCAATTTGGTTGCATGACAAAACCTATATTGCCTGGAGAGGTAGCCGCCGCCGTCGTCGATCCCGCCGCTTACGGGGCATGGGACGGCTTGCACGAACAGCTTTCCTGGGCGCGCGCCAATGCGCCGCTCGCGGTAGCCGAGAACCCGGACTATGATCCCTTCTGGCTGGTGACGCGGCACGCTGACGTCATGGCGATCGGCCGCGATCCGCAGCGCTTTGCCAATGCAGTGCGCCCGACTGTGCTCACCAATCGCGATGGCGAGGCGCTCGCCCGCGCCGCGACGCCGGGCAATGACGGGCATCTGATCCGTTCGCTCGTCCAGATGGACGCGCCCGACCATATGAAATACCGGCTGCTGACGCAGAGCTGGTTCATGCCCAAGAATCTGAAGCAGGTCGAAGACCGCATCCGTCAGATCGCACGCGAGACGGTAGACAAATTGCTCGCGACCGGCGGCGAATGCGATTTCGCGCGTGACGTCGCGGCGCATTACCCGCTGCATGTCGTGATGGACATATTGGGGGTGCCGCCGGAAGACGAGCCGCGAATGCTGATGCTGACCCAGCAATTGTTCGGATCGACCGACCCCGACCTCAACCGCAGCCGCGAGGCGATCACCAGCGCCGAACAGGCGATCGCCATGCTCCACTATGTCATCGCTGATTTCGAAAATTATTTCCGCGAACTGACCGCTGACCGCCGCGCCAATCCGCGTCAGGATATTGCGACGGTGATCGCCAATGCGACGATCGACGGCGGTCAGATCCCTGACCGCGAACTTGCAGGCTATTATATGATCATCGCAACGGCGGGGCACGACACGACGAGTGCGTCAACCGCCGGCGCGATCATGGAGCTGGCAAAGAATCCGGCGCTTTTCGAACGCTTTCGGGCCGCCGACGGCGACAAGGCGGGGCTGATCGAAGAGGCGATCCGCTGGACGACGCCGGTGCAGCATTTCATGCGCACCGCGCGGGCCGATGTCGAGATCGGCGGGCAGCAGATCCGCGAAGGCGACTGGCTGATGCTCAACTATGTCTCGGCCAACCGCGACGAGGCGGTGTTCGGCGACCCCTTTGCCTTCGACCCCGACCGTGCGAAGAATCAGCAGATCGCCTTCGGCTTCGGCGCGCATGTGTGCCTCGGCCAGCATCTGGCGCGCATGGAAATGCGGATCATGATGGAAGAATTGCTGCCGCGCCTGAAAAAGCTCGAACTCGCGGGCGAACCGGCGCGCGTCGAATCGGTGTTCGTCGGCGGCTTGAAGCGCCTGCCGATCCGGTTCGAAGCGGCGTAGGGGGGGTGTAAGCGACTGAAGCTTGCCGGGCTGACCGAAGGAACGAGCGTCCCGAGTCGCTATTGTGTTCCCCGGCGAAAGCCAGGGGCCCAGAGCGTCGAACGCTGACGTTGGAGTTTTAAAGCTCCGGACCCCGGCTTTCGCCAGGGAACAGCAAACTGCCGCAAGGACGCTACCCTAAACCTTCTCGCCCGGAAAGAAGCGCGCGATCACATCGCTGGCGAGGCGCGCAGGGCGCAGCGTCTCGGCGTCGATGCAGCACCAGCTCGATTTGACTTCGGCGAGCACCTCTTCGCCGCGCTTTATGATCGTTTCATAGAAAGCGCGCGCGCCCTGGACCTTTTCCAGGATCACCGTCGCGATGACCTCATCGTCGAGAAAGGCTGGGCGGCGATAGGTGATTTCATGCTTCAGCGCGACCCACAGATGCTGGGCCACCGCCTCGGGCGGCGCGATCTTTCGCCAGTGCGACAGCACTGCATCCTGCACCCAGCTTAGATAATGGGCGTTGTTGACGTGGCCCATGAAGTCGATGACCTCGGGGCCGACGATGATGTCATGGTCGTGGGGAAGCGCGGCGCTGCTCATATCGTTGACACTAGTGTCAACAATTCGTGACGGAAAGATGAAATCCGATTCTTTTCTGGTCCGGTCTCGGGAAGGACCATCTTCGGCGTCGGCGAAGAATGCACTTAGCCGCGGCCGCGATAGGGCGCGACCCCCTGATCGGGCAGCCACAGCCCCAAGGGCGGCGGCCCCGATTGCCAGAACACGTCGATGGGAATGCCGCCGCGCGGATACCAATAGCCGCCGATGCGCAGCCATTGCGGCTGCATCTCGTCGAACAGGCGGCGGCCGATACCCACGGTGCAGTCTTCGTGAAAGCCTGCATGGTTGCGGAAGGAGCCGAGGAACAGCTTGAGGCTTTTCGATTCGACGATCGTCTCGCCCGGCGCATAGTCGATCACCAGATGCGCGAAGTCGGGCTGCCCGGTAACGGGGCAGAGCGAGGTGAATTCGGGCGCGGCAAAGCGCACGAGATACAGCTCGCCGGCGCGCGGATTGGGGACATAGTCGAGCAATGCCGCCTCGGGCGAGGCAGGCAGTTCACTCGATTGGCCGAGATGTTTGGGCTGAAGCGGCGTATGGCTGGAATCACTCATGGCTTTCGTCTAGTGCGGCGCGCAGCCGATGTCACCGTCGATCGGGACGGGATGGCGGCGCGAAGCGCCCGTGCGATACGCAAGGCGCAGGCCATACAGAGTTTTGGGATCGCATTACATCATGACGAAGCGGAGTTTCGGGCGGACAGCGAAGATGGCGCGGCTATCGACCGCCGCGCTGGCGGCGGTGCTGATTGCGGGGGCAGCGGGAACGCCCGCGCTGGCACAGCAGGACGAAACGCCCGCCCCGACCCCGGCGCCGTCGGCCACCAGTCCGTCGACCTTCCGCCTGCCGTCGACCAACGATGGCCGTACCACGGGGATGCAGGGTCCCGCGGACAATGGCATTCCGCCGCTTGCGCCGGGCGAGCGCCGCGGGACTCCGGCACCGACGCCTGCGCCGACCGTGGTCGTCCCCACGCGCCCTGCGCCCGCGCCGACGGCCCAGCGTCCGACCGCGACCACGCCGGCGCCGACCCCCGCGCCCACGCCGACGCGCCGCGATACGCCCGCCGCCGCATCGACGCGCGCGCCTTCCGCGGCGCCTGCGCCCGCGCCGACTCCGGCACCGACCGCATCGCAGGGTGCGCCCGCCGCGACCTCGCCGACCGACGATGCCGCCACGCTGCCGGGCTTCACCAGCGATCCGACGAGCGCAGCGGGCACCCTCGATGCGCCGGTGCAGCCGTCGGACGAGGCAGCCGGTGCGGCGGCGCCGACCGACAAGGGCGCGGTACCGATCTGGGCGTGGCTGCTCGCGGGACTCGCCGCTGCCGGGGCGGGGCTATGGTATTGGCGCCGCCGTCCAGCGCCCGCCGCCGACGCCCCGGCTGATTATGATCAGCCCTCGCCGCCGCCCGCACCGCGTGCCGCCGTTCCTGCACCGCGCGCCGCGCCGCAGCCAGCGCCGCAGCCTGCTCCTCCGGCGCCGCAACCCGCGCCGCAACCGGATCGTGGGCCCCAGCCGCAATTCCGGCCGACGCCGCTTCCGGTGGCTTCGCCGCCCGTTCCCTCCCCGCTCGTCACGCGCCCCGCCGCAGAACGACGCGCGCAGGTGTCGATGGCGTTCGAGGTGCGCGACATTCGCCTGACGTCCGAACATCTGGTCGTGTCCTTCACGCTCAACCTGCTGAACGAGGGGCTGCTCGACGCCACTGGCCTCCTCGTCCGTATTGCGCTGCATCAGGCGTCGGCGATGCCCGAAGCGGTGCTCGCGCGCTTTTTCGACGGCGCGGGGGGCAGCGTGCTGCGCGACGACATGACATTGGCGGCGGGCGCGGGCGAGGCGCTGACGACCGAGGTGATGTTGCCGCGGGCGATCGTCGAGCCGCTGGTGATCGCCGGCCGCCCGATGCTGATCCCGGTCATAGCGCTCGACGTCACCTATCATTGGGATGGCCCTGGCGAAGCCTTTGGCCAGAATGCCGGCAGTTTCGTGCTCGGCCGCGAACAGGGGACGAGCGGCAGCGACAAGCTGGCACCGCTGCCCTTCGATCGCCCGATGCTGGTCATCGACCGCCCTGGTGCACGCACGACCGCCGTGCGCCGGATGCAGTGATTCCCCGCGTCGCGCGGGCGCCATGCTCCGCTTTACCTCTGCTTTTGTGTTGCGGCGCAGCATTGACTGGGGCAGAGCGCCACTGCGCTTGAAAAAGCGCAGGTGGGGGCATAGGCTGATGTTCCCCGGAAAGATTAAGAGCCACAGCAGGATGGCCGGCGGAGGGAATGGATAGAAGGTCCACCGCCCGGTCGTAACAGGAGCATGACATGGACGCCTTGGTTTCTACCGAATGGCTGGAACGCGAACTGGGGGCATCGGACCTGCGGGTTGTCGATGCGACGAAATTCATGGCGGGAACCGACCGCGACGCGCGGGCCGAATATGAAGCCGGCCATATCCCCGGCGCGGTGTTCATGGACCTGACCGAACTGGCCGACGCGACGAGCGCGGTCGAAAATATGGCGCCGCCGCCCGAAAAATTCGCGAGCCGCATGCAGTCGCTCGGCCTCGGCGACGGCAGCCGGATCGTGATCTATGACGACAGCCCGCTCAAGAGCGCGGCGCGTGCCTGGTGGCTGCTCAAACTGTTCGGCGCGCATGATGTCGCGCTGCTCGACGGCGGCCTCGCCAAGTGGAAGGCCGAAGGGCGCCCGCTCGAAATGGGCAAGCAGACGCTGCGCCACCGCCACTTCACCGTTTGGCGCGACGCGAAGGCCGTCCGCACCAAGGATCAGATGCTCGCCAATGTCGATGGCGGCACCGAACAGGTTGTCGATGCGCGCCCGGCGGCGCGCTTCACGGGCGAGGAACGCGATCCGCGTCCGGGCATGGCACCGGGACATATTCCCGGTTCGCGCAGCCTGCCGCACAGTCAGCTGTTCAACGACGATGGCACGTGGAAGCAGGGCGATGCGCTGAAGGCGGCTTTCGATGCCGCCGGGATCGATCTCGACAAGCCGCTCGTCGCGACCTGCGGCAGCGGCATGACCGCGACCGTCCTTGCCTTTGGCGCGCATCTGCTCGGCAAGGATGATGTCGCCGTTTATGACGGCAGCTGGAGCGAGTGGGGCGCCGACGCGGCCACCCCGAAAGCGACCGGCGCGGCCTGACCGGGCGGTGGCCGGCCCGGCGGACAAGGATGATCGACGCCGCCCCGCGACGAAGCTCGTGCAGGGCGGACGGCGGCCCGAATGGACGGGTGACCCTCGGCTTGGCGGGGGCATCGTCAATCCGCCGGTCTGGCGTGCCTCGACGATTCTTTATGACAGTATCGCCGATCTGAAGGCGCGCGGCCATGCGACGCACGACAAGCTCTATTACGGCCGCCGCGGTACGCCGACGGTATGGGCGCTTGCCGACGCGCTGACCGAACTCGAGCCGGGCGCGGAGGGCACGCTGCTCTATCCTTCGGGCGTTGCAGCGATATCGGCGGGGCTGCTTGCGCTGCTCGCGCCGGGCGATCATCTGCTGATGGTAGACAGCGCCTATGAACCGACGCGAAGCTTTTGCGACGGCATGCTCGCGCGGTTCGGCGTGCGGACCAGCTATTATGATCCGTGCGTCGGCGCGCGCATCGCCGATCTGATCGAACCCGAAACGCGGCTGATCTTCCTCGAATCGCCGGGCAGCCTGACCTTCGAGGTCCAGGATGTGCCAGCGATCACGCGCATCGCCCGCGAACGCGGCGTCGTGACGATGCTCGACAATACCTGGGCGACCCCGCTGCTCTTTCCGGCGATCGCCCATGGCGTCGACGTGACGATGATGAGCCTGACCAAATATGTCGGCGGTCACTCGGACGCGATGATGGGATCGCTCACCGCGACGCGCAGCCTCTGGCCGCGGCTGCGGCAGGCGACCTATCAGCTCGGCCATTCGGTATCGCCCGACGATTGCGCGCTGATGCTGCGCGGACTGCGCACGCTCGATGTGCGGCTGGAGCGCCACGGCGCCAATGCGCTTGCGGTGGCGCGTTGGCTTGCGGCGCGGCCCGAGGTCGGGCGGGTTCTCTATCCGGCGCTCGCGGACGATCCGGGCCATGCGCTTTGGACGCGCGATTTTTCGGGGGCGAGCGGCCTGTTCGGCTTTACGCTGAAAGGCGCGGGCGATGCTGCCCGCGCGCGCTTTATCGACACGCTCGCTCTGTTCGGCATCGGTTTCAGCTGGGGCGGCTTCGAAAGCCTGGTGGTACCAAGCGATCCGCAGACGATTCGCACCGCGACCGATTGGACCGATCCCGATGCGCTCATCCGCCTGTCGATCGGGCTCGAGGATCCGGTCGACCTGATCGCCGATCTCGAACGCGGATTCGCGGCGCTCGGCGGCGCATCTTGATGGACGCGCTGCTCCTCCGGCTGGGCTTGCCGCGCATGGCGGAGGCCCAGCTGGCGGAGCTCGGCGTCGCCGCGATGATCGCCGGAGCGGCCTTGATCGTCGGCTGGACGCTGAAGGTTCGGCTCGGGCCGCAGCTGGCCAACTGGCTCCATGGCCGCGAACGCCATTCGCGCGGGCCGCTGACCGAACGAGCACCCGCGATTCTCGGCTGGCTGGTCGCGCTTCTGATCGCCGGAATCGGCTGGAGCGCCTGGGCCTGGACGCCCTATCCCGCGCTGCTGCTCGGGCTGGTGCTCGCTTTCTCGGCCGCGGCGACGGCGCGCAATCTGGTGCTGGGCGTCGGGCTGGGCCGCGTTCCGGCGCTGATGCTGGCGGCGGTGCTGTTCGTGGCGCTGTTGTCGCACGTCGTCGGCGGACTGGAGACCCTGCAGGACCGGCTCGATGCGATCGGCTTCAGCGCCGGGCGCATGCATGTCTCGCTGCTGTCGCTCATCAATATCGCCCTGACGGCGCTGGTGCTGTTCCTGCTGGTGCGTATCGCCAACCGGGTCGTGCGGCGCGTCGTGCGCGGCGGTCCCGACCTCGATCCCACGCAGCAATTGCTGGTCGAAAAGATTGCGAGCGTTGTGATCGTGATTGCGGCCTTTTTCGTCGGCATCGACCTGCTCGGCATCGATCTGACCGCCTTTGCGGTCTTTTCGGGTGCGCTCGGGCTCGCCGTCGGTTTCGGCCTGCAAAAGACGTTCGGCAATCTGATCGCCGGAATCATCCTGCTGATGGATCGGTCGATCAAGCCGGGTGATGTCATCGTCGTCGCCGATGCGGTGGGACGGGTGAACAAGATCGGGGTGCGCGCGGTGTCGGTCATCACGCGCGATGGCAAGGAACATCTGATTCCGAACGAACTGCTGATGACCGAGCGGGTCGAGAATTGGAGTTATTCGAGCCGCGAAGTGCGAATCAAGATGGCGGTCGGCGTCAGCTATGACAGCGATCTGCGGCTGGCGCAGCGATTGATGCTCGAGGCCGCCGACGAAGCGCCGCGCGTTCTCAAAAAGCCCGCCCCGGTGTGCTGGATCACCGGTTTCGGCGACAGCGCGGTCAACCATGAACTGCGGCTGTGGATTTCGGACCCCGAAGGTGGGCTCGGCAATATCCAGGGCGACGTTTTTCTCCGCATCTGGGACAAGTTCAAGGCGGCGGGAATCGAAATTCCCTTTCCGCAGCGCGACGTCCATGTCCGCTCGCTGCCCGAAAAAACGCCCGCCGCGGCAAAACCGAAGCGGGCGTCTCGAAAGCCGGGCTGAGCGATACCGTTGCCCGCGTCAGAATCCCTTGGCCTTGGCGCGTTCGATTCCCTGAAGAATGATCGCCTTGGCTTCGTCGACGTCACCCCAGCCGCCAAGTTTCACCCATTTGCCGGGTTCGAGATCCTTGTAGTGCGCGAAGAAATGCTCGATCTGCTGCAGCACGATTGGCGGCATGTCGGAGTAGCTTGCGACGTTCGCATAATAAGGGAAGGTCGAATTGACCGGCACGCACAGAAGCTTTTCGTCGCCGCCGCCATCGTCTTCCATTTTGAGGACGCCGATCGGGCGGCATTTGACGACCGCACCGGCAACCACCGGCGACCGCGCAACCACCAAGGCATCGAGCGGATCGCCGTCTTCGCCCAGCGTATGCGGAATGAAGCCATAATTGGCGGGATAGCGCATCGGCGTGTGCAGGAAACGATCGACGAACAGCGCGCCCGACGCCTTGTCGAATTCATATTTCACCGGCTCGCCGCCGATCGGCACCTCGATCAGCACGTTGAGGCTGTCGGGCGGACTGTCGCCGGCGGGGATAAGGTCGATGCGCATGGGAGAGTATCCTTATTTGGTGATTTGCGCGCGCCTTTAGCGCCCGTGGGCGCCGAAAGTCGAGGCCATTACGACCAAAGATAGGCCGGCGCGATCAGAGCGCGCGCTTGGGCGCGAGCAGCCGGTCGAACCAGTCGGGCCCCGTGCCGACCTTTTCAAGGTGCGGCCAGCGCAGCCCGTCATGATAGTCGATCTCGACCGTCCGGTAGCGGCCGCCGCGTTCGACGAGCAGCCGAACCGGGGTCTTGCCGTCGGCGGCGGCACGGATCGCCGCCTCCAACCGCTCGCGGTTATAGGCCATGCCATCGACCGCGAGGATCTTGGTGCCGTTGATGATGTCGGCGCGAAAGGCGGGGCCGTCCCACAGGATGCTGCCGGCGACGCCGTCCTTGTCCACGGTCATGCCCAGCGAATGGGTGAGGTCGAAATTCTTCGCCCGTGCCATCCGCGCCCGGTCATAGGCGTTGGGGGCATCGCGCCAGACAAGGCGGTAGCCCGCCTTTTCGATACCGCCAACGGGCGCCGGTTGGCCCGGTTCCTGAAGCCGCGTGCGCAGGAACTTGTCCCAATCATAGGGATAGACGGCGTTGAGCGCCGCGACGACATCGGCAAAATTATAGGTAACCTCGCCCCAGTCGCCGTCGCGGCCGCCGAAGAAGCCGCGCGCGAAATCGTCGAGGCTCTTGGCATTGTTGGTCGCGTCTCGAATCAGCATGTCGGCCTCGAGCCAGACGAGCGAGCCTTCGTTGTAATAATCCTCGGTGCGCGTCGCGCTCGGGAAGGGGCGCGGCTTGCGCGCCGCGATCACCGGATCGAGCGTCGTATCCTCGACCGATCGCCATGCGCGACCCGGCTGGACGCTGTAGAAGGCGGCGTTGCTCGCCCATTCGCCGAGGATTGTGTCCTTCGACTGCATTCCCGACCGGCCGGCGAGGACCAGATCCCAAAAGCTTGTCTGGCCTTCATAGACCCACAGCAGATTGCCCTGCATCGGGGTGCGATAGTCGGGGGTCCATAATTTGTCGGGGCGGCGATATTTGCCGTTCCAGCTATGCACGAATTCGTGCGGCAGCAGCCCGCGATCCGAATCGCCATCATCCCATTTGGTGAAATAGTCGGTGCCGCGGCTGTTCTCGCTGCTGCGATGATGCTCAAGGCCAATGCCGCCCAGCTCGTCGGTCAGGGCGAGCAGAAATTCGTAGCGGTCGAAATGCTTCGTCCCGAACAGCGCCAGCGTTTCCGACACAAGCGCCGCGTGCCGCGCGATCTGGTCGGGCGTCGCGTCGAGATATTTGGCCTCATCGGCGACGACGTTCAGCGTGACATTCTGACCCAGATCCCATTTGCGGAAATAGCGCCCCGCAAACATCGGGCTGTCGACCAGCGTTTCATAGCTCGTCGGCGCATAGCTGTAGCGGTTGCCGGAAATCTTGAGCCCGTCGAGCGCTGCGGCGCCGGTCCAGCCTTCGGGCAGCGTCAGGTCGAGCTGGACCGGAATCTGGCGCGTGAAATAGCCCGCGGGGTACATGCTGACCTGTTCCCATTGCAGGTTCATCATCGCCGGCGTCACCACGACCCGGCCCTCGCTGCTGCGCGTCGGCGACAGGAAGTCGAAGGCGATGTCGATGTTCTTGGTGCCGGCGGGCACGTCGATGTCGAAGGCGTAGACGTCGGTCGGTTGCCGCGTCCAGCCGAGCGGCTGGCCGCCGGCGCTTGCCTTGAACCCCGCTATTTCGGCGATTGCGCCGCGCGGTGCGTGCTTGCCGGGAAGCCATTGCGGATAGAGCAGGGTGAATTTGCCCGCGCGCGGCACCGGAATGGTCTGGCGCACGCGATAGATGCCGCGGGCAAAGTCGGTCGCATCGACCTTGAGCAGCATCATGCCGGGATAGGGTTTGTCGGCGGGCAGCGGGATCACATGGGGCTGAACCACCGGTTGCGGTCGGCTGTTGGCCTCCTGGGCGGCGGTGGCGGATACAAACAGGGCGGGGGCCGCAATCAGCGCGGCGGCGACGAACGGTGCTTTTTTCATGGGCAGCGACTCTGCCGCCAAATGCCGCCGCCGTCCAGCGCGGGCTTGCGCAAGCGCGCTTTGCCTTTCGCCGAAAAAAGATTAGACGCGCGGCGCATGAGCAAGGACAAAAACGCGAAGATCAGCGTCCCCCAGCCGGTGCGCGGCACCCAGGACATGCTCGGCGAATTCGCCGACCGGTTCGCGCATGTCGTCGACGCGTTCGACCGGGTGCGCCGCCTCTATGGTTTCAAGCGCGTCGAGGTGCCGGTGATCGAGCCGACCGCGGTGTTTGCCCGCTCGCTCGGCGAAACGACCGACGTCGTGTCGAAGGAAATGTATTCGTTCGAGGATCGCGGCGGCGAATCGATCACGCTGCGCCCCGAATTCACGGCCGGCATCGCGCGCGCCTATATCACCAACGGCTGGCAGCAGTTTGCGCCGCTGAAGGTCGCGACGCACGGTCCGCTGTTCCGGTACGAGCGCCCGCAGAAGGGCCGCTACCGCCAGTTTCACCAGCTCGATGCCGAAGTGATCGGCAGCGACAGTCCGCTCGCAGATGCCGAACTGCTCGTCTTCGCCGACCAGCTTTTGAAGGAACTGGGCGTCGCCGACGGCGTGACGCTGACGCTCAACACGCTGGGCGATGCGCCAAGCCGCGATGCGTGGCGCGCGGCGCTGGTCGAGCATTTCGAGGCCCACAAGGGCGACCTGTCCGAAGACAGCCTGGCGCGGCTCGACAAAAATCCGCTGCGGATATTGGACAGCAAGGATCCCAAGGATCGCCCGGTTGCCGACAGCGCCCCCGACATCGACGCGTTTCTGACGGCCGAAGCCCAGGATTTCTTTGGCGCGGTCACGTCCGGTCTCGACGCCGCGGGCGTCGCGTGGGACCGCAACGCGCGGCTGGTGCGCGGGCTCGACTATTACCGCCACACTGCCTTTGAGTTCGTCACCGACCGGCTGGGCGCCCAGGGCACCGTGCTCGGCGGCGGACGCTACGACGGCCTTATCGAAGCGCTCGGCGGCCCTCCGACCGCGGCGGTCGGCTGGGCGGCGGGGATTGAGCGGCTGGCGATGTTGCTTGGCGACGATGCGATCGACACGCGCCTCGACGCGGTGATTGCGGTCGAGGACGATGGCCAGCTCGCACTTGCGATGCGGGCTCTTGCAGCGCTTCGTACCGGAGGCTTCGCCACCGAAATTGTGGCGACCGGGTCGCCGCGCAAGCGTTTCGACAAGGCTGCAAAAATTCCGGCGCAAGCGCTGGTGTCAATCGGAACGCGCGACGGTTCGCCGCATGTCAACGTGCGCGGCGACGGAGAGCGGGCGCGCGCGATCGAGGCGCTCGTCCGCGCACTGTGATGACCAGCGTTTCCGAAAAGCAGATCGACGCCATCATCGAACGGCATGCCGCGCTGCAGGCGCGCATGGCGACGGGCGATATGGCGCCCGCCGATTTCGTTGCGGCATCGAAGGAATTTGCCGAGCTCGAACCGGTCGCCAGGGCGGCGGCCGAAGTGATGCGGCTGCGCGGTGAGCTGGTGTCGCTCGCCGAGATGCTCGCCGATCCCGAGATGAAGGCGATGGCCGCCGAGGAAATCGCCGCGCTCGAGGAAGCGCTGCCCGCCGCCGAGCATGACCTTGCCATCAAGCTGCTGCCCAAGGATGTCGCCGACGAACGCGCCGCGATGCTCGAAATCCGCGCCGGCACCGGCGGCGACGAGGCGGCGCTGTTCGCGGGCGACCTTTTGCGCATGTACAGCCGCTATGCCGACAGCCAGGGCTGGAAGGTCGAGATCATCTCGGCCAACGAGGCCGAGGTTGGCGGCTACAAGGAAGTCGTCGCGTCGGTGAGCGGTCAGGGCGTCTTTGCGAAACTGAAATTCGAAAGCGGCGTCCACCGCGTCCAGCGCGTGCCGGTCACCGAAAGCGGCGGGCGCATCCACACCAGCGCTGCGACCGTCGCTGTGCTGCCCGAGGCTGAAGAGGTCGACGTTGCGATCAACGACAATGACCTCAAGATCGATATCTACCGCGCGTCGGGCGCCGGGGGTCAGCACGTCAACACGACCGATTCGGCGATCCGTATCACGCATATCCCTTCCGGCCTGGTCGTGATTCAGCAGGACCAGCGCAGCCAGCACAAGAATCGCGCCAAGGCGATGCAGGTGCTGCGCGCGCGGCTCTATGATCTGGAGCGCGAGAAGATCCACAGCGCCGAGGCATCGGCGCGCAAGTCGATGGTCGGGTCGGGGGACCGGTCGGAGCGCATCCGCACCTATAATTTCCCGCAAGGCCGCGTCACCGATCACCGCATCAACCTGACGCTCCACCGCCTGCCCGAGATATTGGAAGGGCAGATGGACGAACTGATCGACGCGCTGATCGCCGAGGATCAGGCGCAGCGGCTGGCGGGGCTTGCCGATGGCTGACCGGCGCGGCGAGGCGGATAATAATCTGCGCACCGCGACAAATCTCCTGTCCGCGACGAGCGACACGCCCCGGCTTGATGCCGAATTGCTGATGGCGCACGCGCTCGGGATCGACCGCCAGGCCCTATTGCTCGATTCTTCGCGCTATGAGGTGCCCGAGAGTTTCGTGCAGCTGGTCGCGCGGCGCATGGGCAACGAGCCGATCGCCTATATTGTCGGCTATCGCGATTTCTGGACGATCCGCGTCGAAGTTGGCCCCGGCGTACTGATTCCGCGGCCCGACAGCGAAACGCTGATCGAGGCCGCCATCGCGCTTGCGCGCGGGCGCGAGGCGGACTGGCCGCGCACCATCCTCGATCTGGGCACCGGTCCGGGAACGCTGCTGCTCGCGGCGCTCGACGCTTTTCGGGGCGCGACGGGGCTGGGGGTCGATGCGTCGGAACAGGCGCTCGCCTATGCCCGCGACAATGCGGAAGCGTTGGGCTTCGCGGCGCGGACGACGTTCCGCGCGGGCGACTGGGCGGCGGGGCTCGATGGCGCGTTCGACCTCATTTTATGTAACCCGCCCTATATCGCCGACGACGAGGCGCTGATGCCTGACGTTGTCGATCATGAACCCGCAGAGGCGCTGTTCGCGGGCGCCGACGGGTTGGACGACTATCGCCGGATCATTCCCGATCTGCCGCGCCTGCTGGCACCCGGCGGAGCCGCGATCCTTGAAATCGGGCATCAGCAACGCATATCGGTGTCGCAGCTGGCCGAGGCGTCGGGTTTCGCCGTCGCCTGTCGCCGCGACATCGGGGGCCGCGATCGGGCGTTGGTGCTGACCCCGCCCGAATGATGCAGCGCAAGAATTTGCTTGGTTTCCGCCGCAAAGCCCTGTAGGGGCGGCCTACAGACCCGAGCGGGAACCTTCATTGGTCCGGCCGGTCTGCTTCCCACTTGCGATGCTCGTGCGGGGCTTTGGCCCGGTGCAGGCGGTAAGGGCAAAAACCGCGCGGCAAGCGCGGGCGCGGCGCGCAAATGGCGCGGTCGGCCAAAAGGGGTTGGCGTAGCTTATCAGCTTATCAGGATGTCTCAGTTGAACATGAACAACCGGCAGAGCGGTCGCCGTCGCGGCCGCAACAACAACAACAACCGTTCGCAGTCGGGTGGCGGCCGCGGCGGTGTCGACCAGGCCAATCGTATCGACAGCCGGGCGCGCGGCAACGCGGCGCAGATGATCGAGAAATACAAGAATCTCGCGCGCGACGCCCAGCTTTCGGGCGACCGCGTCCAGACCGAATATTATCTTCAGTTTGCCGACCATTATTTCCGCGTGCACAGCGATTTCCGCGCCCGCCAGGAAGAACGGAACGGCGGCGCGCCGGATCGCAACGATCGCCAGCGCGAAATTCGCGGCGTCGAGGATTTCGACGCGCACGACGACACCGATCTCGATAGCGACGACAATGACGGCGACCGCGATCAGAGCGAGAGCCGCGACCGCCAGGGCGACGACAATCGCGGCAACCGCCGCGATCGCGACCGCAATAATGACCGCAACACTGATCGCGGCAACGACCGGGGCAACCGTCGCAACAATCGCGATGCGGCGCGCAGCGATGACGATGCCGGTGGCGATGGCGAGAGCTCGACGGAAGCTGAAGCGAGCGAAGAGGCTGCACCGGCGCCGCGCCGCCGCGGCCCGCGCCGCGCCCAGCCCGAAGCTGCCGCCGAAGACAGCAGCAGCATCGACAGCGCCGCGCTCCCCCCCGCGATCGGGCGCAGCGAGCGCGCCGCCGAGGCTGAAACCGCCGACGCCGATGCGCCCGCGCCGAAGGCGCGCCGAACCCGCCGCACGCTCGCCGCGCGCGACACCGGGGTCGAAGCGGCCGAATAAGCCCGCGATTTCGCACTGGTTTTCACCAGCGACATGACCTAGCCTCCCGCCATCGTTCGCGATGGCTGGGGGAGAATATCGATGCGCCGGTTGGTCTTGGCTTTGGGTCCGGTGATGCTTGCCGGACTTGCACATCCCGCCTTGGCGCAGGACGGCGACCCTGCCACCGCGCAGGGCGATGTTGCGGTTACCATCTATAATAATGGCCAGTCGCTGGTGCAGGACGCGCGCCAGCTCTCGGTCACGCGCGGCCGCAACCGGATCGAATTTCCCGACGTTTCGGCGCGCATCCGGCCCGAAACGGTGACGCTCTCGGGTACCGGCCTCTCGATCGTCGAACAGAATTTCGATTTCGACCTGCTCACCCCCGACAAGCTCATGGACAAGGCGGTCGGCCAGTCGGTGACGCTGGTCCGCACCAATCCCGCGACTGGCGCGGAGAAGAGCGAGCGGGCCAAGGTGCTTGCGGCGAACGGCGGCATCGTTCTGCAGATCGGCGACCGGATCGAGGTATTGCGCGACGACGGCCTGCCCGTGCGCACCGTGTTCGACCGCCTGCCGCCCAATTTGCGCGCGCGGCCGACGCTGTCGGTGACGGTCGATGCTGCCGAGGCGGGCGCGGTGCCGGCGCGACTTTCCTATCTGACGCCCAATTTGGGCTGGACCGCCGATTATGTCGCGCTGTTCGATGCGGCGAAGGGCGCGATGGATCTTCAGGGCTGGGTGACGCTGACCAACACTACGGGTACGACCTTCACCAATGCGCGCACCCTCTTGGTGGCGGGCAATCCCAATGGCGGCGGTGGCGGCTTCACCCGGCTTGCCGGGACGATGGACAGCGCGGGCACCGAATCGAACGATCGCGAGCGGCTGGGTGACTATTATCTCTATCCGCTGCCCGCACGCACCACGATCGCCAATGCGCAGCAGAAGCAGGTCAGCTTCCTTGACGTGAAGAGTGCGCCGGCGAAGTCGACCTATGAATTCACCAATCGCTGGCTCGGCAGTAGCAACGATCCGGTCAGCGCGGCGAGCGTGCTGCGCTTTTCGACCTCGCGCCAGGGCGGGCTCGGCGACCAGCTGCCCGCGGGAACGATCCGCGTCTATATGCGCGACGCGCGCGGCGATCCGCAATTCATCGGCGAAAATCGCATCGACCATACCCCGATGGGTTCGGCGATGTCGCTGCGCACCGGCGACGCGTTCGATGTCAAGGTGCTGCCGACCATCGTCTCGCGCACGCGCAAGGGCGATTCGCGCTGGGTGACGAAGATGAAATATACGCTCAGCAACGCCCGGCCGGGTCCGATCACGGTGCAGTTGGCGCAGGACGGGCTGTGGGGCGATGTACGGATCGTCGACGAAAGCCTGAAGAGCGAACGCGTCTCCGCCGACCGCGTCGAATGGCAGGTGCCGGTCCCTGCCAACGGCAAGGCCGACGTCACCGTCACTTTCGACACCCGCTACTGAGCCGCGGCGTGGCGCGCGGCTGGCCGCTGTTGATCTGGGCCGCGGCGCTGCTCGCGCCGCCGCCGGCGCTTGCGCAGACCGAGCGGCCTATCGTCGTTTCGGCGGCGGCGCAGGATGTCGCGGTCACCGTCTATCGTGCGCCGAATCGCGGTAGCGGGCCAATCGATCCGCGCTGGCCGCGCGGCTTTGCCTTCATCACCGAAAGCCGCCGCGTGACGCTGCCCGCCGGGGTGTCGGTCGTGCGCTTCGAAGGCGTGGCCGAAGGACTGCTCCCCGAAACCGCTGTGGTGAGCGGGCTTCCCGACGGGGTAATCGAAAAGAACCGCGATGCCCGCCTGCTTTCCCCCGCCGGGCTCGTCGACGCTTATCTGAAGCGCCGCGTCACGCTTCGCCGCACCAATTTGAAGACAGGCAAGGCGATCGAGCAGGAAGCGGTGATCCAGGCCGGACCCAATGGCGGGGTCATCCTTGAAACCGCGAACGGGATCGAAGCGCTCGGCTGTTCGGGACTGCCCGAACGCATGCTCTATCCGCGCGTCCCCAAGGATCTGTCGCCGCGCCCGACGCTGTCGGTGCTCGTCGAAAGCACAGCACCGCGCACCGTCACCATCCAGCTTCTCTATCTGGCCGAAGGGTTCGACTGGGCCGCCAATTATGTCGCGAATCGCGGCGCCGACGGCAAGACGCTCGACCTCACGGGCTGGGTCACGGTCGCCAATGGCGGCGTGACGAGCTTTCCCAATGCCCAGCTCAATGTCATCGCCGGGCGGCTCAACAAGATGTACAGCCCGCCGCTGCCGCGCAGCACGGCGGGGCCGCTGGTGCTCAAATGCTGGCCGATGGATATCACGAGCACGCACCCCTATTGGGAGCTGCCGCCGATCGAGGCATATGATGGCTTTGATGCCGGTCTGGTAGAGGAAGTGGTTGTGACGGGCTCCCGAATCGATCGTCGCGCCCGGGCCATGGCGCCGCCCGCTCCAGCTGCACCTCCCCCGCCACCACCTCCCCCGCCGCCGCCTCCCGAGGATCTTGGCGACCTCAAATTCTATCGCATCCCCATTCGCGTCGATGTCGCGGCAAAGGGGCAGAAGCAGGTGGCGCTGCTCGCGCAGGGCGGAGTTGCGGCCGAACAGCTCTATGCGGGGTCGCTTTATAATTATGGCAATGGGCGGCCGCAGCCGCTGACGACCCGGCTGCGGGTCCAGAATCGCAAGGCGGACGGGCTTGGCCTCGCGCTTCCCGCGGGGGCGGCGATGGTCTTCGAAACGGTCGCGGGCGAGCCGTTGCTGGTCGGCGAGGCGAAAATCGGCGACAAGGCCGAGGGCGAGCGCGTCGATTATGATCTGGGGGCGAGTCCCGCGGTCCAGTATCGCACCGTCGTCCTTCCCGATTCGGATGCCGACCACCGGCTGTGGCAGGTGACGTTGACCAACGCGCGCCCGACCGACGCCGAGGTGGAATTGCTCATTCCCTTTGCCATTGACCCTGCCCCCGAAGGCTGGGAGCGGCGCGGCAACAGCTGGGTCTGGCGCGTCCGCGTTCCAGCGAACGACCGCATCGAACAAAGCTTTCGCGAAAACCGCAAGGGCGGCTGAGTGCGATCAGGCCGGCGGCAGCGGGCGCGGCCGGTGATTCTCGTCGAGCGCGACGAAAGTGAACAATCCCTCGGTGACCTTCACCTGCTCTTCGCCGCGGCCGCGGGTCGCGATCACCTCGATCCGGATGCCCATCGATGTGCGGCCGCGCCGTTCGAGATGGGCATAGACCGAGATGATGTCGCGCAGCAGGATCGGCGCGATGAATTCCATCGCCTCGATCGCCACCGTCGCGGTCGGCCCCTGCGCGATTCGCGCGGCGACGATCCCGCCCGCAATATCCATCTGCGCCAGCACCCAGCCGCCGAAGATATGGCCGTTGCTGTTGATGTCGGCCGGCTGCGGCACGACGCGCAATATGGGGTCGCGAGGATTGTCGGTCATGGGTTGAGGTCCGGGTCGTCCTTGAAGGGATCGTCGATCGATTCGTCGTGGCCGCTGCCGCTCGACAGAAAGACAAGTCCCATCAGCGCCGCGCCGAGCATGACCGACAGGCCGACGCCCGCGGCGGTCGCGATCATCATGTGGATTGTGAGCGCCTCGCCCATGGTGAAGCGCAGCCAGCTCAGCGCGCCGACGACGGCGAGCAGCGAGACGATGCTCATCCCGCGCATCAGCCGGCGATAGCGCGCCCAGGCGACTTTCGAGGTATCGCGATTGTCGAGCGGCGAAGGTTTGACCATGCGCGCTTCCATGAACCAAGCCGCGGGCGAGGCCAAGCGGTAATGGCGACCCCCCGTTCGTTTCGCGCCCGCCGCGAATCATGATAGACTGCGCGGGCAACGACAGGACAATCGGGAAAGGAGCGCCAGCGCATGACGATCGGAGCGATTCTTCAGGGGCGGAGCGGTGCAGTGGTCGCGGCACGGACCGACGATATGGTGCGCGCGGTCGTCGATCTGCTTGCCCAGCATCGGATCGGAGCGGTGCCGGTACTCGACGGCGATTCGCTGGTCGGCATATTTTCCGAACGCGATTTCGTGCGCCTCGTCGCTTCCTACGGTCCCGAGGCGCTCGACCGCCGGCTCGACGATGTGATGACGCGATCGCCGGTGACCTGCGGTCCGGACATGGCGGTGATCGGCGCGCTGTCGCAGATGACGCAGAAGCGGATTCGCCATTTGCCGGTAGTCGATGGCAGCCGCCTGGTCGGATTCGTCTCGATCGGTGACCTCGTCAAATATCGTATCGACAAGATCGAGGCCGAGGCGGCGGCGATGCGCGACTATATTGCCGGCTGACCCGCTGCTTCGGCTCCTATTGAAAATTAATCGGTTGGCGGTAACGCGAAAACTATGAAGCGCGTCGTCGACCGGATCCAGTGGCATCGCAAGCAATGGGCGCATCGGCGGCTGGCCGCCGGCGTGCTCAAGGCGCGGCCCATTGTGCCCGCCGACGACGGCGTCATCTATTTCTCTATGATCGGTACGCGCGTGCTGCTGCCCTATCTCGTGTCGATCAAGTCGCTGTGGCACCAGGTGCCGCGCGGCCGTGTCGTGATTCTGGACGACGGCACGCTCACTGATGCCGACCGCGAACTGCTCGCTCATCATCTCGGCGATCCCGAGATTCGGGCGATCGCGGCGGTCGATACCGGCGATTGTCCGCGCGGCGGGACGTGGGAGCGGTTGCTGACCATCCTCGACCTGCGCGCCGACGCCTATGTCATCCAGGTCGATTCGGACACGGTGACGGTCGGCCCGCTTCCCGAAGTCGCCGCGGCGATCGATGCCGGGCGCAGCTTTACGTTGAAGGGCGAGGCCGCCTCGCAGATCCTGCCGCTGGCGACGATCGCCGCGCAGGCGATCGAATCGCAGCGCTTCACCAATCCCGCGGCGCATGTTCAGGGGGCGATCGAATCGGGGATGGACCGGCTCGATCTGCCGGAGCTGGCGTCGCCGGCCTATGTGCGTGGCTGCTCGGGGTTCGCGGGCTTCGCGCCGAGCGGTGAGGGGCGGCGAATCGCCGAAGCCTTCTCGCGCGAGGCGACGGCGCTGCTCGGCGCCGAGCGCTGGGCGCAATGGGGCAGCGAGCAGGTGACGTCGAACTTCGTCATCGCGAATCAGCCCGACCCGCTGTTGTTGCCCTACGAGCGCTACATCAATTTCTGGAACGAAGGCGTGCCCGAAGATGCGCGCTTCATCCATTTCATCGGGACGCACCGCTTTTCCGGCGGCGCCTATGCCGATGCGACGCGACGCGCCGTCGCGATGCTGCCGCGCTGACGCAGCGGCGCCGGGTCAGGCCGCGGGATTGCCGCGCGCCATCGCGACCAGATCGCCGATCGTCTCGCGCGCGAAGAGCATGAGCCCGCCGGCATAAGTCAGCGCGCCGATTCCGACGAGCAGGGCGAGCCGGGGCGCCATCGAAACTTGGGCGAGCAGGCGGCCGGCGACCATCACGGCGGCCGCCATCGCCATCGCGACGAGCACCGAGGGCAGGATGGCGCGGAGCAGGGCGCCCGCGCGCATCCCGATCACCGGAAGCGACCGCCACGCGGCGAAAGCGAACAGGGCCGGATAGGCGGCGATCCATGCCGCGGCGATCCCGGCGATTCCCCAATGGCCCCCGACGAGAAACGCGACCGGCATGATGAGCGCGCCGATCGCGGCGTTGCGCAGCGCGATCTCGGGCCGGCCCATCGCGTCGGTCGCGGGTTGCAGCAGAGTGAAGAGGGTCCAGAAGGGCATGGCGATCGCGAGCAGACGGATCAGCGGAATGGCGCCGGCCCATTTGTCGCCGAGCAGGACGAGGACAAGCGGTTCGGCAACGACCGCGAGCCCCAGAAAGAAGGGCATCGCCGCCGCCATGATCGCGCGCACCGCGCGGGCGAAG